>NZ_NEKA01000006.1:0-388273 GCF_002113205.1 Pseudomonas sp. B16(2017)
CTCCGGCGGCTGGTGATAACAATAATGAGCAGGCACTTCACGACATGGCATTACTGACTGAACACGAACAACGCAAGGTCGCCGAGGCCATCGCCCGGGTCGAGCGCGACACCGACGCCGAACTGGTGACGGTGCTCGCGGCCCGCGCCGACGACTACGCGTACATCCCGCTGCTGTGGGCCAGCCTGCTGGCGCTGGTGGTGCCGGGGATCGTGCATTACCTGACCGGCTGGCTGACCATGCACAGTCTGTTGCTGGTGCAGTGGGTCAGTTTTGTCGTGCTGTGCCTGGTGTTTCGCCTGCCCAGGGTCACCACTCATCTGATCCCGCGCCACGTCCGGCACTGGCGCGCCTCGAACCTGGCGCGGCGGCAGTTTCTCGAACAGAACCTGCATCACACGGTGGGCAGCACCGGCATGCTGATTTTCGTCTGCGAGGCGGAGCGGTATGTGGAGATTCTGGTGGACGAAGGGATTTCCAAAAAGCTGGATAACAAGAGCTGGGACTCGATTGTCGCGGCGTTTACCGAGCAGGTGCGGCAGGGGCAGACGTTGCAGGGCTTTGTTACCTGTATCGAGGCGTGCGGCGAGTTGCTCAAGGTGCATGTGCCGGTGACGCAGGTCAGGAATGAGTTGCCGAATCGGTTGGTCGTTTTGGGGTAGCTTTGATTTTTGCGTTCGGCTTGAAAACCACCCCTCACCCCAGCCCTCTCCCCAGAGGGGAGAGGGGGAAGGGAGCCGATTTTCTTGGGTTTCAAATCTTGAGTTCGACCCGGTATTTCAGGTCGGCGTAACTCAAGAAAACAACTCGGTCGGCTCCCTCTCCCTCCGGGAGAGGGTTGGGGTGAGGGCCGCTTTTAGAAGCCGTTCGGTAAATAAGAGCGTGTCCCCAACCCCCATCCCCCCTAAACTAGCGGCCATTCCCGATTTGCCCGTCCGAGGCCGCTTTTTCCCATGTCCGTTACCGCTCCTTCCGCATCCGCCAAACCGGCGCCCGATCACCACGCCCGGTTCATCGAGCTGCTGCAAACCAGCCTCGAACTGAATGGTTTCATCAAACTGGTGCTGGCCAAGTACGTCGGCGAAGAAGCGGATCTGCAGCGGATCATCATCAAACCGGTGACGGTCAAGGCGCAGCCGTGCCTGTCGTTCGTTTATCGCTACAAGACTCGCGACATCACCAAGAACCTGCCGCTGGACGAAGCGGTGGCGACGATTGCCGGGCTGCTGCCGGCGGCGTTCAAAAATGCGCATTTGCTGGCGCTGACGGACGAAGCCCAGCTCGAATACAGCAAAAAGGGCAAGAGCTCGCTGTTCATGAGCAAACCTCAGCAATTGCGTGAAGTGCCGTCCGCTGAGCACAACCGCGAGAAAAACCGCTTCCTCGATCTGAACCGGCCGTTCCTCAACGATCTGGGCGTGACCAACGCCCAGCACGAGCTGATCCCGGCGATGTCGCGCAAGTGGAAGCAGATCAACAAGTTCATCGAAGTCTTCAGCCACGCGCTGACCTCGTCGCCGCTGGCCCTGGACAAACCGGTGCGGGTGGCGGATTTCGGTTCGGGCAAGGGGTATCTGACGTTCGCCATTCATGACTATTTGCGCAACACCCTGAAGGCCGAAGGCGAAGTCACCGGCGTCGAGTTGCGTGAAGAAATGGTCAACCTGTGCAACACCGCCGCGCAGAAACTCGAACACCCGGGGCTGGTGTTCAAATGCGGTGATGTGCGCAGCGTGGCGCCGAGCGAGCTGGACGTGATGATCGCCCTGCATGCCTGCGACATCGCCACCGACTACGCGATCCACACCGGCATCCGCTCCGGCGCCTCGATCATCATGTGCTCGCCGTGCTGCCACAAACAGATCCGCTTGCAGATCCAGAGCCCGGCGCTGCTCAAGCCGATGCTGCAATACGGTCTGCACCTGGGCCAGCAGGCGGAAATGGTCACCGACAGCCTGCGCGCGCTGTTCCTGGAAGCCTGCGGTTACGAGACCAAGGTGTTCGAGTTCATCTCGCTGGACCACACCAACAAGAACAAGATGATCCTCGCCGTGAAGCGCGCCGAGCCGGTGGACCCGACTCAGTTGCTGGTGAAAATTCAGGAGTTGAAGGCGTTCTACCAGATCAGCGAGCACTGCCTCGAAACCCTGCTGCTCGCTGACGGTTTGCTGAAGCTCAAGGCTTGAGCTGAACCCCGGCCGGCAATGTGCCCGGTTGAGCCGGGCGCACCGCGGTCTTGCGCCCGAGCATCACTGTCGCGATCACCCCGCAGGCGAACAGCCAGGTGATCGGCTCCACGTGTTCCCCAAAGAACAGCGCGGAAAACGCGATGGTGAAGAAGATCTGCAGCAACTGGATCTGACTGACCCGGGCAATGCCACCCATGGCCAGCCCGGCGTACCAGGCGAAGAACCCCAGAAACTGCGAAAACAGCGCGACATAACCGAAGGCCCACCAGGTTTTTGCCGATACCGCGCCCTGATGCTGCAACGCCAGATACAGCACCGGGCCGATCAGCAGCGGCGTCGACAGCACCAGCGCCCAGCAGATCACCTGCCAGCCGCCCATCTCCCGGGCCAGACGCCCGCCCTCGGCGTAACCCAGACCGCCCACCGCAATCGCACCCAACATCAACAAATCCCCGGCCTGAATGCTGCCGGCACCGGTGTACAGCGCGTATCCCAGCACCAGCGCACTGCCCAGTGCGGCGCAGGCCCAGAAGGCTTTTGAGGGACGTTCATGGGACAACCACGCCGCATAAAGCGCCACGCACAACGGCTGCAAACCGTTGACCAGCGCGCCATGGGAGGCCGGCAGGGTCTGCATGGCCCACGCCGACAGCACCGGGAAACCTAGAATCACCCCGGCGATCACCAGGCTCAGGCCTTTGACTTGCTTCCAGGTCGGCCACTTTTCCCGTCGCCACAACAACAGCGCTGCTGCCGGAATCGCCGCGAACAACGCGCGGCCGAGGCCATTGAGCAGCGGGTGCAGTTCCTGCACCACGATGCGGGTGAAGGGCAGGGTGAGGCTGAAAATCACCACGCCGAGCAGGCCGAGGGCCATGCCGGTGTTTTCGCGCGAAGACATGAGGGCAACCAGATTCGAAGATGACAGGAAGGTGTCTTCATCTAGCCACAAACCACGGCAGTCGGGCTGTTACAGCTGAGCGCAGAGTTATCCATACAGTTTGCGAACGCCATCGCGGTCCTTGGGCTACTGTGAATATTCCTGCGCATTCACCAGAGGAGCCCTGCCCATGGCCGCGAAAAAGATTCTGATGCTGGTCGGCGATTACGTCGAAGACTACGAAGTGATGGTGCCGTTCCAGGCCCTGCAAATGGTCGGTCACACCGTGCATGCCGTGTGCCCGGACAAGGCCGCCGGCAAGACCGTGCGCACCGCAATTCATGACTTTGAAGGCGACCAGACCTACAGCGAGAAGCCCGGTCACCAGTTCGCCCTGAACTTCGATTTCGCCAAGGTCGATGCCAAGGATTACGACGCCTTGCTGGTGCCCGGCGGGCGTGCGCCGGAATACCTGCGGCTGAACGAAAAAGTCCTCGAACTGGTGCGTGCTTTCGACAAGGCCGGCAAGCCGATTGCCGCCGTCTGTCACGGCGCGCAACTGCTGGCGGCGGCGGGGATTCTCGAAGGTCGCGAGTGCAGCGCGTATCCGGCCTGCGCCCCGGAAGTGCGCCTGGCCGGCGGCACCTACATCGACATCCCGGTCACGGACGGCCATGTCCAGGGCAACCTGGCCACTGCGCCCGCCTGGCCGGCGCACCCGAAATGGCTGGCCGGTTTCCTCGGGTTGCTTGGAACCAGAATCACCCTGTGACACATCGAAAAGGAGAAACACCATGTCTGGATGGTATGAGTTGAGCAAAAGCAGCAACGGCCAGTACCGGTTCGTACTGAAAGCGGCGAACGCCGAAACCATTCTGACCAGCGAGCTGTACACCAGCCGCGCGGCTGCCGAAAACGGCATCGCCTCGGTGCAGGCCAACAGCCCGCTGGACGAATGCTACGAGAAAAAATCGACGAAGGACGGTCACCCCTACTTCAACCTCAAGGCGGCCAATCACCAGATCATCGGCAGCAGCGAATCCTATTCATCGGACGCGGCGTGTGACAAGGGCATCGCCAGCGTCAAGGCCAACGGGCCGTCCAAGGTGATCAAGGACAAAACCCTGCCGGTGCTTTGAACCACCCATGACGTTCAGTCGCCAAATCTTTGGCGACTGAATTCTGGCTATGTGCCATCATTTCGCTTATCCTCCGCCGCCAATCCAAGGAAGGGGCGCGAGATGACTCTTTCGCGGAATTTTTGAACAACTGCCGCCAGAGTTTTCCCACTGATGATCCGCCTTTTCGCTGTCCTGACCCTGCTGCTCGGCTTGAGCGGCTGCTATAGCCTGTCCCCGACCCAAATCGATGATGAACTCGCACCGAGTGCCGATTCCGGCACGGCTTATCTGGTGGGTGTGGTCGGCATCTGGCCAAAAGCATCCTATGCGGCCCAGGAACAGATGCTGCTGATACGCAAGAGTGGCAGTGACGAATTCGCCAGCGCGCGCCTGCACAACGAGTTCTATGCCCGTACCGCACGAGACGTGCGCGAGACAGGTCATGGCATCGGCACGCTGTTCGTGATGCCGCTTAAACCCGGTCGCTACGAGATCTACAACGTGCGATTCGATCGCGGCAGATCGGTGTCCTGGAGCCGTGAAGACTTCACCATCGGCATGCAGCTTGAAGCGGGCAAGGCTTACTACATCGGTGACTTCCGTGCCGGCTGCGTGTCCCCCAGCGACAGCACCTGCCTGTTTCTGCACAGCGATCATCTCGAACGCGACGCCGCGCTGGTCCGCGCCAGATATCCGCAAGTACCCGGCCTGCAACGACTGGACATGCCGAACCTGTACACCGCCACACCGTTTATTCGTGAAGAGAACGGCACCAGCGCCTCCGTCTACAAAGCCATGCTCTCGGGGAAATTCTAATGTTCATCAAACGTCTGCTTCTGGGCTTGCTTCTGCTGCTCGGTGGGTGCCAGGCCACTCATTCGCTGAAGGCGCCGGACGTCGATTACAGCAGCCAGCAATTGCCGGCCATCAACGTCAGTGTGATCGGCATGCCGAGCTGGATGCTGCGTGACGAATTGCGTCGGCGTGGCACCTTTGAAGAAGTGAAGGCCGGCCGCAGCGAAGACGGCTACAACGTTTTGGTGATTGCCAACAGCGATGTCGGCGGGATTCAGCCGCAGATGCTTCTGAGCGCCTTCACTCTGTTTCTGGTGCCGGTGCCGGTGAGTTTCGACAGCACGGTGGTGTTCAGCCTCAGCCATGGCAAGCAGATACTGGGCGTGTACACCGTGAAGAATCACACCGAATCCTGGCGCGGCGCATTCAATGCCTCGGGCGGTCAGTTCGAACACATGCGCTTGATCAGCGACACGTTCATCGCGCAGATTCTCAAGGATCAGCCGTTCCACCGCGAAGCCATGAAACGCGCCGCCAGCCTCTGATCGACGGCCACAAAAAATCCCGCCCGGCGTAAACCGGGCGGGATTTTTTTCGTTCAGCGCAAGGTGTTCAGCAAGGCCTGCAATTGCGTACGCCCGGCCTCAGCCAGCGGGAACACCGGCAAACGCGGATCGCCGACTTCCAGACCGGTCAGGCGCAGACCGGCCTTGATCGTCGCCGGCAAGCCGCCCTTGAGGATGAAGTCCAGCAGCGGCAACTGGCGGTAGAACAGCTCTCGCGCCTTACCGAGATCCCCCGCCAGCGTGGCTTCGTACAAATCCAGGTTGAGCTGCGGGATCAGGTTCGGTGCCGCCGTGCACCAGCCCTTGGCGCCGGCGGCGAACGCTTCCAGCGCCAGCGGGTTGCAGCCGTTGTAGAACGGCACCCGGCCTTCGCCCAGCAGTTGCAGCTTGTGCATGCGCTGGATGTCGCCGGTGCTCTCCTTGACCATGGTCACGTTTTCCACGCCGTTGACGATGCGTAGGATCAGCTCCACGGACATGTCGGTGCCGCTGGTGGCCGGGTTGTTGTAGAGCATGATCGGCACGCCGATGCTGTCGCCGATGGCGCGGTAGTGGGCGAGGATTTCCGCCTCGGTGAGTTTCCAGTAGGACGTCGGCAGCACCATCACCACGTCGGCGCCGTGAGCTTCGGCGAAACGGGCGCGGCGTACCGCTTTGGCGGTGGTCAGGTCGGACACGCTGACCACGGTCGGCACGCGTTTGGCGACGTGCTTGATGCTGAATTCGGCGATCTGGTCCCACTCCGCATCGCTCAGGTAGGCACCTTCGCCGGTGCTGCCCAATGGCGCGATGGCGTGGACGCCGCCGGCGATCAGACGGTCGATGGAGCGGCCGAGGGCCGGCAGGTCGACGCCTTCGCCATTGGCGCCGAACGGGGTGATGGTGTAGCCGATGATGCCGTGAATGTTGGACATGAGAGTGCTCCGCGAGGATGAGGTGTTCAGTTCAGGCAATCGGCGTACTGACGCAGGTTCTGCCGGGCGTAGTAGTTGAAGGCCGCGGCGTGGCGTTTGGGTTTCGACACCCAGTCATGCGCCTCGCGACCGAGCTCGGGAATGATCGGTTTGATCGTCCCGGCGGCCATTGCCAGCAGTTGCAGTTTGGCGGCGCGTTCGATCAGTTGCGCGATGACACAGGCTTCCTCGATGGTCGTGCCGGTCGACAGTTGCCCGTGGTGGGAAAGCAGGATCGCCCGTTTGTCGCCCAACGCCCCGGCAATCAGTTCGCCTTCTTCGTTACCCACCGGCACACCCGGCCAGCCTTCAAGGAACGCGCAATCGTCGTACAGCGGGCACAGGTCCATGTGGGAAATCTGCAGCGGCACTTCTAGCATCGACAGCGCGGCAATGTGTGTCGGGTGGGTGTGGATGATGCAGTTCACGTCCGGCCGGGCGCGGTACACCCAGCTGTGGAAACGGTTGGCCGGGTTGGCCATGCCGTGGCCTTCGAGTACTTCGAGGTCTTCGTTGACCAGCAGCAGATTGCTCGCGGTGATTTCATCGAAACCCAGTCCCAGTTGCTGAGTGTAGTAAGTGCCTGGCTGCGAGCCACGGGCGGTGATCTGCCCGGCGAGGCCCGAATCGTGGCCGTTCTCGAACAGGATCCGGCAGGTCAGGGCCAGCTTTTGCCGGTCTGTCCACGTATTATCCGCCAGGGTTTTTTGCATCTGGGTCAGCGCTTGCTTGACCAGTTCGTCTTTGGGTAGTGCTAATGTCTTCGCCATATCCGTGTCCTGTGGTGGTTGCCATGGATGACACTTAAAAGGCTATATGACACTTTGTGTCATTGGCAAGGACAAATCGTCTTTCCTTTGCTGGATTAATCGCTTCGCATGTCTATCCGTTTGAAATTATTGAGAAAAAAACTTGGCGTAACCCTTGAGGCGCTGGCCGAGAAATCCGGCATGACCAAGAGTTACCTGTCGAAGGTCGAGCGCGGGTTGAACACGCCGTCGATTGCCGCTGCGCTGAAACTGGCGAAGGCGCTGAACGTGAAAGTCGAGGAGCTGTTCTCCGAAGACAACGTCAGCCTCGACAGCTACAGCCTGGTGCGCAGCCATGAGCGCCAGTCGCTGGCGGCCAACGACCACAGCCCCGGCTACGCGGTGCTGGCCCATCAGGTCAGCGAGCGCAGCCTGCTGCCGTTCATCATTTATCCGCCGAGCGAATTCACCGACAAGACTTTCAAGGAACACTTGGGCGAGGAATTTCTGTTCGTCCACGAAGGCCAGGTCGAAGTGGACTTCGTGAACGAACGGGTGCTGCTGGAGCGGGGCGATGCGCTGCACTTCAATGCGCAGAAACCCCACCGCATCCGCTCAGTGGGCGAGGTGCAGGCGCAGTTGCTGGTGGTGGTGCACAGCGGCGAGGAGTGATCAGACCTCAACCGGTACCGACAGCTTCGGGTTGCCCAGCGCATGGCTCTTGGAATCAAAAAACCGCAACTCGACGGCCGTGCCCTCGAACACCTTGGCGTAGTGACGCTTCTGATGCTGGATGAACGCCGCGCTGCGCGGGTAGATCGAGATCGCCACGGTCTTCGGTTTCGCCAGGCGCAGAGCGCGCACGAGGTGGCTGTCCTGCTCGCCGAGGGCGTGGCCGAAGATGCACAGATTGTCGCCGTGGCCGAGTAACTGGTCGTAGCAGAACGACAGGTAATCGGAACTGCGGATGGTTTTGAGCTTGTCGGCGCTGGGTCCTTCATTGACGAACAGCGGCACGTCGTCGAGCGTCTTGATCGTGTTGTTGATCGCGAAACTGCCGAGCAGCGTGCCCTCGGTGGCGGTCAGTTTGCGCGCGGTGCCGTCCTGGTTGCGCACCAGATGCAGGCCACCGTGCAGGTACAGCAGACGCGGTTTTTCAGTGTTGCTGTCGCACAGATCGAAACTCGCATCCGGGCCGTTGAACAGGTCGTCGATCGCCTCGCCCTGATGTTGCAGAGCCCAGTAATTGAGCAAATCGTAATTGGTGGTGAACACCGTGCGATAACGCGCCAGTTCGCTGTTCAGGGTCGTCAGGGTCGAGGCTTCGATGAGCCGCCACGGGATGTGCACCGCGTGCACCGTGTTGATCAGCGCTTCCTTGATCGCGTAGTAGCGGTTGCGCGGCGCGGCCGAGCTGACGGCCAGCGCCTTGTTGACCCGACTGGTGGTTTTCAGCGCGCCGAGCACCTGCTCGAAACTGCGCGTTTGCAGGGCGTCGAACACGCTCAGTTCCGACGGGCTCAGGGGCTTTTCTTCCACCGTGCGGGCGTTTTCGAACAGCGAGTCGTAGCCGAAATCGTCCCACACCGCGCGACTGGCTCCGTTGCCCAGCAGCAGGCCGCTGAAATCGGTGGTGGCGCGCAACGCGTTCCAGTCTTCGAGGGTGGCGTCGACATCCAGAAAATCGCTCATTGCAGGGCACGTCTCAAAACAAAGGGGCAGATGGACGGCGACTTTATCACGAGCGGGCATTGAGCCAGATCAACATCCGCGGTGACCGATCGGTCGATCCTGTGTGCATCCGCCGAATTGCACGAGTCGATTCGGCTCCAGTCAGGAGACGCGCCATGAGCAGCACCTTTTTCATTCCCGCCGTAAACATCATGGGCAGCGGCTGCCTTGACGACGCCATGAACGCGATCCGCAACTACGGTTTTCGCAAGGCGCTGATCGTCACCGACGCCGGGCTGGCCAAGGCCGGGGTGGCGACGATGATTGCCGAGAAACTGGCGATGCAGGACATCGATTCGGTGATCTTCGACGGCGCCAAACCCAACCCGAGCATCGCCAACGTCGAGGCGGGGCTGGCGCTGCTCAAGGACAGTCGCTGCGACTTCGTGGTGTCGTTGGGCGGCGGTTCGCCCCACGACTGCGCCAAGGGCATTGCGTTGTGTGCCACCAACGGCGGGCAGATCCGCGACTACGAAGGCGTCGATCAATCGACCAAGCCACAACTGCCGCTGATCGCCATCAACACCACCGCCGGCACCGCCAGCGAGATGACCCGGTTCTGCATCATCACCGACGAAACCCGCCACGTGAAAATGGCCATCGTCGACCGCAACGTCACGCCGCTGCTGTCGGTCAACGACCCGGCACTGATGGTCGCCATGCCGAAAAGCCTGACCGCCGCCACCGGCATGGACGCGCTGACCCACGCGATCGAAGCCTACGTCTCCACCGCTGCCAACCCGATCACCGACGCCTGCGCGCTGAAGGCAATGACCCTGATCAGCAACAACCTGCGCCTGGCCGTTCGCGATGGCAGCGACCTGGCCGCGCGGGAAAACATGGCCTACGCGCAGTTCCTCGCGGGCATGGCGTTCAACAATGCGTCCCTCGGCTACGTGCATGCGATGGCGCACCAGTTGGGCGGTTTCTATGATCTGCCTCACGGGGTGTGCAACGCGGTATTGCTGCCGCATGTGCAGACATTCAACGCGCAGGTCTGCGCCGATCGTCTGACCGACGTGGCCCACGCCATGGGCGCCGACATTCGTGGTTTCAGCCCGGAGGAGGGCGCCAAAGCCGCGATCGATGCGATTCGTTGCCTGGCCAGGGACGTGGAGATTCCCGGTGGCCTGCGTGATCTGGGCGCCAAATGCACCGACATCCCGGTGCTCGCCGCCAACGCCCTGAAAGACGCCTGCGGCTTCACCAATCCACGGGCGGCGGATCAACGGCAGATCGAGGAGATTTTTCGCAGCGCGTTTTAAGCGGGCAGGCGAACGGGCGTGCCTCTCGTACAGAGCAGCGCGCCCATCGCCAGAATGCAGCACAGCAACGACAGCGGCCACGCTTGCGGACTGGCGAACAGACTGGCCACGGCGCCGATCAGCGCCGCCATCAATTGGTGGATGAACCCGCTCAGGGCCATCGCGTAGGCGCCGGCAATCGGCGCGCCATCGTTGGCCCGTGACAGGCTGATCGGATAGTTCAGCGACTGGCCGAACACGGCAACGCAATAAGGCAGCCAAAGCAGCCAGGCCATCGAGCTGGCCAACAGACTGCCAGCCAGCATCACGCCAGTGCCGGCCATCACCAACGCGACCCCCAGTGTCATCAACCGGTGCTGACCGATACGCAGTACAAAGCGATTGACCGCCAGCGCCCCCAGAAAATATGCGGCGCTGATCGGCCAGCCCAGCAACCCATATTCAGTCGCCGACCAGTTGAACGGGCCTTGCAGAATCAACGGCGCAGCGCTGTTAAATGCGATGATCACGCCATAACCCAGACCGCCCGCAAGCGCCGACAGCAGAAACGCCCGATGGATCAGGATCGTTCGATAGACCGCCCAGGGTGAAGCGGTTGTGGGCGCTTCGACGAGTTTCGGGAAACTCAGGCGCGAGACTATCGCGGCCATCAACAGACTGACCGCGCCCAGCAGATAAAAGATCGCCTGCCAGCCCAGCGTCACCTGAATGAGCGAACCGGCGTATTGCCCGATCCCGAGCGCGACAACGAATGAAATCGAAATCCACGACAACGCCTTCGCCAGCAGATCCCCCCGAAAGCTGTCACGAATCAGCACCCGCGCCATCACCGAAATGCCGCTGGCGCCGATCCCCTGAAGCAGTCGCAGCAGCAGGAACGACTCCAGCGTCGCACCCAGCGGCAGTGCCAGATTCGCCACGCCATAAATTCCCAATGCCGCCAGCAGCACCGGTTTGCGGCCGATGCGCTGGGCCAGACTGCCCCACAGCAGCATCGGCAGCGCCATGCCGATCAGGTACAGCGACAAACCCCAGGCCACTTGCGATGCATCGACCCGCAAATGCCCGGCGATCTGTGGCAGCGCCGGCAGATAAATGCTCATGCCCAACTGGGCGAGGAACACGGTGGAGCAAGTGATGAGCAGGATGAGGCTGGGGTTCATGAGTCGTCCGTAAAGGTTCAGCGGTGGCGAGGGTGACCGCGCGTCATTAACAGACCGGTGATCAAATCACAAAAGCGGTGGATCAGGGTCGATTCCATGTCGGCGCGCAGGGTCACGCGGATCGCGGCTTTGCCCTGGGCTACCACCGGGAAAAACACGGCGCTGGTGAAAAAACCGTGTTCGGCCAGTTCAACGGCGATTTGCGTGGCCAGGGCGGCCTCGCCGCAGTTGATCAAACGGATGGCCATGGAGCTGCCGTGCTGCTCGGTGCTCAAGAGGCTGTCGAACAGGTGGATGTTGGCCTGGAGCCGAACCTGCAGTGCCCTCAGTTCTGCGCTGCGATGCACCTGGATCGACGCCAGGCCCGCACCGATGGCCGCGCAATTGAGACTTTGCGACCAGTTGCTCGGGCCGCCGTAACGCTGGATCAGTTTCTTCTGTCGCGGATTGCCGAGCATGACCAGACCGCCGCTTGCCCCGAACGATTTGGCCAGCGAAGCGACGATCAGGCAGTCCTCCTCCAGCGCCGGCATTCTTGGTCGAACAAGACCTGCGCCGTTGCTGCCGACCGCTGACAACGCATGAGAATCATCCAGATAAAGGAACAGGCCGTAACGCTCCTTCAGATACAACAGACCGTCCAGATTGGCGACGCCCCCCATGCTGTAGGCGCCGTCGGCGATGTAGGCGACGGTGGAGTGGCGCTGGCACACCGATTCGAGAAAATCCATGTCGTTGTGGGGGCAGGTCAATACCTGGGTCTCGTCGGCGCAACTGGCCTTCAGGTGATTCATCGAGTAATGGGCCAGGCGATCAAACACCATCACCGGCGGGCGGTTCTGGGTGAACACGCCACTGGCCAGCAGTGGCAGGATACCGGCGCTCGCGGCGCTGCAGGACAGAGTGGTCAGACACACCGCGCCAAACAATTGCGACAACTCGCTTTCGTATTGCTCGAGCAGCGCCAGCTTGCAGCGGTTTTTCGAGTTGGCAACGCGCAACGTACCGGTTTCACGCAGCGCCGTGATGGCCCCCTCAAGCAGCGCGGGGTGGTGATCGAGGCCCAGATAGGAGGTGGTGCAGAAATGATGGAACTGGCGCCCGTGCTGATCGAGCAAGTGATTACAGCCTGTGACCTCGACGTTGAGGGCGGCGATTTTTCCAGCTTCCGCAGCCTCCCAATCGTGGTCTGCCAAAGCGATGACCTTGCGGTAATTGGAGAAAGTGTTGGCGGATTCCGACAGGTGATTCATAGGCAGCTCTCCTTGAGCAGGGCAATCCATGGGGTGTTGCAAATTGTGTGTGTTGCCAGACTTTACAGAGAGCTATGCAGGGTCAGAATAGGCTGCGTCCGATAGCATTGACGGCTGTTGGAGATTTGCTTGTAGGGCGAAGCCTTGCCCGGCTGTGAGGCGATGAAATGCCCGACAAGTCCGGTGCTGGAGAGCCTACGCTTGAACCCTTATCCAACGGCTGTGGCGCTCTTTTCCAGTGTCGGGGAGAACTGGATCAACGCCACTCCCGCCATCAACAAGACTGCGCCGAACAGGCGCGGCAATGTCAGGTGCTTCTCCACCAGCCCGAACAGGCCGAAGTGATCCAGCACGATTGACGTGATCATTTGCCCGGCCAGGGCCAGCGCCAGAAATCCCGAAGCCCCCAGCTTCGGCAGCAACACCACCGCCAATGCGACGAAGCACACCCCGAACGCCCCGCCGGTCCACATCCACAGCGGCAGCTTGCCGAGCGGGGCCAACGACGGCAGTGGCAAGCGCAGGACGATAATCACCGGCAACAACACCAGCACGCTCACCACCAGCGAGGTGAACGTCGCCCACAGCGGATGCCCCAACCCCCGCGCCAGATTGATATTGATCGCACTTTGAAACGGCACCACCGCCCCGGCAAATACCGCCAATAGCAGCAAACCGACCCACTGCATCGTTCCCATGATCGTTCTCCGGCAAGGTTTTGCTGGACTCTAGGGTATTCGTCGCGCAGATTTAAATTCTGTTTTGGTATTCGGAACATGCATCGAATGAATGATCTGCGCCGCATCGACCTCAATCTGCTGGTGATCCTCGACGCCTTGCTCGGTGAACAACACGTGACCCGCGCTGCCGAGCGCCTGCACCTGAGTCAACCGGCGGTCAGCCACGCGTTGGCGCGTCTGCGCGACTTTCTCGGTGATCCATTGTTGGTGCGTGCCGGTTCGGGGCTGGTGCCCACCGCGCGGGCGCTGGAGCTGGCGGCGCCGCTGGCCGAAATTCTGGCCCAGGTGCAATCGCTGCTGGCGCCGAACACCTTCGATCCTGCCAGCGCCCGTCGGACCTTTCGCCTCGCGATGTCGGACTACGGCGCGGCGATCATCCTGCCCGGGCTGATTCGTACTCTGCGCGCGGAAGCGCCGGGCATCGATCTGCAAATCAGCCATGCCAGCCGCGAAGGCATGGTCGAAGGCCTGCTCAACGGCGACATCGACCTCGCCGCCGGCGTGCTCCCCGAATTGCCCGGCGAACTGCGTAGCACGCCGCTGTTCGAGGAGCGCTACGTGTGTTTGCTGGATCGCCACAGCCTGCCGGCCGACGGCCAGCTCGACCTGCCAACCTATCTCTCCCGTCCCCATGTCTTGCTGGAAATGCGCGGCAGCGGCACCCCGGAAATCGAACGCACCCTGACCGCCCTGCGCGAACGCCGCCGCGTCGCCATCAGCCTGCCGCACTGGAGCGCCGCGCCACGTTTCATCAGCGGCACGGACCTGATCCTGACCGTCGCTTCGCGGGCGTTGAATGAGGTGGATGACCAATCGCTGATCGTCGTACCGCCACCGTTTGAAATTGCACCGTTCACGTTTGTCTCGGCATGGCACAAACGGCGGGGCGGGGATCAGGCGTTGAACTGGTTGAATCGGCGGATTGAGCAGGGGATAGTGCGCGGCTGAAAAACATCAAGGAGCGGGGCGTGACAGTGAAGTCTGGGATTGTTGTGGGGCTGGCGCTTTGTGGGGCGCTGATGGCGGGGCAGGTGTTGGCTGATTGTGTGCCTGCGCCGGTGGCGGGTGATCTGGATTTCTCCGTGTGCAAGGAGTGGCCGGCGTATCCGGGGTTGATCATCAGCGCGAATGCGAAATTTGAGCGCAGCTCCGTGCCGGATAGCACCGACACGAGCGGCACCTATGATTTCAATTTATCGGTCTTGAAAAGCGACCAAACGAAACCGGTTGCCACTTATCACCAACCCTCCGCTTTCTTCTCGGGTGGGGTGGCATTGCGAGATCTCTCGCTCGATACCGCGCGCTACAAACTAACCCCAGAAGTACGGGCGTTTGGCGTTCGCGTGCAATTCACCAATGCCTCTCGCCTCAACCCGCTTGAAGAAACGCACCTCTCTCTTTATGTGAGAGAGGGCGATAAGTTACGTCCCGTGCTCAGTCAATTAGTGGTTTATGAGTACGGCGGTGAATGGGACGGTGATTGCGCCGGCGAGCGATATGAGACGACCAGAACGGTAGAAATTGCCAAGACCAGCTCCCATGGTTATGCCGATCTGATCATCAAAACCAAGACGACAGGGACGACCAATGTCGTCGAAGGCGATACTTGTGAAGACAAAATCAGCGTCAGCAGCCCTGAACTGACAACCCTTCACTACGACGGAAAATCCTACGTCCTGCCTAAAGGTTTCAAAGCCATCGAGTGATACAGAGCCAACGCGACTTATTTCAAGGAAGAACAATGCTCATCCCAACCCGACTTTTCATCGCCCTCGGCTTGCTGGCCATCACCGCTCCAGCCCAGGCCCAGGTTTCCTGCGTCACCAAGGATTACGACGACCAGTCATTGGCCCGCTGCAAGGCATGGCCGGCGTTCAAGGATCAGGCGATTGCCCTCAAATCCACCTACGTGCCGGATGCTGGTAGTGACGATGCCGGTGTGTTTGATCTGGATCTGGCGATCATCGACACCAGCAACTGGAAGACGCTGGCGACGTATGCGAAACCCGGTGCCTACAATTCCGATGCCATTCGTTTCACCGATCTGCTGGTCGATACCGCTCGCTATCGGCTGGCCCCGGATGTTCGCGCGTTCGGGCTGCGGTCAAAGTTCTCGCACAATTCAAGCGCCATTCCCTACGAAAAAACCGACCTGACACTTTATGTGCGCGAGGGTAATAAACTGCGCCCGGTACTTGATGGCCTGGTGGTCTACAAAAACAACGGTGAGTGGCTGGAAAACTGTGTGGGTGAAGGTCAGCAAATTCGCCGAACCGTGGAAATCGGCCCGACCAGCCACAATGGTTATTCCGACCTGATCGTCACCTCAAGCGGCACGGCGATGAAAACCGTCAAGGCCGGCAAGGAGTGCGTTTCCCGGGATTCCCCACTGAAGAAAACCCAAATCACCCTGACCTACGACGGCAAGCAATACACCATTCCCGAAGACCTCAGAGGTTACTGACCGATGCTCACCGGCCTCAACCACCTGACCCTCGCCGTCACCGACCTGGACCGCAGCCTCGCGTTCTACCGAGACGTGTTGCAGCTGCGAGTCGAGGCCACGTGGGATGCCGGTGCCTACCTGTCGCTCCCGGGCCTGTGGTTGTGCCTGTCCCTCGATCCGAAGCGCCATCCCGAGCCCGCCGCCGACTACACCCACTACGCCTTCAGCATTGGCGCGGCGGATTTCCCGCGGTTCGTGCAACAGCTGCGCGCCGCCAACGTGCAGGAATGGCGCGACAACCGCAGCGAAGGCGCGTCGTTCTACTTCCTCGACCCGGACGGTCACAAGCTCGAAGCCCACGTCGGCGATCTGGCCTCGCGACTGGCCGCGTGTCGGCAAAAGCCCTACGCGGGCATGGGTTTTTTCAACGAGCCGTGAATATTCACAAACTGCTGGGATAGACTGGCGGCCACGTTTTCCGGGACTTGCAGGTTTTCCATGACTCCATCGTTGCTAATGGCCGTGCTGGCTTCGGGTTTCATTTACGGCATCACGCCGGGGCCGGGTGTGCTGGCGGTTTTCGGCATCGGCGCCGCACGTGGGCGGCGGGCCGGGGCGGGGTTTCTGTGCGGGCACCTGCTGGGCGATGTGATCTGGTGCAGCACCGCGCTGATCGCGATTGTCGGCGCCCGGGAAATCGGCAGCACCGCGTTCGATGTGCTCGGCGTACTCAGCGGCCTGTACCTGTTCTGGCTCGGCTGGCGTGCGGTGCGGGCCAAACGCAGCAACGGCGATCAACCCCAGGGCGCGGCGCGTCAGCCGTTCTGGCACGGCATCCTGTTCGGCCTGACCAACCCCAAGGCCTACCCGGTGGCGGTGGCGACCTTCACCGCGCTGCTGTCGAGCCGCGCCGAATTGCTCAACTGGTCGATGCTGCCGATGCTGATCGCCTTGAGCTTCCTCGGCGGATTGCTCGCCTACGCTATCCTCATTGGCATCGTCGGGGCGCGACAGGTGCGTACGTTGTACCAGCGCCATGAACTGGCGATCACCCGGTTGTGCGGGATTATGTTCATCGGTTTTGCCATCAACGCGCTGGTGCATGCGCTGCCAGGGTTGATGCCGAACAAGGCTTGAAAACATTCGCTGGGATGCGAGTTCGAGGTCACGGATGGTTGAACAGTGCTGCATTGTCCGGACACCTTTTCTGAACCATGGAAAGCCGAAATTCCGCGCCGCTGGCGAGTTACATCGATCTGTTGCTGGACGCCGTCTGTGCCGTGGACAAGCAGGGCCGTTTCGTTTTTGTCAGCGCAGCCTGCGAGCGGATTCTCGGCTACACGCCTGACGAGCTGATCGGCCAGTCGATGATCGACTACGTCTACCCGGCCGACCGTGAGCGCACCCTGGCTGCCGCGAACGACATCATGGGCGGCGAACCCAAGCACAATTTTGAAAACCGTTATGTACGCAAGGACGGCAGCGTCGTGCATATCCTGTGGTCGGCGCGTTGGTCGGAGGTCGACCAACTGCGCATCGCCGTGGCCCGGGACATCACCGAGCGCAAACTGGCCGAGTCGCGCCAGGCGGCGCTGTACGCCATCTCCGAAGCGGCCCATGCGGCGGAGGATCTGCTGGCGCTGTTCAAGCGCATTCACATGATTATTGGCGAGTGGCTGCCGGCGCTGAATTTCTCCGTGGCGCTGTACGACGAACATTGCGCGCAGCTGAATTTCCCCTATCACGTTGACGATGACGAGTTGCAACCGGAGCAACCCGGGACAGTCACCGGGCGTCTGTGCGCGGAAGTGATCCGCAGCCGCCAGCCAATCCTCCTGACCCCGGATTGCCCCCACGCGCCGCCGGAGTTCGCCGCGCTGGTGGCCGGGCAGCAATCGCCGTGCTGGCTTGGCGTACCGCTGAGCTCGAAAGACCGCACCATTGGCGCGCTGATCGTCAAAAGCCTGCCCGGCGGCGAGCGCTACACCGAACGCGACAAGGAACTGTTGCAATACGTCTGTGCCCAGGTCGCCACCGCCATCGAACGCCAGCAACTGCACGCCCGCCTGCGACGCATGGCGCAATATGACCAACTGACCCAGTTACCCAACCGTGAGCTGCTGCGCGAACGCCTCAAGGCTGCCCTGAACCATGCGCGGGAACAGTCCGGGCACATGGCGCTGCTGTACGTCGATCTGGACCGCTTCAAACAGGTCAACGACACCTTCGGACACACGGTCGGCGACATGCTGTTACAGGCGGTGGCCAACCGGCTCAAGGGCTGCGTGCGCGAGACCGACACCGTGGCGCGAATCGGTGGCGACGAATTCGTGGTGCTGCTGCACAGCGTCCACGCCGCCGACGATGCCGACAGCGTGGCGGAAAAGATCCGACAGGTATTGGTGCAACCCCTCCGCCTGGACGGGCACAACCTGCACATCGAACCGAGCATCGGTGTGGCGCGGTATCCCGAGCACGGACGTGAGGAACAGCAACTGTTCCGCCACGCCGACCAGGCCATGTACGCCGCCAAACGTTTGAATCATCGGGCGCTGGACCACTGACTGGCAGCTCACCGTTCGTCGCGGCGACGGCAACTTTTCTAAACCTTTGGCGGTCAGGAAATTCTCAATCTAGGCGGGCACCTGCTCGCCGCGATCAAATACCAAGGGGTAGAGAATCATGCCTAATTCAAGAAACTCGAACTCGGGAAACTTCGCCAACGATAAGACCAAGGCGTCTGAAGCCGGTCGCAAAGGTGGGAAAACCACCACCACGACGGTCGACAAAGAGCCTAAAACCGAGATGGGCCGCAAGCCTGCTCAAAAGTCGAAGTAGTCGGTGAAGGTTGTTTTGATTGAGAGGCGGGGGCGCAAGCTCCCGCTTGAATCTGCAAAGAAGGAGGGCGCGACCATGAGCCGGATGGCCACCCGAGTACGCCACATCAGTTTTGTCAGCCTGCTGGGGTTTTTCGCCAGCAGCGCGTTTGCCCAGTCGCCCGCCGACTTCATCAATGAGGCCTCGGCCAAAGGCATGGCCGACATCGAGGCCAGTCGTCTGGCGCACAGCAAGGCCGAGTCCAAAGAGGTCAAGGATTACACCATCGTCGTCATCAACGACCGCACCACCGCCAACCAGCATCTGGCGAAAATCGCCAAGAAACTGGACCTGCCGGTGGCGCCCCGCGAAGAAGTTGCCGACAAAGCCAAAGCGCTGATGCCCGAAGTTAAAGAAGGCGCCAGCTTCGATCAGGCCTACGCCGCCAGCCAGGTCAAAGCCACGGAAGAGGCCATTCAGCAGATCCAGCAGGAGGCTCAGACCACCGACGTGCCGGAGATCAAGGCGTTTGCCGACGAGACCCTGCCAAAACTGCAGAGTCATCTGGAAATGGCCCGAGCCCTTCAGGCCAGTCGCTGAATCCGCAGCAATGAAAACGGCGCTTTTTTTGCGCCGTTTTTTTTGCCTGTCAGCATTCATTCAGATCCTGCTTCGGCTTGCTCTTATCTCCCAGACCTTCCAGGTCAAACACCTCATTCTCACCCATCGCCCGGTAATGCCGACGCAGCGCCTCCAACTGCTTGAGATCCAGCGACTCCAGCCCGAGCATTGCGTTCTGTGCCTCCTTGTTCACCCGCAGCAGTTCATCAAGTTTCAAATGCAGGATGTCGGTGTCGCGGTTCTGGGTGTTCTGGATCAGGAACACCATCAGGAACGTGATGATCGTGGTCGAGGTGTTGATGATCAGTTGCCAGGTATCGTTGTAATCGAAAATCGGCCCGCTCAACCCCCAGAGCCCGATCAGAATCAACGCCCCCATGAACGTCTTGGGGCTGCCGGCCCAGAGGGCGAGCTTCTGGGAGATTTTTGCGAATTTCATGGTTGTGTTCCTTGTGGGGGGCGCTTGAAATTCAGACATCGGAGGGGGGCGGAAAATTCTACTTACAGTTTTCTGAGTCCCTGTAGGCACGGCCGAAGACAGCGTTCCCGGCGATATCGGACCTACGTAGGGGAAGGCAGATAAACACGATCGCTGTATCGTGACGGCAGCCGCTTTTCCACGTTTCGCCAGAACGTCCAAGACAGGAGAACGCAATGACCTGGTCCGCCAAGCAATACGTCACTTTCGAAGATGAACGCACCCGCCCGGCCCGCGACTTGCTGGCGGCGATTCCCACGCCCGAGGCACGTTCTGTGGTCGATATCGGATGTGGCCCCGGCAATTCGACCGAGTTGTTGGTGGAGCGTTTTCCGGGGGCGAAAGTGCAGGGGCTCGACAGTTCGCCTGACATGATCGATGCCGCGCGCAAGCGTCTGCCGCAGTTGCAGTTCGAGGTGGCGGACATCGATAAATGGGCCGATGAAGGGCCGTTCGATGTGATCTTCGCCAACGCGGTTTTGCAGTGGGTGCCGGATCACGCGACGTTGCTGCCGGCGCTGGCGGGCAAGTTGGCGCAGGGCGGCAGTCTGGCGATTCAGATGCCGGACAACCTCAACGAGCCGTCCCATCGGTTGATGCGTGAAGTGGCGGCCAACGGGCCGTGGGTCAGCAAACTGGCGGACGCGGCGGGGCAGCGGACCGAGATGGCGGGTGCCAGTGCCTATTTTTCGATGCTGCGGCCGCATTGCGCGCGGGTCGATGTGTGGCGCACGACGTATCACCATCAGTTGGCGGGCGGGGCTTCCGGCGTTGTCGAGTGGTTCAAGGGCAGCGGTCTGATTCCGTTCCTCAGTCCGTTGACGGAAGCGGAGCGGGCGGAGTATCTGGCGCACTATCTGGCGGAGGTCGCGAAGGCGTATCCGGCGCTGGCGGATGGTTCGGTGCTGTTGCCGTTTCCGCGACTATTTATTGTCGCGACTCGATGAACGCTAGTAGATTATTTGTTATGGGTATTCTTATTGGTGCTGGTGGAGAAGGGTGTGTGAGCAATATTGCGTTGAAGAAATTTGATTCCTTGGCAATAGAGTTTTCTAAGGTTTTTTTTCATCGATCGGTAAAAGGTGCATGGAGGTATCGGCACTTTAAATTCGCTATTTTTATGTTTGCTTGTATGTTGATTAGTTGTGCGCTTTTTTCATTTTCTGGCCTTTTTATAAAGCAAGGTTTGTTTGATTTTATATCGTTGATTTTTTTGTTTTTGATGGTATTTTTTGAGATTGTTGCAATTGTGATTCTTGAAAAGTGGTATGAACCAATATGGCGCTCGATAAGCCTTCGCAAGGCGGGTTTGCTTGGTTATGGGGCAATTTATAGTCGGCGAGACCTGCATCATTACAAAGAAAAGTGGTTGAAACGGGCGTTTTCTGTAACTCCTGACCGATATATCGAGTTGGTCAAGGCCGTTGTTGAGGCAGAGGAGCTGAGAAAAGCTTCTAAAGGACGTATGAAGCATTTAGGGGATAGGTTTTTGTCTGGATTTTTTAGCCTTAAACCACTAGGCGGGTTGTCGCTTTTCTCTATTCTGTTTGTGGTTGGAAGTGTGTTGTTAAAGGTTGCTGGCTCTAATTATAAGATGGTAGTGGAGAATGTTGAGTTGATTTTTTCAGAGTTTTGGGTTCGGTTTGCTGTTTGGGGGGTGATGTTTGTTTTGGGTGTGATGTGTGTTGGTATACTCCTAATGGTAGGAGGTGGAGTTTTGCAAATGATTTTAGAAAGAAAGATGGGTATCTGTTCTCCTACATCTAGAGAGCGCCTCATTTGGCAGTTGATCAATTCGTCTGTAGTGGTCCTTAAATAAATCGAGTTGTGGGTATGTATTCTTGACTGACACCACGTTTCGTGGTGTTCGAGAGTGAAAGGCTCATTTTTTTCTACGAAACTTTACGGAAAGGGGAGAGCACTATCGCAATTCTCCCCGTGACGGTTTAACGCTCCACGGAAATTAACATCATCATCGGCCGCTCACGCTCCTCGGAGAGCGCCGGTTGTGCGGCAACCTCGGCATCGCTCGGCCCCCATTCATTGACATGTTGAATCGAGAATCCGGCGTCGATCAACGCGTTGAGCAATGTCCCGACCGTGCGATGCTGCTTGATCACCCCGTCGGCCAGCCAGTTCGTAACTCGCTCGCCTTCCATCTGATAACTGTCCAGCGGCCATCGCTTGTTGCCTTCGCTGTCGACCAGCCAGCCCGGATTGCGCGGCGCCATGAAGATCGGGTGCTCGATGGAAAACACAAAGTGCGCGCCGGGTTTAAGCGCCGCATGCAGTTTGTTAAACAGCCCCGAAAGATCCTTGATGTAGTGCAGTGCCAGCGAGCTGTAGGCCAGATCGTAAGTGCACGAAGGCAAGTCGAGGTGTTCCAGGTCGGCGCGTTCGTAGCGGATGTTTGCAGCTGAGGTGGTTTCTTTCGCCCGCTCGAGCATTTTCTCCGAGACATCCAGACCCAGCACTTGGGCAGCGCCGTGTTCGCTGGCCCAGCGGCAGAACCAGCCATAGCCGCAGCCCAGGTCCACCACCTGCAAACCGTGCAGGGAGGGCAACAAGGCTTTCAGCGCCGGCCATTCTGGCGCGGCATCGAGGCCGCCGATGGAGCGGTTCATCTGGCTGTAGCCGTGGAAAAATTCGGGGTCGTCGTAGATGTTCTGGGTCATGGATTTGCTGCTCTTTTGAATTTGATTTGGGTGGCTCAACGGCCACGATTTGAATCCCTCGAAACGTGATGGCGCGTATTCGTCGATGGCCGCGCAGGGGGAGGGTGGTGGGCGATAGGGAAATGCTAGCGGGTCGTGGCGAGTGTGAGAACCGGGGGAGTGTTGGGGATCTGTAAACGCGGTTTTTCGCTACGGGATGTTTAAAGTATTAGCCCTGTTTACTGAACCTTCCCACAAGGTTTTCAGGTTGTCCGTCGGAAGTGCGGGCTCTAGCCTGTGAGTGTCGCTGATGAATCGGCGATCGGGATTGGAACCCCGGCGACTTCCCAAAAAAGCAAAAGCAGCTTTCATGACGTATGCTTGCCCGCCTTCATGGTGTGCACTCTGTTATGGCGGCTGTGCGCGAGAGACTTCGAGTCTGTCGGGCTTTTGGCTTTTTTCGCCCGGGTTCCAACTCGTGTACAGCTGCCACCTCTTCGATTGGAACCGAGTAGGTCAGCTCCACCTATCGACTAGAAAGAAGCCATTATGAAGAAGCCAACCCCGAATCCCCCCGAAGTCGAAACCGACCCAACATCCCCGTACGTCTCGATCGACTGCAGAAAACTCCACGACGCCGCCAACCGCGCCCTCGATCATTACCTCTGCCCCGGCGCCCATGTCATGGGCACGACCAACCAACCCGAACCGATGTACTTCGCCAACCCGGCCTACGACACCGAATCCCTGCTGGCCAACGCCAGCGAGTCCCTGGGCTCGGCCTGCGAGATGCTCAACAACTTCGCCGCCATCCTCGACCCCACCCACCGCAGAACCGCGATAGGCATTGCGCAGTTGGTGATGCTGGGGGAATTGGCGGTGAATCAGGCGCTGGATCATGTTGAGGTGAAGAGTTAACTGCGTTGATGCAATGTTTCAGAAGGCATAAAAAAAACCGGCTCATTGAGCCGGTTTTTCTTTACGAAGGTTGTCTCGTATAAATCTTCAAGGTGCGCAGGGCTCCAGCTGATCGACATCAGTGCCACTGCCAGCGCTACGGTCAACCTCGCCATTGTGCCCGATATGAATTTTAGTCGTGGGCCATTTCGGGGTGATCCTGATGCAATGGTTTTGCCCGGCATTACGCCAATCAAACTCCATAAAAAAGTCATCATCGGGAAACAGATGCCCTGGCCCGCCCGTAGACTCTCCGGGGGCAAGGTTTCCGCGAAAGATCTCATTTTGCGTATTCAGCACAAACCTCAAATCACCTGTGCCTTCTTTCGAGAAATCAATCTCGACGCGTGGCACTGCGACGTACCAAACCAGATACGTCAACACCACAAGAATAAGTAACCGCATAACGAGATAGAGCGGGCGTCGCTTACTTGCATTCGTGGACACTGACTCCATCTCCCCAATTTTCAGGTGCTACGGCGAGCACTTCATCCATGACGATTTTTGCTGTAATTCCACCGTGTGGGTATCGCTTGTACAACTTCACACCAATGCTGATGGAAACCCTGTCGGCGACGTCATCCCAAGCCCGCAGCCCTTCGACACCCGGTGACTGACGTGGCCCGGGTTTGTTCTTCCAGTCCTGGGCTTTACGAATCGAGTCAGATGCGATCTGTTCAAGTCCTGCGCCATCCAGCAAAAGGCTTTCGGATAATCCCCCAGCTCTGCCGACATAACCGTAATGGATGTTCGACCAGATGTCGTAGAAGTAATCGTATTTCCCGTGTTTGTAGTAATACGAGCCGAACCGCTTCTTGATAATCGGCTTGTGATCCCAAGGGCGATTCTGTCCAACCCGCTCCGTCCACAACGTCAATGCCGCTGCTTTCTTTCCCAGAGCCATGGTGTAGTAGTTCGGCGGTTCCCCGATTCGGGCATACCACGGCAGCTCCCGGTATTTCCTTGTCTCCGCTGCCGGATCGAAGCTGTTGGCATTTTTCATTTTCACGACCGACGGATGCAGAATGTTCCGGTTCATCTCATCGGCAATGTAAGCCGCCACGGGCTCCATGTTATCGGGGTGAGTGCAGGCGGCAGGTTTCTTTTCTTCCTCAGGTTTGGCCTTCTTGGCTGGCGGTTTTTTTGGGGCGTTAGGATCGACAAGGGCACCCACAGCCGTTGCCTTGGTTTTCAACTGAGGATCGGCCAGCAGTGTGGCCATTCGTTCCTCATCAACCTTTCCGTCAGGGCGAATCGCACCCATTAAGGCGAAATCGATAACAGGACTACCAACGGCGCTCCCAAGAACAAAACCACCAAAGGTGTCGTCACTGCCGGTGATGATCGTTCCACCGTGACTGGTGGGGCTGGAGAGGTGAGCCATTGGTCGGCCGTTAATCAGAATCGATGGAAAACCGGTGGTGATCACTGCGCCACAGCCGCACGTATCGCCAACGCGAGCGGCGCCCATGAAATTGATATTGGTATCAGCTGAGGCTGAGGCAATCGGGGTTGTGCCATGTCCTGGCAGCGGGCAAACGTGTTTATCGCCCAACCGTGCGGAAGAAAGCATGAGTCGTCCTTGTTGAATACATCCGTTAACCCCAAGCGTCCTCTTGGGTGTGCTAATGCTAGCGGAATCTCAAGGACTGGTCGCTGGGAAACGTCTGAAAACATGGCGAGCATCACGCCAATTTTGTGTGCGGCGAGAGATTACTCACGAACCCAACATACGCAACGCAGCCGAAGCCAAAAACGCGGAACGACACTTTTCCTCCGGATGCTGGCTGACGTGAAGGTCTATGGCAGGCATAAAAAAACCGATCATCGCGACTGGTTTTTCCATTTTTGGCGCTTTGGCAGAGCAATCTCAGCGAAGCCGCTCGACGTTTTCATCGATTCGTTTCTGGATGGTCTGCAACGTGTCCTGAGTGATGACGCCGGGGTACATCGTTTCTGCCATCGTCGCGAACTGATCAGCTACCTCGCAGAATCGGGCGATGATGCCGTCGGCCGTTTCAGCCGAAACCTCTGCTTCCTCTGCAAGATCGAGCATGGCTTTTCGGCCGATCTCCAAAGCTTCGCCCATAACGTCCATCTGGTGGTATCCGCCGGGACCCTCGCAGAAGGTCACATCGTAGGCTGGCGCCAGCGTCCACTGGCCGGATTTCGACATTATGTAGGCGAAGTTCTTCGGGTGGTCATCGCGATTGTTGAACGCGACGTTAAAAACTACACGCTCAAACGCGAGCGCTTTCTCCCGAACGTCATTAGTGCACAGGTGGGTCGCACGCAGGAAGTTGACGTAGTCCAGCGCACCGGCATTCTGGAAATCGGCGGCCGTGAAGGCTGCGAGACTTTGCATCGGCACGCGTAAGTCGTCTTCGCGATCAAAGCGTTTGGTAGCAAACGCTGCCAGCCCGTTCGGCAGGCTGAAGTACTGAGTGTCAGGTGTCTTTATTCCACACATCCGCAAGCATTCGGCGTAGACCATTTCGATGGCACATACCTCGGGATGCTCCTGCCGGGCGGGAAACTTGACCAGCCAGGCCTCGAAGCCTGATCTGGCTATGGTGGTAAAGGTGCCTGTTCGCGGATCGCGATAGACCAAGGCTTTTGGTCTGGCACCCTGCGGAGATCCACCCACCAGCAACAGCTGTTGCAAGAACTCGCCACCCTCACCCTTGAGGACTTCCTGCACCTCGGCAGCCAGCAGATCAATGGAGACCTCAACTTGCGGCTCCAGCGCCTCGGGTGCCACCGGCTCGAATGACATTGCGCCCATGGCATTGTTGCCGATGTAAGCGAGGCGCTCGAGCGGGCCGATGCGTGCAGAGTTAAGGCCGCGTCGCTTGAACAAGCGATCCATCAGAAGCATGCCCCACCCATCCGGCAGTGCATCGTAGACCGGTCCAGGCAAACCCAGTTGATGGAGCGGAAAGTCACGCCTTAACTTGGGGCCTTCCAATGGAAGTCTGTACGCCGACAATTCCAGGCCTCTACTCTTTGCCTCGTCGCTGTACTCGAACACGATCAATGGGCGACCGGTGATAGCCGTCGTGGAAACGAGCGTGCCCCACCGCCAGTGTTCACCCCAGCCGTCGTAGTAGACGTCCACTCGTTCAAGCATTTCCTGATTTCCTTTTTATGCGCTGACGCCTGGAGCTGTCTTCGTAACGAAGGATGTCGTCCAGGCTGTCCAGTTTTGGCAAGAACAGGTCTTCGATTTCCTGGACGCGCCCCACAACCATGGCCACTCGGACTACGGTTTCGAAACTGACATTCCGCCCGGCTTCAAGGTTGGCCACCGTATTGGTGCCGACACCGGCGCGAGCAGCCACATCGGCTTGTGTCATCTGCAGGGCTATCCGCTCTGTGCGCAGGCGTTGGCAGAGCCGTTTGACGATCTCGCTTGGTTTGCTGAAGCTTAATTCCAGCATGGTGTGCCTTATATCGCATAAAGGTCGGTTAATACCCAAAATTATAGAGTTAACCTTCATGCGTCAATTCAGTTAACTCCATTCTGATATGAGTTAACTGCAATTTATGTTTATAAGCCACAATAATGCAGAATTAAATTTTTGATGGTCAAACCGCTCCAGCCTGGCTTTACGTTGAGCACTCCATCGAAACCATTTCAATCTCATACCCTTGATCGTCTCCGGACGAGACGCAGCCGGGGAGGCATGCGGATCTCTCCCCGAATCTCTCCCTTGAGGCCGAACGCTTCGATAACGAGCGCTCACGACATGAGTGACTGACTGTCAGGAGCGTAAGCGCAGACGGAGGGAATTCAATCAACGTGTTGTTTCTGAATGGTTCAAAGCTGGCTGCTCGGTACCAAATCCCGGACACAAAAAAACCGGCCATCAAGGCCGGTTTTTTCTGTTTGCGCATCCCCCGTCAAACCACGACGCAGGACATAAATTCGATTGGAGCGGGTGAAGGGAATCGAACCCTCGTTATCAGCTTGGGAAGCTGGAGTAATGCCATTATACGACACCCGCTCAGAGCGGCTGACTTTGTACCAGACTCGGCCACGGATTTGAAGTTTTCTTTGCACGCGAACTACGGAAAGTCTTGAAACAGAGCCGAAGTCGGTCAATCGCGGGCAAGCGCTGCGGGCTGGAGGACGGCTGAATCTCAGCCTCGCAGGCTTGCTCGCGACGACACTGTTTCAAATGGCCAATGCATGGTGATCCTGGACAAACGGGTAACGCGTTCGGCTGGCCTGTTGCGCCGGTTTCAGGAAACCGAGCAGGGCGTTCTGGCTGTCCCGGCAGGCGGATTTGTGTTCCATGTCGAGGAAGTGCCCGGTGGCCTGCAGGGTAGTGAAGGTGCTCTGTGCGACATGGTTGCCGAACAGTCGGGCGTCTTCGGCGGCGGTGTATTCGTCCCATTCGCCGTTCAGGAACAGCACCGGTACGTTGATTTTCTTCGCCGCGTTCAAATAGCACTGACGGTCGCTGTGCAGCACGTCGTTGATGTGGAAATGCATCTGCCCGTATTCGTGCTCGGCCAGGCTGCTGACGTGGCGATAGTTGAAGCGCTTGAACAGTGACGGCAGGTGTTTGCCGATGGTGTCGTTGACGAGGTGCCCGACTCGGTCGCCGTCGCGTTTGCCGAGGCATTCGACGCCGCGTTCGAGGTAATCAAGCATGTGCGCGTTGATTACTGGCGAGAACGAGCTGATCACGGCTTTTTCAATGCGCCGAGGCTGATGCGCGAGGGCGACCATGGTCGCGGCGCCACCCCAGGAGAACGACAAAACGTGCTCGGCGGCGAAGTGATCGATCAGCTCCAGCAGGATCAGACCTTCGACTTCTTTCGTCAGATGTTTCTCGTGGCGGTTGTGGACTTTCGACTTGCCCGCGTAGGGCTGGTCGTAGCAGACCACGTTGAATTGCGGGTGCAGATTTTTCACGGTTTGTGCAAACGACGCAGTCGTGGCCATCGAGCCGTTGACCAGGATGATGGTCTTTTCTGCGGCGTCTGCGCGATAGAACTCCGTGTAAACCCGATACTGACCCTGTATATCCAGCACAGCGATTTCTGGCCTCATGTCATAAGACTCCTGGCAAGCAAGCGGGTATGCGCGCAAATGAGATTGCACGAGCTTTGTGACAGGTAGGCATATGCCTGGAATTTTGTGGCCCATGTCGATCCGGAACGGCAGGTCGACGGGTGTTGTTATTGGCGGGCAGTCTGCCGGCTGAGGCGCAGCCCTGATGGGCTGTCTACCGACAAAAAGTTTCTTGGATGTTATGTGTGACTCATCGGTCACAATTTGGCCGACGACCTGATTCAAGCAGGGGGATCCGGATCGCGCAAGTGCCGTTGGTAAATTGTTCGACAACTTCTGCTGAGCGGTCGGCTGCTTAGAACAAATGAATCTCTTCGGTGCGCAAAGCGCGGTACTCGCCCGGTTTTAGCGCGTGATCGAGCGGCAGCGGGCCCATGGATTCGCGGTGCAGGCGCAGCACTTTGTTGTTGAAGTGGCCGAACATGCGCTTCACCTGATGGTAACGACCTTCGACGATGCTCAACCGCGCAGTTCGCGGACCGAGCACTTGCAGCTGCGCCGGTTGGGTGGTCAGGTCTTCGAAGGCGAAGTAGATCCCCTCGGCGAACTTGATCGCATATTCCGGGCCGATCTCCTGTTCGGTCTCGACGTAATAGACCTTCGGCAGTTTGGTCTGCGGCTGGGTCAGGCGCCGCGACCAGCTGCCGTCGTTGGTGATCAGCATCAGCCCGGTGGTGTTGAAATCCAGCCGCCCGGCGATGTGCAGGTCGTCTTTGTCTGGCTCGTGGATCAGGTCGAGTACGGTCGGATGCTCGGGATCGCGGGTGGCGCTGACGCAGCCCTGCGGTTTGTACAGCATGAAGTAGCGCGCCGGTTTGCCGGGTTGCAGCACTTCGTCGTCGACCTCCACGCGGCTGAACTCAAGGACTTCGCTGTGGGGATCGCTGACGACTTTTCCGTCAATGCGCACGCGCTTTTCCACCAGCAACAGGCGAACCTGCTTGCGGTTGTAGCGGGGCAGGTTACTCAGGAAACGGTCGACACGCATGATCAGCAATCGGCAGGAAGCGGGGCGCGCATCTTACGGGATCGACGGCCTGGCCGCTTGCAGTTGCGCCTCGACCTGGGCGCAGCGCGGGCACAGGCAGGACTTGTCGCGCAGTTCCGGCGGCAGGGCTTCGAGCACTGCCGGATCGATGGAAACGCCGTAGCACCAGCAGGCACGGTCGGCGGTGCGCGGGTCGGCCAGGGTGCAGTCGTTGCGGGCGCCGCAGGCCGGGCAGAGGTCAGGTATGTTCTTGGCGTCAGGCATAGGTCGAGTGAGGCATTTCCACGCAGGTGCGGTTACGGCCGGTCTGTTTGGCCCGGTACATTGCATGATCGGCCCGGGACAGCAGACTGTGCAAGGTGTCATCCGGTTGCAGGGTGGTGGCGCCGATGCTGACGGTCAGATTCAGGGTGTGACCGTTGTACGCATATTCATGCTGTTCGACGTGCTGGCGGATCTTCTCGGCAATCTTCTGACCGGTTTCGCCGTCGGTGTCCTTCAGCAGCACGATAAATTCCTCACCGCCCCAACGGCAGACGATATCGGAATGCCGCAGACAACTTTGCAGGTCCCGGGCGAACCCGATCAGCACCTGATCGCCGGCCATGTGCCCGTAGGTGTCGTTCAAAGCCTTGAAGTGGTCCAGATCCAGCAGCAGCGCGGTCAGCGGTTTCGGCTCACGGTGCGCTTCGTGCAGCGCTTGCACGGCGAGCAGGTCGAAGCCGCGGCGGTTGGGCAGTTCGGTGAGGCTGTCAAGGGTGGCCTGGGCGTGGATCTTTTCCTGATAGCGGCGGATCAAGCGGTTGACCAGGGCCAGCACGATCAACGTCACCAGCAGGCAGATCAGCAGGTTGAGGTACAGCGACTGGCGGATTTCGCTCAGCGCGCCGTCTTCGCGTTTGTCGACGAACAGGTACCAGTTCAACTCCGGAATAAACCGCACGTTGAGGAAATGCCCCTGGCCGTGGGTGGAATATTCATAGCTGCCGCTGTGGGGTTTGGGCAATTGGCTGACCAGGCTTTTCATGCTGTCGAGGTCGGTCAGGCTTTTCCCGACCCGCGCACCTTCCGGCCCGCCCTCGGCGCCGGTCAGCACCAGTCGGCCGAAGGTGTCGACGAAGTACACACTGCGTTGATAGCGCTGCTGGTACTTGTCGATCAGCTTGATTACCGCGTCCACCGTCAGCCCTACGCCGGCGGCGCCGATGAAGCGTTCGTTGTAGTCGTAGACCTTGTAGTTGATGAAGAAGGTCATGTTGTCTTTGTTGGCCAGGTCCGGGTCGACGTTGATCTCGTACGGATCCTTCATGTCGCGCACGCGGAAGTACCAGGCGTCGCGTGGCTCGTCGATCTTCACCTGCTTGAGCACGCCCTTGGCGTGGTAGTAGGTGTGGGTGGTATTGGAGACGAAAAACGCGGTGTAGGCGCCGTAGTGGGTCATGACCTCGTCGAGGTAGCGGGTCATCTGGTCGCTGTCTTTCTCGCCGTTCACCACCCAGTCACGCATGAAGGTGTCGCGGGACATCATCGAGGAAATCAGGATCGGTCTGACAAGGTCTTTCTGGATTTCCGAGTACACCGTGTCGGATGTCAGCGGCAGTTCGGTGTTGACGATGTTGTCGCGGATCGACGCCCGCGAGGCGTAGTAGCTGAGCAGCGAAGTAGCAAGGAAACCTGCGCCGAGCAGGGCGACCAGGGTCAGGACCAGCGAACGTTGGGAGTGAAACGCAGATCTGAGCGGCATTGGCAATTCCGTTGACAGTGACCCGATGGGCAGCATTCTAGTGGCACGGCGGGGAAAAGACTGCGGGATTTGTGCCTGAAATGCGGGGGGATCAGCCGGGCAGGGGTGTCTGGAGAATGGCTCACTCATCCAGCCCCCTCCCGGAACGAGAGGGGGCGGTGTTCGGATCAGTTTCCGGTTTGCAGATATGCTCGCCACCCACCCAAATGGCTGATGTCGGTTGCACCTTCCAGGCCGTAGGGTTCGCAGATGAATCCGCTCTCCCAGCGGCCGTCCGCCAGTTGCACCTTGCCCAGTCCCAGCGGTGCCGGGATGCCGGTCAGGAACGAGCCCAGCTCACGGCTCGGCAATTCCCAGACTTCCACCTCGATGGCCACGCCACCTTCGGCCAAGCGCAGCATCCCCGGACGCAACGGAGGGCCGCCGGCCAGGGCATAGAGTTTGTAGTCCTTCGAGCTGTAGGTGGCCTCGATCAGGCGTGCGCCGCGCTGGCGCAGTTGCCAGTTCAGGGCCAGACCGTCCAGGTGCGCACCGCAGACCACCAGTCGTGCACGGTCATGGCGCGCCGGGTTGTTCGGCGTCGGCAGCGCGAGATCATGCTGGCGTTGCAAGGCATCGGCAACACCCAGCAGATACTGATCGGTAAACGCCCGGCCAAACAGCGTCACACCCCACGGCAGCCCGTTGGCCATGAAACCGCTGGGCACGGCGACGGCGGCGTAATCGAGCAGGTTCATGAAGTTGGTGTAGTAGCCCAGTTCGGAATTGCGCCGCACCGGTTCGGCGTCGAGTTCCGCCAGCGTCACCGGACGACCGATAGTGGGCGTGAGCACGCAGTCGAGTCCTTCCAGCGCTTTATCGCAAACGGCTTTCAGCGCTTGCAGTCGGTATTGCGCGCGGAACGTCTGCACGCCGCTGACGGCCGGTGCTTTGGCCAGCACCGCGCGGATCACCGGCAGCACTGCTTCGGGATTTTCTTCCATCAACTCGCCGGCCACGCTGTAGCGCTCGGCCACCCAGGGCCCTTCATAAAGTAACCGCGCCGCTTCGAGGAACGGCGACAAGTCCAGCTCGACCGCTTCACCGCCCAGAGCTTTCAGACGGTCGATGGCGTCGCCGAACAGCAGCGGGCCTTCCTCACAGCCGAAAAATTCCAGGTCTTGCGCACGCGGTACACCGAAGCGAAACGGCCGTGGCACACCGAACGCGGAGCCGTCGTTCCATAACGGATTGCTGCGGCTGTATTCGTCCCGTGGATCGAGGCGCGCGGTCAGTGCCAGTAGCTGACTGGCTTCCCGCGCCGTTGCGGTGAACGTGGTGACGCAATCGAGCGTGCGACAGGCCGGCAGCACGCCGGCGGTGGAGATCAGGCCTTTGCTGGCTTTCAGACCCACCAGGTTGTTCAGCGCCGCCGGCACCCGGCCGGAGCCGGCGGTGTCGGTGCCGAGGGCAAAACTGGCAACGCCGAGCGCCACCGCCAGCGACGAACCGGCGCTGGAGCCGCCGGACGGATATTCCGCCAACACGCTGTTCGGGCAGGCGCCGTAAGGCGAACGGCTGCCGTTGAGGCCGGTGGCGAACTGGTCGAGGTTGGTCTTGCCCAGCGGGATCGCCCCCAGCGCCAGCAGTTGCTCGACGATGGTCGCCGAACGCTCCGGCACATAGGCGAACGCCGGGCACGCGGCGGTGGTGGGAATGCCGGCGAGGTCGATGTTGTCCTTGATCGCGAACGGCACGCCATACAACGGCAGGCTGTCGAGGTCGCGACCGTCGAGGGCGGCCAGATACGGTTCCAATTCTTCGACGCTGAGCAAGTGGATGAACAGGTGGTAGTCCGGGTTCAGCGCCGCCGCCTTGTCCCGCAGCGCCAGCAGCAGTTGCCGCGGTGTGGTGTCGCCATTGCGGTAGGCCTGGCGCAGGGCATCGAGTTGCAGATTCATGGGTTGATCCTTTGGCAAATGGTTTCAGTCGAGTTCCAGCACCACGACCCGTTGTCCGGCACGCACCGCCGATCCCGGCTGCACGCGAATGTCCTGCACCACCCCGGCCATGGGCGCGAGCACGGGGATTTCCATCTTCATCGACTCCAGAATCACCAGCACATCACCGGCCGCCACGCGGCTGCCGACCTCGACCTGCACCTGCCAGAGGTTGCCGGCAATGTGGCTATCGATACTCTGCTGGCCGCTGGTCAGCGGTGTGTCTTCGCTGCTGTCCGGCACGGCTTCTTCGCTGTCGAAGTGCGCCTGGCCACTGGCGATCCAGCGTTCACGCTCAGCCTGGAAGGCACCCTGTTGCTGCGTCCGGAAGGCGTCGATGGTCTCGGCTTCGCGTTGCAGAAAGGCCTGGTAGTCGGCGAGGTTGAGCTGGCTCTGTTCGATGTCGAGGTCGAAGCGGCCGAGAGGAAAGTCGCGGCGGATGCGCAGCAGTTCTTCGGCGCTGACCGGGTAGAAACGGATCTGATCGAAAAACCGCAGCAGCCACGGTTTGCCGTCGAACGCGGCGACTTCGCGATAGCGGTTCCACATCTGCAAGGTGCGCCCGACAAACTGGTAACCGCCGGGGCCTTCCATGCCGTAGACGCACATGTAGGCGCCGCCGATGCCCACCGAGTTCTCGGCGGTCCAGGTGCGTGCCGGGTTGTACTTGGTGGTCACCAGCCGATGGCGCGGGTCGAGCGGGGTGGCGACCGGCGCACCAAGGTAGACATCACCGAGGCCCATCACCAGATAGCTCGCGTCGAACACCGTGCGTTGCACCTCGTCGAGGTTCGGCAGGTCGTTGATGCGGCGGATGAACTCCAGGTTGCTCGGGCACCACGGCGCGTCCTTGCGTACGGTGGTCATGTATTTCTCGATCGCCAACTGGCAGGCCGGATCGTCCCAGGACAGCGGCAGATGGACGATGCGCGACGGTACTTGCAAGTCCTGGGCGGCGCACACCGCATCCCATTCACCGGCGACGATGCCGAGCAGATCGGCCAGCGGCAATTGTTCGGGCTGGTAGTGGATCTGCAACGAACGAATGCCCGGTGTCAGGTCGATCACGCCGTGCAGGTTTTTGCCTTCCAGCGCTTGCATCAGGGCATGGGCGCGAAAGCGCAGGACCAGATCCAGTTCCGGCGCGCCGATTTCCAGCAGCAGATGGGTATCGCCGGACACACGCCCGACCAGCCGCTTGTCGTCCTGACCCAACTCCAGAACCACAGGCGAAACCAGACCCTGTGGGAGCTGGCTTGCCAGCGATGGGGCCCGAGCAGACACCGCGTCAACTTCATCGCTGGCAGGCCAGCTCCCGGAGGCATCCCATTTCAGGGCGAGATCGCGGGCAGTCTTGAGATCGACCGGTTCAAACTGCACCTTATCCCCGGCCTTCAGTTGCCCGAGCTGCCAGAGATCCGCTTCGATCACGGTCACCGGGCACACGAAACCGCCAAGGCTCGGGCCGTCCGGACCGAGAATCACTGGCATGTCGCCGGTGAAGTCCACCGCACCGATGGCATAGGGGTTGTCGTGAATGTTCGATGGATGCAGCCCGGCTTCACCGCCGTCGGCGCGCACCCATTCCGGCTTCGGTCCGATCAGGCGCACGCCGGTGCGGCTGGAGTTGAAGTGCACTTCCCAGTGCGTGGCGAAGAACGTATCGATGTAGTGTTCGGTGAAATATTCCGGCGCGCCGTGGGGGCCGTAGATCACCCGGATCCGGCGCACGGCGGGCAATTCGCTGACGTGATGCGGGGCCAGGGTCTGCCCGACGCTGCGGTCGCTCAGTGGGGCCAGGTGCAACACGTCCCCGGCGCGCAGAGCGCGCCCGCCATGACCGCCGAACTGACCGAGGGTGAAGGTGCTTTTGCTACCCAGATAATCCGGCACCTGCAAGCCGCCACGCAGGCACAGGTAGCTGCGGGCGCCAGCGTCGAGCAAACCGCCGAGATGTAACTGGCTGCCTGCTTCGATCAACAGCACGGTATTCATCGGCACCGCTTCGCCGTCGAGTGTCAGCGTCAACGGCGCCCCCGTCACCGCCACCACCGCGTCGCAATTGAAGCGCAGCAGCGGCCCGTTCATGGTGATTTCCAGTGCCGCTGCGCCTTCGTCATTGCCCAGCAAGCGATTGCCCAGACGCAACGCGCGGCTGTCCATCGGCCCCGAGGGTGGCACGCCCACCGCCCAGTAGCCGAGGCGACCGGGGTAGTCCTGGACGCTGGTCTGGGTGCCGGCGCTCAGCACTTCGAAGGTGTTGGCCCGGTACACCAGGCCTTCCAGGCAACGGGTCCACGGCTCGCCGCTGGCAAACGGCGCATCGAGCAGAATCTGCCGCAGGTAGTCGCGATTGGTTTCCACGCCGTACAGCAGGCTGTCGCCGAGGGCCTGATGCAGATCGGCGCGGGCCTGTTCGCGGGTCGGCGCCCAGCTGATGACTTTGGCGATCATCGGATCGAAGTAGGGCGGGATCTCGCAACCGGCCTCGACCCAGGTGTCGATGCGCAGTTGAATGCCGTTGGCCGCAGGAAACTCCACAGCGGTCAGCAGCCCTGGGCTCGGCTGGAAATCGCGCCCCGGATCCTCCGCGTACAGCCGCGCCTGAATCGCGTGGCCGTCCGGTTTCAGGCCCTCAAACAAAGTGCTCAGCGGCGGCAGATCTCCCGCCGCCAGTTCAATCATCCAGCGCACCAGATCAACGCCCCACACCTGTTCGGTGACGCCGTGTTCGACCTGCAGCCGGGTGTTCACTTCCAGAAAATAGAAGCGCTGCGCATCGCTGTCGAAGACGAATTCGACGGTGCCGGCGCTGCGGTAATTCACCGCTTTGGCCAGTTTGATCGCCGCCGCGCACAGCGCATCGGCCATGCCGTCGGGCAGGTTCGGCGCCGGGGTTTCCTCGAGGACTTTCTGATTGCGCCGCTGCACCGAGCAGTCGCGCACGCCGAGGGCGATCACTGCGCCTTGGCCGTCGCCGAACACCTGGACTTCCAGATGCCGCGCACGCTGGATGTACTTCTCGATGAACACTCCGGCGTCGCTGAAGTTGTTCTGGCCAAGGCGCTTCACCGCTTCGAACGACTCGCTCAGTTCGCTGGCGTTGCGGCACACGCGCATGCCGATGCCGCCACCGCCAGCGGTGCTTTTGAGCATCACCGGATAACCGACCTCTGCGCCGGCAGTCAGCGCGGCGTCGAGGCTGTCGAGCAGTTCGGTGCCTTCGAGCATCGGCACGCCGTGCTGTTTGGCCAAGGCGCGGGCGGTGTGCTTGAGGCCAAACACCCGCAGCTGTTCCGGAGTCGGGCCGATGAAGGCAACGCCGTGGTTGGCGCAGGCTTCGGCAAATGCGGCGTTTTCCGAGAGGAAGCCGTAGCCGGGATGGATCGCTGTGGCGCCAGTGGCTTTGGCGATGGCGAGGATCTTTTCGACGGCCAGATAAGTGCCGGCCGCTGCGCCTTCACCGAGGCTGTGGGCTTCGTCCGCTTGCAGGATGTGCAGGCTGGCGGCATCGGCTTCGGAGTACACCGCAACGCCTTCGACGTGCAGTTCACGCAAGGTGCGCAGAATGCGGCAGGCAATCGCGCCACGGTTGGCAATCAGGACTTTTTCGAACATGGCAAAACCCCTGAAGGGGATGCGGGCCGTCCCGCAGTTTTTCGATGAGCGCCGGGGTCGTCCCCGACGGCAAAATCACAATTTCGAAAGTCACCATTGACCTTGTGGGAGCGGGCTTGCCCGCGATGGCGGTGTGTCAGTCATCATCAATGTTGGCTATGCCGACGCCATCGCTGGCAAGCCAGCTCCCACAGGGTTTAGGGGTGTTTTGGGGATTTCAGGCACTGGCCGGAACGGGCCTGGCACAGGGCGAAAACCCAACGGCGCAGACGGGCGAATGTCAGTTCCATACCAGTAGCTCCGCAGGCGTCGGGTTGTAGGCGTTGCACGGGTTGTTCAATTGCGGGCAGTTGGAGATCAGCACGATCACGTCCATCTCCGCGCGCAGGTCGACGTATTTGCCGGGGGCGGAAATCCCGTCTTCGAAGGTCAGGCCACCCTCGGCAGTGACGGGCACGTTCATGAAGAAATTGATGTTCGGCCCGATGTCACCTTTGCTCAGGCGTCCGTCGTGGACGCAGGCACGCAGGTAATTATCGCGGCAGCTGTGCATGTAGCGTTTTTCCAGGGCGTAGCGCACGGTGTTGCTCTCCTGCGCGCAGGCGCCGCCGAGGGTGTCGTGGCGGCCGCAGGTGTCGGCGATGATGGTCAGCATCGGTTTGCCAAGGTTGGAATACAAAACGCTGCCGGTGCTCAGGTACACGCTGTTCTGCCGGCGCAAAGTGCGTTGCACGTCGTAGCGTTCACGGGGATTGGCGAGGCTGTAGAACAGCGTATCGACTGCCTGATTGCCCTCAAGATCGAGGATACGCAGAGTCTGGCCGGCCTTGACCTCCATCAGCCAGGGTTCGCCGGCGGGAATGGTGGCGCGGTACACCGCAGCGTCGGGTTGTTTTTGCGAAGTGGCGATAGCAACTGACATGGCGATGATCCTCAGGCGAACAAACGGTCGGTGTTGATAAAGCCGCGCTCGTTCTCCGGGCGCGAGGTACGGCAGTGTTCGGCGACGCTGGCGTCGGCGTTCATCCAGCTCAGCTTCAGTGGTTTTGGCGCGTAGTCGGGCGACGGATCCATCGGGTGTTGCAGGGCAGTGAGGACGACGAGGGTGTCCATCGGCGCGTACAGCTCGATGTAGTCGCCGGCCTTCGAATGGCCTTCGACGAAATGGAATCGCCCGGCTTCATCGACGTTGACCCGGCTGAACAGGTTGAGGGTCATCAGCAGGTCGGACAGGCCCAGGCCCCACTTGCCCAGTTCTACCAGCAGGTTGTCGGTGCCGTTGCGAAAGAAGCCGTTGCGCAGTTCCTGATAGCGGCCCTGGCCGTATTTTTCCGCGACCTCTTCAGCGCACAGCACACCGCCGAGGCTGTCGCTCCAGCCGCAGGTGTCGGCGGTGATTGCCGCCAGCACCCGACCCATGTCCGAGTACAGGCAATGGCCGGTGGTGAGCTTGGCGGTGTGTTGGCACTTGAGGCTGTCGGGCAGGTTCAGGCGCTCGGTTTTCTCGTTGGCGTTGAGCAGGGTCAGGCTGACGTTGGCACCGCCGCGCAGGTCGGTCAGGCGCAGCAACTGGCCGCGTTTAAGGACGAAGGAACGGTGACCGCCACCGGGCAGGGTTTCTTCGGCGAAGGGTGGAAACAGTTGGGTCGAATCAGTCATGGGAGCAGTCCTCTCAGGCAATACGAAGCGTGCCGGCCAACGCGGCGGGCAGGGCGTCGACGGCGGCGCGTTCGGCGCGGCGGTCGCTGTTCAAAGGGATGTCGTAGGTGATGCGGGCGCCATAGGCGCCGGGGGCGTGCGGGTCGAGGCGGACCTTGTCGAACACCAGCAGGCGGGTGCCGAGGCTGAAACCTTCGGACAGGTCGTGGGTGACCATGAACACGGTCAGTTGCGTTTCGCGCCAGAGCGCCAGCAGCAGCGCGTGCATGTCCTTGCGAATGCCCGGATCGAGCGCGCCGAACGGTTCGTCGAGCAGCAAAACCCGCGGTTTCATGATCAGCGCCTGGGCGATCGCCAGCCGCTGTTGCATGCCGCCGGAGAGCTGCGCGGGGTACTTGTCCAGCGCATGGCCGAGGCCGACTTTGTGCAGCAGCGCCGAGGCCTGTTCGCGGGCGTCTTTTTTCGCGCTTCCGAACAAGCGCCCGAGCAGCGGAGCGCGCGGCAATTCCAGGCCGATCGCAACATTGTCCAGCACGCTCAGATGCGGGAATACCGAGTAACGCTGGAACACCACGCCACGGCTGGCATCCGGCTCTCGGGCCAGCGGCTGGCCGTCGAGCAGAATTTCGCCGCGACTGGCAGTTTCCTGCCCCAGCAGCAGGCGCAGGAAGGTCGACTTTCCGCAGCCCGAAGCACCGACCAGCGTGCAGAACTCGCCCTCGTTGACGTTGAGGTTCAAGCCTTCGAGCACCACTTGGTCGGCGTATTGCTGCCAGACGTTTTTCACCGTGATGAAGCTCATTTGGCCGCCCCCTCATACCAAGGGAATGCCCGACGGGTCAGGTATTTGAGGCCCCAATCCATCAGCCAGGCGAGCAGGGTGATCCAGACCACGTACGGCAGGATCACGTCCATCGCCAGGTAGCGGCGCACGAGGAAAATCCGGTAGCCCAGACCGTCGGTGGAGGCGATGGCTTCGGCGGCGATCAGGAACAGCCACGCCGAACCGAGCATCAGCCGCAGCGAGATCAGCAGACGCGGCAACAGTTGCGGCAGCACCACACGCAGCATCAATGTCCAGGTCGAGGCGCCGAGAGTCTGCGCCTTGATCAGCAGTTCGACGGGGATGTCCCGGGCCCGCTGTTCCAGATCTCGGGCCAGAGCCGGGGTGATGCCGATCACGATCAGCATCACTTTCGACAGTTCGCCGAGGCCGAAGACGATGAACAGGATCGGCAGGATGGCCAGTGGCGGCACCATCGACAGCACCGTCAGCATCGGCGACAACGGTGCGCCGAACAGCGGCAGGGTGCCGGCGGCCATGCCCAGGCATAACCCGGCCAGTGCGGCGATGCCGAGGCCGATGGCCAGGCGTCGCAGGCTCGACGCGGTGTCTTGCCAGAGCAGGTATTCACCGGTGCGGCTGTCGGCGTTGAAGGCCAGGCGTTTCACCGCGTCGGTCATCTGCACCGCGCTGGGCAGCAGCTTGTCGTTGGGATTGTCCGCCAGGCGCTCGGCCGAGCCCATGAAATAGGCGAACAGCACCAGGGCGAACGGCAGGATCACCAGCAACAGGCGACTCGGGCGATCCGGGTGGCGATTGATCAGGCGCATGGCCAAATCCTCCGTATCTTACAGCTTGGCGTCAGCGGCCATCTGCACGTAGGTCGGATCGAAACGCAGCTTGAGGTTGCCGGTGTCGCCGCTGGTCACGCCGTTGGCGAATGCCATGCCGACCGCGCTGGTGTCTTTCGCGCCTTCACCGAGCAAACCGTGCTGGAACGAGAACTCGGCGACCCTGCGCATGGTTTCCGGCAGTTGCTTGCTGGTGGCGAACGCCAGGGCTTCTTTCGGTGTGGCGAACAGTTTGGTGGTGTCCAGTTGCGCCTGGAATCCGGCCAGGTCGGTGCCCGAGGCTTTGGCCATGTGCTCCAGCGCGGCTTTGCTCGCCGCGTTCTTCGCGTTCATCAACTCGACCACTTCGAACCACGCGCCGGTCAGCGCCTTGCCCAGGGCCGGGTTGTCTTTGAGGGTGGTGCTGTTGACCACCATCATGTCCATGATTTCGCCGGGGATCTGGCTGGAGTTGAAGACTTCGGTCACCCCGGGTTTGGCTTTGATGTCCGAGAGCATCGGGTTCCAGGTGGTGACGGCGTTGACCTGCTCGGTGTTGAAGGCGGCGGAAATGTCGGCGTCGGAGGTGTTGACCACTTTCAGGTCTTTCTCGGTCAGGTCGACCGAGTCCAGCGCGCGGGCCAGCAGGTAATGCGAGACCGACAGTTCGACCAGGTTGACGTCCATGCCTTTCAGGTCGGCGACTTTCTTGCCGTCACCCTTGAGGACGATGCCGTCGTTGCCGTTGGAGAAATCGCTGACGATCAGCGCGGTGCTGTCGACGCCGCCAGCGGCCGGAATGGTGAGGGCATCCATGTTGGTCATGGTGCAGCCGTCGAACTGGCCAGCGGTGTACTGGTTGATCGACTCGACGTAATCGTTGAGTTGCACGACATCAATCTTGATCCCGTACTTCTTCGCCCATTTATCGACGATGCCCTGGCTGCCGGCGTATTCCCATGGCATCCAGCCGGCATAGATCGTCCAGCAGACACTGAAGTGGTCTTTCTGCGCGGCGGGGGATTGAGTGCTGATGAGCGCGGCGAACGCGGCGGCGAGCAGGGCGGGCAAACGTGGTCGGGACATGGTGGCTTCTCCAGTTGATCGAGGGCGGACAGGAAGGCAACGCGGCACCGCGAACGGTGGCTTGTCTCCCGGGCTTTTGTCCCGCCGTGTAACCTCAACTGGAGGTCGCCAACTCTCGGACCAGCCACTCGCAGATGCGAGCCGGAACCCTAGTCAGCCATTGCAAATTGTGGTGCCGCGAACCTGTGATGACTCCTGCACGGGTTTGCTAAAGCGAGAGGCGTGCCAAGTCGGGTCGGGCGCTCTGTTACGGGCTTTCGTGACGTTACGGCGGATGGCGAACGCCTGTGGGCGCTTTGTGTTGGTGCGCGGTTGCACCGTCATGCAGCGTCCGCTGCCGCTGATCCGAAGCCCCTGAGGGTTGGGCACTCGGTAGCGGTCAGCCAGTCAAATCTGATGTCAGCCGGTCTGTGCCGACTGCTGTCACAGGTCTTTCAGGAGGCCGCCATGCGTATTTCAAAATTGCTACGTCGGGTGCTGCTGGGAGCAGTGCTCGGTCTAGGGCTGTCCGGCTGTTACTACTACGCCGGCGGCTACGATGTTTACTCCACGCCCTATTACTATCCCGGCTATTACTCGCCCTATTACTACGGTGGTTATTACGGTCCGCGCTACTACGGTGGCGCCCGCTATTACTACGGCGGCCATGGCTATCGCGGCGGCTACGGACGGGGTTATCACGGCGGCGGATACCACGGTGGGCACCACTAATCAGCGGCTGAATGACGGCGTTTCTGCATGAACAAGGTTTCATGAATCACTTGTTTCAAGTTGTTGCAGAAACGCACCGGATGCCGAAATCGCTGTCAGATATTCCGTCAGTCGCCGAATGAAAGACTGACGCCTGCCAGCGTCGCTGGTGTGGCTACCCGCGGTCCAGGAGGCCGCCATGTATCGCCGAATTCTTCTGTTTACCGTGATGCTTTTTTCCCTTGGCGGATGCGTCCCTTATTCCTACGGAGATGGCTACTACAGCTCAGAGGTCTACACATCGCAGGCACCTTCGTATTACAGCGGTGGCACTTATTACACCGGCGGCAGCACGTATTATTCGGCGCCGCGCTACTACCAGCCTGCACCACGCTATTACCAACCGGCTCCACGCTATTACTCGGCGCCTCGTTACTACCAACCGGCCCCGCGCTACTACGAGAACCGTCGCTGGCACGGTCATGATCGCGGACGCTGGGACGACCACCGTCGCAGTGGCTGGGATGACCGCCGGGGTCGTGGCAACTACGACCGTCACAGTGGACGCGGCGACTACAACCGACACGGCAACCGCTGGTAACCCCCCGCAAAAAAGCGGCGCATTGAGCGCCGCTTTTTTTGTGCCTGTTTTTTGCGTTGGTGTGGTTTCGCACCATCTCCTAGGGGGTTCTCGGAACCCTCCTACAGTTTTATTTCTGGGCATTTGTTAGCGTTTGTATGCACATGTTGATGTTGAAAAACTTCAATTTCATGGAGGTGTATAAGCGCGGGATATTGCTCGGATATGAATCTTCTTATCATTCATCAGAATTTTCCCGGTCAGTTTCGTCATGTGGCGTTGGACGCATTGCGCAGGCGTCTGGGCGTCATTGCAATTGGGCGCGATACAGCGCCAGGTATTGCCGGGGTAAAGTTATTTCGATATCGACCATCAAGGAAGATGATTAATGGCGTTCATAACTATTTGTACAGATATGAAGAGGCTGTTTCGGACGGGCAACAAGTTCAACGAATATTGAAGAGACTCAGCCAGGCAGGCTTTCGGCCTGATGTAGTTCTTGCCCATCCTGGGTGGGGTGAAACGCTATTCGTCAAAGATGTTTACCCCGATGTGCCGCTAGTTCATTTCTGTGAGTACTATTACCGAGCGCGTGAGGCAGACTCTGGTTTCGATCCTGAATTTCCCTGTGCGATGGATGCGTCTTCAAGGCTTAGAGTCTTGAATTCGATGCATCTTGTGAATGTCGAGCAGTGTGATGTCGGGATTGCACCTACACAATGGCAGCGCGGTCTTTTTCCGAAAGTATATCAGTCTAAAATTCGCGTCATTCATGAAGGGGTTGTTCAATTTGCAGAGTCGGAAAAGGTCGAATCTGTAACTCTGCCGAGTGGTCGCGTGTTAAGAACAGGTCAGCCTATCGTGACTTATGTCGCCAGAAACCTCGAGCCGTACCGAGGCTTTCATAGTTTTATGAGATCCATTCCCTATATTCAGGAAAAGTGCCCGAGCGAGCAGGTCATTGTAGTGGGTGGGGATGATGTCAGTTATGGGCGGATGCCCATTGGATACCCCAACTGGCGAAGCAAGATGGTCGCGGAGGTGGATATTGATATTTCCAATGTTCACTTTGTTGGGAAGTTGCCTTATCAAACATACAGATCGGTTCTGAGTCTTTCAAAAGCTCACGTGTATTTGACATATCCATTTGTTTTGTCCTGGTCTCTGTTGGAAGCAATGGCATCTGGCTGTGTTGTCGTAGGTTCAAATACCGCTCCCGTGCAGGAAGTTATCGAAGATGGATTTAACGGGATACTTGTGGGCTTTTTTGACGCTGAGGAAATCGCCACGGCAGTGTGCAGGGTTTTAAAGTCTTTCGGTGGTTTTGAGTCTATGAAGGATGCGGCGAGGTTGAAGGCAAGCGAATTCGATGTGGTTAAAGGAGTAAGCGGTTACTTTGAAGTGTTTAAGGAGTTGATGAGGTGAGTTGTTTCGAGTGATGTGATTGGTCATTTTAAAATGGAGATTTGAAATGCTTAAGATGTCTCGCAAGGAAGTTTTTCGCCAGTGCAGAAGGGGGATTAAATATGGAGTGTTACTAGCGATCTGTTATTGGGTCGTTGATTTCTGTATCCGATGGGAGGAGGCCGCAGAGGCGCGGGAGATTTATCAGAAGAAACAAGGGGAATGCAGCAGGAAGCTGGCGGGTATGGAGCAGGTCCCGATACTTGGCGGCAGCCTGCTGGATCGTACAAGGATTCCCGGGTTCTATTTTGGATCGACATTAAGGAGCGACGGTTCCTGTATTGCCGATCTTCTTGATGGGTCATTCTGGTGGACGGGAAAAGAACTGGTTCCTGTATATGAAACTCTTGGGGTAGAACCACCCACCAGCTGGACGCATTACCACGTTACCGCCAGGCTTTACACCAGAAGGGATACCACGGAACCGCACAATATGGGCGGACGGCATGGGGATTGGCCGGATGAGCTGGTTGTAAAGCTGAAGAACTACCCAGGCCTGGAACTTTGGCTTACCGCATCACCACCCAGTATCAAAAATGAATTCTCTGTTCGAACGTTTGTTATGCACGACTGGCGCCGGCGTGATGGAACACCACGGACGATAAATTGTGATGGTTTAAATTCGCCAGAATCTAAAGCTTCGGCCAGTGGTTTGAGTAAAGCATATCTTCTGAAAATGAATAAGGAACAGTTGGAGAATTTGGAGTTTGGCAGTTTGCGTGCGTACTGTACGGTCGAGTTGCATAGTTTTGACTTTGCAGGTGGGGATGGCCGTATACATTTGGGTACAGAAGGATTACGGGGTGCTCCTGAAGCGCTTAAGTCTGTTAGTGACTATCTTTCACGTTCAATTATTACAGGGAAGTAAATGTGACTTATATATTCAGCGATTTGGAAAAGACGGCAATTTTGCAGGCTGCAAATGTTTGTGATGGGATGGAATTCAATGTCGAGCGGCAAGAGTATCGTGCTGTGGCGGTAGAGGGGCGAAACTGTGCTGTACTTTACCGCGCATTGTCAAATATTTTGGGTGAAAAGTTTTTAGATTGTTCTGCGTTCGATGAGAACGTAATGGGCATTTTTAAAAATGCCAAACTCTGGCTCGATGTAGCAATTGATGCGAATGGCGGGGTGGGCGCTTACTCTACGTTGATCCGAGCCTACACCCTGCGGCAGGGGGAGTTGAGGCTAAATAAAAAGTTTAGCGATTTCAAGATGCAAGAGTCATCTAATCAGGTGGCTGTCAATTTCATGAACGCGCTGATAAAAGGGTCCGTTGAACATGATTTGGCGCCATGGGCTGTGCCCTCCATAAGCCAAATTGCAGCAATCGATGCGAGCGCTATTGGTAAAGTATTATTTCGTGAAGATGTTGGTGACATTGATACAGCTACCAGTCGTAATGCGGGATGGTCTGGAACAATCGGCTTTAGCCTGCTGGGTGGAGAAAGACCCTATGAAACCTGGCGATTGATCTCCGCCGGTGATCCGGATTCCCACATCAAAGGTAATCATGACCTCGCCAAGTTCAATAGGCTCGATGACCTAAAGAATATTCTGTTTTCCGTGGACTCATACAGTGTTGCATTGCAGGCAGTGATTAAAAACTTCGGGTCGAATATGGTTGAAAGCCTGTTTTCAGTCCTGCCCGAACAGATAAACATCGCTCTTGCCAGTGGCAGCATCAATCCGCTGATTCAGCATGTGGTGAAAGGTACGCCCATCTCACCTATTGTCAGCCTGATATTGCGATATAACCTGAATGATTTCTTTGACATGCTCAGGCGAACCTACGACGGAAACTCGGCCGCCACGCCTACCACCGACGAAACCTTCGCCTCCAATGCCTACACATTTTTCTCCGCACTTTCTCCGTCTCAATCGCAAAGCATCGTTACCAGAACCATTGGCGAGTATGGCAGTGCCAAGGACTGGGCAACGTTGGCCAGTCAGGCAACGCCAATCGGCGCCGCATTACGCAATTCCCTCAAGCAACTAAGCGAAATAGTGATTGAGCGGGCCGACGGTTTCTCCGGACGCGAACTGGAGCTTTACGATCCCGAAACGGGGGAGGGTTTCATCACTGAGCAGTGGCTTGCCGATCGTTCTGAAATGCTGGCCCGGCTGATTTCCCGAACCAATGGATCGTTCGGTCGAAACACTGTCCAGACCTTTTCCTATTCGGATTTGGCTTCAGGCAGACAGGCCCCGATGACCACAGGCGTCTCAAACCCTCTGGTCATGTTTGGTGATGACGGCGGACGATCATTTGGTGGCGGAACGAATACCGATCATCTTTACGGCGGTGGCGGCAACGATTCAATCAGCGGACTTTCCGGTAATGATTTTATCCAGGGGGCTCGCGGTAACGACTTTTTGAGTGGAGGCGATGGGAATGACGCGTTGCACGGGATGGTTGGTGATGATGTTTTGGTGGGTGGTAAGGGTAACGACTCTCTCACTGGCGGGCCGGGTAACGATCGATACGAGTTCTCCAGCGGAGATGGAGTCGACGAAATTTTTGATGCGGACGTTGGGGGCGCGTTGCTGATAAATGGACTTCCGATCCCACCTCTCGAACGCAGTGCTCCGCTCAGCAATATCTGGCTTACGGAAGATCGAGCCATCAGCTTGACGCTCATTGAAGATCTGGCTGAAAACACGCTGAACATTAAATACGGACTGAGTGATCTCATCGTCGTAAAGAATTTCAAGCCAGGGATGCTCGGCATTGATCTTCCTGATTACCAAAGCCAGACCCTCTCCGTCCCCGACCTGGTCCTTCAAGGCGACTGGAAAGTTAAAGATAACGACCCAAATGTTCGCGGAGATCAGCCTTCTTACGATGAGTTGGGCAACGCCGTGCATTTGCCCAATGTTAAGCAGAGGAACAAAGCCGACCTGCTTTATGGATCACCGAAGGATGACCTCATCGTTGGTCTTGGCGGGTCTGATCGATTGTTCGGCAAGTACGGCAATGACCGTTTATTCGGTGACAAGCAGTCGACGCTGGAAAATGCCTTTGCCGATGCAACAAAGGGAAAGGCCAGCCGTGGCGACTGGCTGGATGGTGGGCAGGGTGATGACCTGCTTGTCGGCACTGCCTCGCGAGACGTGCTGCTCGGCGGGATCGGTCGAGATACCTTGGTCGGGGGAGCTGGTGATGACAATTTATCCGGTGATGAAGCAACGGGCGCACATGAGCAAAATTGGGAATACAAGCAAATCAACGTTCAAATCCCCGGTGGAGTCACTAGCTTTCGTACCGTCTTCGAGAACTCCTCTTTGAACCAACCCTTGGAGGGGGGCAATGACGTTCTCTATGGCCAAGGGGGCCGGGACTTTATCAATGGAGGCTGGGGAGATGATCTGCTTGACGGCGGAAGTGAAGACGACACGTTGGCCGGGGAGGGAGGTAATGACACGCTGGCTGGCGGGAGTGGCGATGACACATTGTTTGGAGACAACCTCGATTGGGGTGGCGGTCTCCACGGCAGCCACCATGGCAACGATTTTTTGCAGGGCGGCGATGGCGATGACGCTCTAGCCGGCAACGGTGGTAACGACGTGCTGTACGGTGGCGCTGGCAATGATGTTCTGAACGGAGATGACAGCGTACTGCAAGGAATTTCGGGTGATGCGGCGCATTTTTTCGGGATTGATTTTCTGGATGGCGGCGCGGGGGACGATACCCTCTGGGGCGGAGGTGCGGATGACTTACTTTTCGGTGGCAGCGGTAACGACGAATTGGTTGGTGATTACCATGAGCACCCAATTCGTTACCACGGTGATGATTATCTCGATGGCGGTGCGGGTGACGACACACTCCGTGGCTTGGGTGGTTCGGACACTCTGATAGGCGGGACAGGCGCCGACGCTCTGGATGGCGATGAGCCCAACTTGAAAGCGGGCGGAACCAACGATGACCACATTCAAGGTAATTCAGGAAACGATACGCTCTGGGGAGGTTTGGGCGCCGATACGCTTTTGGGCGGTGCCGATGATGACTTTTTGATGGGGGACTACGAGCAAACATCCGAAGCAGAACATGGCGCTGATTATCTTGATGGCGGTTCAGGCAACGACACTTTGCTGGGCGGTGGCGGAAACGACACGCTGGTTGGCGGGGAGGGAGTCGATTATTTGCGCGGCGGCCCTGGCGATAACGTGTTTGAGGGTGGCGCCGGCAACGATTATCTGGAAGGGATGCAGGGCAACGATGTTTTCTACTTCGGAGTGGGCGATGGACTGGATGTTGTTACTGATACAGGTGGCAACAACGTCGTAAGTTTTGGCGATGGATTTTCTGCGGAGAACTTGCAAGCCAAGATCGTTAATCTTGATGCGGGCACGGCGTTGCGGCTGTCGAATGGTATTGGTGACGCGCTTCTGATTCGTCACCATGAGAAATGGGCAGGTTCGACGTTCAGGTTCAACGATGGCGTGATCCTGAATTTCCAGGATGTAATCAAATTAACGGTGCAACCGGTAGATGTAAGAGATCCGTCCGCGACAATTGCTACGGTGCCCGATGCCGGAAAAATGCAGGACATTGAGAGCGAAGCAGTCGTCCAGACACTGCCCGATGACTTAGCCGCTTCTACTGAGAGGGAAGGTAGTGAAACCAGTCGTCACATCGACTGGGATAGCCTTTTTCTTTCGGAACTGAAAGCAAAGCGCTCAGCGGACAGGCAGGCATCAGGATTTGCACTGAACGATCAGGGTGTTTGGGTTAGAAGTCATATTGCTACCGACGAAAGTGGTTATGCCATCAGCGCCGAATTGATCCATGAGGACGTTGAAGCCGGGGTCTTTTCCAAGACACCTGAGTGGATGGGAGCGATTGCCGCTGACGCCGTGGTGACTGAAAGGCAGTCAATTTCTGCAACGAAAACCACGTTCAAGTTTGTAAAAGCTGAAACTGCGCAATTACCGAAACAAAAGCCAAAATATTACCCATCTGGCTCCAGTTATTCGGGGTTCTCGTTCAACGTGGGAGATGCTGTAGTCGAAGATATAGACCACTCGGGCGCCATTAAGGGTTGGTATGTGTATCCCGCTGGCAGTTTTGAAAATCATGAAACTGTTCGTAAAGCGTTTCGCTGGGGCTCTACTACCCAAACGATCAAGCATAAAGTTGTTCATGGTAATGACGCTGGCGGCAGGGTAAATCTCGAAGTGGGAAATCTCTTTCATGGCGGTGCAGGAGATGACTTGGTGGTTACCCATGCTGGTTCAGTGCTTGATTACGGCGGGGTGAACGACAGGATCCCAGGCGCATTTTTATCAGCTGGCGCAGGCAACGACACACTGCTCGGCTCCGCGGGGGCCGATTATTTGATCAGTGGATCGGGAGAAGATTGGCTTTACGGTGAAAACGGCCCCGACACTTACATAGTTCAAGCGCAGGATGGTGCAACCACCATTATTGCGGACGTGCTTAACCCTGTTTTTTCGAGTCCTGAGGTTGGCGCTTCCGGGTGGAGTGAAGAGTTTGGTGCGCTTGATATTGATACCGTCGTTCTTCCGGAAGAGGCGAAACCAGATAAGTTGAAGCTAACCTGGGGCGCTGTGTTGGTTGAGACGGTAAATATCGAACTCTCACCCGCCCCACCACGTAGCGCTCATCGTCAACCGCCTCGGGCCCAGATGTTGTACACCACACTCGATATCGAATGGGGCGGAACTCAAAAAGTACGAATCGTTTTGCCCAATCCGGATGACATCGGTGGTTCCGGTATTGAACGGGTGAGGTTTTCTGACGGGTCGAGCATCAGTTTTAAAGATCTCGTTAGCCGATTAGGCATCGCTCCCGATACTTATCATCACGGCATCAACGTTCAGGACGCTACTCAGGTTAAGTCCTTTCGAGACAACCGTTTTCTCCCCCTCGTGGGCGGTCGCGGTAATGACACCCTCAGAGGCGCTGGTGAAATAAGAGGGATGCAAGGCGATGATCTGCTTTGCGGTGGCTCTGGCGATGATGTGCTTTACGGTGGGCAGGGCAATGACACTTTGTCCGGTGGCGGGGGTAATGATGTGTATAAATATGATGGTCTCGGACGAGATCTGGTAGTCAATGCCGGTGGCGGAACTGACGGTATAGACTTTTCAGAAGTCGGACTGTCCATTGACCATCTAAAGTTCCACCGTGAACGGGATGATCTCGTCATCGTAGTCAGTTATGGCATGTCGCCAAAGATTCGTGTCTCCGAACACTTTTCAGGAGGCGATGCCGCTATCAGCTTCATCAGCGTTCAAGGAGAAGAGGGAGCTGTTGAAAATTACACGGCGAATCAACTCGCTGAGCTTTTGCACCCTCTACCTCCGTTGCGGGACGTAGAGGATATCTTGCCGAGAAATGATGAAGAGGCGTTGCGGGCAATGAAGGAAATAATCGCGTTTTACGAGTTGAATGTTTGATCGCAGATAGTTTTGCAACTGGCTCAAACTTCCCGCGACAGAGCTCAAGAGACTGCCATCGCGGGCAATGATCGGTTTTAGTATTGCGACAGATCCGCCAACGGATGCCGCCCCTCCCAGACCTTGTGAAAGTGCGCCTCGACCACCGCGTCCGGCACCCGGGCGATGTCCGGCCAGTGCCAGTGCGGTTTTTGATCCTTGTCGATCAGCCGCGCCCGGACCCCTTCGCTGAATTCCGGATGCCGGCAGCAATTGAGGCTCAGGGTGTATTCCATCTGAAAGACTTCGGCCAGCGACATGTGGCGGGCGCGGATGATCTGTTCCCAGACCAGATGCGCGGTAAGCGGCGAACCTTCGCTCATGGTTTTCGCGGCACGGGCAATCAACGGGTCGCTGCTGTCGCGATGCAGGCTGATGGCTTTCCAGGCGCAGATCACGTCGCTGACATCCAGCCATTCATCGATCTGCTGCCGACGCGGCAGCCATTGCGCCTCAGGCATCTGCGCCACGGCTTCCTGCTGCAGTGCCTTGAGCAGGCTGTTGAGCTGCATGGCGGTCTGTTCCTGCCAGTTCAACTGCAACAAGCCGTCGATCAATTCCTGCTGCTGTTCGTCGAGCAGGAAGCGGTCGGCCAGGTCCAGATCAATCGCATCGCGACCGTTCATGTGCGCGCCGGTCAAGCCAAGGAACAAACCGAGCTTGCCCGGCAGCCGCGAGAGGAACCAACTGGCGCCGACATCCGGGTACAGGCCGATGCTGATTTCCGGCATCGCCAGACGACTGCTCGGCGTGACGATCCGGATGCTCGCGCCTTGCAAGAGGCCCATGCCACCGCCCAGCACATATCCGTGTCCCCAGCAGATCAACGGTTTCGGATAGGTGTGCAGGCTGTAGTCCAGGTGGTATTCAGCGTTGAAAAACTGGGCGGCCAGCGGCGGCACCTCGCCGGGATGGGCGCGACAGGCTTCCACCAGGCTGCGCACTTCGCCGCCAGCGCAGAAGGCCTTGGCGCCGTTGCCGCGCAGTAGCACGCAGACGATTTGCGGATCCTTGGCCCAGGCGTTCAGTCTGTCACTCAGGGCGTGGATCATCGGCAGGGACAGCGCATTGAGCGACTTTTCGGCATCCAGCGTGGCCACGCCGATGCGCGCGCCGTCGGTGCCGGTGAGTTCTTCGAAGTGCAGATTCATCGTGACCTCGATCGGGAATTTGAACGATCAGTATGATCGCTGTGTGGGAAAGTGCCGGATCTGCGTCAGATCAATTGACAAGCGTGGTCGGCTTTCCTAGGGTTCGCCCCATTGTTTTTGCCGGGTATGACCATGACTGCTGACGACCGTATCAAACTCGAACCGAGCTGGAAGGAGGCACTGCGTGCCGAATTCGACCAGCCCTACATGGCAGAGTTGCGCACTTTTCTGCAGCAGGAGCGGGCGGCCGGCAAGGAAATCTATCCGCCGGGCCCGATGATCTTCAACGCGCTGAACTCGACGCCGCTGGACAAGGTAAAAGTGGTCATCCTCGGCCAGGACCCATACCACGGCCCGGGCCAGGCCCACGGCTTGTGCTTCTCGGTGCAACCGGGCGTGCCGGCGCCGCCATCGCTGGTCAACATCTATAAAGAGTTGAAGCGCGACCTGAACATCGACATCCCTAATCACGGCTATCTGCAGAGCTGGGCCGATCAGGGCGTGTTGATGCTCAACACCACCATGACCGTCGAACGCGCCAACGCCAATGCGCATAAGGACAAGGGCTGGCAGTTCTTCACGGATCGGATCATTGAAGTGGTCAGCCAGAAACAACCGCATCTGGTGTTCATGCTCTGGGGCGCCCATGCGCAGAGCAAGCAGAAGCTGATCGATGCCACCAAACATCTGGTGCTGACCTCGGTGCACCCGTCGCCGCTGTCGGCCTATCGCGGCTTTCTCGGTTGCGGGCACTTCAGCCGCACCAATAAATTCCTGGAGCAGAACGGCGAAGCTCCGATCGAGTGGCGCCTGCCGTTGGTAGTCTGAAACTCAGGGCTGGCGGTTCCAGTATTTGAACAGCGGTTCCGCCAGAAACAGCACAAACAACAACCGCATCACCTGCATTGCCGTCACCAGCGGCACCGACAGTTGCAGGGTCTCTGCCGTCAGGCTCATCTCGGCGATCCCGCCGGGCATCATGCCCAACGTCAGCGAGCGCAGATCCAGATGGGTCAGCGCACTCAATCCCAACGCCGCCAGTGTCGCGATCAACATGGTCAGCGCCGTGCCGATCAATGTGCGCCCCATGAACGACGGGGCGCGGCGGAAGAACTGGCGGTTGAAGTGGCAACCCAGCCCACTGCCGATCAACCACTGGCCAATCTGACTGCCGCCATTGGGCAAACCGATGTGCAGATCCCAGCCGATGCTCACCGCCGCGCTGACCAGCAGCGGACCGAACAGCCAAGGGTTGGGTTGACGCAGACGTTGCCAGAGCCAGGCGAGCAAGCCACCCGCCGGAAAAAGAATCGCCAGCCAGCGCCAATCGACGCTGCCGGCGTGTGAAATCGGGGTGCCGTCACCCAGCAGATACTTGAACGCCGCCGGAACACACAACACCACCACCAATACCCGCAGACTCTGCCCGGCCGCGACATGGCTGAGCAGCGCGCCGTTGCGGGCGCCGAGGTTGACCATCTCGCCGGAGCCGCCGGGCATGCTGGAGAAAAATGCCGTGGCGCGATCCTCGCCGGTGCGGCGCATCAGCCACACGCCGACCACCGCCGAAAGGCTGGTGACCAGCGCGCCGAAGAAGATCAGGCCGAAGTGGCCGAGCACCTGCTCCATCACCAGCGGGGTGAAGTGCAGGCCGATGCCGATCCCGACGATCCACTGGCCGCACTTGCGGCCGCCAGGGATTTCAGCCAATTGCCACGGGGTCAGGCAGCGCACCAGGATGATCGCCAGCAACGAGCCGACCATCCACGGCAGCGGCCAGCCGATCTGGCTGGCGATGTAGCCGCCAAGCAGACCGACCAGCGGGGTTCCCCACCAGGTTTTGAGGGAGAGCCGATCAGACATCGGCAACGGCGCGTTGCGCGGCCGAGCGTTTGCGCCAGATGCGCAGCAGCGGCATCAGCAACATGATGGCAGTCAACACCCAGACGCCGAAGGTGATCGGACTCGACCAGAGGATTTCCAGCGCACCGTTGGAAATCGACAGCGCCCGGCGCAGGTTCTGCTCCATCAGCCCGCCGAGGATGAACCCCAGCAGGACTGGCGACAGCGGGAAATCCAGTTTGCGCAGGATGTAGCCAAAGATGCCGATGCCGACCATCAGGAACAGGTCGAATGTGGTCGCGTGTACGGCGTACACACCGATCCCGGTGATGATCGCGATGACCGGCACCAGAGCCCAATTCGGCACGGCGAGGATACGGGTGAAGATGCGGATCATCGGGATGTTCAGGATCACCAGCATGATGTTGGCGATGAACAGCGAAGCGATCAGGCCCCAGACGATGTCCGGCTGTTGCTGGAACAGCAGCGGGCCGGGGGTGATGTTGTACAGCGACAGGGCGCCGATCATCACCGCCGTGGTGCCCGAACCCGGAACGCCGAGGGTCAGCATCGGCACCAGCGCGCCGCAAGCGGAGGCACCGATGGCGGTTTCCGGTGCGGCGAGGCCGCGGGCGTCGCCCTGACCAAACTTGCCGCTGGCACCGGCGATGCGTTTTTCGGTCATGTAGGCCACGGCGCTGGCCAGGGTCGCGCCGGCACCCGGCAACACGCCCATGATGAAACCGAGCAGGCCGCAACGGATGTTCACCACGAACACCGACGCTGCTTCCTTGAAGTTGAACATCATCCGCCCGGTGGCTTTCACCGCTTCCTGGCCGCGATGGGTTTTTTCCAGCAGCAGGAGGATTTCGCTGACCGAGAACAGGCCTAGTACCAGCACCACGAACTGAATGCCGTCAGTCAGGTGAATGTTGTCGCCGGTGAAACGGTAAACACCGCTGTTGGCGTCGATGCCGACGCTGGACAGGAACAGACCGATCAATGCCGCGATAAAGGTTTTCACCGGTCGGTCACCGGCCATGCCGCCGAGGCAGACAATCGCGAACACCATCAGTACGAAATATTCCGCGGGTCCGAAGGCAATCGCCCATTTCGCGAGCAGCGGGGCGAACAGCACCATGCCGCAGGTGGCGATGAAGGCGCCGATGAACGAACTCCATGCCGACAACGACAATGCCACGCCGGCCAGGCCTTTGCGGGCCATCGGGTAACCGTCGAGGGTAGTCATCACGGTGGAGGCTTCGCCCGGAATGTTCAGCAGGATCGAGCTGATCCGGCCGCCGTATTCGCAGCCCAGATAGACCGCCGCCAGCAGGATCAGGGCAGATTCCGGCGGCAGTCCGAGGGCGAACGCGATCGGGATCAGCAACGCCACACCATTGATCGGGCCCAGGCCCGGCAACAGACCGACCACGGTGCCGATCAACGTGCCGGTCAGGGCCGTGACCAGGTTGTACGGACTCAGCGCGACGCCGAAGCCCTGACCCAAATAACCGAGAGTATCCATATCAGTTCTCCAGAACGTCGAGCAGGCCGAGGGGCAGCGGTACGTCCATCACGCGGTCGAACAACACGTACAAACCAATCGCCATCAGCGTCGTGACAATGACGCTGGGCACCCAGCGCCCGCCATACAGGCGCGCCATCGGGATGCCGATCAGAATGCTGCTGAGGATGAAGCCCAGCGGTTCGAACAAACCGGCGAACACCAGCAGCAAGGCGACGCAGATCGCGATCTTGGTCAGGGTTTCGCGATCCAGCGGCGGTTCGTCCTCGCTGTGTTTGATCGGTGCCGGGCGGAACACCATGTACAGCAGCGCCAGGCCCATCAGGCCGAGCATCAGCAATGGAAACGCCCGAGGGCCCACCGGTTCGTAGGAAAAAGCCGCCTGATACGGCCACGCCATCAGTGCCAGGCCGGCACAGGCCAGCAAAAGCACCGAGGCAAAAATGCGTTGAATAAGCATGAGGGAACTCCTGCCATGGCCCCGGTGAGAGGGCCATGGACGCTAGACAGAGACGATCACTGAATCAGGCCGAACTCTTTGGCCAGCACCTTGTAGTCCGCCACCTGTTTCTTGACGTAGGTGTCCAGCTCGGGACCGGTCATGGCGAACGGGAACAGCTCACGCTGATCGCGCAGCTTGGCGAAGTCGTCGGAGGCCAGGAGTTTGTCGAAGGAGTCTTTCCACCAGGCGTAGTCTTCATCGCTGACTTTTGGCCCGAGGTAGAAACCGCGCACCACTGGCCAGACGATGTCGTAGCCTTGCTCGCGCGCGGTAGGGATGTCCTTCATTTCCGGCTCGTCCAGGCGTTTCTCGGCAAACACGGCCAGCAGGCGCATGTCGCCGCTCTGGATATGCGGCATGGAGTCGGAAATGTCGGTACTGCCGACCTGGATATGACCGCCGAGCAGGGCGGTGGCGATCTCGCCGCCCCCTTCGAGGGCGACGTAGCGCAGGTCGCGCGGGTTGATCCCGGCGGCTTTGGCGATCAGCGCAGTCTGCATCCAGTCCTGGCTGCCAACGGTGCCGCCGGAGCCAATGACCACGGAACTCGGATCTTTCTTCAGCGCCTGCACGAGATCATCGAGGGTTTTGTAGGGCGAATCGCTTTTCACCGCGATGGCGCCGTAGCTGGTGCCGACTGCCGCCAGCCAGCGCACGTTGGTTTCATCGAACCGACCGAACTTGCCCTGGGCCAGGTTCAACAGCGATCCGCTGGACCACGCCACCAGCGTGCCGGCATCGGCCGGACGCTGCGCCACAACGGCGTTGTACGCCACCGCACCGACGCCACCGGGCATGTAGGTCACGCGCATCGGTTTGGTCAGCAGTTTTTCGTTGACCAGCGCGCTTTGCGCCAGTTTGCAGGTCAGGTCGAAACCGCCACCGGGGGAGGCCGGGGCAATGCATTCGGGGCGTTTCGGTTCGGCCATCAGTTGGCCGGCGAACAGCACGCAACCGGCAGCGAGGGCGAAACGGCGCAGGGATCGGTTCATGAGTGTCTCCACGGGAGTTGTTGTTTTTGGGGATGTTTCAGGTGCGGCGGTTTCGCGCGCGCAGGCTGACAGGCTCAGACCCGGACGGGTTGAACGCCGCGCAGCCGACGATGGCGCTGACAAGCGAAAACGGGGAAATTCGAAAGGAAGAATGAAACAGGTCAACCTGAAGCTGTGTGGACAGCATGGTGCAGTACCTCGTTATTGTTCTTATTGGCGAAAACGCATCGAGGCGTTTTTCGAGAGCTACGTTTTGAAACTACGGTGTATGAACAGGCAAAACGGCGAAGGTCGGCAGTCTGGACCTTCGGTGAAACGACTCTAACGGCCCAACCTTTCGCTAACCTTTCAGTATTCTTTCGCGTGTTTTCGGGCTTCACAGTGGCGGTTGCGGCTGTAAACTCCGCCGCAAAGAATGGCGTCGGCCATCCCTGAATGAGGTAGAGATCCATGCGTGTCCTGCTCGTCGAAGACCATTTGCCGCTGGCCGAAAGCGTCGCCCAGGCGCTCAAGAGCACCGGTCTGACCGTGGACGTCTTGCACGACGGCGTGGCTGCCGACCTGGCCTTGGGCAGCGAGGAGTACGCGGTGGCGATCCTCGATGTCGGCCTGCCGCGCATGGACGGTTTTGAGGTGCTGGCGCGCCTGCGGGCCCGGGGCAAGAATCTGCCGGTGCTGATGCTGACGGCCCGCAGCGACGTCAAGGATCGGGTCCATGGGCTCAATCTCGGCGCCGATGACTACCTGGCCAAGCCGTTCGAACTCACCGAGCTCGAAGCACGGGTCAAGGCGTTGCTGCGCCGCAGTGTGCTTGGCGGCGAACGCCAGCAGCGCTGCGGTGTGCTGGCCTATGACCTCGACACCCGACGCTTCACCCTCGGCGATGAATTGCTGACGCTGACTTCTCGCGAACAAGCGGTGCTCGAAGCGCTGATCGCCCGTCCGGGTCGAGTGATGAGCAAGGAGCAACTGGCTGCACAGGTGTTCGGTCTCGACGAAGAGGCCAGCCCCGATGCCATCGAAATCTACGTGCACCGCCTGCGCAAGAAGCTCGACGGCCATTCGGTGGCCATCGTGACGTTCCGCGGTCTGGGCTATTTGCTGGAAAGCCGCGATGCATAAGCCCAGCAGCCTGCGCTGGCGGTTGCTGTGGAACCTCGCACTGCTGCTGGTGGTGTTGATGCTCGCCAGCGGATTGAGTGCGTACTGGAACGGTCGCGAAGCTGCCGACACCGCCTACGACCGCACGCTGCTGGCCTCGGCGCGGACCATTGCTGCCGGTCTGTCGCAGCGCGATGGCAGTCTCAGTGCCGATGTGCCGTACGTGGCGCTCGATACCTTCGCTTACGACAGCGCCGGGCGCATCTATTACCAGGTCAACGACATCAACCAGAAGTTGATTTCCGGCTACGAAAATCTGCCGGGCCCGCCGCCGGGCACGCCGAGAACCGACAGTTATCCCGCCCTGGCGCGGTTTTACGACGCGAAATATCAGGGCCAGAACGTGCGTGTGGTCAGCCTGCTCAAAGCGGTCAGCGAGCCGAACATGAACGGCATGGCTGAAATCCGCGTTGCCGAAACCGATGAGGCGCGCGTCAGCATGGCCCGCAGTCTGGCGGCAGATACCTTGCTGCGGCTGGGCATGTTGGCGATTGGCGCGCTGTTGCTGGTGTGGTTTGCAGTGAGTGCTGCGCTACGGCCGATCGAACGTCTGCGCACGGCAGTGGAAGAGCGCCAACCTGACGACTTGCGTCCGTTGCCGCTGGTGGAAGTCCAGCATGAGTTGTCGCCGCTGGTGCGTGCGCTCAACCATTTCACCGAACGCCTGCGTGGCCAGTTCGAGCGGCAGGCGCAATTCATCGCCGATGCAGCCCATGAGCTGCGCACGCCACTGGCGGCGCTCAAGGCGCGACTTGAACTGGGCTTGCGCTCGAACGAGCCGCAGACCTGGCGCGAAACGCTGGAATCCTCGGCACAAAGCACGGATCGCCTGACCCATCTGGCCAATCAGTTGCTGTCGCTGGCTCGAGTGGAAAACGGCGCCCGGGCGATTGCCGAGGGCGGTGCGCAGTTGCTCGATCTGAGTCAGTTGGCGCGAGAACTGGGCATGGCCATGGCTCCACTGGCCCATGCGCGGGGTGTCGCGCTGGCGCTGGAAGCGGACGAGCCGGTATGGCTGCGTGGCGAGCCGACATTGCTCAACGAGTTGCTGAGCAATCTGGTGGACAACGCGCTGGCCCACACGCCGCCGGGCGGCAACGTGATTCTGCGGGTCAGGGCGCCGGCGGTGCTGGAGGTTGAAGACGATGGGCCGGGCATTCCGCTCGAAGAGCGGGATCGGGTTTTCGAGCGTTTTTACCGGCGCAACCAGCAGGTGGCCGGTTCCGGGCTGGGGTTGGCGATTGTCGGGGAAATCTGCCGCGCGCATCTGGCGCAGATCAGTCTGCACGATGGTGAGCAGGCGGGTTTGAAGGTACGGGTGAGTTTTGTCGCCGGTGATCAGTAGAACATCGACCGCGATTCTTCCAGATCGGCGCACAGCGCCTTGTTTTCCGGATCGATGCCGAGCTTGCGGAATGCTGGCACGCTGAATGGATCGATGCGGGCCAACGGATGGTCGGTGTCCTTGTGGCAATACAGGCTGGCCACTTGCACGATGTCGACGTAATCGATGTGCTGCGATTCGCGCTTGAGGTCCTGATACAGCCCCGGCAGCTCCACCAGGCGCTCCGGAAACTCCCAGACCCGCAGCAATTTGTCGCCGAGCAACGGGTGAATGTGATCGATCACATGGTTGAGGCTGACCGGGTCGGACAGCAATTCGTAGTGGTCTTCGGCGTAGGTCAGGATCGGCAGCACGCCGATCTGATGAACCAGTCCACCGAGCGCAGCCTGATCGGGCTTGAGCTGGGTGTAACGGCGGCACAGGGCGTAGCTGACGCCGGCGATTTCCAGGCTTTTGCGCCAGACTTCGCGCATCTTCTGTTCGACCACGTCGGAGCGGGCGTGGAAGATCTGCTCCATCACCAGACCGATCGCCAGGTTGCTGCTGTAGTTGACGCCGAGCCGGGTGATGGCGGTGTGCAGGTCGGTGACTTCCTGGGTGGCGCGCAGCAGCGGGCTGTTGACCACTTTGATGAGACGCGCCGACAGCGCCGTGTCACGGCCGATCACTTTGCTCAGGTCGCTGACGCTGATGTCCGGATCTTCCGCGGCCTTGCGAATCTGCAGGGCCACTTCCGGTAACGTTGGCAGAACCAGGTCATCGTTATCGATGGCCTCAACCAAATCCTGTTGGACCTTATCCGCCAGCTCACTCATGTCGTTTCTCTAGGGTGTTGCAACAAATGCTGCGATCAACGCTGGATTTCGCGGTCGCGATCCAGTTCGTATGGCAGGTCGAGCAAGTGCAGCGCCGGACCTTCGGCCGAGCCCAGATGCAAGTCGCCCGCTTCGGCAGCTTCGGCCTGCAACACCGCCAGCAGTTCAATATTCTTTTCGGTACGGGCGGCCAGCACCACTTCGCCGATGGAACTGCCGTGGCTCGGGGCGAACAGCGCGGTGCCGGGCTCCGGCAACTCAGCAGCGTCCAGTTGCACGCGATACAGGCGACGCTTGAGTTTGCCCAGGTATTGCATGCGCGCGACGATTTCCTGGCCGGTGTAGCAGCCTTTCTTGAAGCTCACGCCGCCGACGGCTTGCAGATTGAGCATCTGCGGGATGAACAGCTCGCGGGTGCTCGGCATGACCTGACCGATCCCGGCGCGAATCTGGCCCAGCAGCCATTGATTCAGTTCGCCTTCGCTCAATTGCGCGGACAGTTTGCCTTTGACGGTGTCGGCCTGATCGGCGGGCACCCAGAGTTCGGCACGGTTCGGGGAGACGCGAATTGCGATCAGCCCTTCGTGGCGGGCCACGCTGTCGGTTTCTGCCGGCAGTTCCAGACCCAGGTTGCTCAGGGCCGCATTGTCATGATCGAGGCCGAAGCGCACCCAGGAGGCGCTTTCGTCGGTCAGTTTCGATTTGGAGAACACCGCGTACTTTTTCAGGTCCGCCAGTTGCGGCTCCAGCAGTTCACCCGCCATCGCCAGCAGCACGCCGTCGCCTTCAAGCACGATGCGGAAGCTCGACTGCATCCGGCCTTTCTGCGTGCAGCGGGCGCCGAGGCTGGCTTGGGTATCGCTCAGGTAATTGATGTTGCAGGTCAACTGGCCTTGCAGGAATTTGCCGGCATCCGCGCCGCGAACCGCGAGAACGCCTTCATGAGACAGGGTGCAGAAAAAAGCAGAATCGGCCATGGGTCATCGCAGGGTAAATAGACTGGGGCACATCATAAGGGGGTGGTGTTGAAATGGGTAGTTCATAAAGGATCTATGGTGCCCGACCAAAGCCGACTGTTCGGGCCGCTTCGGGCCTGTATACTTGCGGCCTATTTGAGGAGGGCTCCATGGTCGAACAAGTTGAACTGAATCGCCTCTTTTGGCACAGCCGTCGCGGCATGCTGGAACTCGACGTGTTGCTGGTGCCGTTCGTGAAAGAGGTCTACGCCAATCTGAACGAGGTGGATCGCGCGCTGTATGTCCGCCTGCTCGAGTGCGAGGATCAGGACATGTTCGGTTGGTTCATGGAGCGCAGCGAATCGGAAGATCCCGAGCTGCAACGCATGGTTCGCATGATTCTGGACCGTGTCCAGCCCAAGTAATACGTTCGAGTGCCGCTGGCATGCCTCACGGCAGTTGCTGGCGGCGTATCTGCTGGCCCAGGCATTCGCGCTGGGTTCTCTGTTTCTATTGTCGATTCCGTTCTGGACCGTTTTGCTCGGGGCGTTCGCGTGTCTCGGCCATGCGGCCTGGGTGTTGCCACGGCAGATTCTGCTGAGTCATCCCAAGGCATTTTGCCGATTGCGCCGGGACGCCGATGGCTGGCAATTGTGGAACCGGGCCGATGGCTGGCAAGCGGTGCAATTGCGCCCGGACAGCCTGGCGCTGCCGCTGATCGTGGTGCTGCGCTTTCGATTGCGTGGTGAGCGGCGAGTCAGATCGATCTGCGTGCCGCGGGATGCGCAGGCGGCGGATCTGCACCGGCGCCTGCGGGTTCGCCTGAAGTTCAGCCGGCGTAGGTGGGCGGCACCAGAATAGTGTCGAGCGCTTCGGGCAGCAGGTTCGGGTAGTCGAGGGTGTAATGCAGGCCTCGGCTTTCCTTGCGTTCCATGGCCGAACGGATCATCAGTTCCGCCACTTGCGCCAGGTTGCGCAGCTCGATCAGATCGCGACTGACTTTATAGTTGCTGTAGAACTCGTCGATTTCGTCCAGCAGCAGACGCACCCGATGCTGTGCCCGTTGCAGGCGCTTGTTGGTGCGCACGATGCCCACGTAGTCCCACATGAAACGCCGCAATTCGTCCCAGTTGTGGGCGATGATCACGTCTTCGTCGGAGTCGGTCACCTGGCTGGCGTCCCAGGCCGGCAGGGCGTGTGGAATCGCCACATCGGGAAGTTGCTCGAGAATGTCCGCCGCTGCCGAGCGGGCGTAGACGAAGCATTCGAGCAGCGAGTTGCTGGCCATGCGGTTGGCACCGTGCAGACCGGTGAAGCTGGTTTCGCCGATGGCGTACAGGCCGGGCACATCGGTGCGGCCCTGTTGATCGACCATCACGCCGCCGCAGGTGTAATGCGCGGCCGGGACGACCGGGATCGGTTGTTTGGTGATGTCGATGCCGAATCCGAGGCAGCGCTCGTAGACGGTCGGGAAGTGCGATTTGATGAAGGCTTCGGGTTTGTGGCTGATGTCGAGGTAGACGCAATCGACACCCAGACGCTTCATCTCATGGTCAATGGCGCGGGCGACGATGTCCCGTGGCGCCAGTTCTGCACGTGAGTCGAAGCGCTGCATGAAGCGTTCGCCATTCGGCAACTTCAAATGGGCGCCTTCGCCACGCAGAGCTTCAGTTACCAGAAAACTCTTGGCTTGTGGATGATAGAGGCAGGTGGGGTGGAACTGGTTGAACTCCAGGTTCGCCACCCGGCAGCCCGAACGCCACGCCATGGCGATGCCATCACCGCAGGCGCCGTCGGGGTTGCTTGTATATAGATAGACTTTGGCAGCGCCGCCGGACGCCAGGATCACGAAGCGTGCGCCGAAGGTATCGACTTCGCCGGTTTTGCGGTTGAGCACGTAGGCGCCCAGGCAACGTTCGCCCTCCAGCCCCAGCCGGCGTTCGGTAATCAGATCGACCGCTACCCGCTGTTCGAGCAACTCGATGTTCGGGCGTTCTTTGGCCTGGGCCAGCAGGGTCGTGAAAATCGCGGCGCCGGTGGCGTCGGCGGCGTGGATGATGCGGCGATGGCTGTGGCCGCCTTCGCGGGTCAGGTGAAATTCGAAACCGCCGTCTTCAGTGCCGGACTGATCGTCGCGAGTGAAGGGTACGCCTTGATCGATCAACCACTGGATCGCTTCCTTGCTGTGCTCGACGGTGAAACGCACCGCGTCTTCGTGGCACAGGCCGCCGCCGGCATTCAAGGTGTCATCGACATGGGATTCGACGGTGTCGGTGTCGTCCAGCACGGCCGCGACGCCACCCTGGGCCCAATAGGTCGAGCCGTTGGCGAGGTCGCCTTTGCTCAGTACGGCGATGCGCAAGTGACCGGGCAGGGTCAGCGCGAGACTCAAACCGGCAGCGCCGCTGCCAATCACCAGGACATCGTGTTGAAACTGTTGGCTCATTTCAGGATTCCGCTCAAAGCGACCCGGGTCGGGGTTGGCGCAGGACAGGCGAATGGGCGAGTCGAGACAGCCACACAGCCCACTAGTATATAGAGGGGTTGGGCGGCACAATAGCCGGGCCGATATGGCATTGTGAAACTACCGTGACGGAAATATACGGACGCTTTGTCGGGAAGTTTTCTTCACCGGTTTTGGGGAAAAGCGACTGTATCGCAGATGAAACACGCTTTTTCCGCTCACGGTTGCACAATGTCGGCGCGGCACGTCTATAAATATTTGGAACTTTTGCCAGAGGCTCAAGATCAATAGACAGTTGCCCGAAACAAGGGACAGTGTCGGCTTCAATGCGGAACCTGCGATTGGGTTCTTGCCGGCGAGCCGATGACAAGATTATTCGCGCAGCCGGTTCATCCCGCGCTGCGTTTTTCGTGCGTGCCAAATCAGAGCCCGCAGGAAACTTGCTTGGAGGGGGAGAACTTTTGCGAAAAGCCCGAGTCTATGTTTGCAAGTCCGGTCGTTTGGTCATGCAAGCCTCCTTCGAGTTTATCGAGGAGTGTTCATGCTAACCCAGGAAGAGGATCAGCAGCTGGTCGAACGCGTTCAGCGTGGCGACAAGCGAGCTTTCGATCTGCTGGTGCTGAAGTATCAGCACAAAATTCTCGGGTTGATCGTGCGTTTTGTGCACGACACCCATGAAGCCCAGGACGTCGCACAAGAAGCCTTTATCAAGGCGTATCGAGCGCTTGGAAATTTCCGCGGCGACAGTGCGTTTTATACGTGGCTGTACCGCATCGCCATTAACACGGCGAAGAACTATCTGGTTTCACGCGGCCGCCGGCCGCCGGATAGCGATGTAAGTTCCGAAGATGCAGAGTTCTATGACGGCGATCACGGCCTGAAAGATCTCGAGTCTCCTGAACGGGCATTACTGCGGGATGAGATCGAAGGCACCGTCCATCGAACCATTCAGCAACTGCCGGAGGATTTGCGCACAGCGTTAACTTTGCGCGAATTTGATGGTCTGAGTTACGAGGACATCGCGAGCGTCATGCAATGTCCGGTTGGTACCGTGCGCTCCCGGATTTTCCGCGCCCGGGAGGCCATCGATAAAGCCCTGCAGCCGTTGTTGCAGGAAAACTAAAGACAGCGGCGACAGCCAAGAGAGGAACGCCATGAGTCGTGAAGCCCTGCAGGAATCGCTGTCCGCAGTGATGGATAACGAAGCGGACGAACTGGAACTGCGTCGAGTGCTCAATGCACTGGACGATGTTGAAACCCGTGAAACCTGGGCTCGTTACCAGATCGCTCGGGCAGCCATGCACAAGGATCTGTTGCTTCCACGTCTGGATCTCGCTGCGGCGGTTTCTGCTGCACTGGAAGATGAAGCCACCCCGGCCAAAGTGTCTCGTGGCCCATGGCGCAGCCTCGGTCGTCTGGCCGTAGCCGCTTCGGTGACTGTTGCCGTTCTGGCGGGTGTTCGCCTGTACAACCAGGACGAAATCGCCGGCGTCGAACTCGCTCAGCAATCCAATCAGCCAGTGTTGGCCACACCTCAGGTGAAAGGCCCGGCGGTATTGGCAGGCTATAGTGAGAGTTCGGAAGCTACTGGCCCAATGGCCAATGGTGTATTGCAAGGTCAGCCAGGCTGGCACGATCAGCGTCTGCCAGGTTACCTGCGTCAACACGCTCAACAGGCTGCCTTGAAAGGCACCGAGAGCGCGCTGCCTTATGCACGTGCAGCAAGCCTGGAAAACCGTTAAGGGGGATCATGCGCGCCATACCTCTACTTTCGCTTCTGCTCAGCGGCTGGTTCATCGTTCCAGCCCACGCCGACGAGGCTCAGGACTGGTTGACCCGCCTGGGCCAGGCCGAGCAGCAGCAAAGCTTTCACGGCACATTCGTTTACGAGCGTAACGGTAGTTTTTCTACCCACAACATCTGGCATCGCGTCCAGAATGGCCAGGTCCGCGAGCGTTTGCTTCAGCTCGATGGTTCGGCTCAGGAAGTCGTGCGCATTGATGGACATACTCAATGCGTCAGCGGCACCCTGATTGCGGGTCTGGGAGATTCTCCCAATTCCGCCGCTCGGCCTCTCGATCCTCAAAAGCTGAAGAACTGGTATGAGCTTGCCGTCATTGGCAAGTCGCGTGTGGCCGGGCGTGAAGCGGTGATCGTATCGCTGACGCCACGGGATCAGCACCGCTACGGTTTCGAACTGCATCTGGACAAGGAAACGGGGCTGCCGCTCAAGTCGCTGCTGTTGAACGACAAGGGGCAGTTACTCGAGAGATTCCAGTTCACGCGACTGGATACCTCTGAAATTCCATCCGACAAAGACCTGCAAGCCAACTCCGATTGCAAGACAGTCACCCTCGACAGCGACAAGGCTTCTGCGGTCAAGACCGCACAGGTCTGGCGTTCCGACTGGCTGCCTCCTGGCTTCGAGCTCACCAGCAGCTCCTCGCACAAAGATCCGGAAACCAAGACCCAGGTCAACAGCCTGATGTATGACGATGGTCTTGCCCGCTTCTCCGTGTTTCTCGAGCCGCTGAACGGCGCAACCGTCACCGATACCCGGACTCAGTTGGGCCCGACCGTTGCCGTATCCCGCCGTTTGACTACGCCTCAAGGCGAAATGATGGTTACGGTAGTTGGCGAGATTCCAATCGGGACCGCCGAACGGATTGCCCTGTCGATGCGCAATGATGGCGCTGCAACCAGCAAGCAGTGAGCTGATTCCAGCTATCTCCACTTCGTCTTCGAGACGTGAAATGTTTGCTGAGCATTTTCATTTGCAAAACAGCCAAAAATTTTTTATAGGTCAGAGCCTCTCGGCTCTGGCCTTGTTTGTTGTTCCCGGAACAAAAATGCCGGCCTGTGGTTCCCGGTGTTCCTTGCTCCATATCGCTTAACCCTGCTCGTCGTAACGGGAGCTGTATGTCGATACCAAGCTTGAAGTCTTATCTCTCCATTTTCGCCACGGTGCTGGTGCTCGGTCAGGCTGTTCCTGCAGCCATGGCGGCTGAAGCGGTCAGCCCGGCCAGCCTGCCTGATTTCACCCAACTGGTCGAACAGGCCTCGCCTGCGGTGGTGAATATCAGTACCACGCAAAAGCTGCCGGATCGCAAAGTGAACCAGCAGATGCCTGACCTTGAAGGCTTGCCACCGATGCTGCGCGAGTTCTTTGAGCGCGGCATGCCGCCGCAACAGCGTTCTCCGCGTGGTGATCGCCAGCGTGAAGCGCAATCGTTGGGTTCGGGCTTCATCATTTCGCCGGATGGCTACATTCTGACCAACAACCACGTGATCGCCGATGCCGACGAAATCCTAGTGCGTCTGGCAGATCGCAGTGAAATGAAGGCCAAACTGATCGGCACCGACCCACGTTCCGACGTCGCGCTGCTGAAAATCGAAGGCAAGGATCTGCCAGTGCTGAAGCTTGGCAAATCCCAGGACCTGAAGGCGGGCCAGTGGGTCGTGGCAATCGGTTCGCCATTCGGCTTTGATCACACCGTGACCCAAGGCATCGTCAGTGCCGTCGGCCGTAGCCTGCCGAATGAAAACTACGTGCCATTCATCCAGACCGACGTGCCGATCAACCCGGGCAACTCCGGTGGCCCGCTGTTCAACCTGAACGGTGAAGTGGTCGGGATCAACTCGCAGATCTACACCCGTTCCGGTGGCTTCATGGGCGTGTCGTTCGCCATTCCGATCGACGTGGCCATGGACGTTTCCAACCAGCTGAAAAGCGGTGGCAAGGTCAGCCGTGGCTGGTTGGGCGTTGTCATCCAGGAAGTGAACAAGGATCTGGCCGAGTCGTTCGGTCTGGACAAACCGGCCGGTGCGCTGGTTGCACAGATTCAGGATGACGGCCCGGCTGCCAAGGGCGGCCTGCAAGTGGGTGACGTGATCCTGAGCATGAACGGTCAACCGATCGTCATGTCCGCTGACCTGCCACATCTGGTGGGTGCGTTGAAGGCCGGCGCCAAAGCCAATCTCGAAGTGATTCGTGACGGCAAACGCAAGAATGTCGAGCTGACTGTCGGCGCCATCCCGGACGAAGACAAGGAGCTGGATGCGCTGCCCAAATCCGGTGCCGAGACCAACAGCAATCGCCTGGGTGTATCGGTCGCCGAACTGACCGCCGAGCAGAAGAAAACCTACGACCTGAAAGGTGGTGTGGTAATCAAGGAGGTGCAGGACGGCCCTGCGGCTCTGATCGGTCTGCAACCGGGCGACATCATCACGCACCTGAACAATCAGGCCATTGGTTCTTCCAAGGAGTTTGCCGAGATTGCCAAGGCGCTGCCGAAGAACCGTTCGGTGTCGATGCGCGTTCTGCGTCAGGGTCGTGCCAGCTTCATTACCTTCAAACTGGCTGAATGATCCGATTGTTGAAGTAAAAAAAACCGCCTTGAAAGAGGCGGTTTTTTTGTGTCCGGAATTTGTCTCGGCGCGAACTTAACCCATCATGTCCTTCACCATGCGCTCCTGCTCCATCAGTTCGCGCTGGCGGGCATCGATGCGTGAGGACAGCGGGAAGTTGCTGCCGGCCTTGCGCTTGGCGAAGTCCAATTGCTGGATCGCCTGGCGGTAATCGCCGACCAGCGCGAAATACTCGGCACGGGCCTGATGCAGGCCAATGATGTTGCCGGACAGCCCGCGAGTTTCTGCGACCTGATACCAGACGTCCGGATCGTCCGGACGCGATTTCAACAAGCCCTCCAGCGCTTTCTCTGCATCGGCGGTACGGTTCTGTTTCAGCAGCAGATCGACGCGCACCTGATTCAGCGGGTAATTGCCGGGGTACTGACCGAGCATCCGGTCAACCCGGGACTGGGCATCGGCCAGCTTGTTGTTGGTGATGTCCAGATCGACCTGCGCCAGGTTGTAGATGATCTCGTTCGGTGATTTGGCCAGCAGTTGCTTGAGATTTTCTCGGGCTTCATTCAACTGACCGCCCTTGATCTGGGCGATCGCCAATCCGTAACGGGCCACATCGTTGTTCGGATTATCGTCCAGTTGCGCGCGAAAGCGCTTGGCGCCGAGCCCCGGCGTTTCTTCGTAGGTCAACTGCACCCGCGCGCGGATCAGTTGATAGCGCTTGCTGTCTTCGATACCGCCGGGTTTTGCCTGCTCGGCGCGGTTGCGGGTGTCGGCGATCCGCGATTCGGTGACCGGGTGAGTCAGCAGGAATTCCGGCGGTTTGGCATCAAAGCGATACTGGCGCATCAAACGCTCGAACATGGTCGGCATCGAGCGCGGATCGTAGCCGGCCTTTTCCAGGTTGAGGATGCCGATGCGGTCGGCTTCCTGTTCGTTTTGGCGCGAGAAACGCCGTTGTTCCTGGATCGCCGCGGCTTGGGTACCGGCTATTGCTGCAATGCCGGCGTCACCGGCGCCGGCAGCGGCGATCACGATGCCGGCCAGCAGCGCCGCCATCATTGGCACCTGCATCCGCTGCGAAGCCTCGACGCCACGGGCGAAGTGGCGCTGGGACAAGTGAGCCAGTTCGTGGGCCAGTACCGAGGCATATTCGCCCTCGGTCTGGGCATTGAGGAACAAGCCGCCATTGACCCCGACAATCCCGCCCGGTGCCGCAAAGGCGTTGAGCTGCGGGCTGTTGATCAGGATGAATTCCAGGCGTCGGTCATTGACCTGGCTGGTTTCCACCAGCTTATAGACACTGGACTCGACGTAGTCCTTGAGTTGTGGATCGTTGAGCTGGGAAACCTGGCTGCGCAGCAATGCCAGCCAGGCGCGACCCAGTTGATATTCCTGTTGTGGCGAGACGATGGCAGAGCTGGCGTCACCGAGTGACGGCAGGTCGTCGGCGAAGCCCGGTGAGGCGAGCAGGCAAGCGAGCGTCAGCAGGGTAGGGCGCAGAAATGTCATGCACAAAGCCTTAGTCGACAAAGACCTTACTGTAGCCGGACACCGGGCCTGCGACCAGATATTCTAGGCAGCCTGACCACCTGATCCGGAGTGACGCATGACCGACGCTGTAGCCCATGACTGTGAACTGGACGCCAGTGGCCTGAATTGTCCGTTGCCGTTGCTCAAGGCCAAAATGGAGCTGAACAAGCTGCCCAGTGGCGCAGTACTCAAGGTGATTGCCACGGATGCTGGCTCGCAACGCGACTTTCGCACCTTTGCCAAATTGGCCGGTCATACGCTGCTGCGTGAAGAGGACGAGGCGGGTGTCTACCGTTACTGGCTGAAAAAAGCCTGAAACCGACCGCGTAAATGACCTAAGGAAAATTGATGTTCAAAGTGTTGCGCGACTGGATTCAGCGCTACTTCTCCGATGAAGAAGCCGTGGTGCTGGCGGTGCTGCTGTTTCTCGCCTTCACCGCGGTACTGACGCTTGGCGGAATGCTCGCGCCGGTGCTGGCCGGGATGGTGCTGGCGTATCTGATGCAGGGGCTGGTGCTCACGCTTGAACGTCTGCGCGTGCCCGGTGGGGCGGCGGTCGGTCTGGTGTTTGCACTGTTCATGGGCGTGCTGATGGTGTTCATCGTCGTGGTGCTGCCGCTACTCTGGCATCAGTTGATCACGCTGTTCAACGAGCTGCCGGGCATGCTCGCCAAGTGGCAATCGCTGCTGTTGTTGCTGCCGGAGCGCTATCCGCATCTGGTCTCCGATGAGCAGGTGCTTCAAGCCATCGAAGCGGCGCGAGGCGAGATCGGCAAGTTCGGCCAGTGGGCGTTGACGTTCTCGTTGTCGAGCCTGCCGCTGCTGGTGAACATCATGATCTATTTGGTGCTGGTGCCGATCCTGGTGTTCTTCTTCCTCAAGGACCGGGCGATGATCGGCGAGTGGGTGCGCGGCTATTTGCCGCGTGAGCGGGCATTGATCACCCGGGTCGCCGAGGAAATGAACCGGCAGATCGCCAACTACATTCGCGGCAAGGTCATCGAGATCGTGATTTGTGGCGGCGTGACCTACATCGCCTTCGTCGCCCTCGGATTGAACTACGCAGCACTGTTGGCGTTACTGGTGGGCGTGTCGGTGGTGGTGCCGTATGTCGGGGCGGTGGTGGTAACCGTGCCGGTGCTGCTGATTGCGCTGTTCCAGTGGGGCTGGAGCGATCAGTTCATCTATTTGATGGCGGTCTACGGGATCATTCAGACCCTGGACGGCAACGTGCTGGTGCCGTTGCTGTTTTCCGAGGCGGTCAACCTGCACCCGGTGGCAATCATCTGCGCGGTGCTGTTGTTCGGCGGGTTGTGGGGATTCTGGGGCGTGTTCTTCGCGATTCCGCTGGCGACGTTGTTCAAGGCTGTGCTCGATGCGTGGCCGCGCAAGGAGCCGGTGGTGGCGCCACTGCTCTAGAAACCGGATTATTCGTTGGCTCTTATGGCCCCTTCGCGAGCAAGCCCGCTCCCACATTAGACCTAGGTCAACTGTGGGAGCGGGCTTGCTCGCGAAGGCGTCAGTGAAGTCGACGCAGAAATATCAGGCCTTGTTCAGCGCCTGAGCAGCAGCCAGTACTGCATCCACGTGTCCTGGCACTTTCACGCCGCGCCATTCCTGACGCAGTACGCCGTTCTTGTCGATGAGGAAGGTGCTGCGATCAACGCCCAGGTATTCCTTGCCGTAGAGCTTTTTCAGCTTGATCACGTCGAACAGCTGGCAGACGGCCTCGTCCTTGTCGCTGATCAGCTCGAACGGAAACTCCTGCTTGCACTTGAAGTTCTCGTGGGATTTCAGGCTGTCGCGGGAAATGCCGAAGATTTCCGTGTTGGCAGCCTTGAATGCTGCGTATTGATCACGAAAGCCCTGGCCTTCGGTGGTGCAGCCCGGGGTGCTGTCCTTCGGATAGAAGTAGATCACCACTTGCTTGCCCTTGAGGGCCGACAGGCTGACAGTCTGCCCGCTGGTGGCAGGTGCTTCGAAATCCGTAACCGGTTGGTCGATGACAACGGCCATGAAAGCTTCCTTACATTGGGTTCTGTGGGCGCCACGGTTCGATCAGTGCATCCAGGTTCATGGCGTCGGCGAAATCCAGGAACTGGTCGCGCAGCCAACTGATCTGGGTGCCGGCGGGCAGGGTCACGGTGAACGTGGCGTTCAGCATGGTGCCGCCGGTCTGCGGTGCCTGATAGGTATCGCAGGTCAGGTTTTCCAGCTCGACATTGTGATCCATGAAGAACTGGCACAGCTCGTTGATGATGTCCGGGCGGTACGCCGAAGACACGTAAGCTACGTACGGCAGGGCTTGCGGACGATTTTCCAGGGCGGCGCTGCGCACCACATTGACGGTGAACGCATGACGCTTGGCCAGCACTGGCAGGCTGCCTTCCAGGCGGGCCAGGGCGTCCCAGCTGCCGGAGACTTCGAGCACCAGCGCGCTGCACTCGCCGTGGCGGGTCAGGCGCGAGGTGACGACCGCACAGCGGTTTTCATGGCTGGCGCGGCACAGGACGTTGGTCAGCTCCATGGGATTGGCGCCGAGGGCACTGATGACAAGGAATTGTTCGCGAACTGTGGGGGTGGACATGCAGCATTCCTAAAGCGATGAGCGGTCGGTAGGGAGAGGGCGTTGATTGCCGGGGCAATGCCTGTCCGGAAGACCCGATTCGTGTGGCGCTACGGCTCCATGAACAAGCAAGCGTACGGCAACGACACTGGAACGGGGCCTGGGAGGCCGAAACGGGAGACTGGAACCCGGCGTACAAGCTGATCAGTACCGATCAAAGTCTGAAGGGTAGCGAAAAGCGGCGCCAAGGGGAATGGCGGCACAGTACTTCGCTTGTGCAAGCATCTTGGCGCCAGTACCATTACCGCTCTCTTTTTCCGGCAGGAGCGGTTTCATGATTGCGGGCAGTATGGTGGCACTGGTCACACCCATGGATGCACAAGGGCGTCTTGACTGGGACAGCCTCAGCAAACTCGTGGACTTCCATCTCAAGAACGGCACCCATGCCATTGTCGCGGTCGGCACCACCGGCGAGTCGGCAACCCTTGATGTAGAAGAACACATCGCCGTCATCAAAGCCGTGGTCAAACAGGTTGCCGGTCGTATTCCGGTGATCGCCGGTACTGGCGCCAACTCGACCCGCGAAGCGGTCGAGCTGACCCGCAATGCCAAAGAAGCCGGTGCCGATGCCTGCCTGTTGGTCGTTCCGTACTACAACAAGCCGACCCAGGAAGGCCTGTACCAGCACTTCAAGCACATCGCCGAAGCGGTCGACATCCCACAGATTCTCTACAACGTTCCTGGCCGCACCTCCTGCGACATGCAGGCCGAGACCGTGATCCGCCTGTCCACCGTGCCGAACATCATCGGCATCAAGGAAGCGACCGGCGACCTGAAGCGCGCCAAGGCGATCATCGACGGTGTGAGCAAGGACTTCATCGTGCTGTCCGGCGATGATCCGACCGCCGTCGAGCTGATCCTGCTGGGCGGCAAGGGCAACATCTCCGTCACCGCCAACGTCGCCCCGCGCGAAATGGCCGACCTGTGTGAGGCCGCGCTCAAGGGCGACGCCGAGACCGCACGGGCCATCAACGAAAAACTGATGCCGCTGCACAAGGACCTGTTCATCGAAGCCAACCCGATTCCGGTGAAGTGGGCTTTGGTCGAAATGGGCCTGATGCACCAAGGCATCCGCCTGCCGCTGACCTGGCTGAGCGCTCCTTGTCATGAAACGCTGCGCTCGGCCCTGCGCCAGTGCAACGTCCTGGTTTAATTGAGGAAGTACAACGCATGAAGCGAATGGCCGGACTTTCCGCACTTGCCTTGATTATCTCCAGCACCAGTGGCTGCGGATGGATCTGGGGCCCGGAAGGTTATTTCCGTGACCGTGGTAGCGATTACCTGGAAGCGCAACAGACTGCACCGATGCAACTGCCACCGGACGTCAGCACCTCCAAGCGCCTGGATCCGCTGCTGCCGATCCCGCGCAACGTGGCCGACGACACCGCCAAGGGTGAGTACATCGTTCCGCGTCCTCAACCACTGTCGACCGTGGCCGACGCCAGCGACTACTCGCTGCAGAAGAGCGGTGATTCGCGTTGGGTCATGGCCCAGCACCCACCGGCCGAAGTCTGGCCAGTGGCGGTGCAGTACTTCCAGGACAACGGTTTCCGTCTGGATGAACAGCGCCCGCAAACCGGTGAATTCACCACTACCTGGCAGCATTCCGACGAACTGTCCGCCGCCATGGCCAAGCGCCTGAGCGCCGCCGGCGTCAGCACCGACAGCGAAACCCGCGTGCGGGTGCGCATCGAACCTGGCGTGCAGCGCAACACCAGTGAAGTCTATGTGGTCAGCGCCGAGCGTCCTGCCGGCAGCACCGCCAATGTCGATTTCACCAACCGTTCGGTCAACACCGGCCTCGACGCCGCGCTGGTCGACGACATGCTCGCGAGCATGAGCCGTACCTCCGAGAAGGGTGGTTCGGTGTCGATGCTGGCTTCGCGTGATTTCGATACCCCGAGCCGTGTCAGCCTGAGCGAAGACGGCAGCGGCAACCCGGTACTGAACGTCGGTACGGACCTGGATCGTGCCTGGTCGAGCGTCGGTCGTGCGCTGGAGCAGGGCGAATGGCGCGTTGAAGACATCAACCGAAGCCTGGGTCTCTACTACATCAACTTGTCCGAGAAGGCCGAGAAGAAAGACGAGAAGCCTGGTTTCTTCAGCAGCCTGTTCGGCAGCGCGCCGACCAAGGAAGAAGTTGAAGCCCGCGCCGAGCGTTATCAGGTTCGCCTGAGCAAGGTCGGCGAGAACGTTCAGGTGACCGTCGAGAAAAACATCAACACCGTTGCGCCAGCCGATGTGGCCCGCAAAGTGTTGAGCGTGATTCAGGACAACCTGGGCTGATCCAATGCGTTTTGCCGTTCTCGGCAGCGGTAGCCAAGGGAACGGCACGCTGATCGCCAGTGCTGATACGTATGTGCTGGTGGATTGTGGTTTTTCCCTGCGGGAAACCGAAAAACGCCTGTTGCGCCTGGGTGTGAACCCGGCGCAACTGAGCGCGATACTCGTAACCCACGAACATGCCGACCACGTGCATGGCGTGGGTTTGCTGTCTCGGCGCTACAATCTGCCTGTCTACCTCAGTCGCGGCACACTGCGCGGGATGCGCAAACCGATTGAACCTGCCGGTTTCGTGACCGGTGGCGAGCAGTTGCAGATCGGTGCTCTGAACATCGGGGTCATTGCCGTGGCCCATGATGCACAGGAACCGACCCAGTACGTATTCAGCGATCAAGAGCAGCGGCGCTTCGGCCTGCTGACCGACCTGGGTTCATACTGCGAGCGGGTGCTGGACGGCTATCGGGATCTCGATGCGTTGATGATCGAGTCCAACCATTGTCGCGACATGTTGGCCCGTGGTCATTACCCGTACTTTCTCAAGCAGCGGGTCGGCGGCGAGCTAGGACATTTGAACAACCATCAGGCGGCATTCCTGGTGGCCGAGTTGGGCTGGCAAGGCCTGCAACACCTGGTCCTGGCCCATCTGAGCAGCAAGAACAACCTGCCGCAGCTGGCCCGGCAATGTTTTGTCGACACCCTCGGGTGCGACCCGGACTGGCTGCAACTGGCCGATCAAGATTCAGGGCTCGACTGGCGCCACATCGCCTAGCCCATCTACTTAGCAAGCGGAGCCCATCATGGAAAAACGTGAAGAACTCTACCGCGGCAAAGCCAAATCGGTTTACAAGACCGACGACGCTGACCGCTTGATCCTGCTGTTTCGCAACGACACTTCGGCGTTCGACGGCAAGCGCATCGAGCAGCTCGACCGCAAAGGCATGGTGAACAACAAGTTCAACGCCTTCATCATGCAGAAACTCGAAGCGGCCGGCATTCCGACCCAATTCGACAAACTGCTGGCCGACAACGAAGTGCTGGTGAAAAAACTCGACATGATCCCGGTCGAGTGCGTCGTGCGTAACTACGCCGCCGGTAGCCTGGTCAAGCGTCTGGGCGTCGAGGAGGGCATGAAGCTCAACCCGTACACCTTCGAACTGTTCCTGAAGGACGACGCCAAGGGCGACCCGTTCATCAACGAATCCCACGTCGTTGCCTTCGGTTGGGGCACCGCCGAGCAACTGGCGCGCATGAAAGAACTGTCGCTCAAGGTCAACGAAGTCCTGAGCAAATTGTTCGACGACGCAGGCCTCTTGCTGGTGGACTTCAAGCTTGAATTCGGCGTGTTCAGTGACGGCTCCATTGTCCTGGGTGACGAGTTCAGCCCGGACGGCTGCCGTCTGTGGGACAAGGACACCAAGAAGAAGATGGACAAGGACCGCTTCCGTCAGGGCCTCGGTGACGTCATCGAAGCCTACGAAGAAGTCGCCAACCGTCTGGGCGTACCGCTTTAATCGACGCAAGCATCTGATAGCACGGAAAAAATTTCGTCTGGGGGTTTCCCATTCAGCGAAAGTGTTGTTATGATGCGCGCCGTTGGAGAGATGCCAGAGTGGCCGAATGGGACGGATTCGAAATCCGTTGTACCTTCACCGGTACCTAGGGTTCGAATCCCTATCTCTCCGCCAAACATAGAAAAGCCCCGTAGCTGAGAAGCTGCGGGGCTTTTTCGTTTCTGATCCGGCGCAATTCGACACCCCAACTACTTCTGCCCCAAATCCACCACCTCCCAACTATCATCCGGATCAAACCGCGTCATCGCCTTCGCCACCTTCTCCCCATCCGGCCCCAGATCCTTCTGAAAAACCTGGCCCTCATGGCTGATCATGAAGCTCATCACCCCGGTGTCGGCATACTTCGCTGGCCAGGCGATCAAGGCGAATCCGCGGCTCATCTTGTCTCCAATCAGATAGCTGTAGGCGCCGCCCGGGGCTGACGGGCCTTGGGCGTCGAGGATGCGGAAGTGGTAGCCGTGCCAGTCTTCGTCGTTGATGGCCTGGCCGAAGGCGGGGCCGAGGGGGCTGATCTGGCCGCTGTCGTCTTCTGGCCAATAGAGGCCGTCGTGTTTGCCGGGGGAACTGAAGATTTTCTGTGCGTATTCGAGGGCGCCGTCGCCGTCGCGGTCTTCCGAGGCGTAGTCCATTTGCGCGTCGTGGTAGGCCAGCGCCGATTGCACTGCCGCCAGTTCGTTGCGGCCGATGCGACGGGCACGGATTTCGACCTGCGCGGCTTTCATGTCGAAGCGCCAACCGGTTTTGTCTTTGATGAGGGGGATGGGCAGCGTCCAGTGATCGGGCCCGACGGAGAGTACGGCCTTGTTGTCGCCGGTCTTTTCCAGGGTGTGCTGTTCGCGGTATTGCTGCAGGAAGGCATCGACATCGCTGCGCTGCACGCCTTCACGGGGGATGAAACTGTGCCATTCCTCGCCCAGCAGTTCGGTCAGGCGTTTTTGGTCGGCGTGTTGCGTGCCGAGGGCTTCGACGAAGGCGTCCGCGGCTTTTTCCGGGGTTGGAAATACCTGCTGGGCCGAGGCGAAGGTCGACAATGCGAGGCCGGCCGCGAGGGTCAGGCAGTTTTTGACCAGAGAATGGATGTTCATCGACGGCCACCTCCTCTCTGACGCATGCCCCCGCCGGATGGCCGGCTGATCTGATGTCCGGCGGCGCGGGAGGTATTGGGACGTTGCGCAGAAATCTGGCTGGCCCGGCCGCGATCGGCCTGGACGCGGGTCTGGGACGGAGAGCGCGCGCCGGCGAAGGCGTTGTTTCGCGCACTGCCCGCGGCGGGTCGGTTTTGATTCGCACGGGTTTCACGTTGATTGACGCCGGGCTGGCGCGCCTCCCGCGTGTTGCCTTGAGCGCGGTCGGCGGCTCGGGGCCTGTCCGCACCGCCCTGCATCCGGTTGCCGGTATTGGCAGATTGCGCTTCGCGGACTTGATTGCGGGCTTCCCGATTGCTGGAGGCGGGGCGTTCGAAACCGGCTCTGTCCATCGAACTGCGCGCCCGTTCCCGCGCCTGCGTCCGCTGCGCGTTGTCCCCGCGATAGGCATCACGCTGAGCCGCGCCATCCAGCTGCCGGCCATATTGCGTACGGCTGCGGTTGTCACGATAGGGCACGCCATCGCGATGCACGGTGTTGTGCTGCCACTTGTTCTGGTTGTTGGTGATCCGGTTGTTGGCGTTGATGTTGTTGTAACGGTTTACATCGATGTCGATATCGTTATTGCTCCAATCGCAGTCGCCCCACAACGACGCGACGACCGCCACGCCCGTACCGAAAGCCAATCCTGCCACCAGTGCCTGACCCGGGTAATAAGCGGGCGGCGGTGGGTAATACACCGGCGGCGAGGCCGGATAAGGCCAGGTGCCGTAAGTGGTCGTCGGGTTATAGGTCGGAACGTAGACCACCTGCGGATCGGCGGGCTGAATGATGATGGTCGTGTTGTCGGCCGGCTTGGTTGTCCCGGCAGAGATGGGCGGCGTTACGTTCTGCACTGTCACATTCTGATATTGATTGCTCTGCAGATTGCCCGCCGCCTGCGCCTGACGCCGCAAGCGCTGAACGCCGGCCATGAGTTCGTCAGGCTGGGCCAGGAAGGCATCCCCCAGACGCTGCACCCAGACCGGATCCTGCCCCAGTGTCGCCAATACCTGCGGAAACGCCACCAAGGCCTGCACGCTCGGGTCCCACGTCTGGCTGGCCACTTGCTTGACCGCGTCATCGCCCTTGGCATCCGGATGGGCCTTGGACCAGGTCACGGCTTCGGCGACTTCTCCCGGATAGGTGGCGGCCATCAGCACTTGAGCGAGCAGTGGATCGGGATACAGCGCAATCGACGCGAGCATCTGGTCGAGCTGCTCCGTGGTAAACACGGCATCTTTGGCCGGAACGGTAGCCGCCGCTTGGGCCTCAGGCGCATCCGCGGCCTGCACCAGGACCGGTGCAGCGCTCAAGGCGAGCATGAGCGACGCGGCACCCAAGAGCGAACTGTGCATGACCTCTTCCCCACATCCAGATGGCAGGTTTGCAACACGCGAGGCATCAACGGCCGACATCGGAAGCTGCGCCGTGATGGAGAATGGTTGGCGATTGGCGTTCCGTCAAAAACTGCACAGGCTTTTTCGCAATAAGCACGTTGCCTGAGCGTTACCGCCCGTTTGCTTGCGTTTTGCGATAAATGACTAAACTTTCCGGTTCCAGGTCATGCATTGCCGACGAGCCTGGCTGTCGTTCCAACCCGAGAGGTCTGGTCATGGCAAAGGGAAAGAAGAAAGACTCGCCCCGAGAAAAACCTGACGAACATATAAAACTGTCGAACAAGGACTACCTTGCCGAGTTGCGCCGCCTGCATATCGAACTGGTGAAAATGCAGGAGTGGGTGAAGGCCGAAGGCATCAAGATCTGCATCATCTTCGAAGGCCGCGACGGTGCAGGCAAGGGAGGCACCATCAAGGCGCTGACCGAGCGGGTCAGCCCGCGAGTCTTTCGCGTCATCGCGTTGCCGGCCCCGACCGATCGCGAGAAGAGCCAGATGTACCTGCAGCGCTATCTGCCGCATTTGCCGGCGGCCGGCGAAGTGGTGATCTTCGATCGCAGTTGGTACAACCGCGCCGGCGTCGAGCGGGTGATGGGTTTTTGCACGGACAAACAGGTCGACAAGTTTCTCAAGACCGTGCCGCTGGTGGAGCGCGCAGTTGTCGGTTCGGGGGTGATCCTGCTCAAGTACTGGCTGAATGTCAGTCAGGAAGAACAGACCCGGCGCCTGGAGGCGCGCATTGTCGACGGTCGCAAGATCTGGAAGCTGTCGCCGATGGACCTCAAGTCCTACAGCCGCTGGTATGACTACTCCCGGGCGCGGGACGACATGATCGAAGCGACCGACACCGATTACGCACCGTGGCTTGTGGCCAACTCGAACGACAAACGTCGGGCGCGGCTCAATATCATCTCGGATCTGCTCAGTCGCATCCCCTACAAGGAGGTGCCGCGAGAGAAGGTGACCTTGCCCAAACGGCAGAAACCGGGCGGTTATAAAGAGTCGGATTATCCGTTCAGGCACATTCCCGAGAGGTTCTGAAACCGCATTCGTTCAGTCGCCGGAGCTGCCAATACAGGCAGCCCGGCGTTTTGGGTTTTCCTCAGATCTCCTTGACCGGTGTCTCACCCTTCACACCTTTGATCAACTCGATCACATGCAGACAATCCGCCTTGTTCACGTACGATTCGCCACTGGCGACCGTCTCGTGATTCCCCGCCCTTAATCTCCAGCGCCATTGGCCTTTACCGGTGCTCGGGGTGCCTTTGGATTGCCTGTAAATCTCGAAATACATTCAATTCGCTCCATGCGATGCGTTTGTGCGACAACCTGTCGCTTCGACGCAAGCCTAGCGGAGCGCGGTTTTTTGGCTATCGAGGATTTGTTTCCAATCGTTGGAGAATGTTTCCGTCAGGTGCGGGGCAGAGCGTCGGGATCGACCTTTGGATTGGCAGGTACGTCCTCGCTGCGCCCTTGCGTGACCTGGTTGGGTGCTGCTTAATACGGCGAGGCTCATGGCGTCGAATCCGTTTCGGCGACCCACCAACACTATAAGAAAAGAGCACTCCATTGACCCATCCGCACGGAACGCAACACGCGGGCCCGGTGACGCTGTCGCTGGTAGTGCCCGTATTCAATGAAGAGGACAGCCTCGACGGTTTTCTCCTGCGCATTCGGCAGGTTTTCGAGCAAGAGACGCTGGTCGAGCTGGAACTGGTGTTCGTCAATGACGGCAGTTCCGATACAACGCTGGAGCGCTTGCTGCACTGCCAGCAGAGCGACTCGCGCATCCGTATCGTCGATCTGAGCCGTAACTTCGGCAAGGAGGCGGCGCTGTCCGCCGGTTTGCAGACGGCCACCGGGCAAGTCGTGGTGCCAATCGATGTCGATCTGCAGGACCCGCCCGAGGTCATCCTGCAAATGATCGAGCGCTGGCGCGAAGGTTTTGAAGTGGTGCTTGGCCACCGCATCAGCCGGCGCAACGACTCCTGGGCCAAGCAGACTTCCGCCGGTTGGTTCTATCGCCTGCACAACAAAATTGCCGAACAGGCATTACCGGAAAACGTCGGTGATTTCCGGCTGATGGATCGCTGCGTGGTCGACGCGCTGCTGACGCTGCCCGAATCCCGGCGCTTCATGAAAGGTCTGTTCGCCTGGGTCGGATTTCGCACCACCCAGGTCGAGTACGAACGCGCGGAGCGGGCGGTGGGGCAGAGCAAGTTCAATGGCTGGCGGCTGTGGAATTTCGCCCTGGAGGGCATCACCAGTTTCAGCACCGAACCGTTGCGGATCTGGACGTATCTGGGGGCGCTGGTCTCTCTGGTGTCGTTCGCCTTTGCGATGTTCATTGTGCTGCGCACGCTGATTCATGGCGTTGACTTGCCCGGTTACGCCTCGCTGATGGTGGCCGTGACGTTTCTCGGCGGTTTGCAGTTGATTGGCATCGGCGTGCTCGGCGAGTACCTGGGCCGCACTTATATCGAAGCGAAGCGCCGGCCGGTTTTCCTGGTGCGCCGCATCTACGAATCCAAGGACTGACAGATGGACCTCAAGGAAACCGACATCCTCGGCGACAGCATCGGCGAGCATTGGTATTACTGCTCCAAAGCGGCCGCCACCCGCCGCTTGCTGGGTGAAACGCCGATCAAACGAATTCTCGACGTCGGCGCCGGTTCAGGATTCTTCTCCCATCATTTGTTGAGCCACACGGCGGCGCGCGAAGCGTGGTGCGTGGACATCAGCTATCCGGCCGATTCGAGCGCCACCACCGCCGGTAAACCGGTGCATTACCGTCGCTCGATCGACAACGTCGACGCTGATCTGGTGTTGCTGATGGATGTGTTGGAGCACGTCGATGACGACCTCGGCCTGCTCAAGTCCTACGTCGATAAAGTGCCATCCGGCAGCCGCTTTCTGATGACCGTGCCGGCGTTCCAGTTCATGTGGAGCGGGCACGATGATTTCCTCGAACACAAGCGTCGCTACACACTGACGCAGTTCGAAAACCTGGCCGCCGATGCCGGGTTGCAGGTTGAACGAGGTGCCTACTATTTCGGCGCGGTGTTCCCCATTGCGCTTGCCTCCCGTCTGTTGCCTGGTACTGCCCATGGCTCGGCCCCCCGTTCGCAGCTCAAGCGCCATCATCCGCTGGTCAATTCCGTCCTGAAGACGCTGTGCCGACTTGAGCTGCCTTTGATGGGCACGAACCGTCTGGCGGGTCTGAGTGTCTTCGTGCTGGCGCGCAAACCGTGACATCCACCGAAAGATCCGCCTTGATTCAGCGCGGCTTGCGCTTTGCCGTGACCGGTCTGTTTGTCACCGCATTGCATGCGTTGGTGGCGGTGCAGTTCATCAACTTTGTCAGCCCCCTGCCTCCGTTGGCCAACGGTGTGGCTTTTATTGTGGCGACGTTGGTGTCCTACGTGATCAACACCACCTGGAGTTTTTCGGCCCGACTGCACGGTAAAACCCTGCTGCGTTTCATGCTGGTTTCGGCGGGCGGTTTCCTGTTGGCGATGTTCGTGGCCTGGGCGGCACAGATGGCCGGGCTGCACTATCTCGCCGGAATCGGTGCCGTGGCGCTGACGATTCCGGCATTCACCTTCGTACTGCATAACTTCTGGACGTATCGATGAAGGACTCACAGGAGCACCCGGCACTTTCCCTGTTGCCATTGTTTTTGGGTGCTCTGGTGTTTTTTCTGGTGGTCGGACCGCAAGCGCTGAACCCGCAGAACATCGCCTGGCTGGAGCAGGGCGATCCGGCCACGCATTATCTGGGCTGGGCGTTTTTCCGACATTCGCCGTGGACTTTCCCGCTCGGGCTCAATCCGTCATATGGATTGGAACTGGGTAGCGCGATCATTTTTTCCGACTCCAATCCACTACTGGCGCTGTTGTTCAAACCATTCAGTGCCTGGTTGCCGGACACCTTTCAGTATTTCGGATTGTGGCTGCTGGCCTGCTGTGTCCTGCAGGCCTGGTTTGGCTGGAAACTGATGGGGCTGATGACGGCCAATCCCGTGATTCGACTACTGGGTGCCGGGCTGCTGGTGTTCTCGCCAGCGATGTTCTTGCGCATGGGCGGGCATCTTTCACTGGCCGGCCATTTCCTGATCCTGGCTGCGTTATACCTCGCGCTGCTGCCGAACCTGCGCCGACGGCGCTTGGCCTGGGGCACCTTGCTGGCGGTGACGGCATGGGTGCACGCCTATCTGCTGGCCATGGTTGCGCTGATCTGGGTGTTGGATCTGCTGGGCAAGACTTTCATTCATTCTTTGAGTCGGCGTCAGGGTTTGATCGAGGGCGGCATGCTTTTCGCCCTGGTGAGCATGTGTTGCTGGCAGGCCGGGTACTTCAGCATTGCCGATGGTGCGGCCTCGGGCGGTTTTGGTTTGTACCGGATGAATCTGCTGTCGCCCCTCGACCCGGCCGGCTGGTCATTGATCCTGCCCGACCTGCCGAAGGCTGACGGAGATTACGAAGGTTTCAACTACTTTGGCCTGGGCGTTCTGTTGCTGGTGCCGCCGGCTTTTTTGGCCTGGCTGCGCAACCGGCATTCCTTGAAGGATGAAGTACGTGCTCGTCCATGGCTGTTGCTGGTCATGCTCGGTTTATGGCTTTTCGCGCTGTCGAACCGAATAGGCATTGGGGCGTTGACGTTCGAGTATCCGCTGCCGGATGGCGTCATTGCCCTGGCCAGTATTTTTCGGGCCTCGGGGCGGATGTTCTGGCCGGTGTTGTATGCCTGCATCCTGACCATGATTTTTCTGGTGATACGCGGTTACCGGCCACGCATCGCCATCGCTCTGCTTGCCGTCGCGTTGTTGATCCAGGTTGCCGACACCCGCAGCGGATGGATGGCTATCAGGCAGGGGAAAATGCTCGCGCCGTCATCGGTCTGGAGTAGCCCGATGGTTGATTCCTTCTGGGCCAGTGCTGCTGCGCGTTACGCCAATGTGCGCAGCCTGATGCCGCAGAATCAGAGCGATCGCTGGCAGATGATCGCCGGTTTCGCAGCGACCCACGGGATGAAAACCGATGCGGTGTATCTGGGACGCATGAGCACTTCGGCGCTGACGCAAGCACAACAGAAAGCACGCGCGATGTTCGATTCGGGGCAGTACGACGCGGACTCCTTGTACGTTCTTGATGACGACGCTCTGGTCGATGCCGCATGGAGCATCAGCAGTGAAACCGATCTGTTGACGCGCGTGGACGGGGTAGCGTTACTGGCGCCTGGCTGGAAGCGCTGCAGGGAATGCCTGCAGATGCCTGATGAAGGGCAGCAGATATTGCTCACGCCGCTCACTCGTCCAGGGCAAACGCTCACCTTCAACTATCGCAACCGACAACTGACCGGCGGCTGGTCGAAGCCGGAAAGCTGGGGGACGTGGACGGAAGGACAACAGGCGAAAATCCAATTGAGAGTATCGCCACCGGCACGCTCGATCGTGATCGACGCATTGGCATTCATTCAGCCCGGGCACCCCGGCCAGCGGGTGATCGTCAGCCTGAATGGCCAACGGGTACTGGAGACCCGTTTGACGCAGTTTCAAGGCAACCGCCTGGAGATTCCGATCAGTGCCGCGCTCAACCAGCGCCTCGGGAGGGATGACCGGCTCGACATCGAATTGCAGCTGCCGGATGCCGTCAGCCCTCGGCAGCTGGGTATCAACGACGATTCGCGGATTATGGGCCTGGGGCTGAAGACGTTAACGGTGCAATGATGCAGCGTTTCGATGGACGCCGCCCCCACGGCCTTTCTACACTGCCGCCATCTGGGGATCGGGGGGCAATGGATGAACCGCAATGAACTTCGCAAGGCCGACATCAACCTGATGGTGGTGTTCGAGACCTTGATGCTCGAACGCAACGTGACGCGGGCCGCCGAGAAGCTGTTTCTCGGCCAGCCGACGATCAGCTCGGCGCTCAACCGTCTGCGCACCCTGCTTAACGATCCGTTGTTCATTCGCGTTGGCCATCGCATGGAGCCGACTGCCCGTGCCGAAGACATTTATCGCCATCTCAAGCCCGCGCTCGATTCTCTGTCGGTGGCGCTGAGCCTGACTCGTGATTTCGACCCCGCCGTCAGCACCATGACGTTTCGCATCGGCCTGTCGGACGACGTCGAATTCGGCCTGCTGCCGCCGCTGTTGCGCGCCTTGCGTCAGGAGGCGCCGAGCGTGGTGTTCGTCGTACAGCATGTCGATTACTGGCGGATTCCCGACTTGCTGGCGGCGGGCGATATCACCGTCGGCATCAGCCAGACCCGCGGCCTTCCGGCCAATGCCAAGCGCAAATTGTTGCGACACATTCAGCCGAGCATCCTGCGTGCCGACAAGTCCGACACGCCGCTGACCCTCGATGAATATTGCGCACGTCCTCACGTGCTGGTTTCCCACACCGCCAATGTCAGTGGCTACGCCGATGAGTGGCTGGCGGACATCGGTCGCACCCGTCAGGTGGTGCTGTCGGTGCCGCAGTACAGTTCGTTGCCGGCGCTGTTGGCCGGCACCGACCTGATCGCCAGCCTGCCGGATTACACCGCCGACGCCATGGCCGCTTCCGGGTTCTTGTTCAAGGAGCCGTTCCCGTTCAAGACCCCGACCCTCGACCTGTCGATGGTCTGGCTCAGCCACGTCGACAGCGATCCGGCGGAGCGCTGGCTGCGTTCGCGGCTGGAGCAATTCATGAGTGAGCGGCCGGTGATGTCGTCGTTGGAGTGAGTCAGACGATGCTGTGTTATATGTACGACCTTTCTGCCGAACCGCTGGAGCACCGAGATGCCACATCTGCACCTGGAATACACCGCCAACCTGCCGCAACTGAACGCCGACGTGGCGTTGATCCGGCTCAACAACACGCTGGTGGGTTCCGGTCAATTCTCGGCGGAGTTCGATATCAAGAGTCGTGCCACCAAGGTTGAAACCTTCAAGGTCGGTACCGCCATGAACGAGCGCGCCTTTGTGGCGGTAAGGCTGGCGCTGCTCAGCGGTCGTTCCTCGGAGATCAAGACGCAACTGTCGCAGAGCCTGTTGGCGGTATTGCAGGATCTGTGTGAATGGCCGGCCGGGGTTGAGGTGCAGTTGAGTGTGGAGCTGCTCGACATTGACCGCGGGGGCTACAACAAGATCGCCATCGGCGTGTAGAACTCAGGCCGTTTCCAGTTCCGCGCAGGTCTTGATGACCTGCTCGCGCAGCCAGAGGTTGGCGCTGTCCTGATCGACGTTGTGGCTCCACTGCATGTCGAGGGTGAACCCAGGCAGGCCGTTCGGCGCCTCGCAGTGATTGAACACCGCGTCGTTGGTCAGTAAACGCTGAATGCGCCGGGGCAGGGTCAGGATGAAATCGGTGCCGGTGATCATCTTCAACGCCGCGCTGTAACTGTTGGAGCGGGCGACGATCTGGCGTTTCTGCGCCTGGCGCGCCAGCCAGCCATCGACCATGTTGGTGGTCGACGTCCACGGTGTCGGGAACACATGCCGGCGTTCGGTGAAGGCTTGCAGGCTCAGGCGCGGTTCCAGCGGCGTGGCGCGTTTGTCGAACACGCAGACCAGGTCATCTTCCAGCAGCATGCGTGATTTCAGATCGGCGTGGCTGCGATGGAAGTGCGGGCCGAAGCAGATCACCAGATCGAGGCTGCCGTCGCGCAACTCTTCGACCGGCACGTCGGTTTCGAACTTGTGCATGTTGACCATCACCGGCAAGTCATCGAAGTCGAAGCGCTTCAACATTCGCGGCAGGATCAGTTGTTCGAAGTATTCCGGGGCGCAGATGTTGAAGGTCACCGGTTGCGCCATCGGGTCGAAGGTCGGGGCGCCGGCGTGGCACAGGTTGATGCTTTCGAGGATTTTCTGCACATGGCCATACATGCTGCTGGCCTTGTAGGTCGGGCGCATGCCCGTGCGGGTGTTGACGAACAATTCGTCTTCGAAGCTGGTGCGCAGTTTTTTCAGGCAGTAACTGACAGTGGACTGACTGACGAACAGCGCCTCCGAGACGTCGGTGACGCTGCTTTGCTCATACACGGCGACAAACACCATGAGATCCTGCATGTCGAGCTTTCTAAGCAAGTTACTGTTCAGCATCCGTTCTGTCTCGCTGTGCTCCTTGCGCCGAATCCGCGCAAACGTGTGCGCATGATCGTAACGGAACGATGGTGCCAGGAGAAAGCCCTGTAGGACGTTTCACGGTCAGTTGTGGGACAGAAAGTTTTAGTAACACGACGTGCCCAATCAAACCCGGCAAAGATGGCCAGAAGCCTTTATCCAGACGGGTCTGCCAGATTAACCCATGTGCCGCGCGTAATGCCGCGGGTTGAAACGCAGCACCATCAGCAGCATCAGCGCCATCACTGCCGTCAGTGACCACCACGCCCACTCGAAGCTGCCCAGTCGATCGCGAACCACGCCGGCCATCAGGGGCGAGAGCCCGGCAATCAGATAGCCGATGCCTTGTACAAATGCGGTCAGCCCGCCGGCTCGTTGCGGTTCGTCGAGGTGATCGAGGGATACGATCAGGCTCATCGGGAACAGTCCGCCGATGCCCAGCCCGAGCAGGCAGGGCCACAGCAGGCTCAGGTGCTGCGGGCTGAGGATCAGACCCAGGAATCCGGCGATGATCAATCCGAGCAGAGCGCCGAGCACCAGGCGTCGGTCACGGCTGCGATTGGCGATGGCGGGCACCACCAGCCCGGAAATCACCTCCATGGCCGTCAGAAAACCCAGCATCAGGCCGGCGTTTTGTTCGCTCCAGCCTTTTTCCACGTAGTACGGCGCCAACCAGGCGAGCACGCAGGTGTAGGACGCGGTGCCCAGACCGAAGAAGATCGCGAGCAACCAGGCGCGGGAATTCGTGAAGAAAGATTCTTTTCTGACGACGGTCCGGATGGTGTCCGGTGACGTGGCGCGGGTTGTCCACCACACAGGAATGGCGAGCAGTGCCAAAACCGCCCAGACCGCCAGACCTGCCCGCCAGTTGCCGGTCTCCACCATCACCCACGGTGCGAACGATGCGGCCAGCGCCGCGCCGCCCATGATCGAAGTGACGTAAAGCCCCATGCACAGCGCCACGTTGTCGGGAAACCGCGATTTGATCAGCGCTGGCATCAAGGCCTGGATCAGTGCAATGCCGATCCCGGCCAGCACGGCGCTGGCGATCAATTCCCCCGCCGAGTCGAGAAACCACCGCGACAGCGTTGCCACGCCAATGATCAGCAACGACAGCAGCACCGTGCGTTGTTCACCAAGGCGCTGGCTGACCGCCATGCCGAAGAACATCGCCAGCCCCATCGCCATCACCGGCAGCAGCGTCAGCAACGCTGCGAGGCTGAAACTCAGCGGCATATCGCCGCGAATGGCCGAGAGCAAAGGACCCACCGCCGCCATCGACGGGCGCAAATTGAGGGCGACCAGGATGATGCTGAGCATCAGCCAGAGGGCGGGGCGGGCAGCGGCGCGAACGTTTTCCATCTTCAAACCTTTGAACCAGAGACTGTCGATTAGGCGGGCAGGCGAGCGGGGCGGCAAATCAGAAAGTCGGGAGCGCTATCGAGAAATTCGATACGGCGTTTTCGTTGCCCGCGACTGAACCACAGCTGAATCATTCTCAAATACGCTGCAAGTTTCATGGTTATTTCATGTGCCAACTAATCGTTGGCTTCTTTTTCACAAAAAATTGATGGTTGCCTGCATAAAGTTTGTGTGGTCTGAGTCAATGAAATTTTCACAATTGACGACGGCACTTATTTCAAGGAAATCGCCCCTCGCCATGTTCAAGTTAAAAGCCGTGCGCCCGGAATGGGTGACGTTGTTTGCCAGCGCCTTTCTTTTGACCGGATTCAATTTCGTTCTCTGGCAACACCTGTTCGACATCACCGCTGCGGACGGCAAGGGCATTGCCATGCGTATTGCGTTCGGGGTGATGATCTTCGCGGCATATAACATCGTGTTGACGTTGCTGGCGTTTCGACCCGTATTGAAACCCGTATTGACGTTGTTGTTCATGGTCAGTGCCGGCGTGGCGTATTTCATGAGCCAATACGGGGTCATGATCGATGCCGGCATGTTTCGCAACTTTGCCGAAACCAATGCCACGGAAGTTCGCGACCTGCTGTCTTTGAAGTTGCTGGCTTATATCGTTTTTCTGGGTGTCTTGCCGTCCTGGTTGTTATGGAAAGTTCCAGTCAACTATCGTCGCTGGCATCGCGAGTTATTAAGCAAAGTTGTGGTGAGTGTCGCGTCGGTTGCCGTCATTGGCGGCGTGGCGCTGGCCAACTATCAGGGGTTGTCCTCGCTGTTTCGCAATCACCACGAAATTCGCCTGATGCTGGTGCCGAGCAACTACATCGGTGCTTCGGCCGGTTATCTGCGCGAGCAGGTGGCTTCGGCGCAGCAACCGTTTGTCACGATCGGCGAAGACGCCCAGCGCAATGCCGCCGTGCAGAATCATCCGCGCAAATCCCTGACGGTGCTGGTGGTGGGGGAGAGTGCCCGGGCGGAAAACTTCGGCATCCTCGGTTATGGCCGCGACACCACGCCGAAACTGGACAAGGAAGCCGGCCTGATCGCTTTCACCGATGTGCATTCCTGCGGCACGGAAACCGCCGTGTCGGTGCCGTGCATGTTCTCCAACATGGGCCGCAAGGACTACGACGCCAGCAAGGCGAAGAATGAGGAAGGGCTGCTGGACGTACTGAAACGGGCCGGGATCGACGTGATCTGGCGCGACAACCAGTCCGGCTGCAAAGGCACCTGCGATCGCGTCACCCTGCAGGACGTCAGCAACCTCAAGGATCCGGCGCTGTGCGCCAACAGCGAATGCCGCGACGAAATCCTGTTGCAGGGCCTGCAAAGCTTCATCGATCACCTGGACAAGGACACCGTGCTGGTCCTGCACCAGATGGGCAGCCACGGCCCGGAGTATTTCAAGCGTTATCCAAAGGAATACGAGCACTTCACCCCGGTATGTGAAAGCAATGCGCTGAACAATTGCAGCCGCGAGAGCATCGTCAACGGGTACGACAATACGCTGGTGTACACCGACCATGTGTTGTCGAGCCTGATCGACGTACTGCGCAGCAATCAGGACAAGGTCGATACCGCCATGCTGTACCTGTCCGACCATGGCGAATCCCTGGGCGAATACAACCTGTTCCTCCACGGCACACCGTACATGCTGGCGCCGGAGCAACAGAAACACGTAGCGATGCTGGCGTGGTTCTCCGACAGCTATCAGAAGTCCTACTCGGTCGACACCCATTGCCTGCAAATGAGCCGCGACAAGCCGCTGAGCCAGGACAATCTGTTCCACTCGATGCTCGGTCTGCTGGAAGTGCAGAGCAAGGTCTACCAGCAGGATCTCGACCTGTTTGCCGGCTGCCGGGGCGCGGTGATCGATGGCGTGTTGGCCAAGGACTGAGCCGGCAGACTCACTCTGTAAGACTATTCTTTCCCTCAGGCAGGAGATTTCATCAAGCTCTTGCCCTGTAGAGGCGCGGAAAGCGCCGGTGGCGATATATACTGCGCGCCATTCTTGAAGGGAGAGCCGTGTGGCCATCGATATTCACTGGATTCGCGACAACGATAGCCTCGCGCAGTTTTGCGCCGAGTGGCAGCAGCTGCCGTTCGTTGCCCTCGACACCGAATTCATGCGGGTCGACACCTTCTACCCGATTGCCGGGCTGTTGCAGGTCGGCGACGGCAAACGCGCCTACCTGATCGACCCGCTGACCATCAACGCCTGGCAACCCTTGGCCGCGTTGCTGGAAAACCCGGCGGTGCTCAAAGTCCTGCATGCCTGCAGCGAAGACCTTGAAGTCCTGCTGCGCCTGACCGGCAGCCTGCCGGCGCCGCTGTTCGACACGCAACTGGCCGCTGCCTACCTGAACCTCGGGTTCTCGATGGGCTATTCGCGTCTGGTGCAGGAAGTGCTCGGCATCGAACTGCCGAAGGGTGAAACCCGTTCCGACTGGCTGCAGCGTCCGTTGTCCGACACGCAAATCAGCTATGCCGCCGAAGACGCCGTGCATCTGGCGGAGGTTTTCGTACAACTGCGTCCGAAACTGTCCGACGACAAATACGCCTGGGTGCTGGAGGACGGCGCCGAACTGGTCGCCAACCTGCGCCGCGAAACCGATCCGTACGAGGTGTATCGCGAGGCCAAACTGGCGTGGAAACTGTCCCGCGCCCAACTGGCCGTGCTGCGTGAGCTGTGTGCCTGGCGTGAACGCGAAGCCCGCGCCCGCGACTTGCCGCGCAACCGCATCGTGCGTGAGCATTCCCTGTGGCCGCTGGCCCGGACCCAACCGGACAACCTCAGCGCGCTGGGCAAGATCGAAGACATGCACCCGCGTACCGTGCGTCAGGACGGCGAGTTTCTGCTTGATCTGATCAAGCGCTCTGGCAGTGTGGGGCCTGATCAATGGCCGCCAGCCGTGCCGGAGCCGTTGCCGATCGAAGCCGCCGCGCTGATCAAACAGCTGCGGGCGCTCGGTCAGGCTGAAGCGGAACGTCTGGGCATCGCGCCGGAACTGATGCTGCGCAAGAAAACCCTCGAAGCGCTGGTCAAAAGCGGCTTCCCCGAGGGCCCTTACCAATTGCCTGATTCGCTGCGTGGCTGGCGCCGCGAATTGATGGGCCAGAAGCTGCTCGACAGCCTGGCCACCGCCGGAGAACAGCCTTGAAACGTATTTGTTCCATTTATCAAAGTTCGAAGAAAAGCGGCATGTACCTGTACGTGCTCAAAAGCGATGCGCTGGAGCGCGTGCCGGAAGGCCTGATGGCGGCGTTCGGCAAGGCCAAGCATTCCTTCGATCTGGTGCTGACCCCCGAGCGCAAGCTGGCCAGCGAAGACATCGCCGTGGTCCTGGAAAACCTCGAAAAGCAGGGCTATCACCTGCAAATGCCACCGGCCGAGGAAGAGTACATCGAACACTTGCCCGAAGAGTTGCTGCGACGCAACGATCCGGTCTGATCCGCGAGGCCCTGTCCTGGGCCTCTGGTAACCCCTGGAACGGTTTTTACGGCGACGGCTGCCACGAAGTGGACGGCCGCCTGCACGGTTTGCGAAAGGTTTGAAGATGCGCGTTCTGATTGCTGAACACGACCACGCGATATACGCCCGACTGCTGCGTCAGGCGGCCCCCGAGCTTGAAGTGCTGACCAGCGGCGACTCCGCCGAACTGGCCCGCCAGGCTGCCGATTGCCCGGTGTGGCTGGGCCAGCCGGATCTGTTGGCGACCCTGTTGCGTCAGGGCTACGAGCCACAATGGCTGCAATCGACCTGGGCGGGCATCACGCCGCTGCTGGCCGACGGCCTGCGCCGGGATTACCGCCTGACCCGGGCGGTCGGCATTTTCGGTCAGGTCATGGCCGAGTACGTGCTGACCTACATGCTCGGCCACGAGCGCGAAGTGCTGGCGCGGCTGGTCAGCCAGGTCGAGCGCAAGTGGGACAACCGCACCGGCCAGAGTCTGGTCGGACGCAAGGTGCTGATCGTCGGCACCGGTGACATCGGCCAGAGCGTGGCGCAGTTCCTGCTGCCGTTCGGCGTCGAGTTGTATGGCATCGCCAGCGGCGCCCGCGAACAGGCGCCGTTTGTCGAAGTCGGTTCGATGGCGGACTTGCCGCGTCTGGTCGGCGAGGTGGATTACGTGGTCAATCTGCTGCCCAACACCGAGCACACCCACGATATCTACGACGCTGCGCTGTTCAAGCAATTCAAGCCGACCGGGTTGTTCATCAACGCCGGGCGCGGTGTGGCGGTGGTCGATGCAGATCTGGTCGAAGCGTTGAAGGAAGGCCATCTGGCCGGCGCGGTGATCGACGTTTGCCGTCAGGAACCGCTACCGCAACGGCACCCATTCTGGACCGCGTGGGGCTTGCTGCTGACCGGGCACAGCTCGGCGCCGACCTCGCCGCCGATGATGGTGCAGTTGTTTCTGGACAACTTGCGGGCGTATCAGGCGGGAGAGGCGTTGCGCGGGGAAGTGGATTTCGCACGCGGTTACTGATTCACCGCAGTGAAAAATGTGGGAGCGGGCTTGCTCGCGAAAGCGGATTATCAGTCAGCCAAGTCGTCGACTGGTAAGCCCTCTTCGCGAGCAAGCCCGCTCCCACAGTTCGTTTTGCAGTGTGGCTTAGAGGGTGAAGTCGCCTTCAGCCGCCAGTTCGCTCAGCGGACGACGCGGGCTCGGCGTTTCCCGTGCTTGCAGGTAATCCGCCAGGGTTGCCTTGTCACCCAGCTTGCCCACCGCAACAGCGGCGTGCAGCGCATAACCCTCCGGAATGTTCAGCTCCTTGCGGGTCAGCTCCTGATCGAAGCCGGCCATGCCGTGGGTGTGCCAGCCGCTCAGGCTCGCTTGCAGCGCCAGATGGCCCCAGGCCGAACCGGTGTCGAAGGTGTGCCACAGCGCTGGCGTTTCCTCGGTCGCACCCGGTGCGGTGAAGGTGGTTTTCGAAATCACGATCACCAGCGCCGAAGCGTGCTGTGCCCAGCTGCGGTTGAATTCATTGAGCAGGCCCAGGTAACGCTCCCAGTTGGGCGTGTCGCGACGGGCGTAGAGAAAACGCCACGGCTGCGAGTTGTATGCCGATGGCGCCCAGCGTGCAGCTTCGAAGAAGCTCAGCAGGGTTTCTTCCGGGATCGCTTCGCCGGTGAAGGCGCGGGGCGACCAGCGATCGGTGAACTGCGGGTGAATGGCGTATTCGGCAACGCGAGGGTTGGCACTCATCGAAAGATTCCTTGCTACGTTTGAGGACAGGTTGGAAGCGAAACCCGGCGGGATCAGTTGGGCTGAACGATGGGGTTGTGGCGCAAGCCTGCAGTTCACCGGATGCGACGCGGTCGAGCGTTAATGGCATCCGGCAAAGGCCTGGTGTGACCGGCAAAGCTACTTGGCCGTGCAAAAACTGACAAGCCCCGCACAACCGGTAGTCGCCAGCGCTTGGATCACGGGGCCTTGGGCACTAGACTGGCGGCCTTTTCACCACCTGATGTTGATGCTTGAGCCATGGCCGCCAAAGTCGAACCGTTCTGGATACGCAAAACCCTCGATCAACTCGATCACGAGGAATGGGAATCGCTGTGCGACGGTTGCGGTCTGTGCTGCCTGCAAAAGCTCGAGGATGAAGAAGACAACAGCGTCTATTACACGCGCATCGCCTGCAAACTGCTGGACCTGAAAACCTGCCAGTGCAGCGATTACCCGAACCGCATGCAGTTTGTGCCGGACTGCATTCAGCTCACTCCGGGCCAGGCCGAAGCGTTCAAATGGCTGCCGCCGACCTGCGGTTATCGGCTGGTCAGCGAAGGCAAGGACCTGCCGCTGTGGCATCACCTGGTCTGCGGTGATCGCGACGCGGTGCACCACGAACGGATTTCCCAGTCCGGGCGCATGCTCGCCGAAGGCAGCGTGCCGGAAGACGACTGGGAAGATCACCTGATTTTCCGCGCAGGTTAACGATTGACCAAGGAGCAGGTATGGCGACGGGATTGCGCCGGGCGCTGATCGTCACGCTGCTGGCGCTGAGTGCGCCGGTGTGGGCGGCGAAGAAAGTCGATCTGGATTATCAGGTACGCCTGCTGCCGCAGAGCGATCAGGCCGAAGTGCGCCTGACCCTCGCCAAGGGCGAAGCGGTGCGCAGCCTGGATTTCGACCTCGGCGATGGCAGCCACTACAGCGACTTCAAGGCCGACGGCCAGTGGCAACTGACGCCGGGCAAACCGGCGCGCGGGGTCTGGCGCCCGACGGCGGACAAGGCCAGCCTGACCTACCGCGTACGCATCAGCCACGGCCGCAAGAACGGCAGCTTCGACACGCGCATGACCCCGACCTGGGCGCTGATGCGTGGCGATGAACTGGTGCCGCCAGCCAGGCTCGATCAGCAGGACGGCATCGAGCTGGTCGCGCGCCTGCACTTCGAATTGCCCGACGGCTGGAAGAGCGTCGAAACCGCCTGGCCGCGCATCGGCAAGAACAAATTCCGTATCGACAATCCGTCACGCCTGTTCGACCGCCCGACCGGCTGGATGCTCGCCGGCCACCTCGGCAGCCGCCGCACGCGGTTGGGGGAAACCGAAGTCACCGTGGCCTCGCCGCAAGGGCAGGGCATGCGCCGGATGGACGTGCTGACGCTGCTGACGTTCGTTTGGCCACAGGTGCAGGCGGTGTTTCCCCGCCATCCGAGCAAACTGCTGATTGTCGGCGCCAACGACCCGATGTGGCGCGGCAGTCTGGCGGCGCGGGAGTCGATCTACCTCAACACACGGTTGCCGCTGGTCAGCGAAAGCGGCAGCAGCGCACTGGTGCGCGAGCTGGCGCAGGTGTTCGGACGGATCAACGACGAGCAGCGCAGCGACTGGATCAGCGAAGGGTTCGCCGAGTATTACGCCATTGAACTGGTGCGCCGTGCCGGCGGCATGAGTGACGAGCGTTATCAGAGCTTGCAGGCGAAACTGACCAAGGACAGTCAGAAAGTCACGACCCTGCGCGGCGAGCAGATCAGCCCGGCGCAGCTGTCGAAAGCGGTGTTGCTATTGCAGGAGCTGGACGGCGAGATTCGCCTGAAGACCCGCAACAAGCGCTCGCTGGACGACGTGCTGCGCGGGGCGATGCATCTGGGGACGGTGGACACCAAAGAGTTTGTGCAACTCGCCGAAAGCGTTCTCGGCGAGTCGTCCAAGGTCCTTGATAGCGGGTTGCTTCGGTAGCGGTCAAACCCCGGCTTTCGGCGATTTCACCGAGTCATTGCCGGTCACGGTGACGGTGTTGGTCGCCGCCTCGGCATTGGCCTTGAGCTTGCTCAGCTCTTCACCGGCCCGCTCGATCTTCGCCCGCACGTTGTTCATGTCCTGACGGCTTTTCTCCAGCAGGCTTTTCACCGAGCTGTGGCCGGTGATGCCGCGGGCCATGGCCACGCCGCCAATCGCCACCTGAATCAGCCCGAATACGCCGCCACGGCGCAGGCCCTTGCCGACCATGATCACGCCGCCGGCCAGCGAACCGATGCGCTCCCAGCCTTCGACGTTCTGCTCAGGACGGCTCTGAAACGGGGTGGATTCGATACGTTCGACACGTTTGAGCTCGGTCATGATCTTTCTCCAGGCAATGAGTAATGGATAAACAAGCTGACTGCGCAGGCGGTCAGCTCGTTCCATCGGATGTGCGGCGTTTCAGCGGAATTTCGGTCCGGAGCGGGTGTTCAGGCCTTTGGCCATGCGGTCGTAGAGCACGACGTTGACCGTGGCGGCGAGATTCATGCAGCCGGTGGTCGGGATGTACACGACGTCTTCGCACCAGTCGCGGATCTCCTGATCCAGCGAGCCGTCTTCGGGGCCGAAGATGTACAGGGCGCGATCCGGGTGGGTGTATTCCGGCAGCGGGCGGGCGCCGTCGACCAGTTCCACGGCAACCGGGACGCAGTTGAGCGGCAGGATCTTTTTCAGGTCGTCGATGCCGATCAGCGGGATGTCGTAGTGCACGCGCTTGGTATCGGTGACGAAATCGGCGGCGCGCTCATAGCGCTTGCCGGTGTAGAACACGGTCGACACGCCGTAGCAGCCTGCGGCGCGCATCACCGAACCGACGTTTTCCGGTGATTTGGGGTTATACAAACCAATGCAGCTGTACCGTTTGTCTGCCACGAGCGGGGTGCCTTCGGGAAAAAGAGGGCGATTATACGGGGATTGGGGGAGGGCGGGCAGATTCAAGACTTTTAGTGCCTGTCCCGGCCCATTCGCGGGCAAGCCCGCTCCCACAGGTTTCTCTGGTGTACTCAGAATTTGTGATCGGCTGAGATCACTGTGGGAGCGGGCTTGCCCGCGAAGAGGCCGGTGTGGCCAATGAAGATCTTCAGTCTTCTTTCTTCATCAACCCCGCCAGCGCCGCAAACGGATTGTGCGTGGCCTTGGCGATTTTCGGCGTGCTCAGCGAGCCTTCGCCGAAGTACTGCTGGTCGGTGTAGCGCGAGTGTTCGTTGTCGTGGCAGTACAGGCACAGCAGCTCCCAGTTGGAACCGTCCTGCGGGTTGTTGTCGTGGTTGTGGTCGCGGTGATGCACGGTCAGCTCGCTCAGGCGCTTGCCGGAAAACTCACGAGCGCAGCGGCCGCACACGTGCGGGTACATCTTCAGGGCCTTGTCGCGGTAGCCCATTTCCTTGTCGCGCTGGTTGTCGGCGAGGATGCGATCCAGCTTCGAGGTGTTGGTCGGGGTGGACGAACTCATGGGTTCACCTTTGCAGAAGACTAATGACGGTTATGACGCAAGTTTAGCTCAGCCCTTGAGCTTCTCGGCAATCCAGATTGTGTGGCGCGTGCCCTTGTTGCCGTGGGCGAAGACCTGGACTTCCTCGGCCTTGAAACCGGCCTTCTTCAATTTGTCGGAAAACTGCCGGTCGGCACTGGCCGACCACACCGCCAGCACGCCTTTGGGCCGCATCGCTTTGGCGCAGGCGGCCAGGCCTGCGGCGGAATACAGCCAGCTATTGGCCTTCTGGGTCAGGCCTTCGGGGCCATTGTCGACATCGAGCATGATCGCGTCGAAGCCGTTCGGCTCACTTTGCAGCACCTTGGCTACGTCTTCCTGACGGATCACCGTGCGCGGGTCGAGCAGCGGGCGCCCGGACTTTTCACCGAGCGGGCCGCGATTCCACTCGACCACGCCGGGTACCAGCTCGGCGACCACCACTTCGGCGCTCTTGCCCAGATGCTTGAGCGCGGAGGCGAGGGTGAAACCCATGCCCAGGCCACCGATCAGCACGCGCGAGTTCGGCCGGCCGGCGACCTTGCGACACGGGATCTCGGCCAGCGCGTCTTCGGAACCGTGCATGCGGGTGTTCATCAATTGGCCGCCGTCGCCGCCCTGGATCTTGATGACGAAGTCCTCGCCATACTCGAACAGGCACAGGGCGCCACCGTTGTCAGGGATCGGCGTGGTGTCGAGCAGAACGAAACGTTTCATGGAAATCTCTACAGGGGGGAAGGCAAGCCGGCGCGTTGGGAGTAGCCTGAAGGCAGACTTCAGGCCAACGGAGCCCTTGATGAAGCGCACCATTCTAACGGTCATTACCCTGGCCGCGCTCTCGATAACTGCCGTACAGGCGCAACAGACGATTCCCGTCAGCCCGACACCGCAACCGGGCTCGCCCGGCACGGCGACGCCAACCCCGTATCCGCAGATCAGCCCGGTGCCGATTCCCAAGGCCGGCCCCGGCAGTGGCGGCCCGCCACTGGTGCCGATCGAAATGCCCAGCCCGCCGACCAAGGATCAGCCATTGCCGGGCCTGGAACAGAACGACAGCAAACCCAAATCCCCGGGGGGCTAGATCTGTTGGGCGGCGAGCTGGCCGTCGGCCATGCGCAGGCGTTTGGACAGGGAGACGGCGAGGGCGCGGATGATCTTGGCGGCGATCTTCGGCGCGTCGTTGAGCATTTTTTCCAGCGAGTCCTTGCCGAGGTTGAGCAACTGACAGTTGCTCGCCGCCACGCAAGTCGCTGAACGGCGTTCGCCGTCGAGCACGGCCATTTCACCGAACGCCCGGCCGCTGCGCAGGGTGGCCATGGTCACGACCTGGCCGTCGCCGCCGGTTTTCTGCACGGCCACCTGGCCGGTGTGGATGATGCACATGAAACTGCCGGCATCGCCTTCGCGAAAGATCGCTTCGCCTTCAGCCACGGTGCTGATGCTGAAGTAACCCGAAGCGGCGGCGAAATCCGCCAGTTGCAATTGATCGAACAGGCCGCAGTCCATCAGCCAGTCGCGGATTTCGTTGTTCAGTAGGGTTGGTTCTGACATGTCATGCGGTCTTTTTGTTGTGTCGGGTGGCAGGCTCGCCACCGGGGGCCGATCTGCTTATCGGCTCCCGGTGCCCGGAATTAAGACCTGACTGACCGGCGGAGTTCCTCAGGCAATGCCCAGAACCTTGAAAACAAATGCATATTCGAGCGCTACGTCACGTAATCCCTGATAACGCCCGCTCATGCCGCCGTGGCCGGCGCCCAGTTCGGTCTTGAGCAGCAATGGATTGTCATCGGTCTTGGTCGCACGCAACTTCGCCACCCACTTGGCCGCTTCCCAATACTGCACGCGGCTGTCGTTATAGCCGGCGATCACCAGTGTTGCGGGATACGCCTGTGCAGTGACGTTTTCGTACGGCGCATAGGCCTTGATCCGCTCGTAGACCTCCGGCTCTTCGGGATTGCCCCACTCGTCGTATTCAGTGACGGTCAGCGGCAGATCCGGATCGAGCATGGTGTTGAGCACGTCGACGAACGGCACTTCGGCAATCGCCACACCGAACAGGTCCGGACGCTGGTTGAGCACCGCGCCGATCAGCAGGCCACCGGCGCTGCCGCCGCTGATCGCCAGTTGTGGCGCGGTGGTGATGCCGTTGAGGATCAGGAATTCGGCGCAGGCAATGAAGTCGCTGAACGTGTTGTGCTTGTGCTCCTGCTTGCCGGCGCGGTACCAGGCTTCGCCCAGTTCACCGCCACCGCGCACGTGGGCGATGGCGAACGCCATGCCGCGATCCAGCAGGCTCAGGCGAGCGTGGGAGAACCACGGGTCGAGGCTCGAACCGTAGGCGCCGTAACCGTACAGGTACAGCGGGACTGGTTTGCCAACCATTTCCCGTTTCATCACCAGGCTGATCGGCACCTGGGTGCCATCCGGCGCGGTCGCCCACAGGCGCTGGCTGACGTAGGCGTCGGCGTCGAACGGGCCGAGCACCGGGGTTTCCTTGAGCACAGTCTGTTCGCCGGTGGCGAGGATCAGTTGCCGAACCTGGGCTGGACGGTTCAGCGCTTCATAGCGCAGGCGAATGCGGTCGCTTTCGAATTCCAGGCTGTTTTGCACATAGAGGCTGTAGGCCGCGTCCGGCAATTGCACGCGATAAGGCGCCAGACCGTGTGGGCGAACTTCGATGATCGGCAGACCACCTTCGCGCAGGCTCAGCGTCAGGGCTTCGGCGTTGAGGGTCACGCCATCGAGCATCACCGAATCGCTGTGCGGGATCAGGTTCTGCCAGTCGGCTTCGCTCGGTGCAATGCCGGTGTCCGGCGCCTGATACAGGGCGAAGTTGATGCCGTCGCGGTTGGTGCGGATGAACCAGGTCCATTCGCCATCGAGCTTGCCGTGATCGACGTCGTATTCGTGATCCTCGACCCGTGGCGCCAGGCAAGTGAATGGCTGGTGCGGCTGATGGGCGTCCAGCGCCCAGACTTCGCTGGTGGTCTTGCTGCTCAGCGACAGCAGCAATTGCTGCTCGGAGCTGGCGCGGTAGCAATGCAGGAAGAAACGCCCGTCTGGCTCGTGGAACACCTCTTCGGCGGCCGTGCCGTCGAGGCGATAGCGGAACAGCTTGTGCGGGCGATGGGTGTCGTCGAGCACGCCGAAGAACAGGGTCAGGCTGTCATTGGCCCAGGTCATGCTGCCGTCGCAGTCCTGGAATTCCAGTTCGCTGACACGCTCGCTGGACAATTCCTTCACGAACAGCGTGTAAATCTCATCGCCCGAGGCGTCGACGCTGTAGGCCAGACGCTGGTGATCCGGGCTGATGCTGAAGGCGCCGAGGGAGAAAAAGCCGCCGTTGGCCAGAGCGTTCGGATCGAGCAGCAGTTGTTCGCGGCTTTCGTCGAGGGTCAGGCTGTCGTCGGCCGGACGCGGGCAGCGGTAGTGACGGGCATATTCGTCACCCGCTGTGGTGCGGGTGTAATACAGGTACGGGCCCCATGGCGAGGGAAGGGAAAGGTCGGTTTCGAGGATCCGGCCCTTGATCTCTTCGAACAGGGTTTCGCGCAGTTCGGCCTGATCGGCGGTCTGTGCCTGCTGGTAGTCGTTTTCAGCCTTGAGGTAGTCGAGCACCGCGTCGGTGTCGCGTTCCTGCAGCCAGGCGTACGGGTCGTGACCGGCGGCCTTGTGGGCAATCGGGGCGCTGCTGACGTTGGCGGATACGGGCATGGAAAGCTCTCGGACATGACAAATAAGGGCCGCACGGACGGCGGGGAAGCCTGACGTGCGAAAAGTCGTTACTATAAGCGCCTCTTTGCCTGCCTTGCCATGGACACCATGACCGAGAACGACTATCTGATCGCCTGGGGCCTTTACGCCTTTGCCGCCGTGGGCTGCCTGCTGGTGTGGATGCGCATGACCCGCTGGATGTGGCGCTGGCTGCGCGAGCCGCTGCGTGTGTTGATGGCGGTGTTGCTGTTCAGCCCGACCATCATTGACCCGGTGAAGGAAAAATTCGCCCCGGCCATCGCCATCACGGCGCTGGATCTGGCGTTCAAGGTCGGCAATAACGCCTGGCGCGCGATCTCCGAACTGCTCATGTACGCCATGATCGCATTCGGCCTGTACCTGATTTTCGTGCTGATCCGCCTGCCGATCGAACGCGCCTCCAAGGCCCGCCGGGAGCAGGCTGAAGCCGCCCGCGCAGCGGCCCGTGCCGATGACGAGCGCGACGCCGATCAACCGTTCGGCGGTGCCGGCGATGACCGCTACGGTCGCCCGCCGGTGCCGAGCAATCCGCAGCGCATGCGGGTCGAGCCGCGTCTGTAATCACGAGAGTCCGCACATGTGTGAATTACTGGGCATGAGTGCCAACGTGCCGACCGACATCGTGTTCAGCTTCACCGGGCTGATGCAGCGCGGTGGTCGCACCGGGCCACATCGCGACGGCTGGGGCATTGCCTTCTACGAAGGGCGCGGGTTGCGCCTGTTCCAGGACCCGGCGGCCAGCAGCGAATCGGAAGTGGCCAATCTGGTGCAGCGCTATCCGATCAAGAGCGAAGTGGTCATCGGCCATATCCGTCAGGCCAACGTCGGCAAGGTCTGCCTGTCCAACACCCACCCGTTCGTCCGCGAACTGTGGGGGCGCAACTGGTGCTTCGCGCACAACGGTCAACTCGCCGATTTCACCCCGATCAAGAGTTTCTACCGTCCGGTCGGCGATACCGACAGCGAAGCGGCGTTCTGCGATTTGCTCAATCGGGTACGTGCAGCGTTTCCGGAACCGGTCGATATAGAAGTGCTGCTGCCGGATCTGGTCGCGGCCTGCGCCGAATATCGCAGCAAAGGCGTGTTCAACTGCTTGCTCAGCGACGGCGACTGGCTGTTCTGCTATTGCTCGACCAAACTGGCGCAGATCACCCGACGCGCACCGTTTGGTCCGGCACGGCTCAAGGACGTCGATGTGATTGTCGACTTCCAGGCCGAAACCACGCCCAACGACGTGGTCACGGTGATTGCCACCGAACCCTTGACCGAAAACGAAACCTGGACCCGCTACGAACCGGGCCAATGGAGCCTGTGGCGACGCGGCGAATGCGTCAGCCAAGGCACGACCGAATAAGGATTGCACCCCCATGTTGCTCAGTTATCTACGGCTGGTGTTGTTTGCGGCGGGCCTGTTGATCGGTGTCCAGGTGCCGGGCTTCATCAACGATTACGCCAAGCGGGTCGAAGCGCACCTGATCGAGGCGCAGACCGGTCTGCGCGGCTTCCAGGGCACCGCCGAGCAGTTTTTCAAGGGTGATATCCAGGCGCTGGTCGCCCACTATCGAGCCAGCGAAGATCCGGTGTTTCGCAGCGATGCCGACAGCCTGAGCACCTTGCTCAACCGTCAGCTGGCGCTGGACAAGCAATTCCAGGCGATGCAGGGCCCGTGGTACATCCGCTTCCTGCAAGTGGTGCTGGCCGCCGACCCGGACATCCGCAAGGAAACCTGGAATGGCTACAGCTACCAGATCCTGCTGACGCCGGAAGCGATGATCTGGGGCATGAGCGGCGCGATGTTGCTGTCGTTCGGCCTTGAATGCCTGTTCCGTCTGATCGACTGGGTGGTGCTGGGCGGCAAGCGCCTGCGCCAGAGCCGGCCGATCGAAGACCGGGATGTGCGCGGGCTCTGAGCCTCAACGGATACTCCGCGCTGGGCTTGCGAGGGACGCGGAGCGTCCCGGGCTGCATTCCCACGCAGAGCGTGGGAACGATCAAGGGGCGAGCACGACGTAGTTCTCGCCCACCTTGCGCGCATATTCCTCCAGCACCTGCTGACACAGCGTCACAATCTCCTCGACCCATTCCACGCCGACCCGCCACGACACCACCACCTGCAGGTTCGGCGGACGCTGTTCGATGTCAAGCAGGGTCAATTCCCCTCGCGCCAGTTCCTCGGCCACCAGTACCGGCGGCAACGCGCCAATACCGAAGCCGTCGCGCAACAGACGGGTGATCGCCGATACCGAATTCACACAGTTCAACCGTGGCGCCAGCACGCCCTGGGCCTGCATCAGCGCCAGAATGTCCTGATGCGGCCGGGAGTTTTTCGAGTAGGTGATGATCCGTTCCTGCGCCAGGTCGGCGAGGCTTTGGTAGTCGCGGTTGTAGATCGAATGGCTGGCGACGATCCAGCCGATCGGGTGGCTGGCCAGCTCCAGGCTGCGCACGCTTTCCTGGCGCACCAGGTCGGTTTGCAGGATCAAATCGAGAAAGCCTTTTTGCAGCTGATCGCAGAGGTTCAGCGAGGTATCCGCCACCAGCTCGATTTCCACCCGAGGGTACAGATCGGTCATCTGCGCCACCAGCGGGCTGAGCCAGGTGTGGATCACCGTGTCCATCACGCCGATACGTACCCGGCCGACCTTGCTCGATCGGGTCTCGATCGACTGCTTCAGCGCCTGCATCGTGTCGAGCATCTGCTCGGCATAATCCAGCACTTTCAAACCTTCGGGCGTCAGACTAACGCCGCGTGAATCACGCAGGAACAGCTTCACCCCGAGCTCGCCTTCGAGCACCGCGATCCGGCTGGAAATCGAAGCCTGGGTGGTGAACAGCTTGTCGGCGGTCAGGCGAAAACTTTTCAGCCGGGCGACCCAGACGAAGGTTTCGAGAAACTTCAGGTTCATGGCAACAAATTTTTCTTATGTCTTGGGCGGGTTTTTATTCGTTGGACGCGACCGGGTGACGCACCCAAGAATCGACGCATCCGGTTCCCACGATAGGCGTCGTCGGAGCTTCGAACAAGACCAATAAAAGCCTGCGGAGACATGCCATGAGTGCGCCCGACACCCTCGACCTCCCCAAGACTGCGGCCCGTCCCGGCCCGTTCGACTGGTATCGCAACATCAATCAGCAGGAGCGCCGGACCTTCTGGAGCTGCAAGATCGGCTACGGTCTGGACGGCATGGACACCCAGATGCTCAGCTTCGTGGTGCCGACCCTGATCGCGATGTGGGGCATCACCACCGGCGAAGCCGGCCTGATTCACACCAGTACCCTGATCGCTTCGGCCATCGGCGGCTGGGTGGCGGGGATTCTCTCCGACCGCATCGGCCGCGTGCGCACCCTGCAACTGACGGTGCTGTGGTTTGCCTTCTTCACTTTTCTCTGCGGCTTCGCTCAAAACTACGAACAGCTGCTGATCGCCCGCACACTGATGGGCTTCGGTTTCGGCGGCGAGTGGACGGCTGGCGCCGTGCTGATCGGTGAAGTGATCCGCGCCAAGGATCGCGGCAAAGCGGTGGGCATGGTGCAATCCGGCTGGGCGCTGGGTTGGGGGCTGACGGCGATTCTCTATGCGCTGCTGTTCTCGGTACTGCCGCCGGAGGATGCCTGGCGCGCACTGTTTATCCTCGGCATCGTGCCGGCGGTGTTCGTGATTTTTGTCCGGCGTCTGGTGAAAGATCCGGAGATTTATCGCGAAGCCAAAGCCAAGCAAACCCCGGACAGCCCGTCGAAGTTCTACGAGATCTTCGCCCCCGGCATGCTCTTCACCACAATTCGCGCCTCGTTGCTGACCACCGGCGCCCTCGGTGGTTATTACGCGATCACCTCCTGGCTGCCGACTTTTCTGAAGAACGAACGCGGCTTGAGCGTACTCGGCACCGGCGGTTATCTGGCGATGGTGATCATCGGTTCCTACGTCGGTTATGTGATCAGCGCCTATTTGACCGACCTGTTGGGCCGCAAGAAGAACTTCATCCTGTTCGCGGTCGGCTCGTTCACCATCGTTCTGCTCTACACCCAATTACCGGTCAGCAATGGCGTGATGCTGTGGTTGGGTTTCCCGCTGGGCTTCTTCGCCTCGGGGATTTTCAGTGGCATGGGAGCGTTTCTCACCGAACTGTTCCCGACCCGGATTCGCGGCTCGGGGCAGGGCTTCTGCTACAACATCGGCCGGGCACTGGCGGCGTTGTTCCCGCTGTTGATCGGGTTGCTCAGCCAGAAAGTGCCGCTGAGTGTAGGCATCGGTGCCTTTGCGGCAGTGTCCTACGGCGTGGTGATCCTCGCGGCATTGAGCCTGCCGGAAACCCGTGGCAAACAACTGGACGCGCAGTAACTGATAACCTGCGGGACACTGCCTGTCCCACAGCAAAAAAAGAAAAGAACTACAGGAGTGTTCACCGTGAGCCGCCTGCTATTGAACTGTGACATCGGCGAGAGCTTCGGCAGCTGGACCATGGGTCTGGATGCGGAAGTCATGCCCTTCATCGACTGCGCCAACATTGCCTGCGGTTTCCACGCCGGCGACCCGAGCATCATGCGCAAGACCGTCAGCCTGGCCCTGAGCCACGGCGTGCAGATCGGCGCGCATCCGGCCTATCAGGATCTGGTGGGGTTCGGCCGACGTTCCATGGCCTACACCGCCCAGGAGCTGCAAGACCTCCTGCATTACCAGATCGGCGCCCTCGACGGCATTTGCCGTGCCCAGGGTGGCAAAGTCAGTTACGTCAAACCCCACGGCGCGATGTACAACGACATGATGGCCAACCCGGCGCAGTTGCGGGCGGTGATCCAGGCCGTCGCGGCTTACGATCGCAGCCTGCCGCTGATGCTGATGGCCATCCGCGATAACACGGCCGCGCAACAGCTTGGCGACGAATACGGCGTGAGCCTGTGGTTCGAAGCCTTCGCCGACCGCGCCTACGACAGCGCCGGCCGACTGGTTTCGCGACAACTGCCGGGCGCGGTGCATCACGATTCCGAAACCATTATCGGGCAGGCGCTGACCATCGCCCGTGGTGACAACCTCACCGCCAGCGACGGCAGCGCGCTGCACCTGCAAGCCAACACGCTGTGCGTACATGGCGACAACGCCAGTTCTGTGGCGGCCGTGCAGCGCATTCGTCAGGCTTTGAACGAGCAGAGCGCGCCATGAATCCGCGAGTGGAAGTGGTGGCACTGGATTGCCTGATGCTGCGCCTGTTCGATGAAATCGCCGAAGCCAACATGCCGTGGATGCTCGCCGCCAGCGAGCGGCTGCGCGCGGTGTTCGGCGAGCATTTGATCGATCTGGTGCCGTCGTACACCACGTTGATGGTGCATTACGATCTGACCGCGTTGAGCCCGAATCAGGCGCGGGAGTTGATCGCCGAAGCGCTGATCGACCTGTCGCCGAACGCGCGCACCGGCGGCCAGTGTCATGTGCTACCGGTGTGGTACGACCTGAGCGTCGGACCGGAATTGAGTCTGCTGTCACAACGCAGCGGTTTGGCGGTGGAAGAAGTGATCCGCCGTCACAGTGCTCGTGAATATCAGGTGTTCGCCCTAGGCTTTGCGCCGGGTTTCGCGTTCATGGGGCTGGTGGAAGAAATTCTGGCAGCACCACGTCTGAATACCCCGCGCAAGAAAGTCGCCGCCGGCAGCGTCGGCATCGCCGAGCGGCAGACAGCGGCGTATCCGGTGCTGTCCCCCGGTGGCTGGAATCTGATCGGTCGCACACCGGCAAAACTGTTCGACCGTGAACGCGATGGCTACAGCCTCATGCAGCCCGGCGATACCGTGCGTTTCGAAGCGGTGAGTCATGCCGAATTCATCCGCCTCGGCGGTGACGACACGCCTCTGGAGGCCCTGGCATGAGCCGACTGACGATTGAAGCGAGTACGCCGCTGTGCCTGTTGCAGGATGCCGGGCGGTTTGGCGTGCGCCATCTGGGCGTGACTCAGGGCGGCGCGGCGGACTGGCGGTCGATGGCCTGGGCCAACTGGCTGCTGGGCAATGGCCTGGACTTGCCGGTGATCGAAATCACCCTCGGCGGGTTTACGGTGGTGGCGCAAGAGGATTGTCTGCTGGCAATGGCTGGCGCGGATCTTGGCGCGCAGATCGACGGTGAGGGGTTGGCGCCGTGGCGCAGTTTCAAACTGCGCAAAGGGCAGACCTTTAAGTTCACTCAGCCGTTGCTGGGCGCGCGGGCCTATCTGGCGGCGCCCGGCGGTTTCAGTGCGCCGAAAGTGCTGGGCAGCAGTGCTACGGTGGTGCGTGAGGAGCTTGGCGGCCTTGATGGTTTTGGCTTGCCGCTGGCCAAGGGCGCTTCGCTGAGTTATCAGGGCGAAACCCTGTTGGTGCGTGAAGTCCCGGCGGAGCATCGACCGGACCTGCGCCTTGACGCGCCGCTCGATCTGGTGCTGGGCGCGCAGATCGGTCAGTTCAGCGGGCAGAGCCTGTTCGATGCCTTCAACCGTGCCTGGACGCTGGACAGTCGTGCGGACCGAATGGGCATTCGCTTGCTGGGGACGGCGTTGCAATATCAGGGCAAACCGATGATTTCCGAGGGCATTCCGCTGGGTGCGGTGCAGGTGCCGCCAGACGGGCAGCCGATTGTGTTGCTCAATGATCGGCAGACGATTGGCGGCTATCCGCGATTGGGCGCGTTGACGCCGTTGGCGCTGGCTCGACTGGCACAGTGTCTGCCGGGGGCGAAGGTCAGATTGCGCCCGGTGGTACAAGAAGTTGCACACCGGGAGCATGTCGAATATCTGAAGCGCTTTTGATTGTTTCCCCCGCCGCTGGCGGGGGAGCCATTGCGGATTACTTGGACAGAAACCGCATCCCTTCTTCCAGCCCGCGCAACGTCAACGGATACATCTGGTCCTCGATCAGATCCCGCACGATGTTGGTCGACGAGGTGTAACCCCACGTATCTTTGGGGTACGGATTGATCCAGATAAGCTTCTTGTACTTCTCCATGAAGCGCTGCATCCACACGTAACCCGGCTCTTCGTTCCAGTGCTCGACGCTGCCGCCGGCCTGGGTGATTTCATAAGGTGCCATTGCGGCGTCACCGATGAAGATCACTTTGTAGTCGGCACCGTACTTGTGCAGCAGGTCCTGGGTCGAGGTGCGCTCCGAGGTGCGGCGCATGTTGTTCTTCCACACCGATTCATAAATGAAGTTGTGGAAGTAGAAGTACTCCAGATGCTTGAACTCGGTCTTGCAGGCCGAGAACAGTTCCTCGCAGATCTTCACGTGGGCGTCCATCGAGCCGCCGATGTCGAACAGCAGCAACAGCTTCACCGTGTTGCGCCGTTCCGGGCGCATCTGGATGTTCAGCAGGCCGGCGTCCTTGGCGGTGTGGTCGATGGTGCCGTCGATATCCAGCTCTTCCGCCGCGCCCTGACGAGCGAATTTGCGCAGGCGACGCAGGGCGACCTTGATGTTGCGGGTGCCCAGCTCCACGGAATCGTCGAGGTTCTTGTACTCGCGCTGATCCCAGACTTTCACCGCTTTGCCCTGGCGCTTGCCGGCATCGCCGACCCGGATGCCTTCCGGGTTGAAACCACCGGAGCCGAACGGGCTGGTGCCGCCGGTGCCGATCCATTTGTTGCCGCCGGCGTGGCGTTCCTTCTGTTCTTCCAGACGTTTCTTGAACTCTTCGATCAGCTTGTCCAGACCGCCGAGGGACTGGATCTGCGCGCGTTCCTCGTCGCTCAGCGAACGCTCGAATTCCTTGCGCAGCCAGTCTTCGGGGATCAGCGCCTGCAAGTGATCGTCGAGCTTTTCCAGGCCATTGAAGTAGGCGCCGAACGCACGGTCGAACTTGTCGAAATGCCGTTCGTCCTTCACCAGAATCGCCCGCGACAAGTAGTAGAACTCGTCCATGTCGGCGAAGGTCACGCGCTGTTTCAGCGCGTTGATCAGGTCGAGCAGCTCACGCACCGACACCGGCACCTTGGCTGCACGCATTTCATTGAACAGGTTGAGCAACATGGCGTCAGCCTCTTAGCGGGTGCCGCGACGGCTCATGAACGCCAGGCGCTCAAGCAGTTGCACGTCCTGTTCGTTCTTCACCAGCGCACCGGCCAGCGGCGGGATGGCTTTGGTCGGATCGCGTTCGCGCAGCACCGCTTCGCCAATATTGTCGGCCATCAGCAGTTTCAGCCAGTCGACCAGTTCCGAGGTCGACGGCTTCTTCTTCAGGCCCGGCACCTTGCGCACGTCGAAGAACACGTCCAGCGCTTCGCTGACCAGATCCTTCTTGATGTCCGGGTAGTGAACATCGACGATTTTCTGCAGGGTGGTGCGGTCGGGGAAGGCGATGTAGTGGAAGAAGCAGCGGCGCAGGAAGGCGTCCGGCAGCTCTTTCTCGTTGTTGGAGGTAATGATGATGATCGGACGTTTCTTGGCCTTGATGGTCTCGTCGATCTCGTAAACGTAGAACTCCATCTTGTCGAGTTCCTGCAACAGGTCGTTGGGGAACTCGATGTCGGCCTTGTCGATTTCGTCGATCAGCAGAATGACCCGCTCTTCGGACTCGAACGCTTCCCAGAGCTTGCCCTTCTTCAGGTAGTTGCGTACGTCGTGGACTTTTTCATTGCCCAGTTGCGAGTCGCGCAGACGGCTGACCGCATCGTACTCGTACAGGCCCTGATGGGCCTTGGTGGTGGACTTGATGTGCCAGGTGATCAGCTTCGCGCCGAACGATTCGGCCAGTTGCTCGGCGAGCATGGTCTTGCCGGTGCCCGGTTCGCCCTTGACCAGCAGCGGCCGCTCCAGGGTGATGGCGGCGTTGACCGCCAGCTTCAGGTCATCGGTGGCGACGTAGGCCTGGGTGCCTTCGAACTTCATCTGCTAATCCTCGAACGGTAACGCCGACCTGAACGGGCAGGGCGGGGGCGAAATAATCGGATGCCCGACTATAACGCGGGGCCCGGTCGACTGTGAACGCAGACGGCTTATTCAGTCTCTGAATGGGGCGTCACATGTTGACTCAGTTTCGGCACGAGGCCAGTATTCCAGGTATCGCCGATTTGGCGATAGCCTTCGGGCATGACTACCAAATACCGATTTCGCGAAAAATACCGCATTCAGTTGCGCGAGAAGGATCACCCGCCACCCCATGTTCACCTGACCGGTGGTGGAGTGGATGTGATGCTGAGCCTGGAAACCGTCGAGGTCATGATGGGCAAGGCACCGCCACTGATCGTCAAGGAAGCGTTGGCGTGGGTTTCGGCCCATCAGACGCAATTGCTGGAGGACTGGAAACGATGTTACCCATGAAGCGGCCACGATTGGCCGCAGTGCAGGCTGTTGGCGATGCTTGCCTGTCGCTGACCTTTATTGATGGCCAACGGCTGAACCTGGACTTGAGCCGCGATCTGCAAACCTATCCGGGGCTCGCTCCGCTACTGGACGCTGAAGTGTTTGCAACCGCTGAGTTGGGTGACGACGGCTGGAGCGTGGAGTGGCTGGAACCGGATATCCAGATTGGTGCCGATACCTTGTATCGGGACGCGCTCGCGCAAAATGCACCGGACGAAAACACACGGATTTTCATGGATTGGCGCGCTCGCACCGGACTACCGTTGAATGAGGCGGCCGAAGCATTGGGTGTCAGCGCCCGCAGCATCAGTCGCTACAGTAATGGTCGGGAAGCGGTGCCGCGATCATTGGCCCTGGCCTGTCTGGGTTGGGATTCGTTGCAAGAGAAGCCTGCACTGATCGCGGCAGAGGTTAACGGGCGTTACATCGTCAACCGTAAAACTTAGCCCGCGTCCGGCTTCGGCCGTTCATACCGGGCATTGAAGGCCTGGATGAATCCGTTGCGCAAAATCTGCAAAAACGCTTCGAACGCGTTGATATCTTGCTGGTGCACGCTGCCGCTGAGTTCGACTCGGGTGGCAAACTGGTTTTTGCCCTGGTTTTTCAGCACGGTTTCCGTGCCGCCGACCAGTGCTTCCCAGATCGAGCGGAAGATCCCCTTGTTCTTGTTCTCGACATCTTGCTGCCAGTTGAACACGTCCACGTCGCGCAGCAGCGGTTTGATGTAGCCCTTGAGCTGGCCCTTGTTGGCGGCGGCTTCGATGACCACGTCGCCGTGGCCGGCGTTGAAGTCGAATTTGCCGTAGGCCGAGGCGAAATCGTTCATGCGCTTGAGTTCGATGTCGCGGGCCCGCAGGCGAAATTCGAAGTCTTCGAAATTGCTCAAGGGGTCGAAGGTGGCTGTGGTTTCCAGCGGGGCATGCCCCAGCAGCAGAGCCTTGCCTTCGAAGCGAGCATCGCGTTTGCCCTCCTTGTCGACCACGTTGGTCAGGTTGTAAATGCTGGCGTCGACGTTGGTTGCATTCATGTTTACCGGTGGTTTGGAGTTGAAGTTGCGAAAGCTGATCCGCCCATCGCTGATCTGCACTTCGTCGAGCGTGATAGGCAACAGTTTGCCCAGTTGCTCACGCCAGTCGGTGCCCTGACCGGTCTGGGAGTTCTGCTTGTTGGCACCACCATCGACGAAGTTCACCTGAGGTTTAAAGAATTTCACCTGTGCTACGACAGCATGGTCGTACCAAAGCGAGTGCCAACTGACAGACAGGTCGATAACCGGCGCATCGACGAACGGCACCGGCACCTTGCCGTCGGCCTTGACGATTTTCAGGCCATTGATCTTGTAGGCCCCGCGCCAGAGCGCCAGGTCCACGTCGGTGATCTGGCCGCGGTAGTCGCCCATGTTGGCCAGCTTGTCATTCAGATAGTCGCGCACGAGGTAGGGCAGGGCGATGTGCAGGGCGACCAGTAATACAACGAGAGTGGCGAAAATCCACAATGGCCAACGGTAGCGACGCTTCATGGCAGCAAATTCCGAACGGTATAAAGCGATTGACTGCCGCCTGGCGCAGACGTTCGGCCCGACTGGACTGACAAGAGCAACAGGCTTACCTTGGAGAGCTGAATTCAACGCTGCACAAGGACCCAGCCATGAGCCGTATTTTTGCTGACAACGCCCATTCCATCGGCAACACGCCGCTGGTGCAGATCAACCGCATCGCGCCCCGTGGCGTGACCATTCTGGCCAAGATCGAAGGTCGCAACCCGGGCTACTCGGTCAAGTGCCGGATCGGCGCCAACATGATCTGGGACGCCGAAAGCAGCGGCAAACTCAAGCCGGGCATGACCATTGTCGAGCCGACCTCCGGCAACACCGGCATCGGCCTGGCCTTCGTGGCGGCCGCGCGCGGCTACAAGTTGCTGCTGACCATGCCGGCCTCGATGAGCATCGAGCGGCGCAAAGTGCTCAAGGCGCTGGGCGCCGAGCTGGTGCTGACCGAGCCAGCCAAGGGCATGAAAGGCGCTATCGAAAAGGCCAACGAAATCGTAGCCAGTGACGCGGGCAAATACTTCATGCCGGCCCAGTTCGATAACCCGGCCAACCCGGCCATTCATGAAAAGACCACCGGCCCGGAAATCTGGAATGACACCGATGGCGCCATCGATGTGCTGGTGGCGGGCGTCGGCACCGGCGGAACCATTACCGGCGTGTCGCGGTATATCAAGAATACGGCGGGCAAACCAATTCTGTCGGTGGCGGTGGAACCGGTGTCGTCGCCGGTGATTACCCAGGCGTTGGCGGGTGAAGAGATCAAGCCGAGCCCGCACAAGATTCAGGGCATCGGCGCCGGTTTTGTGCCGAAGAACCTTGATCTGTCGATGGTTGACCGGGTCGAGCTGGTGACGGATGACGAGTCCAAGGCCATGGCCCTGCGCCTGATGCAGGAAGAGGGGATCCTGTGCGGGATTTCCTGCGGTGCGGCCATGTCGGTGGCGGTGCGTCTGGCGGAGACCCCGGAAATGCAGGGCAAGACCATTGTGGTGGTGCTGCCCGACTCCGGTGAGCGTTATCTGTCGAGCATGCTGTTCAGTGATCTGTTCACCGATCAGGAGAACCAGCAGTAAGGGGGCGCGTTGATTCAGGTCAGCCAGGGTTCAGGATCGTTATGTTAATAAGTGCTTTGTTGCGCAATTCTTAACACTGAATGTTGGGTCGGGCGGGTTTTTCCCGGAGCCGGTAGTGTTTATCATGGCCGGCCGCCATCTCGGGTAAATGGCATGGCGTGGCGTTGTCTTATTTCAAGGAGTTGTTGATGACCTTTTCGTTAGCCGCCAAGGTGTCGGTGTTGCTGCTGTTTGTGGGCAGCATCCTCTACGTGCATTTGCGCGGCAAGGCGCGTTTGCCGGTGCTGCGGCAGTTCGTCAACCACTCGGCGCTGTTCGCCCCGTATAACGCCTTGATGTACCTGTTCTCGGGCGTGCCGTCCAAGCCGTATCTGGATCGCAGCAAGTTTCCGGAGCTGGACGTGTTGCGCGATAACTGGGAAACCATTCGCGACGAAGCCATGCATCTGTTCGACGAGGGTTATATTCGTGCCGCCGAGAAGAACAACGACGCCGGTTTCGGCTCGTTCTTCAAGAAAGGCTGGAAGCGTTTCTACCTCAAGTGGTACGACAAACCGCTGCCATCGGCCGAAACCCTGTGCCCGAAAACCGTGGCGTTGGTCAGTGCCATCCCCAACGTCAAAGGCGCGATGTTCGCGCTGTTGCCGGGCGGCAGCCATTTGAACCCGCACCGCGATCCGTTCGCCGGCTCCCTGCGTTATCACCTGGGTCTGTCAACGCCAAACTCCGACGATTGCCGAATCTTCGTCGACGGTCAGGTCTACGCGTGGCGCGACGGTGAAGACGTGATGTTCGACGAGACCTACGTGCATTGGGTCAAGAACGAAACCGAACAGACCCGCGTCATCCTGTTCTGCGACATCGAGCGGCCGCTGAGCAGCCGCCTGATGACCCGCATCAACCGCTTCATCAGCGCCTGGCTGGGCCGTGCCACGGCACCGCAGAACCTCGACGACGAGCGTGTCGGCGGGATCAACCAGGCTTACGCCTGGAGCAAGAACTTCAGCGACAGGTTCAGTGGTGCGGTCAAACAGTGGAAACGCCGCAACCCGAAGGCCTACCGTGTGCTGCGGCCGGTGCTGGCGGTGGTGGTGTTGACGTTGCTGGGGTATTGGCTGTTTGGTTGAGGCTGGAAGCAGAAACAAAAAACCGCTCCTTGTGAGCGGTTTTTTTATGCGGGGAAGGTAAAGGATGCGCCGGCGAGAACACCTCCCGGCTCTTCCGCTGCTGGATTAGCCAATGCCTCTCTAATTCGGAGTAACTCCTTTTCAGATAATTCTCCAGCAGAGCGCTTTCCTTTGGCCCTCATCGATTTGGCGCCTGGCGCTTTGTTCTCGGCGACAGTTTTCATGGCGTCTCCACTATGGTCGTTGCAATTGCAAACGAGCCTATGCGCCTGCCTCCTGCCTGTCGCTACTGGCCCTTTGTCCAAGTCGTTGCAATCCATGTCGCGGGCTGGTTATAGTCGGCGCTCGTGAGTCGCACGACTCATTGTCCAACCCTTCAAAAAAGATCAGCCCAGATGCCTGCATCCCTCATCAACGCGGTAGTCGATTCAGCGGTCAACGCTGGCGTCGTGCCGTGCGGGAATCAGCAGCCTGTGCAGATCAGTCATTACCCTCCACCTGTCAGTAGCACGCCGGTGTGCGCAGTCGTATCACCGCCGGGCGTTGGTGTTTCGGGCTGATCAGCGTTTGCTGCTGACCCCTGTGCCCGCCTGAAAAAACCTACTGAATTTCAGCTTCGGCTGAGTTGGCTATTTGCCTGACTACAGGTGGTATTCATGTTTGTCCTTTCGAAAAAGTCCGCGCTCGCGGCGGCGTCCACGAGCCTGTTCGTTCTGCTGTGGAGCAGCGGGGCGATCTTCTCCAAGTGGGGGCTGGCCCACGCTTCACCCTTCGCCTTTCTGCTGATCCGGTTTGTGATTGCCCTGTGCGGGCTGGTGCTGCTGGTGCCGTTGCTCAAGTTGAAGTTGCCCAAGGGCGGCAAGCCGATGCTGTACGCGATGGCCACCGGGGTGGTGTTGTTAGGGGCTTATCAGATCTTCTATCTGCTGGCGCTGGATCTGAAGGTCACGCCCGGGGTGATGGCGACCATCATGGGCGTGCAACCGATCCTGACGGTGGTGCTCATGGAGCGGCAGCGTTCGGCGAGCCGAATGTTTGGGCTGGCGTTGGGACTGGCCGGTCTGATCATGGTGGTTTACCAGGGCATCGGTCTGGCCGGAATGTCGCTGGCGGGGATGTTGTTCGGGCTGCTGGCGCTGGCGAGCATGACCTTCGGCTCGATCATGCAGAAGCGCATCACCGACAATCCCCTCGGCACGCTGCCGGTGCAGTATCTGGCCGGTCTGCTGCTGTGCGGGATTTTCGTGCCGTTCCAGCCGTTTCACTTCGAGCACAGCGCCGGTTTCATTGTGCCGGTGCTGTGGATGGGACTGGTGGTTTCCGTGCTGGCGACGTTGCTGCTGTACCGGCTGATCGCCCGGGGCAATCTGGTCAATGTCACCAGCCTGTTCTATCTGGTGCCGGCCGTGACGGCGGTGATGGACTACCTGATCTTTGGCAATCGCCTGGCGGCGTTGAGCGTGCTGGGGATGCTGCTGATCATCGTCGGTCTGGTATTCGTATTCCGTAAATCGGCGTAACAGCCGCGCATGAAAAAGGCCCGGGAGGAAACTCCCGGGCCTTTGTGCATCTGCCAATCAGCGGGCGGTGGCTTCTGCCGGCTTCACCACAGCGGGTTTCAGCACCAGCCACAGCGCAATGGCGATCAATACCCCGCCATACACGTGGGCCATCGACAGCGGCTCATCGAGAAAAAGCGCCCCCCACAACACGCCGAATGGCGGAATCATGAAGGTCACGGTCATCGATTTCACCGGCCCGATGGAACTCAGCAGGCGGAAGTAAATGATGTAGGCAAACGCAGTGCAGCCCAGCCCAAGGCCCAGCAGCGACAGCCAGACATTCCAGCCACCCCAGCTCACCGGCGGCGCAGTGATGACGCTGTAACCGAACAGCGGCAACAGAAACAGGGTTGCACCGAGCATGCTGCCCAGCGCCGACAGACGACTGTCGAGGCCGCCGGCCTGATCCAGCCAGCGTCGGGCGAGGAACCCGGCGAAGCCATAACAGGTGGTTGCGAGCAGGCAGGCCACCGCGCCCATCAGCAAGTGCAGATCGAACGCGACCGGGCCGGCGCGGGTCAGCACCCCCACCCCGAGCAGGCCGAGGAACACCCCGGCGAGTTTGGCCAGCGTGAGTTTTTCACTGAAGAACAAACCGCCGATCAACACGCCCATCAATGGCGTGGTGGCATTGAAGATCGCCGAATAACCGGCCGGCAGCACCTGGGCGGCGACCGAATACAGCGTCGCCGGCACGCCGGAGTTGATCACGCCGAGCAACATCACAGTCTTGAGCTTGCCTTTGAAATCCCAGCTGATGCGCATCAGCCCGAGGATCACCAGCAAGCCGACGGTGGCGATTGAAACGCGGAAGAATCCGGTCGGAACCGTACCGATCGCGGGAGCGATGATGCGCATGAACAGGAAGCTCGCGCCCCAGATGGCAGCCAGCGACAACATGCGGAAAATATCGACAGGGCTCACGGGCCACTCCTTCCTTGATCGGGACGAGAGTGTTGCCGAGGGCCCCGGCGATGGCAACCGCTAATCGGGCATTTAATTGTCTGATCAGATCACGAAGCGCGTGACCAGTGCGTTCAGGTCGACGGCCAGCCGTGACAGTTCCTGACTGGCGGCAGAGGTCTGGGTGGCACCTGCTGCGGTTTGTGTCGACAGATCACGGATGGTCACCAGGTTCTGATCGACCTCCCGAGCCACCAGCGCCTGTTGCTCGGCGGCGCTGGCGATTACCAGGTTGCGCTGGTTGATCTGCGAAATCGACGCGGTGATTTTCTCCAGTGCATGGCCGGCACTGTTGGCGCGACGCAGGGTATGGCTGGCCTGCTCGGCGCTGTTTTGCAAGGCGCCGACGGTGGCACTGGTGCCTTGCTGAATGCTGCTGATCATCAGCTCGATTTCTTCGGTGGAGTTCTGCGTGCGCTGGGCCAGCGAACGGACTTCATCGGCAACCACTGCAAACCCACGTCCGGCCTCGCCGGCTCGCGCGGCTTCAATCGCAGCGTTCAGGGCCAGCAGGTTGGTCTGCCCGGCGATGCCGCGAATCACCTCCAGCACCTTGCTGATGTCCTGGGCCTGGGTCGCAAGGCCCTCGGCCTGTTCGGACGCGCCCAGCACCGCGCTGACCAGTTCCTGAATCGAACTGATGGTCTCGCTGACCTGCACATGCCCGTGCTTGCTGTCCTCGTTCGAGGCTTCGGAGGCTTCGGCACTGGATACCGCATTGGCGGCGACTTCATCGACCGCCGTGCTCATCTCGGTGACCGCCGTGGCGGCCTGCTCGATCTGGTCATTTTGCTGCTGCAACCCGCGAGTACTTTGTTCCATCACCGAACTCATTTCCTCGGCAGCGGAGGCCAGTTGCTGGGCCGACTCGCTGATGCCGCGAATGGTCGAACGCAGATTGCCCTGCATCTGCGCCAGCGCCGTGAGCAATTGCGCCGCTTCATCACGACCCTCACTGTCGATGCGACCGCTGAGGTCTCCCGAGGCAATCTGCCGCGCCGCGTTCAGCGCCTGATTGATCGGCGTGATGATGCTGCGGGTCAGCAACCAGGCCAGCAACAACGTGGCAATCAGGGCGATGACGATGATCGCGGCGACGATCCACAGCGCCTGCTGGTACATCGCCGCCGCGGACTTGGCGGCGGCATCCGCGCCTTGCTGATTGAGGCTGATCATTTGCTCAAGGGTCTTGTCGAGCACCGTGCCCTGGGGCGCCAGTTCAGTGGTCAGGCGCGCGTAGGCTTGTTCGTTTTGTCCGGCATCGATCTGTTTGATGATCTGGTCGAGGATGCTCAGGTACTTGGCCGTGTCGGCGCTCAAACCTTCCAGCATCGCTCGCTCCTGGTCATTGGCGATCAGGGCCTTGTGGTCGTCGAGGCGCTTGAGCAATTCCTGACGTTGCGCCGTGAGAATGCCTTTGCTGCGTTCGCGAACGGCCATCTGGGTGCTGGTGATCAGGCGCAGGGATTCAAGACGGATGCTGGCGATATTCGCCGCTGCGTCATGGATGCTTTCGATGCTGGGCATCCACGATTCCTCGATCACCGCCGCGCTCTCGCGCAGGGTTTTCATCTGGCCCAGACCGAACAGGCCGACCACCACCAGCAGACTGGCCAGAACGGCAAAACACAAACTGGCGCGCAAACCTATGCGCAGATTCCGGATAGACATCAATGTGCTCCTTGGGGATTGGGGGAGAGGTCGTCCTCGTGGACCGAGGATCTTGTTGTAAGGCGGGTGATGGCGGGCTGTATATCAAAGTGCCACTATCTTGGTAAGGCCATTTTTAACCGGGATGGCACGCGATGGACGAGAAGGAACTAGCCGGGAAAAGCGCGGATTAGAGACGTCGCTACCGGGTTGGATCCGAAACCCAGAAGAAACGCGGGCTGGCGTTCAGCGATAGGGAGAAGCCGAAGGGACGTTTATTGACCGAACGGTCGATTAAAAAAACTTTGATAAAAACTGTGTCGTTGTACAACCCGCAAGAGGATTTGGCCGAAATTGCGCTTCTCCTGCGCCTGCTTCCGTGGCTAAGCTCAGGCCTTCGAGCACAGATTCTCCAATTCCCGCAGAGGTCTCATCTATGCCGCAGCAATGGCCAGCCACCGACATCGCCCGCCTGATCCTCGATGGCTTTGACGATTACCGCGAGCATTTCCGGCGGATCACCGACGGCGCCCGGGAGCGCTTCGAGCAGGCCCGCTGGCAGGACACGCAAACCGCGTCGGCGGCGCGGATCAACCTCTACGAAGAAAAGGTCGGTGAAACCGTCGCCCGTCTGCGCGAGTACTTCGAGCCGGACACCTTGATGGATGTCACCTGCTGGCCACTGGTGAAAAGCGCCTACATCAGCATCATCGACCTGCGCTTCGACGATGAGCTGTCCGAGACCTGGTACAACTCGATTTTCTGCAGCCTGTTCAGCCACGACCTGATCAGCGACGGCTGCATGTTCATCCACACCACGCGCCCGAGCCTGCGTCGGGCACGGGCCGCGCAAACCCGCACCTACAAGCCCCAAGGGCAGATCTCGGGCATGCTTGCGAGCATCTTTGCCGATTACCGCTTCAGCGAGGCCTACGCCGATTTGCCCGGCGACTTGCTGCGTCTGGAAGCGCAACTGCGCGAGAACCTGCCGGACTGGGTGTGCAAGGACCCGGAGCTGAGCGTCGAGCTGTTTTCCTCGGTGCTGTACCGCAACAAGGGCGCGTACCTGGTGGGGCGCATCTACACCAACGACGATCAGTGGCCGTTGGTGATTCCGTTGCTGCACCGCGAAGGGCGCGGGATTCAGATCGACGCATTGATCACCGACGAAGCGGAGGTGTCGATCATCTTCTCCTTCACCCGTTCGTATTTCATGGTGGATGTGCCGGTGCCGGCGGAGTTCATCGGTTTCCTCAAACGCATCCTGCCGGGCAAGCACATCGCCGAGCTGTACACCTCGATCGGTTTCTACAAGCACGGTAAATCGGAGTTCTACCGCGCCCTGATCAATCACCTGGCCAACACCGATGACCAGTTCATCATGGCGCCGGGCGTGCGCGGCATGGTCATGAGCGTGTTCACGCTGCCGGGCTTCAACACCGTGTTCAAGATCATCAAGGACCGTTTCTCCCCATCGAAAAACGTCGACCGCGCCACGGTGATCGAGAAGTACCGACTGGTGAAAAGCGTCGACCGCGTCGGGCGCATGGCCGATACCCAGGAATTCGCCGACTTTCGTTTTCCCCTGAGCAAATTCGAGCCGGCGTGCCTGGCGGAGCTGCTGGAAGTCGCGCCGTCCACGGTGTCGCTGGAAGGCGAAACCGTGCTGATCCGCCACTGCTGGACCGAGCGCCGAATGACGCCGCTTAATCTCTATCTGGATAACGCCAACGAAGCCCAGGTGCGCGAAGCGCTGGAGGATTACGGCCTGGCGATCAAGCAACTGGCGGCGGCCAACATCTTTCCCGGCGACATGCTGCTGAAGAACTTCGGCGTCACCCGCCATGGCCGGGTGGTGTTCTACGACTACGACGAGATCTGCTTTCTCACCGAAGCCAACTTCCGCCACATTCCGGCACCGCGTACGCCGGAGGACGAAATGGCCTCCGAACCGTGGTATTCGATCGGGCCACTGGATGTGTTTCCCGAGGAATTTCCGCCGTTCCTGTTTGCCGATGCAGCGCAGCGCAAGCTGTTCGATCAGTTGCATGGCGAGTTGTACAACGCCGATTACTGGAAGGGGCTACAGGAAGCGATTCGGGCGGGAAAAGTCATTGATGTCTTTCCGTATCGGCGCAAAGGCCTGGATAACGAATAAAGCAGCCGCAAGCAGCAAGCTACAAGCCTCAAGTCAAACGCCGCTTTCAACTTGCGGCTTGTAGCTTGCCGCTTGTAGCTGCTTTTCTGCGACAATCGCGTCCTTGCGCCACTAGACGACCGAATTGCGTACCCGATGACCGACGAATCGCCCTCCATCGACAAACTGCTGAAAAACCTCGATCACGCCATGCTCGCCGACCGCCACCGGCTGCGGCGGCAGTTGCTTGAGCTGCGCAAGAAACCCGACGAGGCCAAGCTGGCCCAGTGGGTGGTGCGCATGCAGACGTCCTGCGACCAGGTGCTGGCACGCAAGGCCAGCCTGCCGGTGATCCGTTACGACGACAGCCTGCCGATTGCAGCCAAGCGTGACGAAATCAAGAAGGCCCTGGAAAAGCATCAGGTGCTGATCATCGCCGGTGAAACCGGCTCGGGTAAAACCACTCAGCTGCCGAAAATCTGCCTGGAGATCGGTCGCGGCCAGCATGGCCTGATCGGACACACCCAGCCTCGGCGGATCGCGGCGCGCAGCGTGGCCAGCCGGGTTGCCGAAGAACTCGGTACACCGCTGGGCGCGCTGGTCGGTTATCAGGTGCGCTTCGAAGACCAAAGCGATTCGAACACCCTGATCAAACTGATGACCGACGGCATCCTGCTGGCGGAAACCCAGAACGACCGCTACCTCGAACGCTACGACACGATCATCGTCGACGAAGCCCACGAACGCAGCCTCAACATCGACTTCCTGCTCGGTTACCTGAAAACCCTGCTGCCGCGTCGTCCGGACCTGAAAGTCATCATTACCTCCGCGACCATCGATCTGGAGCGCTTCTCCAAACATTTCGACGATGCGCCGATTGTCGAAGTGTCCGGCCGCACCTTCCCGGTGGAAACCTGGTATCGCCCGCTGACGCTGGAGCAGGACGAAGAAGGCAACCGCGTCGAGGATGACCTGACCGTGGATCAGGCGATTCTCGCCACCCTCGACGAAATCGCCGCCTATGAGCGCAGCGAGCGCCGCAGTCCCGGTGATGTGCTGGTGTTCCTGCCCGGCGAGCGCGAGATTCGCGACGCCGCCGACATGCTGCGCAAGGCCCAGCTCAAACACACCGAAATCCTGCCGTTGTACGCGCGCCTGTCGCCGGCCGAGCAGCAGCGGATCTTTCAGTCCCATCCGGGGCGTCGTGTGGTGCTGGCGACCAACGTTGCGGAAACCTCGCTGACCGTGCCAGGAATCCGTTATGTGATCGACAGCGGCACCGCGCGCATCAGCCGCTACAGCTATCGCGCCAAGGTCCAGCGGCTGCCGATCGAAGCGATTTCCCAGGCCAGCGCCAACCAGCGTAAAGGTCGCTGCGGCCGGGTCGAGCCGGGTATCTGCGTGCGCCTGTACAGCGAAGAGGATTTCCTTGGTCGTCCGGAATTTACCGACCCGGAAATCCTGCGCACCAACCTCGCGGCGGTGATTTTGCAGATGCTCCATCTGCGCCTCGGTGAGATCACCGATTTCCCGTTCATCGAGCCGCCGGACGGCAAGGCGATCAGCGACGGTTTCAACCTGCTGCAAGAACTCTCGGCGGTGGATCGCAACAGTCAGTTGACCCCGCTCGGCCGTCAGCTGGCGCGTCTGCCGGTGGACCCGCGCATGGGCCGCATGCTGCTGGAAGCGGCGAAACTTGGCAGCTTGCAGGAGGTGCTGATCGTCGCCAGTGCCATGTCGATTCAGGATCCGCGCGAGCGTCCGCCGGAGCGTCAGCAGGCCGCTGACCAGGCCCACGCTCAGTGGAAGGACGCCGATTCGGACTTCGCCGGGCTGGTCAATCTGTGGCGCGGTTTTGAAGAGCAGCGCCAGGCGCTGACCGCCAGCCCGCTGCGCAACTGGTGCCGCAAGAATTTCCTCAACTACCTGCGCCTGCGCGAGTGGCGCGATTCCCACCGTCAGTTGAGCCTGATCTGCCGCGACTTGCAGCTGAGTCTGAACAAAGAGCCGGCGGATTATCCGAAATTGCACAAAGCGGTGCTGGTCGGCCTGCTCAGCCAGATTGGTCAGAAAACCGAGGACGGCGATTACCTTGGCGCCCGTCAGCGGCGGTTCTGGATTCACCCGTCATCGGGTATCGGCAAGAAACGCCCGCAGTGGGTGATGACCGCCGAACTGGTGGAAACCACCAAGCTCTACGCGCGGATGGTGGCGAAGATCGACGCCGACTGGATCGAACCGCTGGCCGGGCATCTGATCAAGAAGAACCACTTCGAACCGCACTGGGAGAAGAAGCGCGGCCAGGTCGTCGCGTTCGAACAGATCACTCTGTTTGGCCTGATCGTGGTCGGTCGCCGGCCGGTGCATTACGGCCCGGTGGATCCGGTGGTTTCGCGAGAGCTGTTTATCCGCGAAGGCCTGGTGCGCGGCGAGATTCAGTCCCGGGCCAAATGCCTGACTGCCAACAAGCAATTGCTCGAACAACTCGACGAACTGGAAGCCAAGGCTCGTCGTCGGGACATTCTGGCCGACGAGGAAACCCTCTACGCGTTCTACGACGCGCGTTTGCCGGCGGAGATTCACCAGACCGCGACGTTCGATAGCTGGTACCGCGTCAACAGCCAGAAAGATCCGCAACTGCTGATCATGCGCGAGGAGGACGTGCTGGCGCGCGAAGCCAGCGAAGTCACCGCCCAGCATTACCCGGACACGCTGCACATCGGCGATCTGGAACTGGCGCTGAGTTACCACTTCGAACCGAATCACCCGCGTGACGGCGTGACCCTGCGTGTGCCGGCGCCGCTGTTGCCGATGCTGCCACCGGAGCGTCTGGAATGGCTGGTGCCGGGACTGATCGAGGCCAAGTGCATCGCGCTGGTGCGCAACCTGCCCAAGGCTTTGCGAAAAAACTTCGTGCCGGTGCCGGATTTCATCAAGGCCGCGCTGCAACGCATGACCTTCGCCGAAGGCTCGTTGCCGCAAGCGCTGGGTCGCGAACTGCTGCGCATGACCGGTGCGCGGGTCAGCGATGAAGCCTGGGCCGAAGCGGCGCAGCAGGTTGAAAGCCACCTGCGGATGAACCTGGAAATCGTCGACGGCCAGGGCAAGTTCCTCGGCGAGGGCCGGGATCTGGCCGAGCTGACCGCACGTTTCGCCGAAGCCAGCCAGGCCGCACTGGCGGTGCCGCAAAGTGCGAAAAGCCAGCAACCGGTGGAGGCCAAGGTCTTTGCGCCGGTGGCGGAAAAGACCCAACAGAAGATCGCCGGGCTGTCGATGACGGTGTATCCGGCGCTGGTGGAAGAGGGCGGTACGGTCAAGGAAGGGCGATTTTCTACCCCGGCGGAAGCCGAATTCCAGCACCGCCGCGCCTTGCAACGTCTGCTGCTGCAGCAACTGGCCGAACCGGCGAAGTTCCTGCGCGGCAAGTTGCCGGGCCTGACCGAACTGGGCCTGCTGTACCGCGAACTGGGGCGGGTTGATGCGCTGGTCGAAGACATTCTGCTGGCCAGCCTCGACAGCTGCATTCTTGACGGTGAAGACCCGTTGCCCCGTGACGGCGCAGGGCTGGCGGCACTGGCCGAGCGCAAGCGCGGCAGCTGGACCGAGCACGCCGAACGGGTGGCACGCCTGACTCTGGAAATCCTCAAGCTCTGGCACGGTCTGCAAAAGCGCTTCAAGGGCAAGATCGACCTGGCTCAGGCGGTGGCGCTTAACGATATCAAGCAGCAGCTCAGTCATCTGGTGTATCCGGGCTTCGTCCGGGAAACGCCGATGCTCTGGCTCAAGGAGTTGCCGCGTTACCTGAAAGCGGTCGAGCAGCGTTTCGAGAAGCTGGGCGCGCAAGTGCAGAAGGATCGGGTCTGGAGCGGCGAGCTTGCCGGGCTCTGGACGCAATACCAGACCCGTGCCGCCAAACATGCCCAGGAAGGCAAGCGCGATCCGCAGCTCGAGCTGTATCGCTGGTGGCTGGAGGAGTACCGGGTTTCGCTGTTCGCCCAGCAGTTGGGGACGAAGGTGCCGATCTCCGACAAACGCCTCAACAAGCAGTGGACGCAGGTAGAACCCTAGCGAGTGCCTGATCGCTCCGTGGGAACGATCACAAATTCCCCTTGTGGGAGCAAGGTCGCTCCCACATTGGGAAGGTCGTGACGCTTGGGAAAGGCGCCAAAACCTCGGGTTTATGGCAAACTTCGCCACCATAAATGCCGTTTTCGCGTCCCAGAGCCTTTGCCGGGCCGCGTAACGGAATAAAGCGATGCCAGGTTTTTGCGTCCCTGATACGGGAATGGACCCTTTGCGTGTTGGCACGTCGGTGCCAGCACTTTCTGCCTGAACAGATTAGAGAAACGACCATGCATAACGTCGTCATCAGCGGCACCGGCCTGTACACTCCGGCCAACAGCATCTCCAACGAAGAGCTGGTGCAGTCTTTCAATACCTACGTCGCCCAGTTCAACGCGGACAACGCCGACGCCATCGCCAGCGGCGAAGTCCAGGCCCTGACCGAGTCCAGCGCCGCGTTCATCGAAAAAGCTTCCGGCATCAAGAGCCGCTTTGTCATGGACAAGGACGGCATCCTCGACCCTGCGCGCATGGCGCCACGGCTGCCGGAGCGTTCCAACGACGAATGGTCGGTACTCTGCCAGATGGCCATCGGCGCTGCCGAACAAGCTCTGCAACGTGCCGGCAAGACCGCCGCCGACATCGACGGCGTGATTGTCGCCTGCTCCAACCTGCAGCGCGCCTACCCGGCCATCGCCATCGAAGTCCAGGAAGCGCTGGGCATCCAGGGTTTCGGTTTCGACATGAACGTGGCCTGCTCGTCGGCGACCTTCGGCATCCAGCAAGCGGCCAACACCGTGCAACTGGGCCAGGCCCGGGCGATCCTGATGGTCAACCCGGAAGTCTGCACCGGTCACCTGAACTTCCGTGACCGCGACAGCCACTTCATCTTCGGTGACGCCGCCACGGCGGTGATCATCGAGCGCGCCGATCTGGCGACGTCGAAACACCAGTTCGATGTGGTCAGCACCAAACTGCTGACCAAGTTTTCCAACAACATCCGCAACAACTTCGGCTTCCTCAACCGCGCGGCGGAAGAGGGCATCGGCGCCCGCGACAAACTGTTCGTGCAGGAAGGCCGCAAGGTGTTCAAGGATGTCTGCCCGATGGTGGCCGAGCTGATCGGCGAGCATCTGGAAGAGAACAAGCTCAACGTCGGTGACGTGAAGCGCTTCTGGCTGCACCAGGCCAACCTGAGCATGAACCACCTGATCGTGCGCAAGCTGCTGGGCCGCGAGGCCACCGAAGAAGAAGCCCCGGTGATTCTCGACACCTACGCCAACACCAGCTCCGCCGGTTCCGTGATCGCGTTCCACAAATATCAGGACGATCTGGCGGCCGGTTCGCTGGCGGTGCTGAGTTCGTTCGGTGCCGGTTACTCGATTGGTAGCGTGATTCTGCGTAAACGCTAAGAGCGAGTTCATTTCCTCTTAATCGCGCTGACGTTTCCTACATCCGAATCGGCGCGAGCGCTGTAATTTTCGAAACTGGCGGCAGGAGAGATCCTGCCGCTATCATTTTCGGAGTCAGGAAAAGGGGATTGATGGATGGCGGTTGACGACACACAACTGCTCGAGCGGTTGTTGGCAGGCGAACAGAAAGCCTTCAAGGAACTGGTCAGCACCTATCAAAGCCCCATGCGCGCGGTCGCCTACGCGATTGTCGGCCAGCGCCATGTCGAGGAAGTGGTGCAGGACGCGTGGCTGTCGGTGGTGCGTAATATCGGCCGTTTCGAGGGGCGCTCCAGTCTCAAGACCTGGCTGCTGACCATCACCGCCAACTCGGCCAAGAGCCGCTACAAACTCAATCGTCGCGAAGTGTTGCTGGATGATCTGCCGTCCCCCCACGGCACCATCGACGACAATCGCTTCTCTCCCGGCGACGGTCACTGGCTGGTCGCACCGTTCGCCTGGCACCAGGACACGCCCGAAGCGTTGCTGACAGAAGGCGAGCTGCGTGAATGCCTGGAGCATACGTTGCTCAGTCTCTCCGAACTTCAGAGCAGTGTGCTCACGCTGCGCGAGCGTCAGGGTCTGGAGCTGGAGGACATCTGTAATCTTCTGGAGATCTCGCTCTCCAATGTCCGCGTGTTGCTGCACAGGGCACGCTTGAAGGTCTTCGCGACCGTGGAGCATTTTGAGGAGACGGGAGAATGTTGACCTGCAAGGAGCAAGTGGCGCGATCCAGCGATTATCTCGATGGCCAGTTGAGCTTTCGCGAGAAGTTGATGGTGCGTCATCACCTGATGTTCTGCCGCAATTGCCGGCGTTTCATTCGCCAGATGCGTTTGATGCAGGCGACATTGCGAGCGATGCCGCAAAAGCCTGAAGAGGGCGTGGACGCGTTGGCCGAGCAGCTGGCAGCGCTGCGGCGCAAGGATCGATCCTGAAATCACAGACTGGCGCGGCCGCAGCGAACGGATGATGGGGATCGCTGCGGCCGCGCCAGTCTGTTGAAGCCTCTTCAAACGATGGAACCGGATGTAAACCCATCGTTTGAAGTCTGTTGCCGGGTTGCTTAGAACTTCGCTTCCGCGTCCAGCTGCAGGGTGTTGGTGTCTGCATCACGCTGGGTACGGCTGGAGAAGTCGGCCTTGGTCAGGAAGTAAGTCGCACCAATGGCGAAGTTTTTGTCGATGTCGTAGCCGACCTTGAACTTGTGGCCACGGGAACCGGTGGTGCCGTTGGCGAAGTCCGAATCGGTGAAGGCGCCGACCACAGCGTTACGCTGCACGTCACGATAGTTGTAGTCGAGGTTCAGGCCGAAGACCTTCGACTTGGCACCTACCAGCCACGCGGTGTCCTGATCGGTCACTGCATCGTTGTTCTTCACGTACTGACCGTAGAACGACAGCGGCATTGGCAGGCCGCCGATGTCGACCTGGCTGAAGCCTTCGTACAGACGGAATTCGTTGTCGGCCGAGTTGCCGTTGACGGCCAGGGCGCACGGCGTGGAGGTGCCGGTGCAACGGCTGTCTTCGTCGTTCTGGTAGGCGTAGACGCTGCCGCCCAGGGTCAGTTTCAGGTTGTCGGTGATGGCGAAGCGGCTGCCCAATTGGCCGGCGGTCAGGCGCAGGTCGTGACGGAACTGCACGCCGTCGCCATCGACGTTGTCCTTGAGGTTGTAGTTACCCAGGCTGCCGAACAGTTCGACGCTGCTGCCCAATGGATACTTGTAGGTAACGGCCAGACCTTCCGGGTTGATGTCGCTGTCCCAGATCACGTCGCCCATGCTCACCCACGGTTGCAGCATCTTGCCGCCGATGATGTGCAGGTTCTTGATCTGGTCCGGGTGGTAGTCGATGTAGCCCAGGTCGAGCCAGATCTGCTTCTTGTCGAAGTAGTTGTCCTGGTCCTGGTTGGTCGAACGGGCGTCGTCGCCGCCGCCGGTGGCGATACGGATGCCGGTGTCGACTTGCGGGTTGATCTCGGTGTACGCACCCAGACGGGCACGGATGCGCTGGCGATCCTTGTCGCGGCCGCCGTTGTTCGGCTCGCCGTCGATCTTGATGGTTTCCTGACGGATACGCACGTCACCCTTGAACTGGGTCTTGGCGGCCCAGGCCAGTTTCTGGTCGAAACTGGTGAGCTCGTTGGTTTTCTTCGCGGTCGCCGCGATTTGCTCGTTGGTCTCTTGCTGCGCTTGTTGCGCGATCTGCTGGGCCTTCTGATCCTTGGCCAGTTCAGTTTGCAGTTCAACGTACTGCGCCTGGGAAATAGAACCGTTAGCCTTGAGCATGTCGAGCAGTTTGGCGTCGACTGCGGCACTGGCCGGAACACTCATGGCCAGCAACAGGCCACCGCACAGGGCCGCCGCAGTTTTCGTGGAAGCAAGACGCATAGCAATCTCCGAAGATGAAAAGGGGATGGCTGAACCATCCTGGGCACAACCGACGGTTTGACGGTCGGAAAACAGTGTCCGGGGTAGAACCCGGCGCTCTAAAAACAGGCGCCAGTATCGCGATGGTTTATGACAGAGCAGTGGCACGATGATGGCAGGTTGATGACGATACAAAACTGCCGTGAACTATTGATTTAGAGCGCTGTCGCGTAATCGGACGTGGGCAACGCCCCGCCGATCAGCGATACTCGCCGGGCGTTCACGCCCGAAAGTGGAGAGGAAAATGCCGCTGCAACGTCTGCATAAACTGTCGGAAATTCCAGCGTCCGACTGGGATGTTCTGGTCCCGCAAAACCAGCCGTTTCTGCGCCACGCCTTCCTGGCTTCGCTGGAGGACAGCGGCAGCGTCGGCCCGCACACCGGCTGGCAAGCGGAGCATTTGCTGCACGTCGAAGCGGGGCGCGTGATCGCCGCGTTGCCCGGTTATCGCAAGTGGCACTCCTACGGGGAATACGTGTTCGATCACGGCTGGGCCGATGCCTGCGCCCGGGCCGGCATCGATTACTACCCCAAGTTCCTCAGCGCCGTGCCGTTCAGCCCGGTCAGCGGCCCACGGTTGTTGGCAGCGAATGTCGAAGATGGATTTGAACTGCTCAAGAGCCTGCCGGGGTATCTGGAAATCGAAGAGCTCTCCAGTGCTCACATCAACTTCACCGACGCGTTTACCGATGCCGCGATGGCCGAGCAGCCGGGCTGGCTGCAACGCATCGGCTGTCAGTACCACTGGCAGAATCGCGGCTACCGCGACTTTCAGGACTTCCTCGACGTGCTCGCCTCACGCAAGCGCAAGCAGATGCGCAAGGAGCGCGAACAAGTGACGGGACAGGGCTTCGAGTTCGAATGGCTGGAAGGCCGCGAACTGGACGAGGCGCAGTGGGATTTCGTCTTTGCCTGTTACGCCAATACATACGCGGTGCGTCGGCAGGCGCCGTATCTGACCCGGGAATTCTTCAGCCTGCTGGCCGAGCGCATGCCGGAATCGATTCGCGTGGTACTGGCCCGGCAGGGCTCACGGCCGGTGGCGATGGCGTTCAGCCTGGTGGGCGGCGACAGCTTTTACGGGCGTTATTGGGGATGCCTGGCCGAGTTCGACCGGCTGCACTTCGAGACCTGTTTCTATCAGGGGATGGATTATGCGATTGCCCAGGGTTTTCAGCGCTTCGATGCCGGTGCCCAGGGCGAGCACAAACTGATTCGCGGCTTTGAACCGGTGATCACCCATTCCTGGCATTACCTGCGTCATCCCGGTTTGAAAGCCGCGGTCAAAGACTTCCTGCACCAGGAGCGCGCCGGTGTACTGGCTTATGCGGAAGAGGCGAGGAGCGCCTTGCCTTATCGGCAAGTCTGATCCTCGCCGACTCCCTCAGTTGTCTTCCTTGCCTAACCAGCGATAGATCACGCCACCAACCACCGCACCGAGCAGCGGCGCGACCCAGAACATCCACAACTGCGCGATGGCCCAGCCGCCGACCATCAGCGCCGGGCCGGTGCTGCGGGCGGGGTTGACCGAGGTGTTGGTCACCGGAATCGAGATCAGGTGGATCAGCGTCAGGGCCAGGCCAATGGCGATAGGTGCCAGTCCCGCCGGAGCGCGTTTGTCGGTGGCGCCGAGGATGATCACCACGAACATGGCGGTCATCACCAGCTCGGTGACGAAGCCGGCGGCCATCGAATATTTGCCCGGCGAGTGCTCGCCATAACCGTTGGAGGCCAGGCCGGCGGCGATGTCGAAGCCTTCCTTGCCGCTAGCGATGTGGTAGAGCAGTGCCGCTGCCAGAATCCCGCCGATCACCTGGGCGATGACGTAGGCAGGCAGTTCCTTGGCCGGGAACCGACCGCCGACGACCAGACCGACCGACACGGCCGGGTTGAGGTGACAGCCGCTGATGTGGCCTATGGCAAACGCCATCGTCAGCACCGTCAGACCAAACGCCAGGGCGACCCCCAGCACGCCGATTCCCAAGGGTGAAGACGCGGCAATTACGGCACTGCCGCAACCGCCCAACACTAACCAGAACGTACCCAACAACTCAGTGACTGAACGTTTGAACAGAGACATGAGAGTGTCCTTGATAGACGTACTATCGAGACTGGATCGAGTGGTGCTTCCTTGCAGATTTACGACAGGTTCCGTTCCGGAGCCTTGGGTCAGTACAGCAGGGTTCATGCGAATTTCCAGCAGGCGATAAAAAACCGCCAGAGCCCGTAGTTAAAGGGCTGTGGCGGTTTTATCTCACATTGATCATTCCCACGCTCCGCGTGGGAACGATCAGAAGCGCGGTTCAATCGATGCCGACAAACCCTCCGGTCTGGTGCGCCCACAACCGCGCATACAACCCGCCATGGGCCAGCAGTTCGGCATGGTTGCCGCTTTCGGCGATCTTGCCGTTCTCCAGCACCACCAGCCGGTCCATCCGGGCAATGGTCGAGAGGCGGTGGGCGATGGCGATCACGGTCTTGCCCTGCATCAGGGTTTCCAGGCTTTCCTGAATCGCCGCTTCCACTTCCGAGTCCAGCGCCGAGGTCGCTTCGTCCATGATCAGGATCGGCGCGTCCTTGAGTAGCACCCGCGCAATGGCGATCCGCTGACGCTGACCGCCGGACAGTTTCACCCCGCGTTCGCCGACATGGGCGTCGAATCCGGTGCGTCCTTCGGCGTCCGACAGCAGCGGAATGAACTCGTCGGCGCGGGCCTTGCGCACCGCTTCCCAGAGCTCGGCGTCGGTGGCGTCGGGCTTGCCGTACAGCAAGTTGTCGCGGATCGAGCGGTGCAGCAGCGAGGTGTCCTGGGTGATCATGCCGATCCGCGCACGCAGGCTTTCCTGGCCGACTTCGGCGATGTCCTGGCCGTCGATCAGGATCCGCCCACCCTCGACGTCGTACAGGCGCAACAGCAGGTTGACCAGGGTCGACTTGCCGGCGCCGGACGGGCCGATCAGACCGATCTTCTCGCCGGGTTTGATGGTCAGGTTGAGGTCGCCGATGATGCCTTTCTTCTTGCCGTAGTGAAAATCGACGTGCTCGAAACGCACTTCGCCACGGGCCACGGCCAGCGGTTTGGCCTGCTCCCGGTCGGTGACGCTGACCGGTTGCGAGATGGTCTGCAGACCATCCTGGACCATGCCGATGTTTTCGAAGATGCCGGTGACCACCCACATGATCCAGCCGGACATGTTGACGATGCGGATCACCAGGCCGGTTGCCAGGGCGATCGCGCCGACGCTGATCAGCGATTGCGTCCACAGCCACAGCGCCAGCGCGGTGGTGCCGACGATCAGCAGGCCGTTCATGGTGGTAATGACCACGTCCATGCTGGTGACCACGCGACCGGCCAACTGGGCTTTTTCGGTCTGTTCCTGAATCGCCTCGCGGGCGTAGTGCTGTTCGAAGTTGGTGTGGGCGAACAGCTTCAGGGTGGCGATGTTGGTGTAGCCGTCGACGATCCGGCCCATCAACTTAGAGCGCGCATCGGAAGCCTCCACCGAGCGGTCCTTGACCCGTGGCACGAAGTAATAGAGCGCGCCGATGTAGGCGGCGATCCACGTCAGCAGCGGGATCATCAGACGCCAGTCGGCCTCGGCGAACAGCACCAGCGAACTGATCGCGTAGATCAGCACGTGCCACAGCGCATCCACCGCTTGCACGGCGGAATCGCGCAGCGAGTTGCCGGTCTGCATGATGCGCTGGGCAATGCGCCCGGCGAAGTCGTTCTGGAAGAAATTCAGGCTCTGCTTGAGCACGTAACTGTGGTTCTGCCAGCGAATCAGGCTGGTCATGCTCGGGCTCAGGGTCTGGTGCACCAGCATGTCGTGCAGCGCCAGGAACAGCGGGCGCAGCAGTAACGCTACCACCGCCATCCACGCCAGTTCGACGCCGTGCACCTTGAAGAAGTCGACGTTCGGCGTGCCCTGGGCGAGGTCGATGATGCGGCTCAGGTAGCTGAACAGGGCCACTTCGATCAACGCGCCGAACAGGCCGACGATCAGCAGGGCGACGAAACTCGGCCAGACCTGCTTCAGGTAATAGGTATAGAAGGGCAGAACGCGGTCCGGCGGAGACGCCGTCGGGGCGTCGCGGAATATGTCGATCAGTTGTTCGAAACGGCGATAGAGCATCAGATAACCGCCCGGAGCACGGGCTCTCCTTTTATCAGTGTGAGCGGCGTGACATCAGGTCAGCGCCGCTCGATATGCCCTGTAAAGCTTAGTCGATGCGCTTGGCCGACTTGATGATCACAGGGTCGACCGGCACGTTTTGCATGCCCTGTTTGGTGGTGGTCTGGGAGTTGACGATGATGTCGACCACGTCCATGCCCTTGACCACTTTGGCGAACACCGCGTAACCGGCGTCACGGCCCGGATCGAGGAAGGCGTTGTCGGCGACGTTGATGAAGAACTGGCTGGTGGCCGAATCCGGGTTGGAAGTACGGGCCATCGACAGGGTGCCACGAACGTTATGCAGACCGTTGCTGGCTTCGTTCTTGATCGGGGCCTTGGTGTCTTTCTGTTGCATCTGCTGGGTGAAGCCGCCGCCCTGGGCCATGAAGCCCGGGATCACGCGGTGAAAAATCGTGTTGTTGTAAAAGCCGCTGTCGACGTACTCGAGGAAATTCTTGGTACTGATCGGCGCCTTGACCGGATCCAGCTCGATTTCGATCTGGCCGTTGGTGGTGTCCAGCAGCACGTGCGGTGCTTTTGCCGGCGTGGCAGCCATCAGGTTGGCAGCGAACAGCACGGTGCCGGCGGCGAGGGCGAGTTTTTTCAGCATGGGTCAGTGATCCTGAGGGTGATTTTCGGCTGTGGCGAGGAACTCCAGCAGCGTTTGATTGAAGCGTTCGGGCTGGTCGAGCGGGGTGGCGTGGCGCGAATCGGCGATCACCACCAGCCGCGCATCGGGCAGCAGTCTGACATAGGTTTCTTTCAGCGAAACGGGGGTGTAGTCCCGGTCGGCGCTGACGACGAGGGTTGGACAGGTGACCCGGGAAAGTCGTTCCTGGACCCCCCAGCCAACAATCGCATCGAAGCTGGCGAGATAAGCACGTTTGTCGTTTTTTGCCCAGCGTTCGGCCATCTTCTGACGCAAATCCGCCTGCTCCGGTTTGGGGAACAGCTTGGCGCCAAGGGCCTTGCCGATGGTGGCGAGGCTGAGCACACGCATCAGGCTCCAGCGCTTGAACCACTGCCAGTAATCGTCGCGGGTACGCACCTTGACCTCGGGCGCGCTGTTGACGATGGTCAGGCTCTTGAGCATCCGCGGCTGATCGACGGCGAGCTGAAAGCCGATCATGCCGCCCATGGACAACCCGGCGTAGTGCACCGGGCCGAGTTTCAAATGCTCGATCAGGGCGACGATGTCGGCGCTGAACCCGGCGATGCTGTAGCGCTCGCGGGGCTTGTCGGAGCGGCCGTGACCGCGCACGTCCGGGACGATCACCCGGTAATGCGCGGCCAGGGCGGGAATCTGCATTTCCCAGTCCAGGGTGCTGGAGCCCAGACCGTGAACCAGCAGCAACGGATCGCCGTGGCCATATTCCTCGTAGTGCAGGTTGCAACCTTCATGCTCGAAATACGCCATCGGTGAACTCCATGTCAGGCTTGTTCGGGGGCGGCGAACGGTGCGTCCAGCGGCAGGGTGTCGAAGGTGCGCAGCAGTTCGATGAGGATTTGCGTGGCTGGGCCCAAGGGTTTGTCCTTGTTCGAATACAGATAGAAACTGGAGTTGCGGTTGCCGCCTCTGTCCAACGGTAGCAGCTTGAGCGAGCCGTCTTTCAGTTCCCGCTCGATCATGTGGCGTGGCAGCCAGGCGAATCCCAGGCCACTGCTGACGAACGTCGCAGCCGTGGCGAGACTGCCGACGGTCCAGCGCTGCTCGGCGCCGAGCCAGCCGACGTCCCGAGGTTGCTGGCGGCCGGAGTCGCGGATCACCACTTGCATCTGGGTTTCCAGGTCCTGAAAGCTCAGCTCGCGGTTGAGCCGATGCAGCGCATGATCAGGATGGGCGACGGCGACGAATTCGACATCACTCAATTCCGCGCCAAGGTAACCGGGAATGCTCAGCCCGGTGATGGCCAGATCGGCCACGCCTTCGAGCAGCACTTCTTCGACGCCCGACAGCACTTCCTCACGCAGACGCACCCGGCAGCCACGGCTCTGCGGCATGAACGCGGTCAATGCGCGCACGATACGGGCGCTGGGGTAGGCGGCGTCCACCACCAGCCGCACTTCGGCTTCCCAACCCTGCTCCATATGATGGGCGAGGTCTTCCAGTTGGCTGGCCTGTTTCACCAGTTGTCGCGAGCGGCGCAGCAACACGCCGCCGGCTTCGGTCAGCACAGCCTTGCGGCCGTCGATGCGCAACAGCGGCACGCCGAGCTGATCCTGCATGCGGGCGACGGTGTAACTCACCGACGATTGCGAGCGGTGCAGGGCCTCGGCGGCCTGGGCGAATCCGCCGTGGTCGACCACGGCCTGCAACGTTCGCCATTGATCAAGGGTCACGCGGGGCGCTTTCATCAATAGCTCCTCTTGTCCTAAGCTGGCGGTCCCTCATGGAGACTGCCGAATGAAAAAATTCTGTTGTGTGTTGCTGGCGCTGCTTCCGCTGACTGCGTTCGCGTACCCGATCGATGTGGAGAAAGATCTCAACGGCCTGAAGATCGACTACAACGCGTTCGACACCGATAACGACATCGGCTCCATCCAGGTCAACAACTACGGCGACGTCGACGCAACCTGCAAGGTGGTATTCACCAACGGCCCGGAGGCGCCGCGCACGCGCAATATCGAGGTGGCGGCGGGCAAGCATAAAAACGCCACGGCCAAGTTCACCCGGACCATCATCAAGCTGCGCATCAAGCTGAGCTGCACCCCGAAATAGCGTCATGGGCCTGTGGGAGCGGGCTTCCACAGGCTAAGGCTTGCATCTAAACGAATTTTTCGATGCTTTGCAGCAATTATTTGCGCTTTTTCATCGATACGACACTGTTTAACCTTCACTCCATCGACTTACAACATTCTCGGATGGAGGCTACACAACATGTCCCGCGTTCTGATCATCGAAAGCAGCGCCCGCCAGCAAGACTCGGTTTCCCGTCAACTGACCCAGACCTTCATCAGTCAGTGGAAAGCGGCGCATCCGGCCGATCAGATCACCGTACGTGACCTCGCCGTGAATCCGGTGCCGCACCTGGACATCAACCTGCTGGGCGGCTGGATGAAATCCGCCGAGCAGCGCAACGACAGCGAGCAGGCCTCGCTGGACCGTTCCAACGAATTGACCGATGAATTGCTGGCTGCCGACGTGCTGGTGATGGCGGCGCCGATGTACAACTTCGCCATTCCGAGCACCCTGAAGGCCTGGCTCGACCACGTACTGCGTGCCGGCGTGACCTTCAAGTACACCGAAACCGGCCCGCAAGGCCTGCTCAGCGGCAAGCGTGCCTACGTGCTGACCGCTCGCGGCGGGATCTACGCTGGCGGCCCGGCGGATCATCAGGAACCGTACCTGCGTCAGGTGATGGGCTTCATCGGCATTAACGACGTGACCTTCATCCACGCCGAAGGCATGAACCTGGGCGGCGACTTCCAGGAGAAAGGCCTCAACCAGGCCAACGCCAAACTGTCCCAGGTCGCTTGATATGTTAATCGCCAGATAATCGCCGATTGTTCTAGTGACCTGGCGCAACCCCTTCAAGGCTCTACGCGCATCGAACCTCCCTTTGCACTTGTTGCTCCTGAGTGCTGCAGCCCGATTGAACGCTTTAGCGAGATCGGGCTTTTTTTTGCCCGGGATTTAGCGATGGCTGGCAAAAAACGCTATCGTCGCCGCCATTCGAAATCGAGGCGAGCATGGGCTATCTACTTTTTGTCACGCTGATCCAGGCGTTTTCCTTCAGTCTGATCGGCGAATACCTGGCCGGTCATGTCGACAGCTACTTCGCGGTGCTGGTGCGGGTCGTGCTGGCCGGGCTGGTGTTCATTCCGCTGACCCGCTGGCGATCGGTGGAACCGGCGTTCATGCGCGGCATGCTGCTGATCGGCGCATTGCAGTTCGGCGTGACCTACGTCTGCCTGTATCTGAGCTTCCGCGTGCTGACGGTGCCGGAAGTGCTGCTGTTCACCATCCTCACGCCGTTGCATGTGACGCTGATCGAAGACGCGCTCAACCGACGCTTCAATCCGTGGGCGCTGATCGCCGCACTGGTGGCGGTCGCAGGCGCGGCGGTGATTCGCTATGACCGGATCAACCCGGATTTCTTCATGGGCTTTTTGCTGCTGCAACTGGCCAACTTCACCTACGCCGCCGGGCAGGTGCTGTACAAACATCTGGTGGCGAAACACCCGAGCGATCTGCCGCACTACCGACGTTTCGGCTTCTTCTACCTCGGTGCACTGGCGGTGGCGTTGCCGGCGTTCCTGCTGTTCGGTAAATCCAACTTCCTGCCCGAAGCGCCGCTGCAATGGGGCGTGCTGGTGTTCCTTGGTCTGGTCTCCACCGCACTCGGTTTGTACTGGTGGAACAAGGGCGCCTGCCTGGTCAACGGCGGCACCCTGGCGGTGATGAACAACCTGCACGTGCCGGTGGGGCTGCTGCTGAACCTGCTGATCTGGAATCAGCATGAAGAGCTCGGGCGGTTGTTCCTCGGTGGCAGCGTGATTCTGGCGGCGGTGTGGATCAGCCGGTTGGGGATTCGCAAGCCGGCGCCAGTTGCCCCACCAGAAACTCGATAAACGCCCGGGTCTTCTGCGGCACCCGTCGCGCCGACGAATACACCGCGTTGATGGTGATCGCCGGGGCTTGCCATTCGCACAGCACCGGCACCAGCCGCCCGGCCGCCAATGCCTCTTCGACGATGAAGTCCGGCAGCAGCGCAATGCCCATGCCGGCCTCGGCCGCTTGCGCCAGCAGGTCGCCGTTGTTGGCGTGCAGCGGCCCGGTCACGTTGACGCGCTGGGTCTCCTTGCCGTTGCACAGTTGCAGGCTGACACCGCTCTGCAGATAGCCGTAGTTCAAGCATTGATGTGAGCGCAGATCCTGCGGGGATTGCGGCGTGCCCGCGCGTTCGAGGTAAGCGGGGGAGGCGACCATGATTCGTGGGGCCGGCGCCAGTTGCCGGGCGATCATGGTCGAGTCGGGCAGGCTGGCGATGCGGATGGTCACGTCGAACCCGCCGCGCACCGGATCGACCTGCTGGTCGCTGAGCACCAGTTGCAGCTCGATGTTCGGGTGCTGCTCGTGGAACAGCGGAATCAGCTTGCCCAGCCGTCGCAGGCCGAACGACATCGGTGCGTTGACCCGCAACACCCCGCGCAATTCGCCCACCCCGTCCCGCGCTCGCTGCTCGGCCTCGTCCAGTGCCGCAATCACTTCCCGCGCCGCTTCGAAATATTCGGCACCGGCTTCGGTCAGGTGCAGGCTGCGGGTGGTGCGTTGCAGCAGCTGCACACCGATGGCTTCTTCCAACGCCTGAATCTGTTTGCTGACTTTCGAGCGGGGCACGTCCATGGCCCGGGCGGCGGCTGCAAAGCCGTTTTCGCCGACCGTCACCACGAACGCGCGCATGCATTCGATGCGATCCATGATTGTCCCTATTTTAGAATCAATGATTCTCGATTTTAGGGAATTGTCCCTTTATAGGCTAGCCCCTAAAGTGACATCCAAGCCGAGACAACAACGCCGCAGACGGCAAAACGCCTCGACTCACCAATACCTAATCGAAACTTTGAATCGACATCAAAAGGAACGCGCCATGTCTATCCGTGAACTGCTGAACCCAACCAACTCCGCCCTGATCCTGATCGACCACCAGCCGCAAATGGCTTTCGGCGTACAGTCGATCGACCGTCAGACCCTGAAGAACAACACCGTTGGCCTGGCCAAGGCTGCCAAGATCTTCAACGTGCCGACCATTTACACCTCGGTCGAAACCGAAAGCTTCAGCGGCTACATCTGGCCGGAATTGCTGGCAGTACACCCTGAGCAGAAACCGATCGAGCGCACCTCGATGAACTCCTGGGAAGACAAGGCGCTGGTTGACGCCGTGAAGGCCACCGGGCGCAAAAAGCTGATTATCGCCGCGCTGTGGACCGAGGTCTGCCTGACCTTTCCGGCCCTGGAAGCCCTGGCTGAAGGCTACGAGGTGTACATCGTCACCGACGCGTCCGGCGGCACTACCAAAGAAGCCCACGACATGTCGGTACAGCGGATGATTCAGGCGGGCGCAGTACCGGTGACCTGGCAGCAAGTGCTGCTCGAGTACCAGCGTGACTGGGCGCACAAAGACACTTATCAGGCAGTGATGGACCTGGTGCTGGAACACAGCGGAGCGTACGGCATGGGCGTCGATTACGCCTACACCATGGTGCACAAGGCGCCGCAGCGGCAGGCCTGATACATCGGCGGGACAAAAAAAGACGCAACCGGGGTTGCGTCTTTTTTTGCGTTTGAAGAAAGCGTTACATCAGATGTTTTTCGGCTTCCGGAATATGGCTCGCGCCAAGGACTGCCGGCAATATCCCGGAACGCAAATCCCCACCACTCGGCTGCTGATACAGACTCAACCCAAACTCCGGCAGCACCGCCAGCAGGTAATCGAAAATATCCCCCTGGATCCGCTCGTAATCGGCCCACACCGTGGTGGTGGTAAAGCAGTAGATTTCCAGCGGAATGCCCTGGGCGGTGGTCTGCATCTGGCGGACCATGCAGGTCATGTTCGGCTGGATCTCCGGATGACTCTTCAAGTAAGCCAAGGCATAGGCGCGGAAGGTGCCGATGTTGGTCATGCGCCGGCGGTTGGCCGACATCGCCGCGACGTTGCCCTGCGCCTCGTTCCAGGCCTTGAGCTCGGCTTTCTTGCGGCCCATGTAGGCGGTCAGCAGGTGCACCTGGGACAGTTTTTCTTCTTCGTCGTCGCGGATGAAGCGCACACCGCTGGCATCAATGAACAGGCTGCGCTTGATTCGTCGACCGCCGGACTGCTGCATGCCGCGCCAGTTTCTGAACGACTCGGACATCAGGCGCCAGGTCGGGATGGAAACGATGGTCTTGTCGAAGTTCTGCACCTTGACTGTGTGCAGGGTGATGTCGACCACGTCGCCATCGGCGCCGACCTGCGGCATTTCGATCCAGTCGCCGACCCGCAGCATGTCGTTGCTGGTCAGTTGCACGCTGGCGACGAACGACAGCAGGGTGTCCTTGTAGACCAACAGAATCACCGCCGACATCGCACCCAGACCCGACAGCAGCAACAGCGGCGAACGGTCGATCAGGGTGGCGACGATGATGATCGCGCCGAACACGTACAAGACCATTTTCGCCAGTTGCACATAACCCTTGATCGAGCGGGTGCGGGCGTGTTCGGTGCGGGCGTAGATGTCCAGCAGTGCGTTGAGCAGGGCGCTGACCGACAGCAGCAGGAACAGAATGGTGAACGCCAGGGCCACGTTGCCGAGGAACACCATGGCGGTCTTGCTCAGTTCCGGCACCAGGTGCAGGCCGAACTGGATCACCAGCGATGGCGTCATCTGCGCCAGACGCTGAAACACCTTGTTATGGCGAAAGTCGTTGATCCAGTGCAACGCGGGCTGGCGACCGAGCATGCGGCTGGCATGCAGGATGAGGTAGCGCGCCACTCGTCCGAGGACCAGCGCGATCACCAACAACAGGAGCAGCGCCAGGCCGGCGTGCAGGAGCGGGTGCTGATCGAGGGCACCCCAGAGGTCTTGGGCGTTGAGCCAGAGCTGTTTGAAATCCATGAGCGAAACGATTCTTCTGTAAGACGCGACGGGCGATTAGAGCATTTAAGACGCTGTGTATTACCGTTGGAGACAAATCGAGCAACAAAAAAGCCACTGATTACCGTGGATTTCACAAAGAAACTCGGCCTGAGCGCTCGAAACCGGTAACCTATGCAGCTGATTTTTTGCATATCTTCGAGGTAGCACCCGTGTTTTCCCAATTCGCCCTGCACGAACGCCTGCTCAAAGCCGTGGCCGAGCTGAAATTTGTCGAGCCAACGCCTGTGCAAGCCGCGGCCATTCCGCTGGCGCTTCAGGGGCGTGACCTGCGGGTGACGGCGCAAACCGGTAGCGGCAAGACCGCCGCTTTTGTCCTGCCGATCCTCAACCGCCTGATCGGCCCGGCCAAGGTTCGCGTCAGCATCAAGACCCTGATCCTGCTGCCGACCCGCGAGCTGGCCCAGCAGACCCTGAAGGAAGTCGAGCGCTTTTCGCAGTTCACTTTCATCAAGTCCGGCCTGATCACCGGCGGTGAAGACTTCAAGGTCCAGGCCGCCATGCTGCGCAAGGTGCCGGACATCCTGATCGGCACCCCGGGCCGGATGATCGAGCAACTCAACGCCGGCAACCTCGACCTGAAAGAAGTCGAAGTGCTGGTGCTCGACGAAGCCGACCGCATGCTCGACATGGGTTTCGCCGAAGACGTGCAGCGTCTGGTCGATGAATGTCCGAACCGTCAGCAGACCATGCTGTTCTCCGCCACCACCGGCGGTTCCGGCCTGCGCGAGATGATCGCCAAGGTGCTGAACAACCCCGAGCACCTGCAGCTCAACGCGGTCAGTCAGCTGAACGACACCACCCGTCAGCAGATCATCACCGCCGACCACAATCAGCACAAAGAACAGATCGTCAACTGGCTGCTGGCCAACGAGACTTATCAGAAGGCCATCGTCTTCACCAACACCCGGGCCATGGCCGACCGCATCTACGGTCGCCTCGTCGCCCAGGAATACAAAGCGTTCGTGCTGCACGGCGAGAAAGACCAGAAGGATCGCAAACTGGCGATCGACCGTCTGAAGCAGGGCGGCGTGAAGATTCTGGTGGCCACCGATGTGGCGGCCCGTGGTCTGGACGTTGACGGCCTGGATCTGGTGATCAACTTCGACATGCCACGCAGCGGCGACGAATACGTGCACCGCATCGGTCGTACCGGCCGTGCCGGCAACGACGGTCTGGCGATCTCGCTGATCTGCCACGGCGACTGGAACCTGATGTCGAGCATCGAGCGTTATCTGAAGCAGAGCTTCGAGCGCCGCACCATCAAGGAAGTCAAAGGCACCTACGGCGGACCGAAAAAGGTCAAGGCCTCGGGCAAAGCCGTCGGCGTGAAGAAGAAAAAGACCGACGCCAAGGGCGACAAGAAGAAAACTGCCGCCAAAACCCCGACCAAGCGCAAGAGCGCCAACCGTCCGAAACCGGACGCTCTGGTGAGCAGCGACGGCATGGCCCCACTGAAACGCCGCAAACCGGCAGCGCCAGCGGCTGAGTAAGCCGTTTCAGGCAGACAAAGAAAAACCCGGACATGGTCCGGGTTTTTTATTGCCAGCGTTTATTAGCTGCCCAGCAGGCCAGTGGTGTCGGCATCAAAGCGCCGCTTGGCCTGATCGGCTGCCGGTTTGAGCTGTGCGAGCAGGGCGGCCTCGCTGTACAGCCCGGTCAGTGCCAGTTCTTTTGGCGTTGGCTCAATCGGAATCAAAACGTCTTCACCCGCCGCATGCAGCCAGATCGCCACAAAGTGCAGCGCCGACACAAACAGCATCCGCAGCTCAACGGTTTTGCCCTTCAACTGCGGCGATTGCTCCGCCAGTTTCAGCGCATCGACCGTGGCGGCCGCCAGGTTGCCGTGGTTCAGCGAGGCGAACTCGACGTGACCGCGTACTTCGGCCAATTGCGCATCGGCAATCGACACCCCGCCGGAAAACACCAGGTAATGCCAGTCGCCCACTCGGGCGTTTTTCAGGCCTTTGCCCTGGCTCAAGTCGTCCAGACTGAGCGAGTAGCCGCGATAGGCCTCGCTGAGGCTGATCCCGGCGGGCGCGGCGCTGGCGAACTGGCGATTGACGCCAAAGCCCTGGGTCTGCAACGCGGCCTGCAGGGCCGGACGCAAAGTCTGCACGCCGTTGGAAGGCGCCTTTGGATAAGTCAGTTTCATGATGCCGCCCCCTGGTTTTTCGCCGTGAAGTAGGTGTGGGTCCAGTTGCCGCCGCCGTTGTAGGAGCCGGGGAACGAGTTCAGGGCGCGGGTCGAATAGCCGTAGATCGAATCCGCAACCAGCACGTAATTGCCGTTGGTGCCGTAGATCGCCAGAAAGTGCGCACCGCCGCCGTACCAGGCGCAACGCAGGCCGATCGGGCGGCCCATGTTGATCTGGTTCTGGATGGCCGACATTTGCAGCGAGCCCGAATTCATACCGTTGAAACTGCGGGTGATCTTCAGCGCAACGTCCAGATAGCCGTAGACGTTGCACGGCCCCGGTTGATTGCAGCAGTTGCGGTCCAGTGCGGCGCTGGCAACGGCGCATTGGGTCCAGGACCCGGGGCCGTAATAATTGCCGACCGAGGCGGAAGCGGCGGCCCAGCACCAGTTGGTCTGGGTCTGTTGCTGCATCATGAAGTTCAGGCTGGCGGCCGCGAGGGCGCGTTGTTGTACAGCCGCCTCGACCTCGACCAGTTGCGGGTCGAGCAGATGGCTGATCAGACATTCGGGCAGGGTGTTGCCGGTGAATGCCGTTGTTTCAGTGGTTAACATTTTTCAATCCTCCATGAATGAAAACAAACGTTCCGCGTTTGCGGGATAACGGTACTACCGAGCGATCGGTGGGTAAGGGTTGCCATCTCCGATGGCGGGTTCCGATCAGGCTCGGGGTAACCCTAGGTGTGAATATGCATTTGTGCAAATAACAAAATGCACTAATGCAAATTTCCGAACAAAAGGAAGCAGGCTTTGGTATCGATCCAGCCCGATCGATGCCAAAGCCTGCCGTTGTCTGAGCGGGTGTTATCCCTCGGTTTTCTTCTCCGCCGAACCCAGTTCCTTCAAGCGCTGATCGATCAACTGGCATTTGTCCGGCAGATCGGCGGAGGCAGTGCCCAGGTCCATTTTCTGCAACTCGGCGTTGATCTCCTTGGCCTTGGTCGGGTTTTGCTCGGTGAGCTTCGCGACTTCCTTGGCCAGTTGGTCGCGTTTGGCGGTGGCTTCTTCCGGCGTACAGGCCCAGACGGGCAGGGCGCAGGCAAGCGTGGCGGCGAGGGTGAGCTTGAGCAGGGTTTTCATGGGAGCAGGCCTCAGTTCCGGTTAAGGCGGGTTAACCGGTTGAGGGTTTTCAACCGTGAAAAGTTCAGTGTGTTAGCGGCTCAGTCTCCATGGCAGCAACTGGATTTTGCGGCGCCATCGTAGCGGTCATGATGCCGCACCCATTCCATGATCTCGTCCTCGTTCCGGCCCTTGGGCGTGAGGTCGAGGTAGTTGTAGGCGCCGACCAGCATGTCCAGGCCGCGGGCATAGGTTGAGTAGGTGTGGAAAATCTCGCCGTTGTCAGCGCGATAGAACACGCTCAGCCCGGGCATTTCTTCCTCGGCGCTGTCGGTCTTTTCGTAGTTGTACGTAGCCTTGCCTGCTTCGACATCCTCAGCGCGGGCACACACGCCAAAGTCGTAGTTGAAATCGCAGCCGTCCGACGACACCCAGTCGAATGTCCAGCCCATCCGGCGCTTGAAGGCCTGGAATTCGGCGAACGGTGCGTGGGACACCGCCACCAGCGCAATGTCGTGATGGGCCAGGTGTTGGTTGGCGCCGTCGATGTGGTCACTGAGGAATGAACAGCCCGGGCAGCCTTCCTCCCAGCCCTTGGCGAACATGAAGTGGTAAACGACGAGCTGGCTGTGTTTGCCGAACAGGTCGGCAAGTTTCAATTCGCCGTTCGGGCCCATGAAGCGGTAATCCTTGTCGACCTTCACCCAAGGCAGGGCGCGGCGTTTGGCGCTGAGGCGGTCGCGTTCCCTGGTGAAGGCCTTTTCATCGGCCAGATGCTGCTTGCGGGCGGCGAGCCATGCTTCGCGCGACACCACCGGATGATTCTCAACGTTCATGATGATTTCTCCTGCGGGGTTGAAACCGTCTGTCTCAGACTAGTCGTTCAACACCCCACGAAATCGACAGACCGCCGGTCGGTCGGGGCGCGGAATAATCCTGAACGCTGACGCAGCGCTCCGGTCACAACCTGTGAACGCGCCAAAAAATCACGCGCACCGGAGGTTGAATCAGGATGACGACTTATAACTGGGATTTGATTGAGCGCCTGCTGCATGAAGTGCAGAACGGCGCGGGCCACAGCTTCGCGCCACGGTCATTCGCCGAAGACTATGCGGCAGAAAAAGCGGCAGCGGGCGAGCCGATCGAGAATCTGGATCACCTGAAAACACTCGCCTGCGACTACGAAAAGCTGCTGCTGGAGCGCGGCTACATCGAGCCCCGTGGCGAAGATGAAGGCAGTACCGGCAACAACTTCAGCCTGACCCCGCGTGGCTCCAGCCTGTTGAGCCTGATCGACAGCAGCATTCCCGGCAACGATCATCCGCGTCAGGTGCTCGATGAGCAGGAAGATGCTCTGGATGAGCTGACATTCGATGAGGTGGCCTCCAAGGCGCAGATTGCCTGAGGCTTTGCACAAAAAAATGTGGGAGCGATCTTGCTCGCTCCCACATGGGTTTTTCAGTGATCTCAGCTTTTTTGCGCAGCCTTCAGGCACTTCAAATCATTGAAGTCCTTGCGCACCCCCTCGATTTTTTTCAACAGGCGCTGCCTTTGCTGCGGCGTGCTCTCTGCCATCAGATCGACGAAAAGCGAACGGGCCTGCGCCTCGGTATTGGCGTAGGCCTTTTGGTAATCCGGGGTCCATAAACGCTCGCGATTGACCAGAAGGGTCTCGATCCGTTGTGGGAATTCAGGACTTTTGCGTTGCGCGACTGCCGCGCTGAACTGCTTTTGCCAGTGGGCGCGGTTGGCGATCCACTGGGTGTTCTGATCGCCCAGGGAAGTCGACCAGGCCATCACGCGCTGTTCCTGCTTGGCGCTCAACGGGCCGAGCCAATCGTTGAGACGCTTGTCCATGCGCGCGCCTCGTTCGGCAATCTGCTGCGCCAGTGGTGGCTTGAGGTATTCCTGCTGGCGCTTTTGCAGATCCTTGGCAAAGGCGTCGTTCATTTCAGCGACCTGCCGATCATCCAGCCCTTGCAGCAATTCAATCGCCGACGGGGTGATTTCCCGGGCGGTTTCGGCGATCGCCTGCTTGGCTTCTGCGGTGCGGGCCTGGAGCGCGGCCTCGGTGACCTGATTGGTCTCGACCATGGTTTGCAAGCGATCCAGCCAATCGAGATAACCCGGCAATTGCGTGGTGCAATGCCAGTTCAAGTGTTCCTTGAGTCGCTCGTTGAACCAGTCCTTCTGCTCGCCGTTCATGTCCAGGTAGTCGCTGAGCGTCCACGGAATGATCACGTCGAGGTTGCGATAAGCCAGGCCGACACGGCTGCAGGCGCCGAGGGCAAGGGTCAGGATCAGTAGAATCGCGATGCGTTTGAACCAGCTAGACATGGGCGAGTCCTTGCGAAAGCCAGCCTTGAGGGTCTGATGCTCATGTGAACACAGGATGGCCCCGGCAGTTCAGCCCATCAAAAGAACGGGCGTTCGGCCTTGAGCGTGACCAGCCCGTCACACTGACTGTTATGCCCGGAATAGGCCGAGCAATCGCTGCCGCTGAGGCTCGAATTGCTGTAGATCAGGTCGAGGTCGATGCCCATGAACGGCCGGGAAAGTTTCACCGACCAATCGGTAAAACTGCTGACATAACCCCCGTCCACCGAGACCGGCGTGTTGAGTTGATGGGTGGTGTATTTCATGCTGATCCCGATGCCGAACGGCTGATTGCCGCCCAGGTCGGCAAACAGGGTGTTGTTCTGTTTATCCGGATCGTTGCTCAGGGCGATGCCGATCCGGCTGCCGAGCAGGGTCAGGCCACCGAACAGTTCCTGGCTGTCGAGGGTGTCGACCTTGGGGTAGCTGTAATGGATCATCCCGACTTCGTAGCCGAGGGTCTGATCGAAAGGTTGTTTAAAACCGACGTAGGAGTCGATTTCGAGATTCTTCCCCGGCGTGAGGCCCATGCTCGGTGCGTACTGGCCAACATACAGGCCGCTGTCATGGCTAAGATCCAGACCGCCGTGGAACGAGCCGACTGCCGAAGGTTTGACCAGCCCCTGGGCCATGCTGCGGCTGGGCGTGGTGCCGAGCTTGAGGTCGAAGTCACCGAGTTCACGCTGGAAAATCTGCGCGTGCGCGGCCGTGCTCGCCAACAGGCCTACAAGCAATAAACAGGATGATTTGAGCATGCGTCACTCCTTGAGCAGCGAGCGCAGGGCGATAAAGCCTGCTGAAACGCTTGATCCAGACGCGTGCAAGGATACCGGCGAATGATCGGCATCGAGGGCCGTTCGTCGATTTCTGCTGTTTTGAATGTTTGATTAAACGCGAGAGAGGTCTTGCGAGGGATCCGGTCCAGACGCTTCGAAACTCAAAGCGCCTTTGGACTGGTGTGCTGCGGGGGTGTTACTTCTTGCCCAGGCTGATCTGCTTGGACGGGCCGAACGTCTGGCCGCTGACGCCCTTGGCAATTTGCTGGATTTCGCCGCCGGACTTGAGGAATGCCGCGATCTGATCGTTGATCGATTCGCTGGTTTCAACGGCTGGAGCTGGCTTTGCTTTGCTGGAGGATGCTTTTACACGCATGGCGGCCATTAACCTGTAGAAAAGTAACTCGGCCAGGCATCGTACAGGAATAACTTGACAATTGCTTGGTAAATATCCCCCGGAATAACCCAGTGGGCAGGTGGATTATTCGTGATTAATTATTCGAAATACCCAGCTAACCTGCTGTTTTAAATAACAACATTTAAACGATTCCATGATGTTCGGCGCTGTCGGGATCGCGTGAAAGCCGTCACGCTGGCCTGACGAGCGGCGCCCATCCAACGCGAAATCCAGGAAAATCAAGGCTTCCCACAGATTTTCGCGCGGCCGGCCGATCGGACGGCCAACCAGCACGGCAAAACCGGGTAGAATGCCGCCCACGCAATGAGGGTATTGGAAATGGCTTTAGTCGGGCGTTACAACAGTTTGCAAGTGGTTAAACACACTAACTTCGGTTTATATCTGGACGGCGGTGCCGACGGCGAAATTCTTTTGCCCAACCGTTATATCCCCAAAGATATTCCCAGCGAAGATGAAGACTGGCTCAATGTTTTCATTTATCTGGACAGTGATGACAAACTTATTGCCACCACTGAAAAACCAAAAGTTCAGGTCGGTGAATTTGCCAGTTTGAAAGTTGTTGAAGTCAACAGCATCGGTGTGTTCCTTGATTGGGGCCTGCCGAAGGATCTGCTGCTGCCTTACTCCGAAGAAAAACGCCAGTTGACCGCCGGCGAGTACTGCGTGGTGCATGTCTACCTCGACAAGCACACCCGCCGCATCACCGCCACCGCGCGCCTGGATCGTTATCTGGACAAGACCCCGGCCAACTATAGCGCTGGGCAGGAAGTTGATCTGCTGGTCGCCGAAGCCACCGACATGGGCTTCAAGGCGATCATCAACAACAAGCACTGGGGTCTGATTCACAAGAATGAAATCTTCAAGTTCATGCGGGCCGGCATGCGCGAGAAAGGCTTCATCAAGGAAGTGCGCGCCGACGGCAAGATCAGCCTGAGCCTGCAACCGGTAGGGCAGGAAGCAGCCAGCAGCCTGAACTCGAAGATCCTCGCCAAGTTGCGCGAAAACGATGGCACCCTGGCCGTCAGCGACAAGAGCGATCCGGCACTGATCAGCAGCCTGTTCGGTGTCAGCAAGGGCAACTTCAAGAAGGCCATCGGTTCGTTGTACAAGAACGGTCAGATCGTCATTCATGCCGATCGCATTGAACTAACCTGAGTCTTGCGTGGCCCATGTTGCATGGGCTTACTTGAGATCGGCAGATGAAAAAAGCGTTGATTGCCTACGTTGCCACACTGCTGGCGTTTCTTCTGCTCGACGGGCTCTGGCTCGGCGTGCTGATGGCGCCGACCTATCGCGAACTGCTCGGTTCGCTGATGCTCGAAAAACCGTTGCTGGTCCCGGCAGCGGTTTTTTATTGCCTGTACGTTTTCGGCTGCGTGGTGTTTGTGGTGCTGCCGTCGCTGACCTGGCAACGCGCCGCCCGCTTGGGCGCGCTGCTCGGGCTGGTGGCTTATGGCACCTATGACCTGACCAACTGGGCGACGTTGCGCGGCTGGTCGGCGCAGGTGTCACTGATGGATTGGGCCTGGGGGACGTTTGCCACGGCGCTGGCCTGTACGGTCGGGTTTCGGGTCGCTCGCCGAAGCTGACGGCGGGCATGACGCAAGAGGGCAATTGCATGTCTTTGCCGGGCGGCAATTTCTGTCCGACTGGTTGATAATCCCTGCCATCCTTTTTCGCCCCGGACAAAGAGCCGGGGCTTTGTTTGACCATTGGAAAAACTGCCATGTCGTGTGTGTTCGAGGTGTCGAGGTGAGCGTCAGTCGGCGCAGTGCCGACGGGTTTGCCCTGCAAGTGATGATCGGCCTGTGCCTGATCTGGGGCGTGCAGCAGGTGATGATCAAATGGGCGGCGACCGACATTGCGCCGGTGATGCAGGCGGCGGGGCGGTCGGGAATTTCCGCGTTGCTGGTAGGACTGCTCATCTGCTGGAAGGGTGGCTGGGATCAGGTCGGTGCTACCTGGCGCGGCGGCTTGCTGGCCGGTGCCTTGTTCGGTCTGGAGTTCCTGTTCATCTCCGAAGGCTTGCAGTTGACCACGGCGGCGCACATGTCGGTGTTCCTCTACACCGCGCCGATCTTCACTGCGCTGGGCGTGCATTTTCTGTTGCCGAGCGAGCGTCTAAGACCGGTGCAATGGCTGGGGATCTTCATGGCGTTCGTCGGGATTGCCGTGGCGTTTGCCGGTGGCGTGTCGTGGGACAACCTCGACCGCCGCATGTTGATGGGCGATGCTCTCGGCGTGCTGGCCGGTGCCAGTTGGGGCGCGACCACCGTGGTGGTGCGCGCTTCGCGTCTGTCGGAGGCGCCGGTGACCCTGACCCTGTTCTACCAGTTGATTGTAGGTTTCATCGGCCTGTTGCTGATCGCACTGCTCAGCGGCCAGATCACCCACGTCAGCCTGACCGCCGTGGCGGTGGGCAGCGTGCTGTTCCAGGGGCTGGTGGTGTCTTTCTTCAGTTACCTGACCTGGTTCTGGCTGCTGCGCCGTTATCTGGCGGCCAACCTTGCGGTGTTTTCCTTCATGACGCCGTTGTTTGGCGTGACCTTCGGCGTGGTGCTGCTCGGCGAAGAACTGAGCCTGAACTTCATCATCGGTGCCGTGCTGGTGTTGCTCGGCATCACCTTCGTCAGCGCGGAACAGTGGGTGCGTCGGCGTTTGCGCAAAGCCCTCGGCCAGCCGTAACGGATTTGCACGCCAGACCGCCGGCAATCAGCAGGCCGCTGCCGGCGATCACCAGCGCCGGTTGCAGGCCACCGCTGAAGTGGCTGCTGACCGCCGCCAGCAACGGCCCGCTGAGCTGACCGACGGCGAAGCATGCGGTGAGCAGGCCGGCGTTGCGCTGGGTGGCGTGGGGTGCCAGTTCCCGGGAGCGTTGCATCACCAGTTGCATGCAGGCCAGGAACGGCGTGCCGCACAGGATCACACCCAGTGCCAGACCGAGGCCGCTGCCCAGCAGGCAAGCGAAAACTCCCGCAGCCTGCAGCCACAAAGTCGCCATCAACCAGTGCCGGGTGGTTTCCGGATCGTGCCGACGCAAACTCACCAGCAGCACACCAATCGCGGCGCCGAGGCCGAAGCACGGCCAGAACAGATCCGCCTGCCATTGCCCGTGGAACTGCGCGTTGGCCATCTGCGACAGGAACGTGGCCGGAATGATGTAGCCCACGCCGTACAAGGCATACACCAGCGCCAAACGTCCAATGCCACGATTTGACGAACCGACCGCAGTCGGTGCGACCGGCACACCGACACCCGGTTGCGGCAGGATCCGCACGATCCCCAGCAGCATCACCAGCGCCACGGCGGCATAGATCAGCCACAAGGTGGCGGAAGTCTGCTGCGCCAGATGTGAGAACAGCGCCAACAGCCCCGTCAGAAAAATCCCCAACCCCGGCCCGGCAAACACCAGCGCCCCCAACCGTGGACGACCCGCCGCCGCAGCCAGCGGCTGACTCAACGCAGTAATCATCACCAGCACCCAGGCGCTGGCCACTCCGGTGCCGAACCGCAGCAACAGATGCGACCAGAAACCGTTGGCCCAGAACGACGCCAGGGTCAGCAACACACACAACCACAAGCCACCATGCAGGCGCCGCTGCACCTGATCCGGCCGCCGGGAAAACATCGCATCCACCGCACCGAGCAAATAACCGAGGTAGTTAGCCGCCGCAATCAGACCGGCGGCGGTCAGGTCGATCTGGCCTTCGCTGAGCAGGTGCGGCAGTTGCGGGGTGAGGGCGAAACGCCCGATGCCCATGGCCATCATCAGGGCGATGAAACAGGCGGATAAGCGAATCAGCGGTGACATGGTCTGAATTCCGTTGGAGGATCAATGACCGTCAGGCTAGGACTGATTGACTTTCTTTAAAATTGAATAATAGTGAGTAACTTGTTCTGTTCAGGAGAAAGGTTGTGGAGTTCAGCCAATTGCGGATCTTTCAGGCCGTGGCGGAGGAGGGCTCGATCACCCGCGCCGCCGAACGTTTGCACCGCGTGCCGTCGAACCTGTCGACCCGGCTTAAACAGCTGGAGGAGCAACTGGGTGTCGAATTGTTCGTCCGTGAGCGTCAGCGTTTGCAGTTGTCGCCTGCGGGAAAAGTCCTGCTGGACTACACCGGCAAACTGTTCGCCCTGCGCGATCAGGCCTGCGCGGCGGTGATGGGCGGGCAGCCGGCGGGGGATTTCGTGCTCGGCACGCTGTACAGCACCGCCGCGATCCATTTGCCGGCGCTGCTGGCGCGCTATCACAAGCAATATCCGGCGGTGAATCTTCAGGTGCAGTCCGGGCCCAGTGGCGAGTTGCTCGAAGGCCTGCTCACCGGCCGCCTCGACGCCGCGCTGGTGGACGGCCCGCCGCAACTGGCCGGGATTGACGGTGTGCCGTTGTGCAACGAGCGACTGGTGCTGATCAGCGAGGCCGATCACCCGCCGGTGCGCAGCGCCAAGGATGTGGAAGGGCGGGCAGTGTTCACCTTCCGCCATGGCTGCGCCTATCGCGCACGGCTGGAAGCGTGGTTCGCCCACTATCAGGCGGCGATGGGTCGGGCGATGGAGATCGAGTCCTATCAGGGCATGCTCGCCTGTGTGATTGCCGGCAGCGGTGTGGCGCTGATGTCGGAGTCGATGCTCGCCAGCCTGCCGGGGCGCGAAAGCGTGGCGGTGCATCCGCTGGCCGAACCTTTTGCCAGTGCGACAACATGGCTCATGTGGCGTCGGGGCATGGTCGGTGCCAACCTCAACGCGTGGATTGAACAGCAGCAGGCGCTCTATCCCGTGGCTGGCGAGGACGTGCGGGAAACGGCTTGAACGAACGGTCAGGGATTTGGATCAATTCAGTAACAGATCATTGCGGATTTGGCCGAGCATTGCGTAGGACTTCGGACTATTATCAGTGCGAAGCGGCCTCAGAATTCCGGACGCTCAGCACCACCCTGAAGGGGGCATGACGATGAAAGAGAAAATTCAAAACTGGCTGCACGATTTGGGTGTTGCCCTCGGCTTGATCGAACCGCCTCTGCAACCGGTCCCGATTCGCACCGATGACGAACAGCGTCGGCGTCAGCCACGTCGGCGGTAATGCCCCGCTTTGAAGGATCAAAGGATTTAAACGCCAAAAGATCGCACCCGGCCGTCGCTCCATGGAGTGGCGGCCGGGTGCGATCTTTTGTTCAGTGACGCCCGATTTCCATCAGAAACCGGCTCAGGTCATTCACGGTTTTCGCAGTCTTGAGCATCCGGTCCTCTTCGGCGGTGAAGGCCGTCAGCCCGAATTCATCTTCCAGATGGAAGATCAGATCCTCGATATCCGCTTTTTCCAGCCCCAGTTGCGCGAGGCTGGTGTGGTCGTCGAATTCACGATTTTCCAGCAGGCGCAGGATGAATCGGTGCACGGCAGCGCGCACGGCAGCTCTTCTCATGGCAGATATTTATTGTGGTTGATCTGACTGAAGTACAGCAGGCCTCAGGCGTGCCGGCGCAACCATTCGTCAATCATCCCGCGCAAATGCGCCCCGGAAAAACTGCCGAAGTGCCCGCCATGCACCGTGCGGATCTTCAGCCCCTGCAAGCGCCGCAGGCTGGCGGCGTAGTCGTCGAGGTTGGAATGGTAGGCGTCTTCGATCAACGGCCCGTCGTAAATGATGTCGCCGCTGAACAGGGTTTCGCTGGCCGCTTCATAGAGGCTGATCCCGCCCGGTGAATGCCCCGGCGTGTGCAGCACCTGCAGCGTGCGATTGCCCAGGTCCAGCACATCGCCGTCCTCGACAAAACCAGTGGCCGGCGCCGCCTTGACCCGATATTCGGCGTAGCACAACGGGCAATCCGGGTGCGCTTCGAACATGTCGTCGCCGACGAAGGCCCGGCTCAGATCGTTCTCGCCATCCGGCGCTGCCAGAATGTCCGCCTCGGCGGGATGCACCAGCCGTTCGGCAAATTCGTGATGCCCGGCGATGTGGTCGAAATGGCAATGACTGGCCACCGCCACCAGCGGCCGCTCGGTCAGCCACGGCAGTTGTTCGCGCAGGCTCACCAGCCCGGAACCGCTGTCGAGCAACAGATCCTTGTCCCGGCCCTGAACGTGCCACAGGTTGCAGCGATAGAAGGGGCGGATGAACGGCTCGTGAATCAGCCGAATGCCGTCGCTCAGGTGCTGCACTTCGAACCACTGATCGCGAGAAACAATCTTCATAAGCACTTTCCTTGAGACGAAAAAAACGGGTGTGGCAACCGACGCCACACCCGCCGAAGAAAGTTGTTGCTACCGCTTCAGCTTAGATCGCGCTGGCCACCACGTTTGGGCGGCGGGACATCAGGCTGACCACCACAAAACTCACCAGACCCACAGCCAGGCTGTAGTAGATCGGCGTGTTGGCATCCAGACCATCCTTGAACATGAACAGCAGGGCGGTGGCGAAACCCAGGCCCATGCTGGCGATGGCGCCGGCAGTGGTCGCGCGTTTCCAGAAGATCGCACCGATCAGCGGGATCAGCATGCCGCCCACCAACAGGTTGTACGCGAGGGTCAGGGCGCTGATCACGTCGTTGACCACCAGCGCGATGCCCAGCACCACGACACCGGTCAGCAGGGTGAACAGGCGGTTTACCCCCAGGCTCGACTGTTTGCCGCCACGCAGTTTCGGCAGCAGGTCTTCGGTCAGGGTGGTGGCAGCGGCGAGCAGGCCGGCGCTGGCGGTGGACATCATCGCGGCCAGGGCAGCAGCGATCACCAGGCCACGGATGCCATCCGGGAGCGACAGTTTGACGATGGCGGCGAAGGCGTTGTTGACGTTGTCCAGATCCGGGATCAGCACGTGTGCCGCCATGCCGATCAGGGCGCAGGCCAGACCGTAGAGGATGCAGTAGATGCCTGCGAAGCTACCGGCGTACTGAGCCACTTTTTCGTTCTTGACGGTGAACACCCGTTGCCAGATGTCCTGACCGATCAGGATGCCGAAGAAGTAAATCATGAAGTAGGTGATGATCGTGTCCCAGCCGATGGTGGTGAAGCTGAAGGCGGTGGCCGGCAGTTTCAGCACCAGTTCGTCCCAGCCGCCGACGCGGTACAGGCAGATTGGCAACAGGATGAACATCAGGCCGACGGTCTTGATGATGAACTGGACGATGTCGGTCAGGGTCAGCGACCACATGCCGCCGATGGCCGAGTAGATCACCACCACGCCACCGCCGAGCAGTACCGAGATCCAGAACGGCAGGCCGAACAGCACTTGCAGCACGGTGCCGATGGCGAGGATCGAGGTCACGCCGATCATCAGCGCGTAGGCCAGCATGATCGCCGCGCTCGCCGAGCGGGCCATCGGGTTGTAGCGTTTTTCCAGGACCTGGGTAACGGTGTAGATCTTCAGTTTCAGCAGCGGCTTGGCCAGGAACAGGTTCAGCGCAACGATGCCGCAACCCAGTGCCGCGCACAGCCAGAAACCGGAAATGCCGTGCACGTAGCCCAGGCGCACAGTGCCGACGGTGGACGCGCCGCCGAGAACGGTCGCCGCCATGGTGCCCATGTACAGGCTCGGGCCGAGGTTACGCCCAGCGACCAGGAAGTCCTCGTTGGTCTTGGCCTTGCGCATGCCGAAGTAGCCGAGCAAGAGCATGCCGGCGGCGTAGATGAGGACGACGAATAAATCCAAAGCCATGATGGCGTGTCTCCGATTGTCTTTTTTATGGTGAAACAAATTGGTTCTATGAGGCTGCCCTTGTGGGAGCAAGCCCGCTCCCACAGGGTTGATCAGGCAGCCTGACGCAGCGCCGCTTCAGCCGGCGCATGGGCGCCTTTGCTGCGGGGATCCTTCGGGCCGTAGACCAGCGCCGGCTCCGGGAACAGGCTCAGCAGCATCAGGTACATCACCGAGGCCAGACCGAGGGTCACCAGCAGGCTGATGTCGATGCCGCCGGCCAGTTCACCGAGCGGGCCGACAAACTGCCCCGGCAAATTGACGAAGCACAGGCCGACCGCCGCGCTCGGGATCCACGCGCCCAGGCCGCGCCAGTTCCAGCCGTGGCTGAACCAGTAGCGTCCGCCTTGCTCGCCGCGCGTGAAAACTTGCAGGTCGTCCGGGCAGTAGAAGCCGCGACGCACCACCAGGCCGATGATCATGATCACCATCCACGGGGTGGTGCAGGTGATGATCAGCACCGCGAAGGTCGACACGCTCTGCACCAGATTCGCCGCAAAGCGCCCGATGAAGATGAAGGCAATCGACAGCACGCCGATCAGCAACGTCGCCTTGACCCGTGAAAGCAGACGCGGGAACACGCTCGACATGTCCAGCCCTGTGCCATACAGCGACGTGGTGCCGGTGGACATGCCGCCGATCACCGCAATCAGGCACACCGGCAGGAAGAACCAGCTCGGCGACACCGCCAGCAGACCGCCGACGTAGTTGTTGGCCGCGATGTAGTCCGGCGCCTGGATCGCCACGATGGTCGCGGTGGTCAGGCCGAACAGGAACGGGATGAAGGTGGCGATCTGCGACAGAACCACCGCCGCCATGATCCGCTGGCGCGAGGTTTCACGCGGGATGTAGCGGGCCCAGTCGCCGAGGAACGCGCCGAAGGAAATCGGGTTGCTCATGGCCACCAGTGCGGCGCCGATGAACGCAGCCCAGAAGCCCGGCTGGCCGAGGCTGACAGTGCCGGCGTAGTGCGAATCGAAGGGACCGGCGAAGGCAAAGATGCCCAGCAGGAACAGCAGGCTCGCGCTCCACACCGCGACCTTGTTCACCCACAGCAGGAAGCGGAAGCCGTAGATGCACACGGTCAGCACCAGAATCGCGAACAGACCGTAGGCCAGGCCCAGGGTCAGGTCGGTTTCCGGCAGGCCGATCAGGCGTTTCGCACCACCGATCAACGCATCTCCCGAACTCCACACCGAGAGCGAGAAGAAGGCGATGGCGGTCAACAGCGACAGGAACGAACCGACGATCCGCCCGTGCACGCCGAAGTGCGCACCGGACGACACGGCATTGTTGGTGCCGTTGAGCGGGCCAAACAGGCCCATCGGCGCAAGGATCAGCGAGCCGAGCAGCACGCCCGAGACAATCGCCCAGACGCCCGCCTGAAAGGACAGGCCGAACAGCACCGGGAAACTGCCGAGCACGGCGGTGGCAAAGGTATTCGCGCCGCCAAAGATCATGCGGAACAAGTCCACGGGACCGGCGGTGCGTTCGTTGTCCGGGATCTGTTCGACCCCGTGGGTTTCAATCTGCGTAAGGCTTTGGTCTTTGTTGTTGTTATTCATGATCTGCTCCGATCATAAAGGCGCGCTCATCGTGCGTGAGCGTCACCTGTCTTGGCTAAGGGGATGGCAGCCCTTCCGGCATTGCGGACAAATGTTCGTGGCAGGCCAGCCAATGGCCTTGTTGTTCTAGGCTCGACGCTTGTTTTCTGAAAACAATCGTCTCGCGCTCCTGGCTGAAGTGTTGCTCCCCTTGCATGCGCAGCTCGGTGGCCACGTCATGGATGAAAATCGCCACGTCACCCTGCAGGCTGACGAAGGCGTTGCTCGAGGTGCAGGACAGCACCTCGAAGCCATCCTCGGCGCGCCAGCTGTCCCACAACGCCTGATAGGCATCGCGCGACAGCAGGGGCTGTTCGAGGGTGTAGAACACAAAGCTCGCATCGGCGCTGAACGCGCCGAAGTAGGCTTCGCGATCGTTGCGGGCGAAGGCGGACACCAGATCGGCGGCCGCTTTCAGAACCTGATCACGTTCGTTCATGACCCGACCCTCAGCGGTGGACCACGCCCGGCAGTACGCAGAGCATTTCGTACAGCAGGTTGGCGGCCAGCAGCGAGGTGTTGCCGGTGGTGTCATAAGCGGGCGAGACTTCTACCAGATCGCAGCCGATCAGGTCGAGGCCCTGGCAGCCGCGAACGATTTCAATCGCCTGAATGGTCGTCAGACCACCGATTTCCGGGGTGCCGGTGCCTGGCGCCCAAGCCGGGTCGATGCCGTCGATGTCAAAGCTCAGGTACACCGGGCCGCCACCGACTTTCTCGCGCACTTCGGCCATCAGCGGCGCCAGCGACTTGTGCCAGCACTCTTCGGCCTGAACGACGCGGAAGCCCTGATCGCGGCTCCAGTTGAAGTCGTCGGCGGTGTAACCCTGCGCCCGCAGACCGATCTGCACCACACGGTCGCAGTCCAGAAGACCTTCCTCGACCGCACGACGGAAGGTCGTACCGTGGGCGATCTTCTCGCCGAACATGTGATCGTTGACGTCAGCGTGGGCATCGATGTGCACCAGACCGACCTTGCCGTGCTTTTTGTGGATCGCACGCAGGATCGGCAGGGTGATGGTGTGGTCGCCACCCAGGGTCATCGGGATCACGTTGTGCTCGAGGATGTTGTCGTAGGCTTCTTCAATGATGCGCACGGCGTCGAGCAGGTTGAAGGTGTTGATCGCCACGTCACCGATGTCGGCAACCGACAGCGAGTCGAACGGCGCAGCGCCGGTGGCCATGTTGTACGGGCGGATCATCACCGATTCGGTGCGGATGTCGCGCGGCCCGAAGCGGGTGCCGGGGCGCAGCGAAGTACCGATGTCCAGCGGCACGCCAACGAAAGCGGCGTCCAGACCGGCAGCGGTCGGTACATGGGGGAGTCGGAGCATGGTGGCGATGCCGCCGAAGCGCGGCATTTCGTTGCCGCCCAGTGGTTGGTGAAGAATCTTGTCCACGGGTAGGGCCTCATCGTCTTTGTTTTATTTATGTCGGCGCACCGCATTCGCAAGGTCACGGGCACCGCTGTGGGCCGATTCTGCGAAATGTAGTGGGGCGGAAGAATCGCTACGGGCAAATACTTAGTTCAGATTTTTCTAAACTAATGGTGAGGCTGAAGATAGACTCGTTGTCGTTCACCGGGGTGAACATGGCGCCTCTGTGGGAGCGGGCTTGCTCGCGAATACGGTGTGTCAGGCAACGTGGATGTCGGCTGGCCCGACGCTTTCGCGAGCAAGCCCGCTCCCACATTTACGGTGTTTCGACAGAAACATGGAGTAGACATGGCCAACGCTTTACCCGACCTGAAACTGTTGCGCATCTTCGTCAGCGTCGTGCGTCATCAGGGGTTTGCCAACGCGCAGCAGGAACTCAACCTGTCGACCTCGGCGATCAGCACCTACATGAGCCAGCTCGAAGCCGCGCTGGGTCTGGTGCTGTGCCATCGCGGGCGCGGCGGTTTCAGCCTGACCAGCAAGGGCGAACTGTTCCATCAGGAAACCCTGCGCCTGCTAGCCGAACTCGAAGGTTTCGAGCAATACGCCGCCGCGCTCAAGGGCGAACTGCGTGGCACCCTCAACCTTGGGGTGATCGACTCCACGGTCAGCGACAAGGCCCTGCCGTTCGCCGAAGCCATCGGCGCCTACAGCCAGGAACACCCGGCAGTGCATTTGCATTTATCGGTGATGAGCCCGTATGAGCTGCAACTCGGCGTGCAGGACAACCGCCTCGACCTGGCCATCGGCGCGTTTTCCACGCGCATGAGCGGCCTGGTGTACATGCCGCTGTACCGCGAGCAGCACTGGCTGTATTGCAGCAACAGGCACCCGCTGTTCAACGAACGGCGGATTCCCGAACAGGTCATCACCCAGCAACGCATGGTCGGACGCGGTTACTGGAGCCAGGCCGAACTGGCCCGTCACGGTTTCAAACACAGCGCCGCGACCGTGGAAAGTATGGAAGCGCAGCTGATACTGGTGCTGTCCGGGGCCTACATCGGTTACCTGCCGGAGCACTACGCCCAGGCCTGGGCCGACAAGGGCGACCTGCGGGTGCTGCTGCCGGCAACCTTCGGCTATCAGGCGCCGTTTTCCATGATCATGCGCCGTGGCCGCAGCCGCGAGCCGCTGATCCAGACCTTCCGCGATCTGCTCAAAGCGCAGCTCAATCAGGCATAAAGAACATGTCCAGACCCCAATGCCCGCGCTGCCTGCGCCCACAAACTCATTGCCTGTGCCCGCTGATCCCCAGCCTCGACAGCCGCACTCGGGTGTTGCTGTTGCAGCACCCGAGCGAGGTCAATCACGCGCTCAACACCGCACGGCTGGCAGCGCTCGGGTTGAACAATGCCGAGCTGATTGTCGGCGAAGTGTTCGAGGATTTGCCCGCGCTGCTGAACCGGCCGGGGTATCGGGCACGGTTGTTGTTCCCGGCGGATGATGCGCAGCCGATGCAGGCTTACGCCGCGTCCGATGAACCGCTGTTGCTGGTGGTGCCGGATGGCACATGGCGCAAGGCGCGCAAGATGCTGCACCTCAATCCCTTGCTGGCGGCGTTGCCACGGGTGACGCTGGCCGAGGGCGGGGTTTCCCGGTATCGGCTGCGCAAGGCACCGGGGCCGGGGGCGTTGTCGACGATTGAGGCGATTGTGCAGGCGTTGCAGACGCTGGAGGCGCCGGCCTCGTTTGAGCCGTTGCTCAGGCCGTTTGAAGCGCTGATCGAGGGGCAGATTGCGGCGATGGGCGAGGAGACCTTTAAGAAGAATCATGGCGAAAGATAGGTGTTGGTAATGCCGGACTCTTCGCGAGCAAGCCCGCTCCCACAGGGAGAACGCATTCCAAATGTGGGAGCGGGCTTGCTCGCGAAGGGGTCAGATTATTCACCGCAAAGTCCGGATCATCACTAGCGTTCGCGCATCGCCTCGGTCCGGGCTTTCAGCACCGGTTTCAGCAGGTAATCCAGCACACTTTTCTCCCCGGTAATGATGTCCACCGTCGCCACCATCCCCGGAATGATCAGCAGCGGTTTCACATCCCCGCCCAGATGGTTTTTGTCGGTGCGCACCTGGATCAGGTAGAAGCTGTTGCCCTTGTCATCGGTAATCGTATCGGCGCCGATCAGCTCAAGCTTCGCGCTCAGCCCGCCGTAGATCGTGTAGTCGTAGGCGCTGAACTTGACCATGGCTTTCTGGCCCGGATGCAGGAACGCCACGTCCTGAGGGCGGACCTTGGCTTCGATCAGCAGGTTGTCTTCCAGCGGCACGATTTCCACCATGTCACTGCCCGGCTGCACCACGCCGCCGATGGTGTTGACCTTCATTTGCTTGATCACCCCATGCACCGGCGAAGTCACGGTGGTGCGGCTGACACGGTCGTCGATGGCGATGCTCGACGCGGTGATTTTCGACAGGTCGGTGCGTTTCTCGTTGAGCTCCTTGGCCGCTTCGGAGCGGAAGGTCTGTTCCGATTCGTCGATCTTGCTGCGGATCTCGGCGATGGCCGATTCGGCGCGGGGAATGGCCAGGGTCGTGGCGTTCAGGGAACCGCGGATTTCCACCGCACTGCGCTTGAGCCGCAAGATCTCCACCGGCGACACTGCACCGGTCTTGACCAGCGGTTCGGACATGTTCATTTCCTGATTGACCAGCGCCAGGCTCGAACTGTATTGCCCCTGTTTCGAGCGAAACTCCGCCAGCTCCTGAGTCTTCTGCCGCAGCTGTTCGCTGAGGGTTCTCTGTTCGCTGGCCAGCCGCCGCTGCCGTTGCTCGTACAGCGAACGCTCGTCCTCGGCCACTTGCGGCGCCTTGGCGATCACTTCGTCCGACAGCTTGAACGGCCGGCCTTCGGCTTCAGCGGACAAGCGTTCGACCTGCGCGGTCAAGGCATAACGATCGGCCTCGCTCTCACCCTTGTTCGACAGAAACCGCGTGTCGTCCAGGCGCAGCAGTTTGTCGCCCTTATCGACCATTTGTCCTTCGCGCACGAAGATCTCGGTGACGATCCCGCCCTCGAGGTTCTGGATCACCTGGACCTTGCTCGACGGAATCGCCTTGCCTTCGCCCATGGTCACTTCCTGGAGTACGGCGAACTTGGCCCAGACCAGCGCACTGATCAGCAGCGCCGCCGCCAGCCACACGGTGATGCGCGACCAGCGTGGCGAATCCTGCAGCGAGGCGCCGGCGGTTTCCGGCATGAATTCGGCTTCGGCGCTTTTACCGAAGCTGTCGAAATAACCGCGGGGTTTTGAAGGTGAGGAAGCCGACATGGGGTAACTCCTAGACCGCTGCCGAGCCGACCCGGCCCTTGCGCAGCGCATCGATGACCGCTTCTTTCGGACCGTCGGCGACGATCCGGCCGTTGTCCAGCACCAGCAACCGGTCCACCAAGCTCAGCATTGAAGTGCGGTGGGTGACCAGCAACAAGGTTTTGCCCTGCACCCAGCCGTGCAGCTTCTGGCGCAGGACGTCTTCGCTGCTGTTGTCCATGGCGCTGGTGGGTTCGTCGAGCAGCATGATCGGCGGGTCGAGCAACAGCGCCCGCGCCAGCAACACTGCCTGGCGCTGGCCGCCGGAGAGCAATTGACCGCGCTCGCCCACCGGCCGGTCGAAGCCTTGCGGGTGCTGGCGGGCGAGCTCGGTGACGCCGGTCAGTTCAGCCACTTCGAGCATCCGTGAATCGCTGATGTAGCGGGCGCCGAGGGTCAGGTTGTCGCGCAGGCTGCCGGCCAGCAGCGGCAGGTCATGGGCGACGTAGCCGATCTGCTGGCGCAGGTCGGCGACATCCAGTTGCCGCAGGTCGAGGCCGTCGAGCAGCAACTGGCCTTCGTCCGGTTCGTAGAAGCCCATCACCAGTCGCGCCAGGGTGCTTTTGCCCGAGCCGCTGCGGCCGATGATGCCGATCCGTTCGCCGGGTCTGACGCTGAAACTGACGTTGCTCAGGGCCGGGGCGTTCTGACCGTTGTAGTGGAAGGTCACCGCGTTGGCGTCCAGCGCACCTTGCAGTTGCGTGCGCTCCAGCGGCCGCTGTTTGCCGTCGCGTTCCTGAGGCAGGGACATCAGCGCATCGGTGCTTTTCATGGTCAGTTGCGCTTGCTGGTAGCGGGTGATCAGCCCGGCGATCTGGCCCAGCGGCGCCAGCACGCGGCTGCCGAGCATGTAAGTCGCCACCAGTGCGCCGACGCTGAGATTGCCGGCGATGATGCTGTAGACCCCGGCCACAATTGTCGCCATCCCCGAAAACTGCTGGATGAACAGCGTGCCGTTGGTGGCCAGCGCCGAGAGATTACGCGCGTGGCTGTCGAGGCGGGTGAGGGCGCCGTGGGTGCTTTCCCATTTGTGTTGGCGCTCGCTTTCGGCGCTGCACGCCTTGAGGGTTTCCAGGCCGCCGAGGGTTTCGATCAGCAACGCCTGACGCTCGGCGCCGAGGCTGAGGCTTTTCTGCACGGTGTCGCGCAGACGGGCCTGAATGATCATTGCGAAAACAATGGTGATCGGAAACGCCAGCAACGGAATCACCACCAGCCAGCCGCCGAGCAAGCCGATCACCACCAGCATCAACACCACGAAGGGCAGGTCGATCAGGCTGGTCAGGGTCACGGCGGTGAGGAATTCGCGCAGGCCCTGGAAGTCGTGAATGCTCTGGGCGAAGCCGCCGATGGTCGCCGGCCGGGCCTTCATCGCCATGCCGGTGATGCGTTCGAATAAAGTCGCGGAAAGGATCACGTCGGTTTTCTTGCCGGCGGTGTCCAGCAGGTGCGCGCGCACCACCCGCAGCACCAGTTCGAAACCGGTGCCGATCAGCAGCCCGATCGCCAGCACCCACAGGGTCGACGTGGCCTGGTTCGGCACCACGCGGTCGTAGGTCTGCATGACGAACAGCGGCACCATCAGGCCCAGCAGGTTGATCAGGAAACTGGCGAGGATCGCGTCGCTGTACAGCCATTTCGACAGCTTCAGGGTGTCGCGAAACCACGCCTGCACCCGTGGCACCAGCGGTGAACGCAGGTCTTCCAGTTCATGCCGTGGCCGGGCGAACAAGGCCTGACCGCTGTAGTGTTCGGTGAGTTCTTCACGGCTGACCCATTGCTCGCCGCCGTCGGCTTCGCTGGGCAGGATCAGCGCCTTGCCGTCTTCGCTAAAACGCCGCAGCACTGCCGTGCGCCCGTTGCCCAGCAGTAACAGCACCGGCAGATTCAGCGGTGAGATGTCTTTCAGCTCTCGGCGCAGTAACCGCGCCTGCAACCCGGCCCGGGCTGCGGCGCGGGGCAGCAGGTCGAGGCTCAGGCGTTGTTTGTCCAGGGGCAGCCCGGCGCTCAGGCTGGCGCGACTGACCGTCGCGCCATGGAGTTTGCAGAGGATCAACAGACCGTCGAGCAACGGGTCATCGAAGCTCAGCCGCGGATCGATCCCGGTGTTACCGGGTTGCATGCTGGTCATATTGATCGCTCCCCTGGCACTACATCATCGGGACTACTTCAGTTCAGGCAAGCGCGCTTCGTTTTTCACCTCGGTCGCGGCAATCGCATCGGCCGGCAGCACCACCCGCTGCTTGCTCAACAACTGGCCCATGTTCGCCAGCACGCGGTACATCGAGTATTCCTCGGTGTAGCGGATTTCGGTGTAGCGACGGTTGGCGTTGTACAGCTCGTTTTCACTGTCGAGCACGTCCAGCAGGGTGCGCTGGCCGAGGCCGAACTGATCCTGATACGCGGCGCGCACACGCTTGGTGGTCTCGGCGTATTCGCGGGCGGTCGGGGTCTGTTTCTTGGCGTTGAGCATGGCGTTCCACGCCAGGTGAATGTTCTCGTTGAGCTGGCGCAGGGCGTTGTTGCGGATGTCCATCGCCTGGTTGATCTGGTGCGCGTCGGAGGCCAGTCGCGCCTTGTCGCTGCCGCCACGGAACAGGTTGTAGTTCATCACCACGCCGACCCGCCATTCGTTGTCGTGGCCCTCGTCACCCTGCACGTTGTTGTTGGCGCCGACGGCGGCTTCCGCGTCGAAGCGCGGGTAGAACGGCGACTTGGCGACTTCGTACTGGCTCTCCGCCGATTGCACGTCAGCCTGGGCGGATTTCAGATACGGGTTGTTCTCGACCATGCTCTGCTGGGCTTCAGGCAAGGTGGCGGGCAATTCGCCGCGGGTCGAGGCTGGGGTTTCCAGCTCATCCGGCATGCGCCCGACCACGCTGTAGAAGTTGGATTCGGCATCCGCCAGATCGACTTCGGCGGTGTCGAGGTTGTTCTGCGCCAGCGCCTTCCGGGCCACCGATTGATCGGAGTCGGCGGTGCTGCCCACCCCGCGCTCGGTGCGCAGGCCAATCTGGTCGTTGACCCGCAAGTGCGCCTGCAGGTTGTTCTTGGCCAGGGTCACCAGTTCGCGACGCTTGAGCACTTCGAGGTAGACCTCGATGGTGCGCAGGGCCAGATCCTGGGCGGTGCCTTGCGCGTAATAGGCGCGTGAGTTGGAAACGCCCTTGGTGCGTTCGACTTCGTTGGCGGTGTTGAAACCGTCGAACAGCATCTGCCGCAGCCGCAGCTCGGACTGGGTGTAATTGAGGATTTCGGTGTGGTGGTTACCGAAGGCCCGGGTGTTGGTGTTGTCGCTGTAGCCGCGCCCGTAAGCAGCGTTCAGATCCACCGACGGATAGAAGCCGCCCTTGGCGACCTTCACCTGTTCATCAGCCGACAGGCGCGCATCTACGCGCGAGGCCAGTTCGGGGTGGGTAGCGATGGTGCTCTGGATCGCTTCGGTGAGGTTCATGGCCTGGGCTTGGGAAGTGCAAGCCATGGCCAGCAAAACCGCGCTGCAGAGGGGGGTTAGTACGCGCATGGGTGCATCTCCCTGAGTCCTGATGGTGTTTCGCTGTCGCCAATTTATTGACGATATTTTTAGTAAAAAGCGTTTCATGCCTGTAACAACAGAGCTAAGAACATCCTGAAGCGTAGCTAAGAAAAAATTTTCATAAGGGTTATGCCAAAAAAAACTTATGCGGTTCGCCAAATCCAGCACATTGTTCCACTCGAAAGCCTTTGTTTTATGCGCTTTAGGGAGCACAGAAAGGCTTGAGGAAAGTTCCACTCACTTTGCGACATACGGCGAAGTACTGCTAAAGGGGAGGGACGCGTAGCGGCTGATGAGCGACAGATTTTTGTCACTCGGGTGATTCACCACCGTTACGTAGCGCTAGTGGGCCTGCTGCAGCGAACAGAGATTCCAAGTGCTTGATTTCGCTGGAGTTTATGAACCTGCACAACCTGCGAAACGAACTGTCGAGGTGCGAGCGTCGCCCCGACAACCCGCTTGAGCCATGGGCTGCTTCGCAAACCAGCGCCGACGGTGGTCGGCAGCGGAGGAATGCACATGGCAACGCTCATCGGGATCGTCACTAAAGTCATTGGTCAGGTTTTCGCTCAGTCGGCGGACGGCACTCGTCGCGCACTGGTCGAAGGCGATCGTCTGTTTGCAGGGGATCAATTGATCACCGGGGCGCAGGGGGCGGTTGCCGTTCATCTGCAAAACGGCCAGGAACTGACCCTCGGCCGCGACAGCAGCCTGACCATGACCGGCCAATTGCTCGCCGATCAGGCGGCTCACGTCAATGCACCGGAAGCGGTGACCCCGAGCGAGTCGCAACTGACCGACGTCGAACAGATCCAGAAAGCCATTGCCGCCGGCGATGACCCGACCCAATCCGCCGAAGCGACAGCGGCCGGCCCCGGCGCCACCGGTGGTGCGCCGGGCGCGCTGGGTGGCGGCCACAGTTTCGTGTTGTTGACTGAAGTGGCGGGCCGGGTCGATCCGGTCATTGGTTTCCCCACCGCCGGTTTCAATGGCATTCCCGAGTTTCCCGAAGAACGCCACAACGCGGTGATCGACAACGGTGACGACACTGCGCCGATCGCTCCACCACCACCGCCAGTCAACAATCCGGTAACACTCACCGGGCTGTCTGTTGCCGGTGGCGAATTGAATCTTAACGAAGCCAATCTGCCCGACGGTTCCGCGGCCAACCCTGGCGCGCTGACCCAGACCGGCAGCTTCACGGTGTCGGCGCCGGACGGCCTGAGCAGCCTGAGCATCGGCGGCATCAACGTGATCGTCGGAGGCGTGCCGATCGGTTTCCCGCAATCGATCACCACACAATTGGGCAACACCCTGACCATCACCGGCTACAACCCGGCCACCGGCACGGTCAGTTACAGCTACACCCTCAACGGCAACGAAACGCACGCAGCGGGCGACGGGACGAACAACCTCAGCGAACAGTTCACTGTGATTGCCGGCGACAGCAATGGCGACACCGCGACTGGCACGCTCGATGTCAACATTACCGACGACGTCCCGAAAGCGTTCGATGACAACAATGGCACGGCGTCAGAGACCCAACTGACCCTGACCGGCAACGTCCTGACCAACGACGTGCAAGGCGCCGACCGTGTACCTGTCGGCGAAAACGCCGGCCCGATCACCCCCGGCACCTTCATCGGCACTTACGGCACGTTGGTGCTCAACGCCAACGGCACCTACACCTACACGCTCAATACCAGTGATGCTGATTTCAAGAATCTGCATGGCGGTGGCAATGGCACCGAGACTTTCACTTACACCCTGACCGATGCCGACGGTGACACCAGCACCGCCAACCTCGTGTTGCAGATCCACAACAACGACGATCCTGTGGTCATCAACGGGTTGAACGTCGAGGGCGGCGAACTCACCGTCTACGAGAAAAACCTCGGCGACGGCAGCAACCCCGATGCTCCAGCGCTGACCCAAAGCGGCACCTTCACCATCACCGCACTGGACGGCGTCACCACGCTGACCATCGGCGGCATCGCCGTAGTCACCAATGGCGTGGCGGCTGGCTTCCCGCAATCGGTAACCACGCCACTGGGCAGCACGCTGACCATCACCGGTTTCAACGCCGCCACCGGCGTTGTCAGCTACAGCTACACCCTGGTCGACAACGAAGCGCACCCGAATGCCAACGGCGCCAACGTGCTCAACGAGCAGTTCGCCGTGACCGTGGTCGATGACAACGGCACCACCGCCAATGCGACGCTGGACGTGAACATCGTCGACGACCTGCCAAAAGGCGTGGACGACAGCAACGCCGGCACCGCTTCGGAATCCAACCTCACCTTGAGCGGCAACGTCCTCACCAACGACGTGCAGGGCGCCGACCGCGTACCGACCGGCCCCAATGCCGGCCCGATCACGGCGGGCACTTTCACCGGGACTTACGGGACTCTGGTACTGAACGCCAACGGTACTTACACCTACACCCTCAACACCAGCGACGCCGATTTCAAAGCGCTGCACGGCGGCGGCAACGGCACTGAAACCTTCACCTACACCATCACCGATGCCGACGGCGATACCAGCACCGCGAATCTCGTGCTGCAAATCCACAACAACGACGACCCGGTAATCATCAACGGCCTCGACGTGAATGGCGGCGAGCTCACCGTCTACGAGAAAAACCTCGGCGACGGCAGCAACCCCGATGCTCCAGCGCTGACCCAAAGCGGCACCTTCACCATCACCGCGCTGGACGGCGTCACCACACTGACCATCGGCGGCATTGCCGTGGTCACCAACGGCGTGGCGGCAGGCTTCCCACAATCGGTGACTACGCCACTGGGCAGCACGCTGACCATCACCGGTTTCAACGCCGCCACCGGCGTTGTCAGCTACAGCTACACCCTGGTCGACAACGAAGCGCACCCGAATGCCAACGGCGCCAACGTGCTGAACGAGCAGTTCGCCGTGACCGTAGTCGATGACAACGGCACCACTGCCAACGGCACGCTGGACGTGAACATCGTCGACGACCTGCCAAAAGGCGTGGACGACAGCAACGCCGGCACCGCTTCGGAATCCAACCTCACCTTGGCCGGCAACGTCCTCACCAACGACGTGCAGGGCGCCGACCGCGTACCGACCGGCCCCAACGCCGGCCCGATCACGGCGGGTACGTTCACCGGGACTTACGGGACTTTGGTGCTGAACGCCAACGGCACGTACACCTACACGCTGAACACCAACGATGCAGACTTCAAAAACCTGCACGGCGGCGGCAACGGCACCGAGACCTTCACCTACACCATCACCGATGCCGACGGCGATATCAGCACCGCGAACCTCGTGCTGCAGATTCACAACAACGACGATCCGGTGATCATCAACGGCCTCGACGTGAATGGCGGCGAACTCACCGTCTACGAAAAAAATCTCGGCGACGGCAGCAACCCCGATGCTCCAGCGCTGACCCAAAGCGGCACCTTCACCATCACCGCGCTGGACGGCGTCACCACACTGACCATCGGCGGCATTGCCGTGGTCACCAACGGTGTGGCGGCTGGCTTCCCACAATCGGTGACTACGCCACTGGGCAGCACGCTAACCATCACCGGCTTCAACGCGGTGACTGGCGTCGTCAGCTACAGCTACACCCTGGTCGACAACGAAGCGCACCCGACTGCCAACGGCGCCAATGTCCTGAACGAGCAGTTCGCCGTGACCGTGGTCGATGACAACGGCACCACCGCCAACGCCACGCTGGACGTGAACATCGTCGACGACCTGCCAAAAGGCGTGGACGACAGCAACGCCGGCACCGCTTCGGAAACCAATCTCACACTGAGCGGCAACGTCCTGACCAATGACGTGCAAGGCGCCGACCGTGTACCGACGGGCCCCAATGCCGGCCCGATCACGGCGGGTACGTTCACCGGGACTTACGGCACCCTGGTGCTGAACGCCAACGGCACGTACACCTACACGCTGAACACCAACGATGCAGACTTCAAAAACCTGCACGGCGGCGGCAACGGCACCGAGACCTTCACCTACACCATCACCGATGCCGACGGCGACACCAGTACCGCCAACCTGGTGCTGAACATCCACAACAACGACGATCAGGTGTACCTCAACGGCCTCGACGTCAACGGCGGCGAACTCACCGTCTACGAGAAAAACCTCAGCGACGGCACCAGCCCCAACACCCCGGCACTGACCCAGAGCGGCACTTTCACCGTCACCGCGCTCGACGGTCTGCAAACCCTGACCGTGGGTGGCATTGCCGTGATCACCAACGGTGTCGCGGCCGGCTTCCCGCAATCGACCGTCACCCCGCTGGGCAGCACGCTGACCATCACTGGATACGACCCGGCCACGGGCGTGGTCAGCTACAGCTACACCCTGGTGGATAACGAAACCCATCCGACCGCCAACGGCGCCAACAGCATCACCGAGAACTTCAACGTGGTGGCGACGGACACCGACGGCAGCACCGCCACCGGACAGATCAACGTCAACATCATCGACGACCTGCCGACCGCCAAACCCGACGCGACGTCGGTGCAGGAGGGCGGCACCGTCAGCGGCAACGTGCTGGACAACGACATCGGCGGCGCCGACGGCCCGGCAGCCAGTGGCGCGGTAGTGGGCGTGCGCGCCGGCTCCGACACCTCGACCTCGGCCATCGGCGGCCTCAACAGCAACATCAACGGCACTTACGGCTACCTGACCCTCGACGCCAACGGCAACGCGGTCTATCACAGCAACCCGAATGCCGTGAGCGGCCCGGGTGCGGTGGATGTGTTCGTGTACACCGTGCGCGATTCCGACGGCGATGAAAGCACCACCACCATCACCATCGACGTCTACAACAGCTGCCTCAAAGCCGTCAGCGACACCGACGTCACCGTGTACGAAAAAGCCCTCGACCTGACCAAGGACGGCCAGGATCTGGCCGCTGGCACGGTCACCGGCAGCGATCCGACCAGCACTGGCGAAACCGCGTCGGGCACGCTGGTCGGCTCGGTCACCGGCGCGGTCGGTGCGATCAGCTACGCGCTGGTCGGCAGCGCCACCGGCAACTACGGGCAAATCGTGCTCAACCCCGACGGCACATACACCTACACCCTGACCTCTCCGGCCAGCACCACCCCGCACGCCGATGACGGCGCCAACACCCTGACCGAAACCTTCACCTACCAGGCCACCGATTCGCTGGGCAACGTCGTCACCAGCACCCTCGTGGTCAGCATCGTCGATGACGTGCCGAAGGCGATCAACGACAGCAACGCCAGCACCGCGTCGGAAAACCAGTTGACCCTCAACGGCAACGTGCTGACCAACGACGTGCAAGGCGCCGACGTGGTGGCGACCGGCCCGAATGCCGGCCCGATCACCCCCGGCACCTTCACTGGCACTTACGGCACCCTGGTGCTGAACGCCAACGGCACTTACACCTACACGCTGAACACCAACGATGCAGACTTCAAAAACCTGCACGGCGGTGGCAACGGCACCGAGACCTTCACCTACACCCTGACCGATGCCGACGGCGACACCAGCACCGCCAACCTGGTGCTGAACATTCACAACAACGACGATCCGGTGGTCCTCAACGGCCTCGACGTGAATGGTGGCGAACTCACCGTCTACGAGAAAAACCTCAGCGACGGCACCAGCCCCGACACCCCGGCGCTGACCCAGAGCGGCACCTTCACCGTGACGGCCCTCGACGGTCTGCAAACCCTGACCGTGGGCGGCATCGCCGTGATGACCAACGGCGTGGCCGCCGGCTTCCCGCAATCGACCGTCACCCCGCTGGGCAGCACGTTGACCATCACCGGATACGACCCGGCCACGGGCGTGGTCAGCTACAGCTACACCCTGGTGGATAACGAAACCCATCCGACCGCCAACGGCGCCAACAGCCTCACCGAGAACTTCAACGTGGTGGCGACGGACACCGACGGCAGCACCGCGACCGGGCAGATCAACGTCAACATCATCGATGACTTGCCGACCGCCAAGGCCGACACCGGCTCGGTGGCGGAGGGCGGCACGGTCAACATCAGCGTGCTGGGCAATGACATCAGTGGCGCGGATGGCGCGGCGATCGTGGTCGGCGTGCGCGCCGGCGGCAACACTGCGACCTCGGCCATCGGCGGCCTCAACAGCAACATCAACGGCAACTACGGCTACCTGACCCTCGATGCGGCGGGCAATGCGGTCTATCACAGCAACCCGAACTCCGTGAGCCCGCCGGGCGCCACCGACACATTCACCTACACCATCCGCGACAGTGACGGCGATGAAAGCACCACCACCATCACCGTCAACGTCGCCGACAGCAAGCTTGTGGCCTCGACCGATCAGGACGTCACCGTCTACGAGAAAGCCCTCGACCTGACCAAGGACGGGCAAGACCTGGCCCCCGGCACGGTCACCGGCAGTGACCCGGGCAACACTGGCGAAACCGCCACCGGCACGCTGGTCGGTTCAGTCAGCGGCGGCAGCGGGGCGATCACCTACACCCTGGTCGGCAGCGCCACCGGCACTTACGGGCAGATCCAGCTCAACGCCGACGGCACCTACACTTACACCCTGACCTCGGCGCCGAAAACCACGCCGAACGCCAACGACGGGCCGAACACCCTGAGCGAAAGCTTTACCTACAAAGCCACCGATGCGCTGGGCAACAGCACCACCAGCACCATCGTGGTCAACATCGTCGACGACGTGCCAAAAGCGGTGGCGTCGGATCGTTCGGTGGCGGCGGTGGAGATCGACTCCAACATCCTCATCGTTCTCGACATCTCCGGCAGCATGGCCGACGCCTCCGGCGTACCGGGCCTGTCGCGGCTGGAACTGGCCAAGCAGGCGATCAGCGCCTTGCTCGACAAGTACGATGATCTGGGCGATGTGAAAGTGCAGCTCGTCACCTTCAGCAGCAACGCCACCGACCGCACTTCGGTGTGGGTCGATATCGCCACGGCCAAGACCCTTCTGGCCAGCCTCAGCGCGGGCGGCGGCACCAACTACGACGCCGCTGTGGCGACCATGTACAACGCGTTCAACACCTCGGGCAAACTCACCGGGGCGCAGAACGTCGGCTACTTCTTCTCCGACGGCAAACCCAACGAGGGTGACATCGGCACCGCCGACGAAGCGACGCTCAAGGCGTTCCTCGATGCCAACAACATCAAGAACTACGCGATCGGCCTGGGCAGCGGCGTGAGCAACGCCAACCTCGATCCGCTGGCGTACGACGGCATCACGCACACCAACACCAACGCGGTGGTGGTCACCGACCTCAATCAACTGAACTCGGTCTTGTCCGGCACGGTGCAGGGCGCGCCGGTCACCGGTTCGTTTATCGGCGAGGGCGGCACGTTCGGCGCCGATGGCGGGTTCATCAAATCCATCGTGGTCGACGGCACCACCTACACCTATGACCCGAAAGCCAACGGCGGTCAGGGTTCACTGGTCGCCAGCGGCGGCGCCAACCACGGCACGTTCAACACGGTGAACAACACCCTGAGCATCGCCACCAACAACAGCGGCACCCTGGTGGTCAACCTCGACACCGGCGACTACAGCTACACCTCGCAAAAAACCACCGCCGTGGTGATCACCGAAAACATCGGCTTCACCCTCAGCGACAACGATGGCGACCTCGCCAGCTCGACGCTGACCGTGAAAGTGATCCCCAACGCGCCTCCGGTGGCGGCGGACGACCACATCATCACCAACGTGCTGTCGGGCAACATCGTGGTGCCGGGCGAGCTGTTGCTGGCCAACGACACCGACCTCAACGGCGACACCCTCAACGCCACGCCGACCTCGTTCAACACCGGCTGGATCTCCAGATCGGCAGACTTCACCGGCAGCGGCGCGATCAGCTTCACCGGCACCAACGCCAACACCGCCGCCAATCAGAACCTGGCCAACGTGCGTAACTCGTTCAGCGCCAACGCCGCCACCATGACCGCCGTGCTGGTGGTCAGCGGCTACCTCGGCGCGGTGACCAACACCAACGCCAACGATGAAGACCGCATCACCGTCAACCTGCGCCAGGGCGAAACCCTCAACCTGGACCACAACCTGGCGGCCGGTCACATCACCATGGAGTACTCGATCAACGGCGGCGCTTACATTGCCCTCGCGGACGGCCAGACCCTGACCGCGACGTCCGACGGCGTCTACCAGATCCACATCACCAACATCAGCAACACCACGGGCAGCAACGCCAACGCGGCGGAGAACTACCAGCTGACCATGACCCTCAACTACGCCGGGGCCCACGACATCACCCCGGACTACCACGGCACCTACACCGCCAACGACAACCACGGCGGCAGCGACACGGCAAACGTGACCATCAGCTATCAGGACGGCCACACCCTCACTGGGACCTCGGGCGATGACGTACTGGTGGCGGGCACCGGCGACAACATCATCAATGCCGGCGACGGCAACGACGTGCTCACCGCTGGCTCCGGCAACAACGAACTGCACGGCGGCGCCGGCAACGACTTGCTCTACAGCGGCCGGGGCAACGATTTGCTCGACGGTGGCACTGGCATCGACACCGCCAGCTACGCCCACGCGACCGCCGGGGTGACGGTCAACCTCGGCCTGCTCGGTGCGCAAAACACCATTGGCGCCGGCACAGACACCCTGACCGGCATCGAAAACCTCGTCGGCTCGAACTTCAACGACACCCTCACCGGCGACAACAATAACAACGTGATCAACGGCGGCCTGGGCAACGATATCCTCAACGGCGGCGGGGGCGATGACCTGCTGATCGGCGGGATGGGCAACAACACCCTGACCGGCGGACCGGGTGCCGACACCTTCCAGTGGCTCAAGGGCAACAGCGGTCACGACCTCGTCACCGACTTCACCCCCGGCACCGACAAGCTCGACCTGTCGCAACTGCTGCAAGGTGAAAACGGCACGTCGGCGTCACTGGATGACTACCTGCACTTCACCGTCACCGGCAGCGGCGCCTCGGTCATGACCAGCATCGACGTCAGCGCCATGGCCGGCGCCACGCCGAACCAGACCATCGACCTGGCCGGCGTCAACCTCGCCAGCCACTACGGTGTGACGCCGGGGGCGGGTGGGTTGATCGCCAGCGGGCACGACACGGCGACCATCATCAACGGCATGCTCAATGATCATTCGTTGAAGGTGGATACGGTTTGATCTGAACGCTGAAACGACAAAACCCGCCGCCCCGATCAAACGGGACGGCGGGTTTTTCATGCCGCAAGTGATGTGTTGCCTGGGAGTGAGCCTTCGTCGGATCGCCGCCCGGAGCAAGGTCATGCGTCTAGCACACCTTTAAACCACGCCGCCGTACCTGTGGGAGCGGGCTTGCCCCGGGCGGCGATCCGACGAAGGCGTCATGTCTGTCACGCATTATTCGCGACAGTGCATTTACCTTCTTTACACCGCTGCTTCGGTTTTCAACTCCAGATTATCCAGCACCCGATTCACCGCCAGCTCACCCAGCATGATCAGCTGCGCAATCCCCAACAACACATGCCGATGCGAGCCATCCACCAACCCGGCGAAGTCATTGGCCATGGTCTTGGCCGAAGTCAGGGTTTCGCAGGCGTCGGCCAGCAGTTCTTCGCTGTCGATGCCGGGGGCGATGAGGTAGCGGGTGTTGGGTTTGAGCAGCGGTTTTCGGGGGAGGAGGGGATTGAGGTAGTGATCGAGCGCGCGCTCGGCGGCTTCGTGGAATTTCTTGGAGTCGAGGGTTTCGTAGGGGGAAGTCGAATCGACTTCGGGCGGGTTTGGCGTTGGTTTGATCATGGCGAATCTCCGTGATTGGATTTGGCCGCCACGACTCATCGCTAAACAAGTAAAGGTGGCGGCTGTACGCAGGTTAGCGATCCGGGTCACAGAAACCCCGGGTAGACCCGAAGGTCTCCCACGCACAGCCACCATTACGCCAAGTGCAGAGAAGAGACTGCAATCGGGATTGGGCGTTGTTGCGTCTGTGGGGAGCCGGATCGCTAAACCCGATCGCTGCTGTTCAGCGACCGGCAAACAATAGAACCCGCCCCCAAGGCGCACAAGCCGGCGGAGTCTGGCGGATGCGTAGGCAAAGGCGCAAGGTTGCGTGGCCTTGCGGACATGTTCTTAAACATGATTCAACTGGGTGTCAGGTTGAAAGGACTGAGTTGCGCCATCGCCCCTTGTCAGGATTTGCGCAACGTCTTCTGCCGCAAGATATAAACCGTCACCAGCACCGCGCTGGTCAACATGAACCCCCGGGCCCAAGGCAGCGGCACCAGGTAGCACGAGAACAGAATGCTCGCCCACATCAGCCCGATCGCGTAGACCTTGCCCTTGAGCGGAATGCCGTTGCCATCCAGGTAATCGCGGATCCATGGTCCGAGCCGGGGATGCTCGACCAGCCATTGATAGAAACGCGGAGAGCTGCGGGCGAAGCAGGCGGCTGCCAGCAGGAGGAAGGGGGTGGTGGGGAGAACAGGCAGGAAAATCCCGATCACCCCCAATGCCACGCTCAGCCAGCCGATGGCCAGCAGGATGTAGCGCAACATCAGGGGGCGGTTGCCTATGGGATTGTCCATAGGCCGGATCTTAGTGGTGACGTGGCTTGAGGATCGCCGGTTTTTCGTCGGGCGCCTGGCACAGCAGGTACAGCGCGGTCAGGGCTTCCGGGATCTGCACGATCATGTCGTCCATCAGGTTGGCGTCCTTGGCGATGTCTTCGAACTCAGGCTGTTCGTCGAACAGGCCCGAACCGACCATGATCGGCAGGAGCATTTCGCTGACTTCTTCTTCGGCGGTTTCGAACCAGGCCGCTTCGCGCAGGAACACCCCTTCCATGAAGCCGATGCACCAGCCGCGCAGTTCGGAATCGTCCGGGTCGTCGCCCAGGTCCAGCTCGCATGGCAGCTCGAACTCTTCGTCCGACGCCAGTTGGCGGGCGATGTGGGCCTTGAGGCCGATCAGCGTGGCTTCGATCTCTTCACGCTGCGCTTCGCTGCTGTAATGCGGCTCTTCGGCGAACAGGGCGTCGATCCATTCACGCTCCGGCACCACGTCGGCGCAGATCGACAGCGCAGTCAGGTAACCGTGAGCGGCCACGTAGTCCAGCGCCTCTTCATGCAGCTCGTCGGCGTCGAGGAAGACTTGCAGGCGGGTTAGTTGCTCGGCGAAGGACATTAAAGGGCTACCTTGGGGGAATAAACAATGCGGGAATTCTAGGCCTTCTTGAGCCCTCAAGCCAGCCGCACGGCAGATTTGCCCGAACAAGCTTCTTATCGGCGGTGCCCTCTGCCGAGGAGGGCTCGGGTATACTGCCGCGCTTTGCGATCCCTGCCGGTGTCGCGGCTGATTGTGTAGGGCGCGATGCAATGCGCGCTTACGTTTTGTTTAAAGCAGCCTCGGCTGTCTTGAACCAGCCTGTGCAGGGATGTTTCGGTGGATTTTTGGAGTTTTTATGCTCGAACAGGCTCAACGCGTCCTCAAGGACATCTTCGGCTACGACAGTTTCCGTGGCCGTCAGGGTGCAATCATTGAGCGCGTGGCCAGTGGCGGTGATGCCCTTGTCCTGATGCCGACCGGCGGCGGTAAATCCCTGTGCTTCCAGGTGCCGGCGCTGTTGCGCGACGGTCTGGCGGTGGTGGTCTCGCCGCTGATCGCGTTGATGGACGATCAGGTCGCCACCCTCGAAGAGCTGGGCGTGGCCGCCGCCGCGTTGAACTCCACCCTGAGCGCCGAACAGCAGCGCGACCTCGCCAACCGGATCAAGCGCGGCGAAGTGAAGATGCTTTATCTGGCGCCGGAGCGGCTGGTGCAGCCGCGCATGCTGTCGTTCCTGCAAGGCTTGAACATTGCGCTGTTCGCCATCGACGAAGCGCACTGCGTATCACAATGGGGCCATGACTTCCGCCCGGAATACCTGCAACTGGGGCAGTTGGCGGAAATGTTCCCCGACGTGCCGCGCATTGCCCTGACCGCCACCGCCGACAAGCGTACCCGCGAAGAAATCGTCACCCGCCTGCACCTGCAGAATGCCGAGCGTTTCCTCTCGAGTTTCGACCGGCCGAACATCTTCTACCGCATCGTGCCCAAGGAGCAGCCGCGCAAGCAGTTGCTGGCGTTCCTTGCCGAGCGGCGCAGTGACGCCGGCATCGTCTACTGCCTGTCGCGCAAGAAAGTGGAGGAGGTGGCCGCGTTTCTCACCGAGCAGGGCTTCCCGGCGCTGCCGTATCACGCCGGTCTGCCCAACGATCTGCGCGCCTATCACCAGAAGCGCTTCCTCAACGAGGAAGGCCTGATCATGGTCGCCACCGTGGCGTTCGGCATGGGCATCGACAAACCCAACGTGCGCTTCGTCGCTCACCTCGACCTGCCGAAATCCCTTGAAGCCTATTACCAGGAAACCGGACGCGGTGGCCGTGATGGCCTGCCGGCGGACGCCTGGATGGCCTACGGTCTGCAAGACGTGGTGATGCTCAAGCAGATGCTGCAGAACTCCGAGGGCGACGAGCGCCACAAGCGTCTGGAGCAGCACAAGCTCGATGCCATGCTCTCGCTCTGCGAAGAAACCCGCTGCCGCCGTCAGGCGCTGCTGGCGTATTTCGATGAAGACATGCCGGAGCCGTGCGGTCACTGCGACAACTGCACCGACGGCGTGCAGACCTGGGACGCCACCGAGCCTGCGCGTCAGGCGCTGTCGGCGATCTATCGCACCGGCCAGCGTTACGGCGTCGGCCATCTGGTGGACGTGCTGCTGGGCAAGGACAACGAAAAGGTCCGCAGCTTCGGCCATCAGCACCTGTCGGTGTACGGCGTCGGCAAGGCGCTGGGGGAGAGCGAATGGCGCTCGCTGTTCCGCCAGTTGGTGGCCCGTGGTCTGGCGGATGTCGATCACGAAGGCTATGGCGGCCTGCGATTGAGCGATACCTGCCGGCCTTTGCTCAAGGGCGAAGTGACCCTTGAACTGCGCCGCGACCTCAAACCACAAATCACCGCCAAGAGCGGCAGCAAGAGCCAGGCCAGTCAATTGGTGCGTGGCGAAGAGCGCGAACAGTGGGAAGCCTTGCGCGCCCTGCGGCGCAAACTGGCGGAAGAACACGGCGTGCCGCCGTACGTCATCTTCCCCGACTCGACCCTGCTGGAAATGCTCCGCAGCCAGCCGACCTCGCTGGCGGACATGGCCCGGGTCAGCGGCGTCGGCGCGCGCAAGCTGGAGCGTTACGGCGAGGCCTTCCTCGAAGTGCTCGGCGGCGAGGCCGAGGCGCCGAAAGTGGTGGCCGACGTGCGTCACGAACTGATCACCCTGGCCCGCGCCGGCATGACGCCGTTGCAGATCTCCGGTCAGTTGCAGTGCTCGGAAAAGAATGTCTACACCATGCTCGCCGAAGCCATTGGCAAGCAGCAACTGTCGCTGGAACAGGCGCTGGACCTGCCGGAAGACCTGATGGGCGAAGTACAGGATGCTTTCCTCGACGGCGAAGGCGAGTTGCCGTCGGTCGCCGAAGTGGCCGAGCTGTTTGCCGGTCGTGTTCCGGAAGGCGTGCTGTATTGCGTAAGGGCTGCGCTGCAATCCGAGTTTGAATTGTAAGAGGGCGTTTGTGCCAACCGTTATACGGTTGTAACGATTCAGTACAGGACGCCTCTTGCCTATAGCCAAATGTCATGCTTAGCTGACTAATAATTAGTTTTTCTCTATTTGTTCAGTCTAATCATGAGTGTTTTATGCCGTTAACCGATCAACACCGTTTTGGCATGCAATTGGCCCAGATGTCCCGTGGCTGGCGTGCCGAACTCGATCGCCGGCTGGCCGGCCTGGGCTTGTCCCAGGCGCGCTGGCTGGTGCTGCTGCATCTGGCGCGCTTCGAAGAGGCGCCGACCCAGCGGGAGCTGGCGCAAAGCGTCGGCGTCGAAGGGCCGACCCTGGCCCGTCTGCTCGACAGCCTGGAAAGCCAGGGCCTGGTGCAACGCCAGTCCGTGATGGAAGACCGCCGGGCGAAAAAAATCGTGCTGTGTGCTCCGGCCTTGCCGCTGATCGAACAGATCGAAACCATCGCCACGCAACTGCGCAAGGAATTGTTCGAGGGCGTCGACGAAGCGGATTTGAAGGTGTGCATGCGGGTTCACGGGCACATTCTGGCTAACCTGGAAAAGTCTTGAGGCATAACCGCGTGCCGTTTTTTTGAGAGATCGCGCTGGGCGGACTATAAGAACTACTGGGCAATATCGTGTTCGTACCGGATGTGCGAACGCATAGAAGTCGGTTTTGCTTATTCAAGGGATGCTCATGCTCGGAAGTCGGCACGTGGTACTGCGTTGCGCCAACTCGCTGTTGGTGGCCGGTGTTCTCACCTGGTCCACCGCCTCATTGGCGCTGGGGCTCGGTGACATCACCGTGCATTCAGCCCTCAATCAGCCGCTCAAGGCTGACATCGCGCTGGTGGATGTCGGGGGCGTCAGTGAAAGCGAACTGGCGGTCCGTCTGGCCTCGGCGGACGAGTTTGGCCGCGCCGGTATCGAGCGCGTGTTTTTTCTCAATGACCTCAAGTTCACCCCGATCCTGCGCGCCAATCGCAACATGATCCGGGTGACTTCGACCAAACCGGTCAACGAACCCTTTCTGAATTTCCTGGTGCAGCTCGATCAGCCCAACGGCCACCTGCTGCGCGAATACACCGTGCTGATCGACCCGCCGGGCTCACCGGGAATTGTCCCGGCCACCGACGAGCCAACGGCGCGCGCGCAATCCTCGGAATTCCCGATCCCCGAGACTCCCACCGCAACTACGCCGGCCAAACCTGCTGCGCCGGTGCAGCCACCGGCTCCGGTCGCCGCCGCGCAGGCCGAGCAACTGGCGGCGAGCATTCTGCAGAACCAGCAACTGCAAAAAACCATCGATGCATTGAACGTGAAGCTTCAGGCGCAGGAAGTGCTGATCGCTGACGGCAAGAAACAGCTCGGTGATTTGCAGGCCCGTCTGATTGAAGTGCAACAGGCACCCCCAGTGACCGCAGCGCCCGTGGCACCTGTGCCGGCGCCGGTCATTGCCCCGGTTGAGTCCCAAGAGGATTCACTCAACTGGCCGCTGCTCGGCGGATTGTTGCTGGTATTGGGGTTGCTGGTGGCGGGGTTGTATGTGCGCCGGCAACGCCAGCAGGCGCAAGGGACTGCTGCGCCGTTGCCGTTCCTGCCGGTACGAAACGAACCCCCGGTCGACGACGCCGAACCGATGCAGCCGAGTGCCGGTCACAGTGCTGTCGAACATCGCGAGGAACACGCCAACGGCGATGTGCTGGAAGCGGTCGGCATTTATCTGGCCTACGGACGCTTGGGCGAGGCTGCCGGTCTGTTGCGCGATGCGTTGCAGCGGGAACCGGAGCGCATCGACCTTGGCGTGCAGTTGCTTGAAGTGCTGGGGCGGCAGGGCGACACGCCGATCTATGACGAGCAGGAAAACCGCCTGCGCCAGCTCGGGGTCGAGGATCAGCGCTTGCAGGAGATTCGCGCCCGCTACCCGAAACTGGCCAGCGCCGCACCTCTGGCGGCAGCGCCTCCGGTGATTGCTGCGCTGCCGATCGAACCCCCTGTGGAGCCGGAACCCGAAGACAATTTCGAACTGAACCTGGATCAGCTCTCGATGGCGTCGAGTTGGGATCTTGAGGAGACTCGCTCCACCACCGACGCACCTGAACAGGCGCCATCAACGCTCGGCTCCGATCTGCAGGTACTGCCACAGGATTTCGAATTGCCGGAAACCCTGCCCGACGATACCGAAACCGCCGAACTGGAATGGATCGCCGAGCCGGAAGCGCAGCCGCTGGATGAGGACTTTCTCAACGAGTTTGGCGATCCCGGTTCGTCGCTCTCGTTGGAACCACTGGAGCTACATGCTCCTGAACTGGAGCCCGAACCCTCAGACGCCGCCAACGCCGGCAAACTCGAACAGGCCCAGACCTGCATCGACGACGGCGATATCGACAGCGCCATTGCCTTGCTCAACGAACTGCTCAAGGAAGCCGACGAACCCCTCAAGCAAACGGCGCGCACGCTGTTGGCGGGGATTCGCTGACCGCTGTCAGAAGGTCTGCCCGAGGTTCAGGTACACCGCCTGCTCATCCGCATCGTTCAGTCCATAGCTGAAGTTCAGCGGCCCCAGCGGCGTATCGAAGCCGATGAACACGCTGGCGGCGTTGATGTAGCCACTGTCGAACTCGTTGTCGTTGTTCCACGCCCGGCCGCGTTCCAGCGAGGCGCCGGCGTACAGCGGGAAGTCCAGCGGCAGGTACGAGCGCGGGGTGAGGCGGCGGTAATACACCGCACGCATCAGACTGACGTTCTGCCCGGAGATGGCGTCCTCGCGGAAACCGGACAGTTGCCGGGCACCGCCGAGCAGGAAACTGGAGGTCACCACGTTGGCATCGTCCAGCGTTCGACCGTAACGACCGCCGAGAATCAGCGTATCCGGGCCACTGCTCATGGCCTTGTCCAGTTTGAACTCCCACTGTCGGTAGCGCGTGTCGGAACCCAGGCTTGGCTCGAACTGCACCAGCGTCAGGCCGATGTCTTCGCCTTCATGGGGGTAGTAGACGTTGTCCAGCGAGTCAAAGGAGTACTTCAGCGCATAGAACCCTTCGTTGAAGTTTTCGCTCGGCAGGTCCTGATCGCCGATCCGTACATCGGCCTTGCCCCAAGCCTCGCCGACGCCGAAACGCACTTCGCCGCTGTTGCCGATCTGCCGGCCGACATTCAGGCCGAAGCCGTAGCGCTCGACGCGATACTGGGCGATCGGATCGTTGTCCAGCACCGAGTCGACGTTTTGTGCGGCGAACGACGCATAAGGCGCCACGAAGTAGCGAGAGCCCACGTCCAGCGGCTGGTAGAACTCGCTGTACAACTCTTGTTTATCGCCGATCTGCGCCCGGGTCAGCCATTCCGCGCCGAGCCGGTTGATGCCGTTCATGCGGTAACTGGCGCCGAGGTTGAAGGCGCTGTCGCCACGCATGTCGTCCGACAGGCTGAGGCCGACCCGCAGGTAATCGGTGCCGGTGCGTTTGCCGCGCGCGCTGATCACCAGCGTGTGATCCTTGCCCTTGTGCACCACGCGGTATTGCACCTGCTCGAAATAATCGAGGCCGTACAGGGTGCCCATGTCGGTTTGCAGGCGACCCAGGTCCAGCGGTTCGCCGATGTGCTGGCGGATGTAGTAGCGGATCACGTCATCGCCGACTTTCGAGTCGTTCTCGACCTTGATCGCAGTGATGATCGGCGTGCGCTGGCCCGGCGCGCGGGCGGCGTTGAGCTCAGCGTCCTGAGACTGCACGGGTTTGAGGCGGGCAAGGCGTACGTCCAGGGCCTGGGTCGCTCGGTAGCCGGCGTCGATCATTTCCTGGCCACGGCCGAAGTCGGTGGAACCGAAGCTCGCCAGCGGCGGCTGGATCAGCACGTCATTGGGGTGCAGGGTCGCCAGTTGCTCTTCGGAGTTGCGTCGGGTCATCAGGGTGATCGACTGGTTCAGCACATCGACCACGGTCACCAGTTGCTTGCGGTTGCGCAGCGGGGTGCCGATGTCGACCACGATGGCCACGTCGACGCCCATTTCCCGGGCCACGTCGAGGGGAATGTTGTCGGTCATGCCGCCATCCACCAGCAGTCTGCCGTCGAGTTCGACCGGGGCGAACACTGCCGGGATCGACATGCTGGCGCGGATCACCTGGGGCAGATGGCCCTTGCGGAACACCACTTTTTCGCCGTTGGCGATGTCGGTGGTCACGGCGCGGAACGGGATCGGTAGCTTGTCGAAATCCCGGGTGTCGCTGGTATGGGCCAACAGGCTTTCGAGCAGCAGCGCGAGGTTCTGGCCTTGAATCACGCCCAAGGGCAGGCCGAGGCTGCCGTCGTCGCGAAAGCTCAGCTTCTGTTTCACCAGAAAATCGCGGTCGTCCTGCTTGCGCCGGAACGGTACGTCTTTGCGGGGCGGGGCGTCGGACAATGCCTGCTGCCAGTCGATGGTCAGGGCGAGTTTTTCCAGCTCGTCAATCTTGTAGCCCGAGGCGTACAACCCGCCGACCACCGCGCCCATGCTGGTGCCGGCAATCGCATCGATCTTGATACCTTGCTCTTCCAGCGCCTTGAGCACACCGATGTGCGCCAGGCCACGGGCCGCGCCGCCGGACAGCACCAGGCCGACTTTCGGGCGTGTGGTCTCACTGGCATGGGCGCTGACACCAGCGAACAGGGGTAGGAAACCAAGCAACAGGCAGATCAGCAGACGACGCATCGTGAGTCTCGGGGCGAGCGATAAAGCCGGCTATTATAGCGGCGCCCTCTGGCTCAGGAGTTTCAGCAATCATGACCGTCACAAAACCGGAAATCGTCATCACCTATTGCACGCAATGCCAGTGGCTGTTGCGCGCCGCGTGGCTGGCGCAAGAGCTGCTCAGCACCTTCGGCGACGACCTCGGCAAAGTGTCCCTGGTGCCGGGCACCGGCGGGATATTCCACATCACCTGCAACGACGTGCAGATCTGGGAGCGCAAGGCCGACGGCGGCTTCCCCGAGGCCAAGGTGCTCAAGCAGCGGGTGCGCGACCGGATCGACCCTGACCGCGACCTCGGCCACAACGACCGTACTCAGTGAGAGGCCGCCTCAGCCGCGACGGTTTTCTTGTCGCTGCTGCCTGACATCCGGCTCGACACCACGATGGCAACGATGATCAGCGCGCCGCCGATCAGCATGCGCAGGGTCGGATCTTCATCGAACAGCAGCCAGGCCACGGTAATTCCGTACACCGGCTCCATGGCGAACACCACCGCGGCGGTGCGCGCCTTGATTACCGCGAGGCTGGCGACGAACAGACTGTGGGCGACGCCGGTGCAGAACACCCCGAGCAGACCGATCCACAACCAGTCGATGGCCCGCACTTCGCTCAGTTGCGGCGCCGCCACCGGCAGCAGACACAACGCCACCACCACGTTCTGACACAGCGCTGCCTGCACCGCCGGGATGCGCCCGGAGCTGGCGCGGTTGGTCAGGGACAACAGGGAAAACAGCAGGCCGGACAGAATCGCCCAGAGCAGGCCGGTGGTCGCGCCGCTGGCCAGATCGAACGCCGGCGTCACCAGTACCAGCCCGACACTGACCAGCACCACCAGCACGATTTCATTGATGCGGATGCGTTCGCGAAAGATCAGCCCTTCGAGGATCACCGTGAAGGCCGGGAAACTGGCGAAACCCAGGGTCGCGATGGCAACGCCCGCGACCTTGACCGCAATGAAGAAACTCACCCAGTGCCCGGCCAGCAGCACACCGCTCAGGGCCAGTCGCCGCCAGTCGACGGCCTGCAGTTTCTGCCAGCCGCCCTGTTGGGCGAAGCGGGCGAAGAACGCCAGGGCCAGCACGGCAAACGCGGCGCGCCCGAACACGATGACGGCGGGCGTTGCGGCCGCGAGTTTGCCGAAGACGCCGGTCAGGCCGAACATCAGTGCGCCGATATGCAGGGCGCCGAGGGCGGTACGGGGAGTCATTGCAGTCCTTTTTCCAAACACCATTACAGGCACACATTGAAGCGTGTAACGGCGCAAAAGTCTGTCGGCAGGCTATCGACTTTTGTCGTCAGCCTCGCGTCGCAATTGTGTAGGAGACGTACCGAACTCACGCAGGACGGCGGCCGAGAACGCGCTTTGCGAGTTGTAGCCGACCCGGCTGGCCACTTCACCGACGGGCAGCGTGGTGTTGCGCAACAGCGCCACGGCTTTGTGCAGCCGGCGGCTGCGAATGTAGTCCATCGGTGTCTGCCCGCATTCGGCGACGAACCGCGCATGCAACCGGGCGCTGGACAATCCGGCGATGCGCGCCAGATCCGCGACTTGCAACGGATAGGCCGCGTACTGCTCGATGTGCGCGTCGAGTGCTGCGTAGGGCAGGCGGCGCGCGACGATCTCGCCGGGTGGCACGTGGTTCAGGCTTGCCAGCAACAACACCGCGCCCTGTTGCGCAATCAGCGGATCGTCCACCGGACTGTTCGCCAGCCAGTTGACCAATTGACCTTGCCCGGCATCCAGCGACAACCGCGCGGCGTTGTCCAGCAGGCGACGACTGGCATCGGCGTGATCGCCCAGCGAGCGCGCCAGCCATTGTTCGTCCGGCACATCCAGCACCAGACAACGGCTGCCCTTGGGACTGCCGCACGCGTGATGCGCGCCGGCGGGGATCACCACGAAGCTCTGCTGCAAGACCTGGCTGCCACGCCCTTCGACTTCGAAATCCAGCGCGCCGGACAGGCCGAACACCAGTTGCGCGTGGTCGTGGCTGTGGGCGATCAGGTCGTGGCTGTAATGGCGCAGGGTCAGGATCGGTTGCATGGTGGTCTCCGGGCGAGCCGCCAGTCTACACCGGCGCAGGGGCGACGCGTTTGTCACACGACTGACGCACACCTGTCATGGTCGATTAACCGGGCGCGCGCACAGTGGCGAAAACATCGCAGAGGGTTGCCCATGACCAGCGCCGAGCTCGCCAGACCCAGCCGTAAACAACGGGTTCGCACCCTGTGGATCTCCGACGTGCACCTGGGCACGCGGGATTGCCAGGCCGAGCATCTGTCGCAATTTCTCAAGGGCTATCACGCCGACAAGATCTACCTGGTCGGTGACATCATCGACGGCTGGAAACTGCGCGGCGGCATGTACTGGCCCCAGGCGCACACCAACGTGATCCGCCGTTTGCTGACCATGAGCAAACGCGGCACCGAGGTGATCTACGTCACCGGTAACCACGACGAATTCCTGCGCCGCTATTCGAAACTGATTCTGGGCAACATCCAGTTGGTGGACGAAGCGGTGCACGTCACCGCCGATGGCCGGCATCTGCTGGTGATTCACGGCGACCAGTTCGACGTGATCACCCGTTACCACCGCTGGCTCGCGTTCCTCGGCGATTCGGCCTACGAGTTCACCCTGACCCTCAACCGCTGGCTCAATCACTGGCGGGCGAAATACGGTTACGGCTACTGGTCGCTGTCGGCCTATCTCAAGCACAAGGTGAAGACCGCGGTCAGCTTCATCAGCGACTTCGAAGAAGCCATCGCCCACGAATGCGTGAAGCGCGAGTTGCACGGAGTGGTCTGCGGACACATTCACCACGCCGAGATCCGCAAGGTCGGCGAGGTGGATTACCTCAATTGTGGCGATTGGGTGGAGTCGTGTACGGCGCTGATCGAGCACTGGGACGGCACGATCGAGCTGTATCGCCTGGCCGATGCGCAGGCGCGGGAGGCCGAACTGAAAGCGGCGAAGGTTGCCGAACTGGCTTAGGATCTCTGGTGGTTTCGATGGCCTCTTCGCGGGCAAGCCCGCTCCCACAGACCGCGTCGCTCATAGATTCTGTGTACGGCGCGAAACCTTTGGGAGCGGGCTTGCTCCGGGCGGCGATCCGACGAAGAGGCCGGCACAGCCGACATCACATTCAGACCGGGCTGTGCTCTTCCATTGCCGCCTTGTAGATCGAGTTTTTCGGCTGGGCGAACAGCCTTTCCATCATCGGCTCGAAGAAGCTCAGCGGCAGGGTGTCGTACTCGGGGTCGAATGCCGCTGCGTCGTATTTGGCGCAGAACTCCGCGGTCGCCAGAAACTGCGGGTGGTCGCTGAACTGCTCGCGCAGGTGCCGATCCATGCCCAGGTGATGGAAGAAGTAGTAGCCCTGGAAGATCCCGTGCTTTTCCACCATCCACAGGTTTTCGGCACTGACGAACGGCTTGAGGATGGCGGCGGCAATGTCCGGGTGATTATAGGAGCCGAGGGTGTCACCGATGTCGTGGAGCAGGGCGCAGACCACGTATTCCTCGTCGCGCCCGTCGCGAAAGGCGCGGGTCGCGGTTTGCAGCGAGTGGGTCAGGCGATCCACCGGGAAACCGCCGAAATCGCCTTCGAGCAGTTTCAGGTGGGCCATGATCCGGCCCGGCAGTTGGCGGGCGTAGGCGCTGAAATCCGCCGCAATGATCGCCCAGTCTTCCTGCGTGCCGTCCTTCATGTGGGTGAAACGGGCATTGGCATTCATCGGCAGTCCTCTTGGTCGGAATTTCTAGAACGGCACGCGGCCCAGGATCATGTCGCGGTACATGACGAAGTCGCCGAGCAGGCTGTAGAACGGGTGCTGGAAGGTGGCCGGGCGGTTTTTCTCGAAAAAGAAATGGCCGACCCAGGCAAAGCTGTAGCCGGCCAGCGGCAACGCAAGTAAAAGCAGCCAGGCGCCCTTGGCGATGGTCAGGGCGAGAATGAAGATCACCAGCGTCGTGCCGATGAAATGCAGGCGACGGCAGGTGCTGTTGCTGTGCTCGCTGAGGTAATACGGATAGAACTCGGCGAAGCTGTTGAAAGGCTTGAGGGTTTCCACGACTGCGATCTCTGTGGCTATTGTTCTGATTGCAAGTTGTTCGGCGGGTAGCTTATTTGAGTCTAGAGTGATCATTGGCGTCGGCCAGTGACAATCGGCGCCACTTTACTATCCTTGGGAAATCGGCCGTAGTATGCGGCTTACCATGTCATCCAAGAAAAAACGCCATGAGCGAACGAACGACTTCTGCAAGCTGGGCGATGGGGATTGTCAAAGCACTGGAAATGGACGGCCTGGATTGCCGGGTTCTGTTCAGACAGCTGGGGCTCGACTACGCGGCGCTGGAGGATCCGGACGCACGCTTCCCACAGGATTCCATGACCCGACTCTGGCAACGGGCGGTCGAGCTGTCCGGCAATCCGGCGATCGGCCTGAACATGGGCAAGGTGGTGCGGCCGGCTTCGTTCCATGTCGCGGGCTACGCGCTGATGTCCAGTAATACGCTGGCGGAAGGTTTTCAGCGTCTGGTGCGTTATCAGCGGATCATCGCCGAAAGTGCCGACCTGAGTTTTCGTCTGCTCGACGAGGGTTATGCGCTGATCCTGACGGTGCACGGCGATCATCTGCCACCGACCCGCCAGAGTGCCGAAGCCTCGCTGGCCTGCGCACTCGCGCTGTGCGGCTGGCTGACCGGACGCACGCTGCACCCGCGCAAAGTGCTGGTGCAGGGTGACGAGCCGGATGATCTTGAACCCTACAAACAGGCCTTCCATGCACCGCTGGTGTTCAACGCACCGTATGACGCGCTGATCTTCGAACGGGCCGACATGGAAGCGCCGCTGCCCACGGCCAACGAGGCGATGGCGCTGCTGCATGACCGGTTCGCCGGGGAATATCTGGCGCGTTTTTCCGAAAGCCGCGTGACCCACAAGGCGCGTCAGGTGTTGTGCCGCCTGCTGCCGCAGGGCGAACCCAAGCGCGATACGGTGGCGCAGACCCTTCATCTGTCGCAGCGAACCTTGCAGCGACGCTTGCAGGAGGAGGGCACCAGTTTTCAGCAGTTGCTCGATGACACCCGCCGCGAACTCGCCGAGCAATACCTGGCGCAGCCGAGCATGACCCTGCTGGAGATTGCTTACCTGTTGGGGTTTGCCGATCCGAGCAATTTCTTCCGCGCCTTCCGCCGCTGGTTCGACACCACGCCCGGCGATTACCGGGCGCGCTTGCTCGAGGCGCCGAAGGCAATCAGTGACGCCAGAACGCCGGAATACACAGTACAAACACCGTAATGATCTCCAGTCGGCCGAGCAGCATGCCGAACGACAGAATCCACTTGGCCGCATCCGGCAGGCTGGCGAAGTTGCCGGCCGGGCCGATGGTCTCGCCCAGGCCCGGGCCTACGCCGGACACGGTGCTGGCGGCGCCGGTCAACGCGGTCATCCAGTCCACGCCCAGCAGCGACAGCAGCAGGGCGATCACGCAGATGGTGATGGCGAAGAAGAACGAAAAGGTCAGGATCGAACGAACGATTTCCTCGTCGAGGCGATGACCGTTGTACTTCTGCTTGATCACCGCTCGTGGGTGAATCAATTGGTTAAGGTTGGCCTTGAGCAGGATGTAGGCGACCTGGAAACGGAAGATCTTGATCCCGCCCGCCGTCGAACCGGAACAGCCACCGACGAAGCCCAGATAGAAGAACAGCATCAGCGAGAAGTTGCCCCACAGGCTGTAGTCCCCCAGCGCAAACCCCGTGGTAGTGACCACCGACGTCACGTTCAGCGCCACGTGGCGCAGCGCGTCCAGCCAGTGCAGGTTGGTGGTCCACCAGTACCAGGTGCCGAGCACCAGCCAGGTCGCCAGCAACATGCCGAGCAAACCCTGCACCTGTTGATCCTTGATCAGCGCCCGGCGGTTGCCGCGCAGTGTCGCTACGTACAGGGTGAACGGCAGGCTGCCGAGAATCATCACCACCACGGCCACCCAGTGCACCGCCGGTTGCGTCCACTTGGCCAGGGACTGGTCGGAGGTCGAGAACCCGCCGGTGGAAATCGCTGACATCGCGTGGTTGATCGCATCGAACGGGCTCATTCCGGCCCACCAGAACGCCAGGCTGCCGAGAATCGTGATGCCGACGTAGGCCGCCACGATCAGCCGCGCCACCATGTGCGAGCGAGGCATGACCTTTTCCGAGCGGTCCGAGGATTCGGTCTGGAACAGCCGCATGCCACCGATGCGCAGCAGCGGCAGGATCGCCACCGCCATGCCGATGAAGCCGATACCGCCGATCCAGTGCAGCAGCGAGCGCCACATCAGGATGCCGGGGGACATGTCGTCCAGATGGTTGAGCACGGTCGACCCGGTGGCCGTGATGCCGGACATGCTTTCGAAGAATGAGTCGGTGTAGCTGATGTGCTGGGTCAGCAAAAACGGCAGCGCGGCGAAAATGCACACCACCAGCCAGCTGCTGACGGTCAGCAGGTACATGTCCCGGGGGCGCAGGTGAATGTGTTCCGGGCGGCCGGGAATGACCAGCGCGAGGCCGGCGACAAAGGTGATCATGCTCGCCCAGAGGAACGACGGCAGATCGCCGGTGCGCTCGAAAATCACCAGGGTGGCCATGGGCACGACCATGGCGACGGCCAGGGTGATCAGGAAGATGCCGATGATGAAACCAATGATCCGTAAGGTCGGCAACGCCATGAAGTCCGCTCGGGCTGATGTGGGAAGGGCGCCATTCTACCTGCGGTGCAAGGCATGTAAACCGACGCGTCTGGATCACTTGCAGCTAGAATAGCCGGACATTTTTTTCAGGAGGTGGCCGATGCAGGCTCTCGACGCTTTGCTCAACCGTGTTTCCGTTCCACGACTGATCGATCCGGCCCCCACTGCCGCACAGCGCGAAGTGCTGTTTACCGCCGCGACCCGTGCACCGGACCACGGCCATTTGCAGCCGTATCGCTTCCTGACCGTCGAAGGTGCGGCGCGTGAGCAGATGGGCGAGTTGCTGGCCGAAGCTGCACAGATGCAGGAAGGCGAAGTCACCGAAGCGATGATCGACAAGGCACGCAACGGCCCGCTGCGGGCGCCGCTGGTGGTCGTGGTCATCGCCAAGTTGCAGGATCACGTCAAATACCCAAAGGCCGAGCAATTGCTGGCAGCGGGCTGTGCGGCGCACGGGATTCTGCTGGCGGCTTACGCGCAGGGGATTGGCGCGGTGTGGCGCACCGGTGATCTGGCTTATTCGAAACATGTCGCCAAAGGCCTGGGCCTGACGGATGACGAAGAGGTGATTGCGTTCCTGTACCTAGGCACGCCGCAGAAAGAACCGCGGGTGGCCGAGAAGGTTGATTTGGCGGAGTTTGTCAGCGCGTGGCCGGGTAAAGCCTGACTCCATCAGGGCTGAACAACGGCCCCCGGCTCCAGCGGTAACTCAAGACTGGCCACAAACCCGCCCTGCGGGTGATTGGCGAGCACCAGCGTCCCGCCATGCCGCTCCGCCGCCCGCCGGGCAATTGCCAGCCCCAGGCCGTGACCCGCAGCGGTCTGCCCCGGTGCCCGATAAAACGGTTCGCCCAACTGGCTCAGATGCTCGGCCTGCACCCCGGGCCCATGGTCACGCACGCTGACCACGATCCGCTCGCCCTGACGTGACGCCTGCATTTCAATCGACTGCCCGACCGGGTTGAAGCGCTGGGCATTGCGCAGCAGGTTGTCCACGGCGCGTTCGATCATGGTCGGCCAGCCTGTCAGATTGAGCGCCGGCTCGGCCTCCAGATGCACGGTCTGCTCTGGCGAGCCCAATTGAGCGTCTTTTTGCAGGGTGGCGAGCAGGGCATTCAAATCCACCTCTTCGGCGCTGGCGTTGTCGGCATCGACTCGCGCCAGCACCAGAATTTCACTGATCAGCGCTTCCAGGCGATCACACTCGCGGGTCAGGCGCGGCCAGAGTTTTTCCCGTTCTTCGGGGCTTGCACGTTCGGCCAAAGCCAGGGCGATACGCAGCCTGGCCAGCGGTGAGCGCAATTCGTGAGACACGTCGCGCAACAGTTGGCGCTGACTGCCGATCAGACTTTGCAGGCGTGCGCCCATGCGGTTGAAGTCATTGGCCAGCACGCCGAATTCATCACGACGGTTGGCCAGTTGCGCCAGGCTGTTCTGCTGATAGGTGGTCTGGCCGAGGTCATGCACCGCGCCGCGCAAACGGCTGAGCGGACGGGTGATGGAAAAGGTCACCAGCAGGCTGAACAGGGTCAGCACCACCAGCGCGATGCCCAGCGCACTCAACGGCCAGAGCAGGCTTTCGCGGTGCCAGGCGTCGAGTTCCGGGTGCGGGATGCGGTAGATGAAGAGGTAGGTGTCGCCGCTTTTGTCGCTGGTGAATTCGTCGGTCAGACGGCGCCAGGGCAGGCGTCGGTCATCGTTGTTCTGCCGCGCCTCGAAGGCGGCCGCGCGCCGGGGGAAGGTGCCGCGCACCACCGGATCGCCGCTTTCGTTGAGCACCTGCACGTCGATGTGGTACTGGCGTTTGCGCTGTTCGAGGATGTCCTGGGCGGCGTCTTCGCCCTGGGCTTCGTAGGTCTGCGTCCATTCGGCAGCCAGGGTGTTGAGGCCCGGATGGCGGCTGAGGATCCAGGCGTCCTGGTTGAGCATGTGCCCCAGCAGAATGGAAAGCCCTGCAACCAGAGCGATGGCCAGCCAGAAGCTGGCGAGGATACGCCAGAACAATGAACGCACAGAAAATCCTCAAACAAAAACAAATCTAATGTGGGAGCGGGCTTGCTCGCGAATGCGGGGTGTCAGTCACTGATGATGTCGACTGAAACTCCCTCTTCGCGAGCAAGCCCGCTCCCACATTTGAATTGAGTGGCAACAGATCCGACGGCGTTTAGCCGTCGGGTCCGGGGTTACTGCATTATTGCGCCTTTTGCGGCTGTTGCGCTTTCCAGGCTTTGAACTCGGCCCATTCGGCGCGACGTTCGGCCCGTTTCTTCTGGATCTCGTCGAATTTCTTCTGTTGATCCGGTTTCAGCACGGCGCGAACATCGGATTCGGCTTTCTTGTGGTTGGCCGCCATCTCGTCCTTCATGGCTTTCTGGTCGGCTGGCGAGAGTTTCTCCAGGTATTTTTCGACCGTCTGTTTACGCTCGTGCATCTGCTCGCCCATGATCTTGCGGATCTGCTCGCGCTGTTCGCGGGACAAGTCGAGCTGGCTGTACGGGCCTTTGCCGTGCATGCCGTGCATCTGACCGCCATGGCGCGGGCCGTCCAGCGGGCCACCCATCGGGCCGCCATCCTGTGGCATGGCCATGGCGACGGTCGGCAGGGCAGCGGCGAACATCAGAGCGATAAGAGTCTTGCGCATGGTGAATCTCCTTTGTCTCGTTCCCGGTACGTTCCGGATGAGTACAGATTACGGAGATCAAGGTCAGCGGCGGTCAGCGCTGTGTAAAGCTTGGGTAAACACGTTTTCGCGCCGACCTGACAAAACTGACAGACGATCAGAGGCTGTAGTAGTAGCCACGGCTGCGCAGGGCCACGATGCGCGGGCGGCCGTCGGGGTGCGGGCCGATCTTTTTGCGCAGGTTGCTGACGTGCATGTCCAGGCTGCGGTCGTACAGGGTCAGCTTGCGGCCGAGGGCGATCTGCGCCAGTTCCTGTTTGTCCAGCGGCTCGCCCGGTTGCTTGAGCAGGGCTTCAAGCAGACGGCTTTCGGAGACGGTGAGGGTGAATTCCTTTTCGTCGATGCTGACCACGCCGCGCACCGGGCTGAAGCTCAGGTCGCCCAGTTCGAGCTGGGTCGACACGGCGGCCGGGTGGCTGCGGCGCAGCACGGCGCGGAGGCGGGCGGTCAGTTCGCGTGGATCGCAAGGTTTGGCCAGGTAATCGTCGGCGCCCAGTTCCAGGCCGAGAATCCGGTCCAGCGGCTCGCCCCGGGCCGAAAGCATCAGCACCGGCAGGTCGGCATGATCGCTACGCAGTTGCTTGAGCAGTTCCAGACCGCTGCCGTCGGGCAGCATCACGTCCAGCACCACGGCCGCCGGCGCGGTTTCGGCCAGCGCCTTGCGGGCACTCTGACCATCGTGGCAGGCCCGGACCTGAAAGCCTTCCTGGCTCAGCCAGCTACTCAGGAGTTCACACAACTCCTGGTCATCATCAATCAGTAACAGCTCGCTCATGACTCACTCAATTTAGCCATTGCCGACGTTTTCGGCTTGCTCCACTGGCAAAGATACCGCAGAGCAGCGCCAATAGCGCTACCCCGGCCCCGGTGACGAACCATTGCTGCTGTTCGGTCAACAGGCGCGGCAGCGGGCTGGCCTGGGCTTCCTTGAGTTGCAGCTTCAGACGCTGGTTCTCCTGGCGCAACCGGGCGAGCTGGGCGCTTTCGCGGGTGTTGTCGGCATTTTGCAGTTGTTTGCTCAGTTCTTCCCGTTGCTGCTCGCTGGCCTTCAGGCGCTGCTGCAACTCGGTGATCTGGCTGCCGACGCTCAATGAAAGCGGCGTGGAGCTGTTGCCTTCGGTGCTTTCTTCACCATGGGCGGGCGCCATGATCGACAACGTGACCAACATCAGACACAACGGACCCTTGCGCATCGCGACTCCTGTTTCCAAATGGATATTGGGCAGGTTGTCGGCCGGCAAACGAGAATAATGAGCGATTGAGAACGCGATGAACCGACAAGGTTCATCGCGCTGAGGGCTTTTGCGGGGGAGGTTACGGCAGGACTTGCTTGAACGGCTTCACGACAACATTGGCGTAGACGCCGGCGGCGACGTACGGGTCGGCATCGGCCCAGGCTTGCGCCGCGCTCAGGGAGTCGAATTCGGCGACGATCAGGCTGCCGCTGAAACCTGCTGCGCCCGGATCATTGCTGTCGACCGCCGGGTGCGGGCCGGCCAGCACGATGCGGCCTTCGCCCTTGAGCACTTGCAGGCGTTCAAGGTGTGCCGGGCGCGCAGCGAGGCGGGCTTCCAGGGAGTTGGCGACGTCGGTGGCAATGATGGCGTAGAGCATGTCAGTCCTCGGTTTTTGGCGTTGTGGTATCGGCGTCGTGCAGGTGACGGGACAGGTAGATGCCCTGACCGACCAGGAACAGCACGGTCATGCCCAGGCTGCCGAACACCTTGAAGTCCACCCAGATGCTCTGGAAGGTGAAGGCGACGAACAGGTTGGCGGCCCCGCAGAACAGGAAAAAGGCGATCCAGGCGATGTTAAGGCGGGTCCAGACCGGATCCGGCAGAGTCAACGCGTGACCCATGATGCGCTTGATCAGCAGGCGGTCACCGATGAAATGGCTGCCGATGAAGGCCAGGGCGAACAGCCAGTTGACCACCGGGGCTTTCCATTTCAGGAAGGTTTCGCTGTGAAAGGCCAGGGTCAGGCTGCCGAACACCAGGCAGGCGATCAGGGTCAGCCATTGGCTCTTCTCCAGCTTGCGCTGCTTGATGAACAGCGCGCCGTACACCACCAGGGAGCTGATGATCAGCATGGCGGTGGCACTGTAAATGCCGCCTACCGTCAGTTCATGGCCGGCAACGTCGACGGTGCGTGGATCGAGTTTGTAGACGATGAAGAACAGCAGAAGCGGGATGAAATCGATGAATTGTTTCACAGTGAGAGCCAGAAGCTGGATGTGGCGGCATAATAACAAACATATGGGCGCGCGATAGCGCCAGCTGATTTGAGGTAACACATCCCCGTGAATGTTGATTTGCACTGCCACAGCACGGCCTCCGATGGCGCCCTGGCGCCTGCGGCACTGGTTGCGCGTGCGTTCGAGAACGGCGTGCGAGTCCTGGCCCTGACCGACCACGACACCCTCGAAGGCCTCGCCGAAGCGCGCACGGCCGCCGAGGCGCTGGGCATGCAACTGGTCAACGGCGTCGAATTGTCCTGCACTTGGGGCGGGGCGACCATTCACGTGCTCGGCTATGGTTTTGACGTCAATGCCGCGCCGTTGGTCGAGGCGATTGCGAAGTTGCACGACGGCCGCTGGCTGCGGTCTGAAGAAATAAGCCGCAAGCTCGCCCTCAAGGGCATGCCGAATGCGCTCGACGGCGCGCGGCAGATCCAGCAGGAATTGGGCGACAGCGGCAACGCGCCGGCCCGCCCGCATTTCGCCGACTGGATGGTGCGTGAAGGTTTTGTAAAGGATCGCGCCGAGGCGTTTCGTAAATGGCTCGGCGCCGGCAAGCTGGGGGACGTCAAGCAGCATTGGCCGACCCTGGAAGACACCGTCGGCACGTTGCGCGCCGCCGGCGCCTGGGTCAGCCTGGCGCATCCGTGGCACTACGATTTCACCCGCAGCAAGCGCCGAAAGCTGATTGCCGACTATATTCAAGCGGGCGGGCATGCGATCGAAGTGGTCAACGGTCATCAGCCTGCGGAACAGGTGGGCAGCCTTGCCATCCTTGCCCGTGAGTTCGGTCTGCTGGTCAGCGCCGGCAGTGATTTCCATGGCCCTGGTGGCTGGTCCGAGATCGGCCAGTACCGGCCGGTGCCGGAGGACCTTCCACCCCTGTGGGGTCGGTTCAAACATGACCCAGTTATTGCCGCCGTCTGAACAGGTAGAGAATGTGAGTCAATTTTTCCAGATTCATCCGGAAAACCCGCAAGCGCGCCTGATCAAACAGGCGGTCGAGATCATCCGCAAGGGCGGAGTGGTGGTCTATCCCACGGACTCTTCCTACGCAATCGGCTGCCAGATCGGCGACAAGAACGCCATCGAGCGCGTTCGACGCCTGCGTCAGCTCGACGAAAAGCACAACTTCGCACTGATCTGCAGCGACCTGTCGCAACTGGGCAATTACGCCAAGATCGACACCGGGACCTTTCGAATCCTCAAAGCCCACCTGCCGGGGCCGTACACCTTCATTCTTAACGCCACCCGCGAAGTGCCGCGCCTGTTGCTGTATCCGAAGAAGCGCACCATCGGTCTGCGGGTGCCGAGCCATCCGATCGCGCTGGCGCTGCTGGCCGAACTGGGCGAGCCGTTGATGAGCGTGACCCTGATCATGCCGGGCGATGAAGACCCGTTGAGCGACCCGTACGAAATGCGCCAGTTGCTCGAACATCAGGTGGATCTGATCATCGACGGCGGTTCCGGCGGTATCAAGGCCTCCACCGTGATCGACCTCACGGGCGACGATCCGGAAGTGATCCGCGTCGGTTGCGGCGATCCCGCGCCATTCATGGTCGAGGCCTGAATGTCCGCAGTGGAAACCGTTGATCCCCAGGCCGGTGCCCAGCAGGAACTGCCGTTTGCCATGGTCTACGGCCAGGCCGTCACGGAAATGCCGCTGGACCTGTACATCCCGCCGGATGCGCTGGAAGTCTTCCTCGAAGCCTTCGAAGGCCCGCTCGACCTGTTGCTGTACCTGATCCGCAAACAGAACATCAACATCCTCGACATCCCCGTGGCGGAAATTACCCGCCAGTACATGGGCTATGTCGAGCTGATGCAGTCGGTGCGCCTGGAACTGGCCGCCGAGTACCTGGTGATGGCCGCGATGCTGGCCGAGATCAAGTCGCGGATGCTGCTGCCCCGGGCCGAAACCGTCGAGGACGAAGAGGACGACCCGCGCGCCGAACTGATTCGCCGTCTGCAGGAGTACGAACGGTTCAAGGCTGCCGCTGAAGGCATCGATGGCCTGAGCCGGGTCGGTCGCGACGTGATCGTGCCCAAGCTCGATGCCCCGGAAGCCCGCGCGCGCAAGCTGTTGCCGGACGTGGCGCTGGAAGAAATCCTGATGTCCATGGCCGAAGTGCTGCGCCGCGGCGACATGTTCGAAAGCCATCAGGTCAGCCGCGAGGCGCTATCCACCCGCGAGCGCATGAGTGACGTGCTGGAGCGGCTCAAGGGCGGCGGTTTTGTGCCGTTCGTCGAGCTGTTCACCGCCGAGGAGGGCAAGCTCGGGGTGGTAGTGACCTTCATGGCGATCCTTGAACTGGTCAAGGAATCCCTGATCGAGCTGGTGCAGAATGAGCCGTTCGCCGCGATCCACGTGCGAGCCCGAGCCGAATAACGAGTCCCGATATGAACCTGACTGAACCCCGCGAGCTGGCGTCCCTGCTTGAAGCCTTTCTGTTGGCCTCGGGAAAGCCGCAATCCCTCGAGCGCCTGTATGAACTGTTCGAAGAGGGCGAGCGCCCGGAACCGCCGGTCTTCAAGAAAGCCCTGACTCTGCTTGGCAAGTCCTGCGAGGGCCGGGCGTTCGAGCTCAAGGAAGTCGCCTCCGGCTATCGCCTGCAAATCCGTGAAAAGTTCGCACCGTGGGTCGGTCGCTTGTGGGAGGAGCGTCCGCAGCGCTATTCCCGCGCACTGCTGGAAACCATGGCGCTGATCGCCTACCGCCAGCCGATCACTCGGGGCGAAATCGAGGACGTGCGGGGCGTGGCGGTCAACACCAACATCGTCAAGACGCTGATCGAGCGCGAGTGGATTCGCATCGTCGGTTACCGCGACGTGCCGGGCAAACCGGCGATGTTCGCCACCACCAAGGCGTTTCTCGACCACTTCAACCTGAAGAACCTCGACGATCTGCCGCCGCTGGCCGAGCTGCGCGAGATCGAGGCGGAACCGGTGCTCGACTTCGACGACGCTCCGGTGCCACCGGGCTTGCAGGAACTGGCCGACGCCAGCGCCGAGCCGGAAGAACCGAAGGATGAAACCAGTTTCCACACCCTGCTGCTGGAACTGGACAGCATGGAGGAGGGGATCAAGACCGACTTCGACGACTTGCTGCGTGACGGGGTGGGCGGCGAATCGCTGCCGACCGAGTTTGAATCCGATCCGGTCGAGCCGCCGCACGAGGGTGAGCCAGAACCTGAGTTCGAGCCTGAATTTGAGACTGAGAGTGAGTCTGAATTTGAGCCGGAGCCCGAGCAGGAAGACGATGTACTCGGCGTGGCCGAAGCCCGGGAAAAACTGCTGGCTGCCGTCGCCCGGCTGGAACAGCCCGCGCCGGAACCCGCCGCTGAGGAAGAACTGAGCGAAGAAGAGGCCGAGGCCCGCGCCCTGGCCGAAGCCATTGAAGCCGAACGCCGCGAGTTCGAGGATTGAGCATGAGCTCGACCAAGGACCCGTGCATCAGCGTCTGCAAGTTCAGCGACGACATCTGCCTCGGCTGCGGCCGCAGCAAGCGCGAGATCCGGGCCTGGAAGAAACTCGACAAGGACGACAAGCGCACTGTATTGGCCGAAGCCGCGCTGCGTCTGATCAAGCTCGGGGCCACCGGTCGGCGGAAAAAGAAATAACCTTGGCCTGATCGACTAGTCTCTGATGCGCGCGCGGCCACATCCGCGTATGATTCGCGACCCTTCGGCGATCCCTTCGCCCGAAAACCCAGATTTCAACGTTTCAGCGGCTCAATTCAGCGCCGCTGAACAGACCACACCGGGAGGTGCCCAGATGAGTGACATCAATCAGAAAGACGACCAGGAAATCGGCCCAGCAGGCGAAAAGCTGCAGAAAGTTCTCGCCCGTATCGGCGTCGGCTCGCGCCGTGACGTCGAATCCTGGATCGCTGCCGGCCGGATCAAGGTCAATGGCAAAGACGCCACCTTGGGCCTGCGCGTCGACATGCACGACGCCATCACCATTGACGGCAAGGTCATCAAGCGCGAAGAAGCCGCCGAGTCGGTTCGCCGCGTGATCATGTACAACAAGCCCGATGGCGAGATCTGCACCCGTGACGACCCGGAAGGCCGTCCGACCGTGTTCGACAAGCTGCCGCGTCCGAAAGAAGGCCGCTGGATCAACATCGGTCGTCTCGACATCAACACCACCGGTCTGCTGATGTTCACCACCGACGGTGAACTGGCCAACCGCCTGATGCACCCGTCCTACGAGATGGACCGTGAATACGCGGTGCGTGTGCGCGGCGAAGTCGATGACGAGATGATCGAACGCCTGAAGGCCGGCGTGGTGCTGGAAGACGGCCCGGCGCGGTTCACCGACATCCAACAGGCACCGGGCGGCGAAGGCTTCAACCACTGGTATCACTGCGTGGTGATGGAAGGCCGCAACCGTGAAGTGCGTCGCCTGTGGGAATCCCAGGGCCTGGTGGTCAGCCGCCTGAAGCGCGTGCGTTTCGGTCCGGTGTTCCTCAACTCCGACCTGCCGATGGGCCGCTGGCGCGAAATGAGCCAGTACGAAGTCGACGTGCTGAGCGCCGAAGTCGGCCTGACCCCGGTGGCGATGCCGCAACTGAATGCCAAGAGCAAAGACAAGCTCGACCGCATGCAGCGCAAGTCGTCGCGTCCGATGGCCCGTACCGAGCGCGTGCGTACCCTGCGTCCGGCCAACGGTGCGCCGATTGGCGCCGGTCCGCGTCCGGTTCGCGAGCCGCAGATCGAAGGCGAGCGTCCAGGTCGCAAACCGGCAGCGCGTCCGGATGGCGAACGCGGTCCACGCACGCCGCGTCCGGCCAATGGCCGTACCGAGCGTGGCGAAGGTCGCGGTACGCCGGTGGCGGATCGTCCAGTCGACACCAAGCGTCCGTCCAAGCCATCGCCGAAGCGTCCAGGCATCAAGCTGGCTGATGATGACAAGCCGTCGGGCAAGCGCCGTGGCGCACCGGCCGGTTCCGGCCAGCGTCCGGGTTTCGGTCGCAAGAAGCCGGAATAACGCGGTTGTAAGCTTCGAGCGGCAAGCTTCAAGCTGAAAACAGAAACGCCAACCTCAGGGTTGGCGTTTTTTTTTGGACTTTTTATTTCTTTTTTTGGCGTGTTTTTCTTGGTTTAAAACAAAAAACTTAACGCCTTTCAAATAGTTAGCCAGCTAACGTCAATGACCGGACGCCGCTTCGATGGGTCTGGAGTGGAAACTTTACGTTACGCACTGTCAGTGAATGTTTACGAAAAAGCCGCCGCAGTCCCGTGAACCGGCTGCCTTTGTCAGGCTGTAAGGAAAATCTGCCGCAGCCACGCCCGCCGGGCCTTGCGCAGCGCTCTGGCGTGCTTGTTTCAGCGTCGTTTGGAGGGTGAGATGCGCGGCATGCCTGTCGTGCAGGTGCATAACAAGAAGGAGGCGCAATGAACGCCGTAATCCATTTTCACTTCTCCACGTGGGGCCGATTTTCCATCGTCCACGCCGATGGCCTGCAAAGGCCTGACTCAATTTTTGCAGCCGCCCGGGCTTCCCGGGGTGGACACATGCAATCCCGGCAACCGACACGCTGATCCGGCGAGGTCTGGCAGCAGGGGGTTAGCGGTGTACAATGCGCCGCGTTTTAACTGTGACCCTCTGCGTAATCGCGCAAACCTCAAGGTTTATCCGCCTTGTTCACTCCGCCGCGTCACAAGCGTGTCGGGTTCGATTTCGTCACAGATAAAAACAAACAGGTGACGCATGACCGTTGTAAAAAAGCTGAATTCCTGGTGCCTGCGCTGGGGTTTGATCAAGGTTGGCTGAAATCGCAACCTTGCAGCAACGTCTACTGAACATCATCAAACCTTGCGTGAGACCTTTTTCATGAGTGGACAAAACTCGCAATCAGGCGAGCTGAAACGCGGCCTGAAAAATCGCCATATTCAACTGATCGCCCTCGGTGGCGCGATCGGTACCGGACTGTTCCTCGGCTCGGCCGGGGTGCTGAAATCCGCCGGCCCGTCGATGATCCTCGGCTATGCCATCTGCGGCTTCATCGCCTTCATGATCATGCGCCAGCTCGGCGAAATGATCGTCGAAGAGCCGGTGGCCGGCTCCTTCAGCCACTTTGCGCACAAATACTGGGGCGGTTTCGCCGGTTTCCTGTCGGGCTGGAACTGCTGGATCCTGTACATCCTGGTGGGCATGTCGGAGCTGACCGCGGTCGGCAAATACATCCACTACTGGGCGCCGGAGATCCCGAGCTGGGTCACTGCCGCTGCGTTCTTCGTGCTGATCAACGCGATCAACCTGGCCAACGTCAAAGTCTTCGGTGAAGCCGAATTCTGGTTCGCGATCATCAAGGTCGTGGCAATCGTCGGCATGATCGCCCTGGGCAGTTACCTGCTGGTCAGCGGCCATGGCGGCCCGCAAGCCTCGGTCAGCAACCTGTGGTCCCATGGTGGCTTCTTCCCGAACGGCGTCAGCGGTCTGGTGATGGCCATGGCGATCATCATGTTTTCCTTCGGCGGTCTGGAAATGCTCGGTTTCACCGCAGCCGAAGCCGACAAGCCGAAAACCGTGATCCCGAAAGCGATCAACCAGGTGATCTACCGGATCCTGATTTTCTACATCGGCGCACTGGTGATCCTGCTGTCGCTGACCCCATGGGACAGCCTGCTTGAAACCCTCAACGCTTCGGGCGATTCCTACAGCGGCAGCCCGTTCGTGCAGGTGTTCTCGATGCTTGGCAGCAACACCGCCGCGCACATCCTCAACTTCGTGGTTCTGACCGCGGCATTGTCGGTGTACAACAGCGGCACCTATTGCAACAGCCGCATGCTGCTGGGCATGGCCGAGCAGGGCGACGCGCCGAAAGCGCTGGCGAAGATCGACAAGCGCGGCGTGCCGGTGCGTTCGATCCTGGCGTCGGCGGCGGTGACTCTGGTGGCGGTGCTGCTCAACTACCTGATCCCGCAACACGCGCTGGAACTGCTGATGTCGCTGGTGGTTGCAACGCTGGTGATCAACTGGGCGATGATCAGCTTCTCGCACTTCAAGTTCCGCCAGCACATGAACAAGACCCACCAGAAGCCGTTGTTCAAGGCGCTGTGGTACCCGTACGGCAACTACATCTGCCTGGCGTTTGTCCTGTTCATCCTCGGCGTGATGCTGCTGATCCCGGGCATTCAGATATCGGTGTACGCGATTCCGGTGTGGGTGGTGTTCATGTGGGTCTGCTACGTGATCAAGAACAAGCGTGGTGCGCAACAGGCACTGCACGCAGCGAGCGCAGCCAAGTAAGCGTCGTTGCAAAAACAACAAACCCGGCCAAGTGCCGGGTTTTTTGTGCTTTCGCGGTATCCTGCGGGTTCTGATCAGGGACGTTTTTCCATGCTGGTGATTTCAAACAACGTGCATCTGCCGGATGCCGAGATCGAACTGACGTACATCCGCGCCCAGGGCGCCGGTGGGCAGAACGTCAACAAGGTCTCCAGCGCCGTGCACCTGCGCTTCGACATTCCGGCCTCATCCTTGCCCGAGTTCTACAAGGAGCGGCTGCTGGCGCTGCGCGACAGTCGCATCACCGGCGACGGCGTGCTGATCATCAAGGCCCAGCAGTACCGCACGCAGGAACAGAACCGCGCCGATGCGCTGGAGCGTCTGACCGAGTTGATCCTCAGTGCCACCAAGGTTGAGAAGAAGCGGCGGCCGACCAAGCCGACGCTGGGTTCCAAGAAGCGTCGGCTCGAATCGAAGACCAAGCGCGGCAGCATCAAGGCCGGGCGCGGCAAGGTGGATTTCTAGTCTTCGCGGTACTTCGCCGTGTGGCGGTAGAGATAGACGCTCAGTGCCAGGCCGCTCAGCGCGGCGAGGGCGGCGAACAGGAAGATCGAGGCAAATCCGAAGCCCGCTGCAATCGCCCCTGCCAGCGGCCCGGTGATGCCCAGCGACAAGTCGATGAACAACGAATAAGCCCCGACCGCCGCGCCACGGCTGGAGGCCGGCACCAGGTTCACGGCTTCCACGCCCAGCGCCGGGAACACCAGCGAGAAACCGAAGCCGCTCAATGCCGCGCCGGCCAGTGCCCAGTGCGCGTCCGGCGCCAGCCACAACAACAGCAGGCCCAAGGTTTCCACTGACAGGCAGGCAATCGCCACTCGAAAGCCGCCGAGGCGGTTGATCAGGTTGCCGAACAGCAGGCGTGCGCCGATGAAGCTGGCGCCGAACAGGCTGAGGCACAGCACCGCGTTATCCCAATGCTGCGTGGCGTAATACAGGGTGATGAAGGTGGCGATGGTGCCGAAACCGATCGAGCCCAAGGCCAGTCCACAGCCGTGCGGGAAGACGCGACCGAGAACGTGCATGAACGGCAGGCGCTCGCCGGCCACGATCGGCGCGGCGGTTTTCGGCCAGGCCAGCAGCAGCCCCAGCGTGGCGAGCAACAGAATGCTCACACCCATGCTCCACAGACCGAAACGGCTGACCAGCCACACCCCCAGCGGCGCACCGACCGCCAGCGCGCCGTAACTGGCGATGCCGTTCCACGAGATGACCTTGGCGGTGTTGGCGGCACCGACGCGGCCGATGCCCCAGCCGATCGATCCCGAGCCGACAAGACTTTCCGCGCTGCCCAGCACCAGGCGGCCGACGAACAGGCTGATCAGGCTCAGCAGCGGCAGGTTGGGCGTCCACGCCGAAATCAGCATGAACACGCCGCTCAAACCACAACCGGCCAGACCGATCATCACCGCACGTTTGCTGCCCTGGTTGTCGATGATCTTCCCGGCATACGGGCGGCTGAGCAGGGTGGCGAGGTATTGCACGCTGATCACCAGCCCGGCGATGACCGCGCCGAAGCCTAGGTCGCTGTGCACATAACCGGGCAGCACCGCCAACGGAATGCCGATGTTCAGGTAGCCGATGAAGGTGAACAGGACGATGGAAACGACTTGCAGCGTGACCGCCAGGGGGCGCTGGGGTTCTGGCATAGAGGACGACATGAATTACGATCCACGGGAAGAGCAGAATAGATAGGCTGCTCATGATACCGATGCGGACGCGTCCGGGGCGGGGAAAAGTAAAACTATTTGGCCGGGGCGACCAATTGCGTGGTGACCAGGGCGGCCAGCGCGTTTTCTTCGCTGCCGAAACGGGCGAGCAGGGCGGCCTGTTTCTCGGGCGAGAGACGGCTCCAGATCTCGATCATCTTCTCGGTGGCACCGATCAGGGTCTCGGCCTGTTGTTCATCGAATTCTTTGGACATGGCAACTCAGGTTTCAGGCAGTGTGGAAAGCGCATGTTAGCGCTTTCCACACGGTCTGTACGGCGGGTGTTGCTTACTCTTCGCTGTCGGCCGGACGGCTCTCGGCGGCTTCTTTCGGCTCGGGCTGTTGGGCACCGGCTTGTTGCGTGGTCGTCTGCTCAGTTTCGTGCAGGCTTGGGAAGGGGAGATTCGGAATCTCGTGCATGGTTGCGCTCCTCGCTAAGTCTGTTGATAGATCTGGTAGATCCGCGCTTTCAGAAAGCTTGCGCAGGATACAGCAAGAAAAATGACAATCAGACTTTTAAATCCATTTGATTCGACGGGCGGGATTGTCTAGACAATTGCGACAGGGTGACGCAGGGCAGATGTGGGAGCGAGCCTGCTCGCGATGAGTGCTTGTCAGTCGACATTTGTGCTGACTGATGCACCGCTATCGCGAGCAGGCTCGCTCCCACAGTTGGGACTATTTGCAGACGTTGGCGATCGCTTCGGCCAGCAGGTCGAGACGCGTCGCATCAATCCCGGCAACGTTGGCCCGGCCCGAGCTGACCATGTACACGCTGTGATGCTCACGCAGGTTCTTCACCTGTTCCGGCGACAGCCCGGTGTAGGAGAACATCCCGCGTTGCACGCCGATGTGCGCAAAACGCTCGCGCAGGCCGTGCGGTTCCAGCGCTTCCACCAGTCCGCTGCGCAACTGGGCGATGCGCAGACGCATGGCTTCCACTTCGTCGGCCCAGCGGCGTTTCAGCTCCGGGTCGGCGAGGATCGTGGCGACCACAGCGGCACCGTGATCTGGTGGCGTCGACCACAGGTTGCGAGCGATGTGCGCCAGCTGGCTGCGGATGTCGATCAGCTTGTCAGCAGTTTTCGCGCTGACGATCAGCGCACCGGTGCGGTCGCGGTACAGGCCGAAGTTCTTCGAGCAGGAACTGGTGATCAGCAGCTCGGGCAACTCGGCGGCGAACAGCCGGGTCGACCATGCATCCTGCTCCAGACCGTCGCCAAAGCCCTGGTAGGCAAAGTCGATCAGCGGCAGCAGGTCACGGCGGCGTACCACCTCCAGCACTCGCTGCCAGTCGTCGTGGCTCAGGTCGAAACCGGTCGGGTTGTGGCAGCACGCGTGCAGCAGCACCACATCGCCTTTCGGCACTTCGTTGAGCACGGCGAGCATCGCATCGACGTCGAGGCGGTTGTCGCTGCCGACGTACGGGTAATGGCTGATCTTGACCCCGGCGGCCGCGAAAATCGTTTCGTGGATCGGCCAGGTCGGGTTGCTCAGCCATATGCCTTTGCCCGGCAGGCATTGGGCGATAAAGTCCGCCGCCAGACGCAGGGCACCCGTGCCGCCCGGCGTCTGGGTGGCGCCGGCGCGTTGCTCGGCGATCAGCTTCGAATCGACGCCAAGCACCAGCTCATTGATCACCTTGCCGAACAGCGGATTGCCGTGGCCACCGATGTAGGTCTTGGTGTCCTGGCTCTCGACCAGACGCGCCTCGGCGATTTTCACCGCCTCGGGGATCGGCGTCAGGCCCTGGGCATCCTTGTAGACGCCCACGCCAAGGTCGAACTTGCGCGGGTTGGAATCCTGCGCGTAGGCCTCCATCAGACCGAGGATCGGGTCGCCGGGCACTCGGCCGATGGCGTCGAAGTGCATTACTTGCGTCCTTCTGCGGTCTTGGCCACTTCGTCAGTGCGCGCGGCCATGATGAAGTCGTTGCGATGCAGGCCTTTGATGGAGTGGCTCCACCAGGTCACGGTGACTTTGCCCCACTCGGTCAGCAGGCCCGGGTGGTGACCCTCGGCCTCGGAGATCTCGCCGACGGCGTTGGTGAACGCCAGCGCGTGTTTGAAGTTCTTGAACAGGAAGACTTTTTCCAGCTGCATGATGCTGTCGCGCACTTCGATGTTCCAGTCAGGGATCTGCTTGATCAGGATCGGCAGTTCTTCATCGCTGACTTGTGGGGCATCGGCACGGCAGGCTTCGCAATGGGCTTGGTTCAAAGTGGACATGGTTTGATTCCTGAGATCGGATGTCTTTTTTATAAGAGCTGTTACGGTCGTCAATGTCGCCACGCTAAACCAAAGTGGCGACGACGGACAGACTCACTTGTAAGCAAAAGTCGCGGGTCACGCGGCTTTCGGTTTTGGCGGAAACTTCGGTGCGTGCAGACCCAGCTGCATGCCTTGCTTGACCATGGCCATGATGTCTTCGTGGGCCAGGTCGAACAGGCGCTTGAGGTTCGGCAGGACAAAATACAGCGGTTGCAGGATGTCGATGCGATACGGCGTGCGCATGGCTTCCAGCGGATCGAAGGCCTGATGCTCGGGTTCGTCCGACAGCGAATAAACGGTTTCTTTCGGCGAAGACAGGATGCCGCCGCCGTAGATGCGTTTGCCTTGCGGGGTGTCGACCAGGCCGAACTCGATGGTCATCCAGTACAGACGCGCCAGATAAACGCGTTCTTCCTTGGTCGCCTGCAGGCCGAGTTTGCCGTAGGTGTGGGTGAATTCGGCGAACCACGGGTTGGTCAGCAGCGGGCAGTGGCCAAAGATCTCGTGGAAAATGTCCGGCTCCTGCAGGTAGTCCAGTTCTTCACGGGTACGAATGAACGTGGCCACCGGAAACTGCTTGCTGGCGAGCAATTCGAAAAAGGTCTGGAAAGGGATCAGCGCCGGGACGCGGGCAACCTGCCAACCGGTGGTCTCGCCGAGCACCTTGTTGATCTCGCCCAGTTGCGGAATGCGGTCGTGGGGCAGACCGAGTTTTTCGATACCGTCCAGGTATTCCTGGCACGCACGACCCTCGATCACTTTCAACTGGCGGGTGATCAGCGTGTTCCACACCGCGTGTTCTTCGGCGGGGTAGTCGATAAAACCTTGCGCATCGGGCTCGCGGGCCACGTATTGCGTCTGCTTCATACTGCTCTCCTGCGAGGGGAATTTCGTTCTTGTTATGTCCTGCGATGGACTGAGAAATACCCCGGAATGTTCGTTGTTGCAGCAGGTTGAAGACTGGTCGAGTAGGAAAACTCCCTTAAATTCGTAAAATTTTCGTTACGCTTCGTGCGATAAGTCGTGTTTGCGGTGACTGTCGGGTTTGAAAAGGCCAATGGCTGTCACATAATCTTGACGACTATCTTGCGCACTGCGCAGAAAATTCCGGCGTCAGACCGGCTCTTCACCTGTTTCGGGCCTTTATATGCGTATCAAAGTCCATTGTCAGAACCGCATCGGCATCCTGCGCGACATTCTCAATCTGTTGGTGGAGTACGGGATCAACGTCGCCCGTGGCGAGGTGGGCGGTGAGCATGGCAACGCGATCTACCTGCATTGCCCGAACCTGATCAACATTCAGTTCCAGGCGCTGCGACCCAAGTTCGAGGCGATTGCCGGGGTGTTCGGCGTCAAGCGGGTAGGGTTGATGCCCAGCGAGCGGCGGCACATGGAGTTGAATGCGCTGCTCGGCGCGCTGGAGTTTCCGGTGCTGTCGATCGACATGGGCGGCTCCATCGTTGCCGCCAACCGTGCGGCAGCGCAGTTGCTCGGGGTACGGGTGGACGAGGTGCCGGGGATTCCGTTGTCGCGTTACGCCGAGGATTTCGATCTGCCGGAACTGGTGCGCGCCAACAAATCGCGAATCAACGGCATGCGGGTCAAGGTCAAGGGCGACATCTTTCTGGCCGACATCGCGCCGCTGCAATCGGAACACGACGACAGCGAGGCCATGGCTGGTGCTGTGCTGACGCTGCACCGCGCGGACCGGGTCGGCGAGCGCATCTATAACGTGCGCAAACAAGAGTTGCGTGGCTTCGACAGCATCTTCCAGAGCTCCAAGGTGATGGCGGCGGTGGTGCGCGAAGCGCGACGCATGGCACCGCTGGATGCGCCGTTGTTGATTGAGGGCGAAACCGGCACCGGCAAGGAATTGCTGGCACGGGCCTGCCATTTGGCGAGCCCGCGCGGTCAGTCACCGTTGATGGCGCTCAACTGCGCGGGGTTGCCGGAGTCGATGGCCGAGACCGAACTGTTCGGCTACGGCCCCGGTGCCTTTGAAGGCGCTCGGGCCGAAGGCAAGCTCGGGCTGCTGGAGCTGACGGCGGGCGGCACGCTGTTCCTCGATGGTGTCGGCGAAATGAGCCCGCGCTTGCAGGTGAAACTGCTGCGATTCCTGCAGGACGGCTGCTTTCGGCGGGTGGGCAGTGATGAAGAGGTTTACCTCGATGTGCGGGTGATCTGCGCAACCCAGGTCGACCTGTCGGAGCTGTGCGCGCGCGGCGAATTTCGCCAGGATCTGTATCACCGCTTGAACGTGCTTTCGCTGCACATCCCGCCACTGCGCGAATGCCTCGACGGTTTGACGCCGCTGGTGGAGCACTTTCTTGATCAGGCCAGTCGGCAGATCGGCTGCCCGCTGCCGAAACTGGCGCCGGCGGCGATGGATCGGCTCAGTCACTACCACTGGCCGGGCAACGTGCGGCAACTGGAGAACGTGCTGTTCCAGGCGGTTTCGCTGTGCGACGGCGGCACGGTCAAGGCCGAGCACATTCGCCTGCCGGATTACGGTGTGCGTCAGCCGCTTGGCGATTTTTCCCTCGAAGGCGGGCTGGACGAGATTGTCGGGCGCTTCGAAAAAGCGGTGCTGGAACGCTTGTATTCCGAACATCCAAGCAGTCGGCAACTGGGCAAGCGGCTTGGGGTTTCCCATACGACCATCGCCAACAAGTTGCGTGAGTACGAAGTCGGCAAGGACGCGTCGGAGTGATCACGGCCGGATCGGGTGTTTGCCGCCAAGCGGCATGACACCGCCGGTTTTTCGTCTTCGATACATTTCCCTTCTCCCCGCAAAATCCCTCAAGTCCTTTGTTTACCGGGTCGTGGGCCGCCAGAAAAAAGTTGGTCTGCAAATTGCTTATGGCTCAGCAGTACAGCGGTGGGCGGCAAACGTCCGGCATGCAGAGGAAAGAGTGTGGACAAGTACCTTTATGTGGCAATGACCGGCGCCAGCCAGAACGCACTGGCGCAAAAGGCTCATGCCAACAACCTGGCGAACATCTCCACCAACGGTTTTCAGCGCGACCTGGAGCAGGCGCGTTCGATGCCGGTGTTCGGTGACAGCTTTCCGGCGCGTGCGTTTGCCATGAGCGAACGGCCCGCCACCGACTTCACGCCGGGCTCGCTGGTGCAGACCGGTCGTGACCTCGACGTCGCCGTGTCGGGTAACGGCTGGATCGCCGTGCAGAACCCCAATGGCGGTGAAAGTTACGTGCGCACCGGCAGCCTCAATATCGATGCCCTCGGCGTGTTGCGTGCCGGCAACGGCATGCCGGTCATGGGCAATGGCGGGCCGATCGCGGTGCCGCCGGAGCAGCAGGTGGAAGTCGGCGAAGACGGCACCATCAGTATTCGAGCGATGGGCGAGGGCCCGCGCGTCATGGCCGAAGTCGACCGCATCAAGCTGGTCAATCCGGACATCAAGAACATGAACAAGGGCCTGGACGGTTCGATTTACACCAAGGACGGCCAGCCTGCGCCGGCCGATGCCAACGTCAAACTGGTGTCGGGTTTCCTGGAATCGAGCAACGTCAATGCCGTGGAAGAAATGACGTCGGTGCTGGCCCTGGCCAAGCAATTCGAATTGCACGTCAAGATGATGAACACCGCCAAAGACGACGACCAGGCCATGGCTCGGGTCTTGCAGATCAGCTAATTATCAGAACGTCGCGCCGTAAAACAGGCGCACGAGGAGAATCGAATGCTTCCGGCTCTATGGGTTGCCAAAACCGGTCTGTCCGCCCAGGACACCAACCTGACCACCATTTCCAACAACCTGGCGAACGTGTCGACCACGGGTTTCAAACGTGACCGCGCCGAGTTCCAGGACCTGCTGTACCAGATCAAGCGTCAGCCAGGCGCTCAGTCGACCCAAGACAGCGAACTGCCGTCGGGTCTGCAAGTGGGTACCGGTGTGCGCATCGTCGGCACCCAGAAAAACTTCACCGCCGGCAGCCTGCAAACCACCGAGCAGCCGCTGGACATGGCCATCGACGGTCGCGGTTTCTTCCAGATCCTGCAGCCGGACGGCACCACGTCCTACACCCGTGACGGTACTTTCCACCTCGACTCCAACGGCCAGATCGTCAACGCCAGCGGTTTCGCCCTGGAACCGGCCATCGTCATCCCGAACAACGCCCAGACCTTCACCGTGGGTCGTGACGGCACCGTGTCGATCACCACCGCCGGCAACGCCGCATCGCAAGTGATCGGCAACCTGCAAACCGCCGACTTCATCAACCCGGCCGGTCTGCAAGCGGTGGGCAACAACCTGTTCCTGGAAACCGCCGCTTCCGGTGCACCGCAAGTCGGTACGCCGGGCCTGAACGGTTTCGGTACCACCCTGCAGAACACCCTGGAAACCTCCAACGTCAGCACCGTGGAAGAGATGGTCAACATGATCACCACCCAGCGCGCGTACGAGATGAACTCCAAGGTGATCTCCACCGCCGACCAGATGCTCTCGTTCGTAACGCAGAATCTGTAATCAAGTCTATGAGGCGGCCATGAGGCTGCCTGCAACACCGTGAGGTAAGGGTCATGAAGCGCTTTGTATCTGTTGTGGCATTGAGCGGGGTCGTCTCGCTCGCGGGCTGCGTCGCTCCGACGCCCAAGCCCAATGATCCTTACTACGCCCCGGTGTTGCCGCGCACACCGTTGCCGTCGGCCGCCAACAACGGCTCGATCTATCAGGCCGGTTTCGAGCAGAACCTGTACAGCGACCGCAAGGCGTTCCGGGTCGGTGACATCATCACCATCACCCTGAACGAGAGAACCCAGGCCAGCAAGAACGCCAACTCTCAGGTGGCCAAGAACAGCAAGACCGGCATCGGCCTGACGTCGCTGTTCGGCAGCAGTGCAACCACCAACAACCCGATCGGCGGCAATGACCTGAGCCTGAGTGCCAGCTACGAAGGCGACCGCGCGACCAAGGGTGACAGCAAGGCCGCCCAGGGCAACACCCTGACCGGCTCGATCACCGTGACCGTCGCCGACGTGTTGCCCAACGGCATCATCGCCGTGCGTGGCGAGAAGTGGATGACCCTCAACACCGGCGACGAGCTGGTGCGGATCGCCGGTCTCGTGCGTGCCGACGACATCGCCACCGACAACACCGTGTCCTCGACCCGGGTCGCCGATGCGCGCATCACCTACTCGGGCACCGGTTCGTTCGCCGATGCGAGTCAGCCAGGCTGGTTCGACCGTTTCTTCCTCAGCCCGCTGTTCCCTTTCTAGGTGGCTACGTTGAATTTCAGAAGTCTCATGGTGGCCGCGTTCCTGTTGTCGGCGGCCTTCAATGCACAAGCCGAACGGTTGAAGGACATCGCCAGCATTTCCGGCGTGCGTTCCAACCAGTTGATCGGCTACGGCCTGGTGGTCGGTCTTAACGGCACCGGCGACCAGACCACGCAGACCCCGTTTACCCTGCAGACCTTCAACAACATGCTCTCGCAGTTCGGCATCAAGGTGCCGCCGGGATCGGGCAACGTGCAGCTGAAAAACGTTGCGGCAGTGTCGGTGAGTGCCGATCTGCCGGCGTTCGCCAAACCGGGTCAGCAGGTCGATATCACCGTGTCGTCCATCGGTAACTCCAAGAGCCTGCGCGGCGGCACCCTGTTGCTGACCCCGCTCAAGGGTATCGACGGCAACGTCTACGCCATCGCCCAGGGCAACCTGGTGGTCGGCGGTTTCGATGCTGAAGGTCGTGACGGTTCGAAGATCACCGTCAACGTTCCGTCGGCCGGTCGCATCCCTGGCGGTGCGTCGGTCGAGCGTTCGGTGCCGAGCGGTTTCAACCAGGGCAACAGCCTGACGCTGAACCTCAACCGTTCCGACTTCACCACCGCCAAGCGCATCGTCGACAAGATCAACGACATGCTCGGCCCAGGCGTGGCCCAGGCCATCGACGGCGGTTCGATCCGTGTGACCGCGCCGCTCGATCCGAGCCAGCGCGTCGACTATCTGTCGATCCTGGAAAACCTCGAAGTCGATCCCGGTCAGGCCGTGGCGAAAGTCATCATCAACTCGCGTACCGGCACCATCGTCATCGGCCAGAACGTGAAGGTCTCGCCGGCCGCTGTGACTCACGGCAGCCTGACCGTGACCATCACCGAGGACCCGATCGTCAGCCAGCCGGGCCCGCTGTCCAACGGCCAGACCGCCGTAGTGCCGCGCTCGCGGGTGAATGCCGAACAGGAAGCCAAGCCGATGTTCAAGTTCGGCCCGGGTACCACCCTCGACGAGATCGTCCGTGCGGTGAACCAGGTCGGCGCCGCGCCGGGTGACCTGATGGCCATCCTTGAAGCACTGAAGCAGGCCGGCGCGTTGCAAGCCGACCTGATCGTGATCTGAGGACGCCGACCATGGATATGCGCAAAAGCGGTCTGGTCAGCAGCAGCGATTCGGGTTCGTACTCCGACCTCAATCGTCTGAACCAGCTCAAGGTCGGCGACAAGAACAGCGATGCGAACATGCGCAAGGTCGCGCAGGAATTCGAATCGCTGTTCCTCGGTGAAATGCTCAAGTCGATGCGCTCGGCCACCGAAGCGCTGGGCCAGGACAACCCGCTCAACACGCCGGCAGCCAAGCAGTATCAGGAAATGTACGACCAGCAACTGGCGGTCTCCATGTCCCGCGAGGGCGGGGGTATCGGCCTGGCCGACGTGCTGATGCGCCAGATGTCGAAGAACAAACCGATGGCGCCGGGCGAGGCTGCGGCCGCATCCGCCGCCAAGCAGGAAGAAGCCAGGGTCAAGGCCGCTGCCGTGGCCACGCCGATTGCCGCCGGCACCGTGGCCACCAATGGCCCGTTGTCGCGACTCAGTGGTGAGCGTCCGCTGTGGGCATCGCGTTCGGTGCATGCGCCGAACACCGAGCTGACCCATCGCAACGACATGGAAATGATCAACCAGCGTCGTCTGGCGTTGCCGCCGAAACTGGCGGACCGCTTGCTCGCAGGTCTGGTGCCTTCGGCCACGCCGGCGGCGGCCACTCAACTGCCGCAACGCGCCACGACCGCCGCTGTCACCGGTTCCGGCCCGCTGTACAACGGCGACTGGCTGGACCGCGCCGAGGCAGATAAAGCTTCGGGCGGGCAGATGCAGATTTACGGTCGCGCCATGGCGCAGATCCCGCTGGCACCGGCGAAGAAAGCGTTCGGCAACGCCGACGAATTCGTCAACACCATGCTGCCGATGGCGCAGGAAGCCGCCGCGCGAATTGGCGTCGATCCGCGTTATCTGGTGGCTCAGGCTGCGCTGGAAACCGGCTGGGGCAAATCGGTCATGCGCGCCCAGGACGGCAGCAGCAGTCACAACCTGTTCGGCATCAAGGCGAGCAGCAACTGGAAGGGCGATTCGGCCCGGGCGATCACCAGCGAATTCCGCAACGGGCAGATGGTCAAGGAGACGGCCGAGTTCCGTTCCTATGCCTCGTACAAGGACAGCTTCCACGATCTGGTGACGTTGCTGCAGAGCAATAATCGCTATCAAGATGTGCTGAAGTCGGCCGATAACCCAGAACAGTTTGTACGCGAATTGCAGAAGGCCGGTTACGCGACCGACCCGAACTACGCGACGAAGATTTCGCAGATTGCCAGGCAGATGACGGTCAATCAGAACTACGCTGCGGCCGGCGTTTCAACAACGCCCTTATAAACACAAGGTAAGGTTTGAATCATGAGTTTGCTCAATATCGGGATGTCGGGGTTGGCCGCGAGTTCATCCTCTCTGGCTGTGACGGGTAACAACATTGCCAACGTCGACACCGCCGGTTATTCGCGTCAGCAAACCGTGCAGGGCACCAAGTCCTCGATTCAATACGGTAACGTGTTCATCGGTACCGGTACGACCCTGGCCGACGTGCGCCGGGTGTACAACTCCTACCTTGAATCTCAACTGCGTACCGCCACGTCGCTCAATAGCGAAGCCGCCGCTTTCGGTGCGCAGGCGACCGCACTGGACGGCTCGCTGTCCGACACCAACACCGGCCTGACCGGCGTGCTGCAGAAATTCTTCACCTCGATGCAAGGCGTATCGACCTCGGCCACCGACGACACTTCCCGTCAGTCGGTACTGACCGGCGCGCAGGCCCTGACCAGTCGCTTCAACGCGCTGGCCAAGCAGATGAACGATCAGAACGCTACGCTCAATGGCAACCTGTCCGACATGGCGTCCCAGGTGAACAAGCTGGCGACCTCGATTGCCACGCTGAACCAGAAGATCGGCGAGATCTCCACCAGCGGCGGCCAGCCGAACGATCTGCTCGACAGCCGTAACGAAGCCGTGCGTCAGCTCTCCGAGCTGACCGGCGCGCAAGTCGTTGAGCGTGGCACCAGCTTCGACATCTACATCGGCAGCGGCCAACCGTTGGTCATCGGCAATACCACCAATACCCTGAGCACCGTGCCGCTCAAGGGTGACCCATCGCGCATGGGCATCCAGATGGATCGTGGTTCGAGCACCATCGACATCACCTCGGCGATGACCGGTGGTGAAATCGGCGGTCTGCTGACTTATCGCAAGGAAGTGCTCGATCCTGCACTCAACGAGCTGGGCCGTGTGGCACTGGTCGTTGCCGACCAGATCAACCGCCAGCAAGCCCAGGGCATCGACAAGAACGGTGACTTCGGCGCGGCGATTTTCAACGACATCAACAGTGCCGCCCTGATCAGCCAGCGCAGTATTGCCCAGTCCGGCAACAGCGCAGGTTCGGGCAACCTTGATGTCACCATCAAGGACACCGGCAAGCTGACCACCAGCGACTACCAGGTCACCTTCACCAGCGCGACCAATTACACGGTCAAGCGCTCCGACGGCACCGACATGGGTTCGTTCAGCACCACGACCACGCCGCCACCAGTGATCGACGGCTTTACCCTGGCCCTCAACGGTGGTGCCCTGAGTGCCGGCGACACGTTCAAGGTCACCCCGACCCGCAACGCGGCGGCCAGCATCCAGACCGTGCTCACCGACCCGAAGAAAATCGCGGCAGCCGCACCGTTGACCGGCGTGGCCAGTGCCAACAACTCAGGCACCTACACCCAACCGACGCTGACTGACGTTGTCGATATCTACAACCCGGCGTCCCAGGCGGAGCTGCAGAACGCGCTCAAGTATTCGACCCCGGTCAAACTGGTATTCGGTGCCACCACCAGCGGCAGCCAGACTTACAACATGGTTGATGCCAAGGGTGCCACGATCGGTTCCGGCGTCATCGTTCCCGGTCAGGCGAACACCCTGAACCTGAAGATCGGCATGGTCGACTCCACCGGTGCCCCGGTGATGGACACCACGGTCATCCCGAACGTGCAAAAGACCTTCACCGTGCAGACCACCGTGGGCGCGACGCCGAAGTCCGGCGAAACCTTCACCATCAACCTGACCGGCGCAGCTTCTTCGGACAACCGCAACGCCCAGGCACTGGTCGGTTTGCAGACCAAACAGACCGTCGACACCGGCACGGCGAGCAAGGGCATCAGCCTGACCGACGCCTACAACAAACTGGTGACCAACGTCGGTACCCAGGCGGCCCAGAGCAAGTCCGACGGTGCGGCCACCACGGTGATCCTGGATCAGGCCCAGGGTGCGCGGGACTCGCTGTCCCAGGTCAACCTGGATGAAGAGACCGGCAACCTGGTCAAGTATCAGCAGTACTACACAGCGTCTTCGCAGATCATCAAAGCTGCGCAGGAAACCTTCGCCACGCTGATCAACAGCCTTTAAGGAGCCGTAATTCATGCGCATTTCCACCGCCCAGTATTACGCGACACAAGCTGCCCAATATCAGCGCAACTACAGCAAGACGGTCGCGACCGCCAACGAAGCCAGCAGCCTGCAGCGCATCAACACCGCCGCCGACGATCCGATCGGGGCTGGTCGTTTGCTGCGCCTGGGTCAGCAGGCCGCGATGCTCGATCAGTACAAAGGCAACATCGACACCACCAAGAGCTCGCTGACTGTTCAGGAATCTACGCTGACGGCCATCACCGACGCCTTGCAGCGCGCCAAGGAGATCGGGCTGGCAGCCAACAACGGCATCGCCACCGACAAGGACCGCCAGGCTTACGCCGCCGAGCTGAGCCAGATCCAGCAACAAGTGCTGGGCCTGATGAACTCCAAGGACGCCAACGGCAATTACCTGTTTTCCGGTTCGAAAACCGATACCGCGCCGTACTCGCAGAACGCCGATGGCACCTACACCTACAACGGTGACCAGACCCAGATCAACCTGGGCATTGGCGATGGTTTGTCGGTGGCCACTAACACCACCGGTTGGGATGCTTTCCAGCAGACCATCAATACTGCGCGCACCCAGACCAACATGACGGCTCCGGCCGTTGATGACGGTCGCGTTGTGCTGACCAACGGTGTCGTTGGCAGCGCGGCGACTTACAACTCCAAGTTCACGGCCGGCCAGCCGTACACCGTGGACTTCATCAGCAGCACTCAGCTGAAGATTACCGATGCCTTGGGCAACGATGTGACGGCCGAAGCCAGCCAGAACGGTCTGATCAGCAACAGCAACGGCGCGAACCAGACGGTCAGCTTCCGTGGCGTCGACATGAAGTTGAACATCAACCTCAAGGCCGGCGACACCAACCCGGACGCGGTCATTGCCGGCCACAGCTTCCAGCTGTCGGCTTCGCCGGACTCGTTCACCACTTCGCGCAGCCCGGGCAACCCGTCGACCGCGGTCATCACCGGTTCCAGCGTGACCAACCAGGCAGCCTACGACGCGGCCTTCCCGTCGGGCGGCGGCGCAGTCCTGAAGTTCACCAGCGCCACTGCGTTCGACCTGTACGCGGCGCCTGTCACTGCCGACAGCAAGCCGATCTCGTCGGGTACCGTGGCTGGCGGCAACGCCACGGCAGCGGGTGTGACCTTCGCCCTCGGCGGCACGCCCGCGGCCGGTGACCAGTTCTCGATCCAGTCCAACAACCACCAGACCCAGAACGTGCTCGACACCCTGGGCCAGATGGTCACGGCGCTGAACACCCCGATCGACGGTGATCCGGTGGCCAAGCAGAAATTCCAGGGGGCAATGGAGTCGGCACTGGGCAACATCGACAGTGCCGCCAACCAGATCGGCAGTGCGGTGACGTCCATCGGTGCCCGCGGGCAGTCGCTGGATGACCAGAGCACCACCAACCAGAGCCTGCAACTGGCGAACGCCACCACCCAGGGCACGATCCGTGATTCGGATCCGGCCGAAGTGATGACCCGTCTGACCTTGCAGCAGACCATGCTGCAGGCCTCGCAACTGGCGTTCAGCAAAATCTCTCAGTTGGGCCTGTTCAACAAGATCTGATCCTGAACGGGCGCGCAAGCGCCCGTTTGCTCTGACCGCTCTGTATCAATCGTCTTTTTTTGCGGTTTCAAAGGGCTCGCTGTTCCGGGCGGGTTCCCGCCGCTTGCGAGTCCGCCGTGAATTCACTTCCCCTTGTCAGCCTCGTCATTCCTGCCTTCAATCCGCGCTTCTTCGAGCGGACATTGAACAGTGCTGTCAGCCAGACTTACAGCCCTCTGGAAATCATCGTCTGCGATGACAGTCGGGGTTCCGAGATCGAACGCATCGTCGCGTCGGTCATCGAGCAGTCCGGCGTCGAGGTGCGCTACGTGCGCAATCCGCGCACCCTGGGAATGATCGGCAACCTCAAGGCGTGCCTGAGTCAGGCGCAGGGCGAGTTCATCAAGTTCCTGTGCGACGACGATCACTTGTATGCCGACTGCATCCGGCAGCAGGCCCAGGAGATGATGCGTGAAGAGGTCAGGCTGGTACTGGCCCAGCGACTGTTCTGGGATGCGCAGGACATCATCCTGCCCGCGCGCCTGGAAAACACATCGTTGTCGCCGCACAGCGGTCTGTTCAAGGGCGACGATCTGCTGGGCATCTTCGAGAAATTCCCGGTCAACGTCCTCGGTGGATTCACCAACGCACTGTTCCGGCGTGCCGACGTTGAAGAGCTGTTGCCGGCGCTGACTCAGGAAGGTCACTGCTTCGTCGCGTCGCTGGATTTTGCCCTGTACGTCTGCCTGCTGCGGCGCGGCAATCTGGCCGTCTCCAACAACGTGCTCAGCGCCGAGCGGCTCTACCCGGAACGTCTGAGTGCGCAACAGCCGATGAAAGACGCGCTCGAGGTCGAGCGTGAGTGGATGCTGCAGATGCTCAAATCGCGCAGCGGCGAAGCCGCGCCGGCGCCGGGATGGGTTCGCTATGTTCCGCTGAGCAAGGCCGATGAGTCTCCGCGGGTCTGGGAAGAGCTGCCGCTGAGTCGCACCCTGGGCTCCAAACAGAGCCGTCAGGAGTGGAGTGTCGGCATCGACAGCTGGAGTTTTGCCGAGCTCTACGCTCAGTGGCTCAATTGCCGAGTGCTGACTGAAGGTCAGCGCACGTTGCTGCCGGAAACCCTGGCCGGCTGGTCGCATCAACCACGGATCGTGCCGATTGTCATCGACGGGCAGGGCAGTCGTGACAGTGTCGAACGCACACTGGCATCGCTTGCCGCTCAGGATTATCCGCCGGAGCTGATCCTTGTCCTGTCCGCCTCGTGTACCGAAACCGAGCTGGACGGGCGGGTGTTCCGCATGCCTTTGCAAGACGACGGCATGGAGCAGATCAATACGCTGCTGCCGCAACTGGCGGGAGCCGACTGGTTCTACCTGTTGCAGGCGGGTGATCGGCTGGTGGCGCCGGCGTTGCTGGTCATGGCCGAGCGCATCGTGCATTGCCCGTCACTGAAATGTCTGTACAGCGACGAGGGCAGCTTGCGTGACGGGGAGTCGGCAGAACCTGCGTTCAAGCCGGATTTCAACCTCGACCTGATGCGCAGCTACCCTTATGTGGGCCGGGCACTGGCTTTCGAGCGTGAGCGTTTTCTGGCGCTCGGTGGTTTTGCACCTGACTTCGCTCAGCTCGCGCCGCACGATGTGTTGTGGCGTCTGGTCGAGAGCGATAGCACACAGGTTGTCGGCCACATTGCCGAGGTCATGCTGGAGTCGCCTTTCGACCTGTCGAAGTGGCTGGCGGCCCCGGGCGTCCTCGAACAGAATCCGCGCGTGCTTGAAGCGCATCTGCAGCGTCTGGGTCTGGCCCACGACATTCGCCGTGGCAGCTGCGAGCTGCTCAATCGTGTCGACTATCATCACGCCCGGCGTCCGCTGGTGTCGGTCATCATTGTGACCCGGGACCAGACCGCCGCCTTGCAGCGTTGCGTCGAGACGCTGCTGGAAAAAACCGCCTACACCGAGTACGAGCTGCTCCTGGTCGATAACGGCAGCACCAGTGCCGAAGCGCTGGCCTGGCTGGACGGCATGGCGCAACTGGGCAGCGACCGGGTTCGCGTGCTGAGCTTCGCGCAACAGGGCAATGCAGCCGCCACGCACAACTTTGCGGTAGGGCAGGCCCGCGGCGAATACGTGCTGATGCTCAATACCTTTGCGGTGATCACCCAGTCCGACTGGCTGGACGAACTGCTCAATCATGCGCAGCGTCCGGAAGTCGGGGTCGTCGGCGCCAAGTTGTACAATCCGGACGGTTGCGTACTGCATGCCGGCCTGATTCTGGGCATGCAAGGCGCCGTGGGATTGCCTTTCTATGGTCAGTCGTTGCAGGCGGACGGGTACATGTTCCGCTTGCAGGCGGTGCATGACCTGAGTGCGGTCGGCGGTGATTGCCTGATGATTCGCAAGTCTGTCTACGAAGCTGTCAACGGGCTCGACGAACAGGATCTGGCGCAGGCCCTCAATGTGGCGGATCTGTGTCTGCGCGTCGGCCGGGAAGGTTACCTGGTGGTCTGGACTCCTTATGCCATGCTGGCCCTGGGCGCGCGGCCGACGGCCGAGGCCACGGCAGAAGAAGAGCAACTGCAGATTCAGGAGCACGAAACGTTCTACAAGCGCTGGTTGCCACTGATTGCGCGCGATCCTGCGTTCAACGTCAATCTGGCGGTGCAGGGTGTCGGTGCGACCAGCTTCAGTCTGGAGCCGGGCCTGCGTACCGGCTGGAGTCCGTTTTCGCGCAAACAGTTGCCGAATGTGCTGGCGGTGCCCATCAACGCTTCCGCCATTGGTCACTATCGCATCAGCCAACCGATGATCGAACTGGAGGCGGCCAACCGTGCCGAGGGGCGGATCTGCTACGGTTTGCCTTCGATCATCGACATCGAGCGGCAGGCCCCCGATGTGATCGTATTGCAGGGGCGCTATTCGGAAAGTGCCATCGATGAAATTCCACCGCTGAAAAACTTTTTCAACGCCCGGCGGATCTACGAGCTCGATGACTATGTCATCGATGTCCCTCATCGCAACGCGCACATTCGCAACATGCCGAACAAGCAGGAAATGGAGCGGCTGGTGCGGCGGGCGATCGGTCTGTGCGATCGGGTGGTGGTGTCTACCCAACCGCTGGCCAACGTTCTGTCGGACATGCATCACGACATCCGGGTCGTACCGAACATGTTGTCGCGGCACTTGTGGACCGACTTGCGCAGCCAGCGTCGCACCTCGAAAAAGCCGCGGGTCGGCTGGGGCGGCGGCACCAGCCACCACGGTGATCTGGCGGTGATTGCCGATGTGGTCCGTGAACTGGCAAACGAGGTCGACTGGGTGTTCTTCGGCATGTGCCCGGATGACTTGCTTCCGTACATGCACGAGTTCCACGGCGTGATCCCGCTGGATGTGTATCCGGCGAAACTGGCCAGCCTCAACCTCGACCTGGCCCTGGCACCGCTGGAGTTCCACATCTTCAACGACTGCAAGAGCAACCTGCGCCTGCTGGAGTACGGCGCGTGCGGTTATCCGGTGGTCTGCACCGATACCGAGGCCTATCAGGGTTACCTGCCGTGCACCCGGGTCAAGACCAACTCCACCGAGGAGTGGCTGCAAGCGATCCGCATGCACCTGGCCGACCCGGATGCCAGTTACCGCATGGGTGATCAGCTGCGTGAAGTCGTACTGCGCGACTACGTGCTGCGCGGCGACAACCTGCGGTACTGGGAAAACGGCTGGCTGGCCGACTGACCGGCACTGCTGAAAAAAAGGCGACTTTCGAGTCGCCTTTTTTGCGTCTTCAAGATTCTGTTTGTATCGGTATCGATACTTTTTTCACCGCAGAGCCTCAAGAATCGGAATTTTCCTGTCGATACTTCTCTATTCGCTGACCTCGGACGGTTGCTGCTGGCGTGATCGGCTTGTGCCCGGGAGGCAGGTTTCCCGATTCAACAACAACGCAAGGAAGACGCAAATGTCAGTAATCAATGGAACAAGTGACGCGGACATCCTGTTGGGCACCGATGGCAATGACGAACTCTACGGACTGGAGTCGGATGATCAGTTGATGGCGACCGACGGATCGGATCTGCTCGATGGTGGGGAAGGCTTTGATACGGCGGACTACAGCGGGCTTCCTTCGGCGGTAAATGTCGAGATCGGCGCGGGTGCGTCGACTGTCACGGGTGTCGACGGCAAGAGCGATACTTTGCTCAATATCGAAAAAGTCATCGGTACCAATCTAAACGACACCTTCACCGCCAACCTCTCCGGTGTGACGCTGGACGGAGGCTGGGGCGACGATGTGTACATCGTCGGCAGCGAAGGCGTGACCATCCTCGAAGATGACCACGAGGGCTACGGCGGCCACGACGAAGTGCGTACCAGCCTCAATACCATCAAGATTAATGCCTCTATCGAGCAGTTGACCTTCACCGGAACCGGGGATTTCAAGGCCTACGGCAGTGACACCGACAACGAGATCGTCGGTGGCGCCGGCAACGACTGGCTGTGGGGCGGCGACGGGGCCGACCACTTCGTGGGCGGCGATGGTTTCGACACCGTCAGCTACAGCGATAGCCCGGAGGGCGTGAGATTCAATGACTACACCAACTTCGACTGGCTGACCTTCGCTTATGGGGACACCTTCACCGGTATCGAAGCCATTCAGGGCTCGGCCTTTGACGACGTGTTCTATTTCAATCAGCCTGAGGACCAGGCGTTTATCCTCGATGGTGGCGAGGGTTACGACACGGTCAGCTATCAATACTCCTATCCGGTGGATATCGAGATCGGCGGTAACTCCAGGTTGTTGAATATCGAAAAAATCATTGGCTCCGGTTTGGCCGATCACTTCACAGCCAGCATCGGTGGTGTGACTTTGGCGGGTGGCGGGGGGGATGATGTCTACACCATCAATAGTGCCGGCGTAATCATCGAAGAAATCGAGGGTTACTTGGGTGGCACCGATCACGTTTACACCAGCCTGTCGACGATGCATCTGGAGTCGTTCGTTGAAAATCTGACCTACACCGGGACCGGTGATTTCACCGGCTACGGCAACGACACCTGGAACTTCATCGTCGGCGGCAGTGGCAATGACGTGCTGTATGGCGGTGGTAACGGCGACAGCTTTGACGGTGGCGACGGTATCGATGTGCTCAGCTACGGTGACAGCAAAGTTGCCATGACGCTGAACTGGGCGACCCGAGAGTTCTCCGGGATTGCCGAAGGCGATATGTACATGAACATCGAAATCATCCGTGGCAGTGACTTCGGCGACACTTTCTACGCCAGTGGCAGGGTTTGGGAACTCGGCCTGGATGGCGGAGCGGGTCAGGATTTGCTCAGCTACAAATACGCCTACATGCCGATAGTTTTCGACCTCAGTGGTGCTGCCTACCAGCCATGGAATCCCGTACCTGTTTTTAACGGGATCGAGTTGATCGAGGGCAGTCAGTATTTCGATTATTTCATCGGTTCCGCCGGCAATGACACCTTCATCGGTGGGGGTGGTGGGGACGTGGTCGATGGCCGCGATGGTCACGACAGTCTCTGGTATCTCACCAGCGCGACAGCGGTCGAAGTCAACCTGCAAACCGGCATTAACATCGGTGGCGATGCGCAGGATGACCAGTTGACCAATATCGAAGGCGTGATGGGCAGCCATTTCAACGACACGCTGATCGGCAATGAGGTCGACAACTACCTGGAGGGCGGACGCGGCAGCGATCTGATCAATGGCGGTGACGGCAACGACACGCTCTACGGCGGACTGGTGTCGGACATCGGACCGTTCAGCCTTGAAGGCGGGGCCGACGATGCGCAGGCCGATCAGTTATATGGCGGTTTGGGAAATGACGTGATTGTCAGCGCTGAAAACGACCTTGGCACCCAGGCTTTCGGTGAGGCTGGCAACGACACCCTGACCGTGGTCAACGGCGTCGCCGATGGCGGCGTCGGCGACGACGTATTGACTGGCAAGGGCAGCACCTATTCGCTGTTCGGTGGTGAGGGGGACGACCGGTTGATTCTCAACCTTTTCGGCCAGCAAGAGTCCGGTGGCGTTGCTGATGGTGGTGAAGGGGATGACGCCTATGTGGTGAACACCTCTGGCCTGGTGACGATCAAGGATGGTGGCATCAGTCTGAATGACACCCTGATTCTGAACACCATCGCCAACGCCAGCCAATTGAACGTTACCCGCGTCGGCGACGACGTCTATCTCCACAGCGCCAACGACGGCAGCACCGGTGTCCCTGACAACGGCGTGAAGCTGGCGGACTGGTATGCGGGCTTCAACACCATCGAACACATTCAGACTGCCGACGGCCAGACCTACGATCTGGCGACGTCCGGTGATGCGTTCGCGATGTTCGGCTGACAGCAGAACCAGGCAGCTGTAATCGCAATGCGGTTGCAGGTGTGTGCTCTGCGGCCGAGAGGGCGAACCCGGTTTTCAACCACGCAAGGAAGTAGCAAATGTCAGTGTTTTATGGAACGAGTGAAGCCGATGTCATGGGCGGCAGTGAAGGCAATGACGAACTCTACGGACTGGAGTCGGATGATCAGATCTGGGGGACCACGGGGTCCGATCTGCTGGATGGCGGGGAAGGGTTTGATTCGGTGAGTTATCAGCCGATGTCGCAAAGCGTCAGCGTCGATTTCCGCGAGGGACTGGCCACTGTCACCAAGGCGGATGGCTCCGTCGATACCCTGGTCGGCATCGAAAAAGTCATCGGCAGCGCCCACAATGACACCCTCGCCAGTTCGATCGCCGGCGTCACGCTGGCAGGCGATAACGGCGATGATGTGTACATCGTCGGCAGCGAAGGCGTGTCGATTATCGAAGACGAGTACGGCGGTTATGACGAGCTGCGCACCAGCGTCAATACTCAGAAGATGGACCCGTTCCTCGAGAAGATGACCTTCACCGGCACCGGCGACTTCAAGGGCTACGGCAATGCCGGGGCGAACGTGATTATCGCAGGTGCCGGCAATGACGTTCTCTGGGGTGGTGACGGTGGTGACCAGTTCTTTGGCGGTGAGGGATTCGACACCGTCAGCTACACCGACAGCCTTGAAGGCGTCAGTATCGAGCTCTCCAGCATTTGGGGCGCCACCGGCATTGCATGGGGCGATACCTACTCGAGCATCGAGGCCGTGCAGGGTTCGAACTTCAACGACGTGATCTTCGCCGGCGCAAGCGCGATGGCCATGGACGGTGCCGATGGCTTTGACGCCGTCGATTACAGCCCTTCCAACGATGCGGTCAGCATCGAGTTTCGTGATGGCAAGGGCTTCGGTTCCGGCGGTTACGCCGAGGGCGACACCTTGATCAATGTAGAAAAGGTTGTGGGGACGAACCTGGACGATCACTTCACCGCCAACTCCGGTGGCGTGACCTTCGAAGGTGGCTGGGGCAGCGACGTCTACACGATCAACAGCGAGGGGGTGACCATCATCGAGTCAGACTCAGGCATGGGTTATGACGAGCTGTACACCAGCCTGTCGGTCATGAAGATGGACCCGTTCATCGAGAAAATGACCTACACCGGCACGGCCGATTTCACCGGTTATGGCAACGATTCCGACAACCACATCTTCGGCGGCAGCGGCAATGACCTGTTCTACGGTGGCGCCGGGCGGGATGTCTTCATCGGTGGCGCGGGAACGGACATCGTCAGCTATGACGACAGCGATACGGGTGTGGTGGTCAATCTGTGGAGGATTGGCCAGAACGGTACAGCTGAAGGGGACATGTATTACGACGTCGAAGGTCTGCGCGGCAGTCGTTTCAATGACGTGATGGATGCCGGCCGCGAGGACGCGATCCTGGAAGGTGGAAGCGGCGACGATGTGATCAACGGCAACGATGGCAACGATCACCTCTACGGCGGACTGAAATCCGGTCTCGACGGAGATGTCGCGCAGGCCGACATGCTGTCTGGCGGCTCGGGCGATGATGTTATCGTCAGCGCTGTGAATGACCTGGGTACAGTGGCCCACGGTGACCAGGGCAGTGACACCATCACGGTTCACAACGGCAGTGCCTTTGGTGATGACGGTTTTGATGTGCTCACCGGTACCGGCAACCATTATCTGTTGTCCGGTGGCAGCGGCAGCGACGTGCTGAACCTCAATCTCCCGGGGCAATCGGGCACTGGCGGCATCGCACTGGGCGGTATGGGTGACGATACCTACATCGTGAACACCACCGGGCTGGTATCGATTCAGGACGAGGGCTGGGATATCAATGACACCCTGATCCTGAACACCCTCGCCAATATCAGCCAGTTGAACGTCACCCGCATCGGTGACGACGCCTATCTGCATAGCGCCAATGACGGCAGCACTGGCGTTCCTGACAGCGGCGTGAAGCTGCAGGGCTGGTACGCCGGTTTCAACAACATCGAACACCTGCAGACCGCTGACGGCCAGGTCTACGATCTGCCGGCGACTGTCGACGGATTTGCGATGTTTGGCTGATCCATTCGCGTCATTGACGTAATGCGGTGAAAGGGATGAATCCGGCAACGGATTCATCCCTTTTTTCATGCCCGGATTTTCCCGCCGACGCCGGGCCTGTGGAGCTGGCGCGTTTCCTGCAAGTCCCCCTCAAATCGCCATAAAACGAGCGCTCGCGGTCATTCACCTGCGCCCGGACTGGCAAAGGTTCAGCCGCAAAGGCCTGCAACAGCGAGGCCAAGCCCTGTGACGTAGAAGAGGGGAGACGATGAAGGCAGTTATTTTGGCGGGTGGCCTCGGCACGCGCATCAGTGAAGAGTCGCACCTCAAGCCCAAGCCAATGATCGAGATCGGCGGCAAGCCAATTCTCTGGCACATCATGAAGCAGTATTCCGCCCACGGAATCCACGACTTCGTGATCTGCCTCGGCTACAAGGGCTACGCGATCAAGGACTTCTTCGCCAACTACTTCCTGCACACCTCCGACGTCACGTTCGACATGCGCAACAACCGCATGGACGTTCACCAGAACTACAGCGAGCCGTGGAGCGTCACCCTGATCGACACCGGCGAGGAAACCATGACCGGCGGCCGTCTGCTGCGTGCCGGCCGTTACCTCAAGGATGAAGAGGCGTTCTGCTTCACCTACGGCGACGGCGTCTCCGACATCAACATTGCTCAACTGGTCGACTACCACAAGGCTCATGGCCGTCTGGCGACCGTCACCGCCGTGCAGCCGCCGGGCCGCTACGGCGCCCTTGAGCGGCATGGCGATCAGGTCCTTGGCTTCACCGAAAAACCGCGCGGCGACGGTGGCTGGATCAATGGCGGCTTCTTCGTGCTGTCGCCTAAAGTGCTGTCGTACATCGCTGGCGACGAAACCACCTGGGAAGCGGAGCCGCTGGCTCGCCTGGCCCAGGACGAACAACTGAAAGCCTTCGAGCATGAAGGCTTCTGGCATCCGATGGACACCCTGCGCGACAAGAACCACCTCGAAGCGCTGTGGCAGAGCGGGGAGGCCCCATGGAAGCAATGGGACTGAGTCCGGAATTCTGGCGCGGCAAGCGGGTTCTGGTCACCGGTCACACCGGTTTCAAGGGCAGCTGGCTGACCCTGTGGCTGCAAAGCCTCGGTGCGCAAGTCAGCGGTTTTTCCCTCGACCCGTCGACCGAGCCAAGCCTGTTCGAACTGGCGCGTGTGAGCGAAGGCATCAACGACCAGCGCGGCGACCTGCGTGACCTCGGCGCCTTGCTCGAGATCATCGCCGACACCGAGCCGGAGATCGTCCTGCACCTGGCGGCCCAGCCGCTGGTGCGCGAAGGTTATCGCGATCCGCTCGGCACTTATTCCAGCAACGTCATGGGCACCCTCAACCTGCTCGAAGCGATTCGTCAGGTTGGTTGCGTGCGGGCCTGCGTGCTGGTGACCACCGACAAGGTCTACGCCAACAAGGAATGGCTGTGGCCGTACCGCGAGGACGAAGCCCTCGGTGGCCACGATCCTTACAGCAGCAGCAAGGCCTGCTGCGAGTTGCTGGCGCAGTCTTACGCGGCATCGTTTTTCCCGGCCGACAAGTACGCCGAGCACGGTCTGGCCCTGGCCACTGCGCGCGCCGGCAATGTGTTGGGCGGCGGTGATTTCGCCCCAGAACGCCTGATTCCCGATGTCCTGAAAGCCTGGTCGGCAGACGAGCCGGTGACCCTGCGTTACCCGCAAGCCGTGCGCCCGTGGCAGCACGCGCTGGAGCCGCTGGCCGGCTACCTGCAATTGGCCGCCGGGCTCTACGAACAAGGCCCGGAATACGCCGGAGCGTGGAACTTCGGCCCGGGTGAAGCGGACATGTGCAGCGTCGGCGAAGTGGTCGAACTGCTCTCCAACCGCTGGCCTCAGGCCCGTGGCCTGCGCCTCGAAAAGAGCGACCTGCACGAAGCCGGTCTGCTGCGCCTGGACAGCAGCCGCGCCCGTCAGGTGCTCGGCTGGCAACCGCGCTGGACGTTGCAGCAATGCCTGACCCAGACCCTCGACTGGCACTTGGCGTGGCAGAACGGCGACGACATGCGCACCGTGACCCTCGGCCAACTGAACCTGTACCGGGGCGCGCTGTGAGCGAGTTTTCCTTGAAACCGTTGCCGCTGGCCGGGTTGTTCAGCGTCCAGCACAGACGCTTCGAAGATCAGCGCGGGCACTTCGCCCGGCTGTTCTGCGAAGGCAGCCTGAAAGCGTTCGGCAGCGAATTCCACATCCGCCAGATCAACCATTCCTGCACCCGCGAGAAGGGCAGCGTGCGCGGTCTGCATTACCAGAATGCCAATGCGCCGGAAGCCAAGTTGATCACCTGCCTGCGCGGTGAAGTGTGGGACGTGGCGGTAGACCTGCGCCCGGACTCGGAAACTTTCCTGCACTGGCACGCCGAGCACCTGAAGGCCGGCGACGGACGCAGCCTGCTGATTCCGGCCGGCTTCGCCCACGGTTTCCAGACCCTCACCGAAGACGCCGAGCTGCTTTACCTGCACAGCGCTGATTACGCGCCGGAGCACGAGGGCGGTCTGTCGGTGAACGATCCACGGCTGGCGATTGCCTGGCCGTTGCCTGTCAATAATTTGTCAGCGCGTGATTCCAGCCATCCCGCGCTCGATCAACACTTTGCTGGAGTGCGTCTATGAACTGCCGTGGGTGCGCTGCACCGCTGAGCCTGCCGCTGATCGATCTCGGCACCTCGCCACCGTCCAACGCCTACGTGCATGCCGATCGGCTGGAGCAGGCCGAACAATGGGTACCGCTGAAGGTCGCCGTGTGCGAGCAATGCTGGCTGGTGCAGACCGAGGATTACACCTCGGCCGACAGCCTGTTCGACGCCGAGTACGCCTACTTCAGTTCGTTCTCCAGTACCTGGCTGGCTCACGCCGAGCGCTACGTGGCCGAGATGGTCGAGCGCTTCGGCCTGACCGCCGACAGCCGCATGGTGGAGGTCGCCGCCAACGACGGCTACCTGCTGCAATACGTGGCCGGTCGAGGCATCCAGTGCCTGGGCGTCGAGCCGACCCGCAGCACCGCGCAGGCAGCACGGGAAAAAGGTCTGGAGATTCGTGAACTGTTCTTCGGTCGCGACACCGCCGCCCAGCTGAAAAGCGAAGGCTGGGCCGCCGACCTGATGGCCGCCAACAACGTGCTCGCTCACGTGCCGGATATCAACGATTTCCTCGGCGGTTTCGCAACGCTGCTGAAGCCGACCGGCGTCGCCACCTTCGAGTTCCCGCAACTGCTGACGCTGATGGCCGGCGCGCAGTTCGACACGCTGTATCACGAACACTATTCGTACCTGTCGTTGACCGCCGTGCAGACCCTGTGCGAACGCAACGGCCTGGAAGTGTTCGACGTCAGCCAGCTGACCACCCATGGCGGATCGCTGCGGGTGTTCGTCCAGCGCAAGGATGGCGAACGCCGCGCAGTGCAGCCGACCGTGCAACAGCAGTTGCAGGCCGAGCTCGACGCTGGGGTGAAAACCTCCGGGTACTACGCGACGCTGGCGCCGGCTGCCGAACGTATCAAGCATGATCTGCTGCGTTTCCTGTTGCAGGCCAAGGCCTATGGCAAGCGTGTAGTCGGTTACGGCGCCGCTGCCAAGGGCAACACCTTGCTCAACTACGCCGGGGTCAAACCGGATCTGCTGGCCTGGGTCGCCGATGCCAACCCGCACAAGCAAGGCAAGTTCCTGCCGGGCAGCCGCATCCCGATTGTCGCGCCGTCGCAGATCGATATCGAGAAGCCGGATTACGTGCTGGTGCTGCCATGGAACCTGTTGCACGAAGTCAGTCAGCAATTGGCTCAGGTGCGTCAGTGGGGCGGACGCTTCGTGATCGCCGTGCCTGAGTTGAGCGTGCTGTGAAGGTTCTGGTCACCGGGGCCACGGGCTTCGTCGGTCGTCATCTGGTCGCGGCGTTGCTGGCTCGTGGCTGCACGGTGCGGGCGGTTGCGCGCGATGTGCAGAAAGCTGCGGACATGCCGTGGATCAAAGACGTCGAGTTCGTGAGCGCGGATATTCACGCGGCGGATCTGAATGTCGCGGCGCTGACCAAGGGCGTCGATGCACTCGCGCACCTGGCCTGGCCGGGGTTGCCGAACTATCGGGCGCTGTTCCATTTCGAGCACAACCTGATGGCTGACTACCGCTTCATCAAAGGCGCGGTAGAGGCGGGCGTGAAGCAGGTGTTGGTGACTGGCACGTGCTTCGAGTACGGCATGCAGAGCGGCCCGTTGAGCGAACAGAACGACGCGCAGCCGGCCAATCCCTACGGTCTGGCCAAGCACACGCTGCACCTGTTTTTGCAAAATCTGCAGCAGGAGTATCCGTTCACCCTGCAATGGGCACGGCTGTTCTACCTGCACGGTGAAGGGCAGAACCCCAACAGTCTGTTGGCGGCGCTGGACCGGGCAATCGACGCCGGCGATACGACGTTCAACATGTCGGCGGGTGAACAGTTGCGGGACTTCCTGGCGATTGAAACGGCTACCGCGTACCTCGCCGCGATCCTGCGCAAACGCGACTTCGACGGCACGATCAACTGCGCCAGCGGCCAGCCGGTTTCGGTGCGGGCACTGGTTGAACAGCGCGTACGTGAACGCGGCGCGACCATCGGCCTGAACCTCGGCCACTACCCGTATCCGACCCACGAACCGCTGGCGTTCTGGGCGGTGACCGAGCGCCTGCAACAGTTATTGGGAGAGCCGCAATGAGGCACGAGTTGTATCGGGTCACCGACCTGCCGGTGCTGCAAAACCGCACCTTTGCCGATCCCGAATCGGCGAAGGCATCGGCCAGCGCCGACATGTTGCTGGTGCAGGATGAGCGCAGCGGTCTGATCTTCAATGCGGCGTTCGACGCCGACAAGCTCAGCTACGACGCCGACTACCAGAACGAGCAGGCGCATTCCGGCCAGTTCCAGAAGCACCTGAGCGATGTCGAATGCATCATTGCCCGGCACTTCAAGGGTCAGGAACTGATCGAAGTCGGCTGCGGCAAAGGCTATTTCCTGGAGCTGCTCAAGGGCCTGGGTTATCGCATCACCGGCATCGATCCGGCCTACGAAGGCGAGAACGCCGACGTGATCAAGGCCCCGTTCACCCTAGGCCTGGGCCTGGAGGCGGACGCCATCGTGCTGCGTCATGTGCTGGAACACATTCAGGATCCGCTGGGTTTTCTGGCGGTGATCGCCGAAGCCAATCAGGGTGGCGGGCAGATCTACATCGAAGTGCCGTGCTTCGACTGGATCCTCGAACACCGCGCCTGGTTCGACCTGTTCTACGAGCACGTCAATTACTTCCGCCTCGATGACCTGCGCCGGATGTTCGGCACCGTGCACGAGGCCGGTCACCTGTTCGGTGGCCAATACCTGTACATCGTCGCTGACCTTGCCACGTTGCGCCTGACCCCGGAACAACCGGTGCCACGCCTGGCCTTGCCGGACGATTTCACCGCCAGCCTCGAGCGCGCGGTGCAGATCATCCAGGGTGCACCCGAGCAGGGTTCGGCGATCTGGGGCGCCTCGTCCAAAGGCGTGATCTATTCGCTGTTCCTGCAACGCGCCGGCGTGGCGGTGGATCGCGTGGTCGATATCAACCCAGCCAAGCAGGGGCGTTACCTGCCCCTGAGCGGCGCCCGGGTGTCCTCGCCGCAAGAGGCGATGGACGCCTTGCCCGAGGGCGCCAACCTGTTTGTGATGAATTCCAATTACCTCGAAGAGATCAAGCGGATGACCGGTGGACGTTACGTCTATCACGCCGTCGACAGCGCTTCGTTCCAGTGACCCTTGAGATTTTGAAAATGACCGACAACAGCATCAACAAAGCTTTCGAAGCCGAATGCCGCGAGCAGATCGCCCAGCAGGGTGACGACCAGAAACTCACCGGCCTGGCCCGCGATTTCTTCAACGAATCGGCCAAGCACAAGTACAGCTACCACTTCTCGTGGATGGGCCGTCCGATCATCCAGCTGCCGCAAGACATGATGGCCATGCAGGAAATCATCTGGCAGGTGAAACCGGATCTGGTCATCGAGTGCGGCATCGCCCACGGCGGTTCGATCATCTACTACGCCTCCCTGCTGGAACTGCAAGGTCACGGCGAAGTGCTGGGCATCGATCTGGACATCCGTGCGCACAACCGCGAAGCCATCGAAAGCCACCCGATGAGCAAGCGCATCAAGATGATCGAAGGTTCGAGCATCGACCCGGCCATCGCCGCCCAGGTTCGCGCTGCCGCCGAAGGCAAGAAAGTCATTCTGGTGCTCGATTCCAACCACACCCACGACCACGTGCTCGAAGAGCTGCGCCTCTACGCGCCACTGGTTTCGGTCGACAGCTACTGCGTGGTGATGGACACCGTGGTTGAAGACATGCCGGCCGATTTCTTCCCGGATCGTCCATGGGGTCCGGGCGACAACCCGAAGACCGCCGTTTGGAAATACCTGGAAGAGAACAAGGATTTCGAGATCGATGTGCAGTTGCAGAACAAGCTGTTGATCACCGTGGCGCCGGACGGCTATCTGCGTCGCGTTCGTTAATTCGCAACATCACCAAAGCGTTGTCTCGGCGAGTCGCCGGTTGTGGAGAGAAGTTATGCAAGGCAAGTACAGTTCTGAACTGACGCTACCGCTCAACGAGCTGTTGACCGTAGTGCTGATTACGCACAATCGTCCGGCGTTCCTGCGTCGGGCGGTGAAGTATTACAGCAGCCTGCCCTGCAGAATCATGGTGCTGGACTCCACGGCCGAGCGGCCGGAAGGCGACTTCTCCGCAGTTGATTACCACCACGTGCCGCAGTTCGCCTACTGGGGCATGCAGGCCAAGCTGGCCTATGGCGTGGAGCAACTGACCACGCCGTACATGGTGCTGGCGGCCGACGACGACTTCATCCTGCACGATTCGCTGGCCGAGTCGGTGGGCTTCCTGCAGGCGAATCCGGATTACGGCATGTGCCACGGTTACTGCATGATGTACCTGACGCTGGGCGGTGGCGTGAGCTACTACCGCCGCGACAAGAAAGTGCAGGAAGACTATGCGTCCGAACGGGCGCAGGACCGCGTCGTCGACTACATGAGTCAGTACATCCCGCCGTTCTACGCGGTCACCCGTACCGACCTGATGAAAACCTGGCATTCGGCATTGCCGCCGGGCACCAGTTTCCAGTGGCAGGAAATCGGCCATGTATATTTCCTGCTGGCCAGTGCCAAGGCGCGAATCCTGCCGATCCCGTATGTGGTTCGTGAGATCAACTATGGCAACTCTGAGCACAGCACAGAGGTCTACCACTCGCTGACCTATATCGATGCGAAATCCGTGGCCGAACGCGAAGCCTTCGCCGAGTTCCTCGCGGGTCTGCCAACCGGTATCAAAGACTTGAACGCAGAGCAGGGCAAGGCGTTTGCCCTGCAAAGTTTCGAGGCGATGGTCGACAGTCTGCAAAGCGGCCGCGCCCTGACGGCGGAGTTGATTATCCAGTCGACGTGGAACCAGGAGCTCAAGCGGCCGGACCGCCGCTTCGGCCCCCTGCAGTACGTCGAAATGCCGTTCTACAACCAGGCATTCTTCGATCGTCTGGAGCAGTTCGAATTCATGCTGCACGCGATGCCGGCCGGGCGCATTCAACTGGAAAAACTCGAGGGTGTGTGGACGCGTCAGGCGCACCTGATCCAGGCGCGCAACAACGATACCCCGGCCAGCGTGCTCGACCGTCTGTGGCAGGCCCATGATCTCAATGCGTTCAACCGCACCGTAGCCAAGCGCCTGGCCGAGCAACTGGAGCTGTCTGGCGAAAGTGAGGAAGCGCTGAAGATGCGTGACTGGATCGCACGTCTGGAAACGCTGACCGTCGCCGATCACCATCAGGTGTTCGACCAGATGCAATCCGGGCGTCTGCTCAAGTGGCTGGAGTCGCGTCAAGCCGATGCGGTGCAGATCGGGTCGATTGCCGAACATCTGGCCGTGAACGGTGGTGGTCCGCAATTCGGCATTTTCCTGCTGGATATGGATGACGACATCGACAAGTTGCAGGTCAGCCTCGACAGCCTGCTCGAAGGTCAATGCAAGGCGTTTCGCATTGTCGTGTTCACCACCGGTGAAGCACCGGCGGCGACCACTGCGCAGAACACGCTGCACTTTGTCCGCGTGACTCCCGAAAATCTGGTCGACAAGCTCAACCAGAGTGCTCGTCAGTCGCCTTGCGACTGGTTGCTTCTGGCTGAGGCGGGGGATGAGTTCACTGCCGGCGGCCTGTTGCGCGCCAGCCTGGAGCTGATGAACGCTGGCGGTATCAGCGCCGTGTCCACGGACGAGATTCAGCGCCGGGAAAACGGTGCGCTGATGGATGTGTTCCGTCCGGGCTTCAATCTCGACCTGTTGTTGAGCCTGCCGGGCCTGATGGCGCGGCACTGGCTGATACGGCGTGAAGTGTTGTTGGAAGTTGACGGCTACCGGGCCGATTTCAGCAAGGCGCTGGAGTTCGATCTGCTGCTGCGCATCATTGAACAGGGTGGCCTGAACAGCCTGGCGCACCTCGATGAGCCGCTGCTGATCACTCAGGCGCCGGAGCTTGAAGAGAATCCGCATGAGCGTCTGGCATTGCTGCGTCATCTGGGCAATCGCGGTTACAAGGCCAAGGTCACGTCGGCGGTGCCGGGGGTCTACCAGATCGATTATCACCATAGTGATCGCCCTCTGGTTTCGATCGTTATCCCGGCCGGGGACGATCTGTCTGCTCTGCAACGCTGCCTGGAAGGCGTGCTGTTGCGCAGCCGCTATCACAAGTACGAAATCCTGATTGCAACCACGGCTTCGCAATCGGCCGAGGTCAATGACTGGCTCGGGACTTATCAGCATCCGAAAGTCAGCGTGCTGCGCGCCGATCAATCGCTCAGCACGGCCGCGCTGTGCAACGCGGCCAGCCAGCAGGCTCAAGGCGAGTTTCTGGTGCTGTTGGCGGCGGACGCGGAAGTGGTCAATCCGAACTGGCTCGACTCGCTGCTCAACCATGCAATGCGTCCGGAAATCGGTGTGGTCGGTCCCAAACTGGTCGACCGCGACGGCAAGGTCAGCCAGGCCGGTCTGATCCTGGGCATGAACGGTGGTGTCGGCTCGGCATTCGTCGGCGAGAAACACGACGCCGAAGGCTATCTGTACCGGTTGTCCGTGGACCAGAACTACACGGCGGTTTCCAGCGTTTGCCTGATGGTGCGCAAAGAATTGTTCGAGGCGTTGGGTGGTCTGGACGACAACACGTTCGCTGCCGGCTTCAGCGATGTCGACCTGTGCCTGAAGGCCGGTCAGGCCGGCTACCTGACTGTCTGGACGCCATCGGTGCAAGTCATCCATCAGGGCGATATCGCCCAGGCTGATCAGGCACTGGCTGCATTGCAGGAAAAATGGGCGACGGCGTTCGCTCAGGATCAGGCGTACAACGCCAACCTGAGCCTGACTGGCAAAGGCTTTGTGCTGAACGACAGCGCTTCGCTGAACTGGGCGCAATTGATCGCCTAGGCCTGGCGTACAAGGAACGGAACTCAAGACATGTTCAACGGTAAATCGATTTTCATCTCCGGTGGCACCGGCTCGTTCGGGCGCAAGTTCATCGCGCGCCTGCTCGAGCAATACCAGCCCAAGCGCGTGGTGGTGTTCTCCCGGGATGAGCTCAAGCAATACGAAATGCAGCAGACGTTCAACGCGCCGTGCATGCGTTACTTCCTCGGTGACGTGCGCGACGCCGATCGCCTGCGTCAGGCCATGCGCGGCATCGATTACGTGGTGCATGCCGCGGCGTTGAAACAGGTGCCGGCGGCGGAATACAACCCGACCGAATGCATCCGCACCAACGTCAACGGCGCGGAAAACATCATCGCGGCTGCCATCGACAACGGCGTGAAGAAAGTCGTCGCGCTGTCCACCGACAAGGCCGCGAGCCCGATCAACCTGTACGGCGCCACCAAGTTGCTGTCGGACAAGTTGTTCGTCGCGGCCAACAATATCGCCGGTGAGCAACAAACGCGTTTTGCCGTGGTGCGCTACGGCAACGTCGCCGGTTCGCGCGGGTCAGTGGTGCCGTTTTTCAGCAAACTGATCGCCGACGGTGCGACTGAACTGCCGATCACCGACGAGCGCATGACCCGTTTCTGGATCACCCTCGATCACGGCGTGCAGTTCGTGCTCGACAGCTTTGCGCGGATGCACGGCGGTGAAGTGTTCGTGCCGAAGATCCCGTCGATCCGCGTGGTCGATCTCGCGCGGGGAATGGCCGAACACCTGCCGCACAAGAACGTCGGCATTCGTCCGGGCGAGAAGCTGCACGAATTGATGGTGCCGCTGGACGATGCGCGGATGACCCTGGAGTTCGCCGATCACTACACCATCCGGCCGTCGATCCGTTTCACCAGCGTCGACGTGGATTTCGCCGAGGACAAACTCGGTGAGCGTGGGGTGCCGGTCGGCGAAGACTTCGAGTACCGCTCCGACACCAACCCGCACTTCCTTTCGGTGGGGCAGATCGCCGAGCTGCACGCGAAGCTGTCGGTATGATTCCGTACGGTCGGCAAAGCCTCGACCAGGCGGACATCGACGCGGTCGTCGAGGTGTTGCAGTCCGACTGGTTGACCCAGGGGCCGACCATCGAACGCTTCGAGCAGGCGATGGCCGAGCGTTGCCAGGCCGATTTCGCCGTGGCGGTGTGCAACGCCACGGCGGCGCTGCACATTGCCTGTCTCGCGGCGGGGCTCGGCGCGGGCGACCGCTTGTGGACCACGCCGAACACCTTTCTCGCGTCGGCCAACTGCGGCCGTTATTGCGGTGCGGACGTTGACTTCGTCGACATCGACCCGCTGACCTGGAACCTCGATGCTGAAGTTCTGGCGAGCAAACTTGATGCTGCCGAGCGCGACGGCACCTTGCCCAAAGTACTGGTGGCGGTCGCGTTCTCCGGGCAGAGCTGCGACATGCGGCGAATTGCCGAACTGGCCGAGCGCTACAACTTCACCGTGATCGAAGACGCTTCCCACGCGGTCGGCGCCCGTTACGCTGGGCGCCCGGTGGGTTGCGGTGAATTTGCCGCGATGACCGTGTTCAGCTTCCACCCGGTGAAGATCATCACCAGCGGCGAAGGCGGCATGGTGCTGACCAATCGCCCGGAACTGGCCGAGCGCCTGCAACGCCTGCGCAGCCACGGCATGACCCGCGATCCGCAGCAGATGACCGAACCCAGCCACGGCCCGTGGTACTACCAGCAGGTCGAGTTGGGATTCAATTACCGGATCACCGATCTGCAAGCCGCGCTGGGCCTGTCACAGCTGAGCAAACTGGACGAGTTCATCGCCCGTCGCCGGGAGCTGGCCGCGCGTTACGACCGTCTGCTGGCGTACTTGCCGGTCACCGTGCCGAGCCTCCAGCCGGAGGCCGAATCGGCCTGGCATCTTTACGTGGTGCGTTTGCAGACCGAGCGCATCAGCCTCAGTCACCGTCAGGTGTTCGAAGGCTTGCGCGCCGCCGGCATCGGCGTGAACCTGCACTACATTCCGCTGCATCTGCAGCCGTACTATCGTGATCTGGGTTTTGCCGAGGGCGACTTTCCCGAAGCCGAGCGTTATTACGCCGAAGCGATCAGCCTGCCGCTGTTCCCGTTGCTGAGCGATCAGCAGCAGGACTACGTGGTCGAGCAATTGCGTCGGTTGACTGAATGATTGCCGCTGCGGCGGTGGATGGAAAACGGTAATGCGTGATCTGAGCGAGCAGGAACAATTCTGGCAGGGCGAATTCGGCAATCAGTACGTTGACCGTAACGTCGGCCAGCCACTGGTGGCGGCTAATCTGGCGTTGTTCGCCAAGGCGCTGACCCGGACCGGGCGGATCGACAGCCTGCTGGAACTGGGCACCAACGCCGGCAATAACCTGCAGGCGCTGCGTCAGTTGCTGCCGCGCTGCGAGCTGTTCGGGGTCGAGATCAATGCCAGTGCCTGTGCCCAGGCGCGTGCGCTGGAGATTGCGAACATCTGGCACGGTTCGCTGTTCGACTTTCCCCGTGAACGCCAATACGACCTGACCCTGAGCAAAGGCGTGCTGATCCATCTGACGCCGGAACTACTGCCGACGGCGTATGCGCAGTTGTATGCGTTGAGTTCGCGCTACATCCTGATCGCCGAGTACTACAATCCGTCGCCGGTGGAAGTGTCCTATCGCGGCAACAGCGGCAAGCTGTTCAAGCGTGATTTCGCCGGGGAAATGCTCGATCGCTATCCTGATCTGCAACTGCTGGACTACGGCTTCGGTTATCACCGCGATCCGCAATTTCCGGTGGACGACATCACCTGGTTCCTTTTGGAAAAACGTCCTTGAACAACGTCGCAATCATCCCGGCCCGCGGGGGCAGCAAACGCATCCCGCGCAAGAATCTCAAGCCGTTCGACGGTGTGCCGATGATTGTCCGTTCGATTCGCACGGCCCTCGATTCAGGGTTGTTCGAGCAGGTGGTGGTCAGCACCGACGACGCAGAGATCGCCGACGTGGCGCGGGCCAACGGTGCTCACGTGCCGTTCATGCGTCCGGTGGAGCTGGCCGATGATTTCACCGGCACCGCGGCGGTGATCATGCATGCCTTGCAGCAACTGCCGGCCTTCGAATACGCCTGCTGTGTGTACGCCACGGCGCCGCTGTTGCAGGCGCGGTTTCTGCGTCAGGGCCTGGAGTTGCTGGCGCAGCATCCGGACAAGTCCTTTGCTTTTTCAGTCACCGATTTCGGCTTTCCGGTGCAGCGCGCACTGACCCTGGACGGGCAGGGCGCACTGACGGCGTTGTACCCCGAGTTTCGCAATACCCGTTCGCAGGATCTGCCGGCTGCCTTTCAGGATGCCGGCCAGTTTTATTGGGGCCGCAGCGAGGCGTGGCTGGGTGGCGAGGTGCTGTATTCGCCGGCCAGTCTGCCGGTGATCCTGCCACGCCATCTGGTGCAGGACATCGATACCGCCGAAGACTGGAAGCGCGCCGAGTACCTTTACGCGGCGCTAAAGGCCGGCGGAGAACTGCAATGAGAGTGCTGATCCGCGCCGACGCCTCGCCGACCATCGGCAGTGGCCACATCGCCCGGTGCCTGACACTGGCGCGAGTACTGCGCACGCAAGGCAGTCATGTCGCGTTTGCCTGCCGTCGTTTGCCGGGGCATCGGCTCGATGCGTTGCAGAGCGAAGGCTTCGAGACCTTCGCGTTGCCGGATCGCTATGTGGATGAAGATCCCGATCAGGCCATCGAGTCGATGCTGCCGTGGCAGGCGGATATCGATGCACTGGCGGCGCAACTGGAAGGGCAGCCCGGATTTGACTGGGTCATCGCCGACCATTACGGCCTCGACCATCACTGGCAGACCGCAGCTCGTCGCTTCGCACCACGGATCGCCGCCGTCGATGATCTGGCGACCCGCCGCTACAGCGTGGATCTGCTGCTCAATCAGAACCTCTCTGGGCTCAGCGAAAATTATCAGCCGCTGCTGCCGGCCGGTTGCCGAACACTGCTCGGACCGCGCTTCGCCATGCTGCGTGAAGAATTCAGTGGCCCGGTCATCGAGATCAAACCGGTGGCGCGCCGGGTGCTGGTGAATTTCGGCGGCTTTGATGCGGCACGCCAGACTCATCACGCAATGCTGGCGCTGGCGGATTTTTCCGAGCTGGAAGTGGATTTCGTCGCTGGTGCCGACAACCCGGCCTGGGCAGAGATGCAGGCGCTGGCCGAACCCCGACCACACTGGCGCCTGCACAGTTTCGTCAGCGATTTTCATCGGCGCATGACCGAGGCCGACCTGTTTATCGGCGCCGGCGGTGGCACCAGTTGGGAACGCGCGGCCCTGGGCCTGCCGACGATCTGCATTGCGGTGTCGAACAACCAACAGGCCAACGGCGAGGTGATGGCGGCGGCCGGCGCGCATGTGTTCATGGGCGCGCGGGAGCAGGTCAGCGTCGAGCAACTGCGTGATGCGATTGGCTTTGTCGTGGGCAACTTTTATTTGCGCCAGAGCCTGGCCGAGCGTTCGCGGCAACTGGTCGACGGGCGCGGTGCGCTGCGGGTGGCGGCGGCACTGGCCGGCGCGGTGCTCAAGTTGCGTCTGGCGACGCCGGATGACGCGCAGTTGCTGTTCGATGGACGTAATGCCGAGGCCGTGCGCCGATGGTCGCTGGACAGCGCTGCGATTGATTGGACGCAACATGTGAACTGGCTGGGCGCGAGCCTGCGCAATCCTCAGCGGTGGCTGCTGGTGGCTGAGGCGGATGACGGCCCGGTCGGTGTCCTGCGCTACGATTTGCGCGGCTTTGAGGCAGAGGTTTCGCTGTATCTGATCGAGGGGCGTTTCGGCCTCGGCTGGGGCAGGGCGCTGCTGGCACAGGGCGAAGCCTTTGTGGCAGCGCACTGGCCGCAAATGACCGCCATTACCGCCCAAGTCTTGCCGGCCAATCAGCCCTCGATGAATGTTTTCCGTGACGCCGGGTTCACCCAGAGTGCCTGCGCGTTCACCAAGGTTTTGAAGGAATCCCGTCAATGAGCAGTTTCAAGATCGGCAACCGCCGGATCGGTGCCGATGCGCCGCCGTTCATCATCGCTGAAATGAGCGGCAACCATAACCAGTCGCTGGACGTCGCCTTGCAGATTGTCGAAGCGGCGGCAAAGGCCGGTGCCCATGCCTTGAAGCTGCAAACCTACACCGCCGAAACCATGACCCTGGATCTGGCGGAAGGCGAGTTCTTCATCAAGGATCCGAACAGTCTGTGGGCGGGCACTTCGCTCTACGACCTGTATGAGAAGGCCCACACACCCTGGGAATGGCATGCGCCGATCTTCGCCCGGGCCAAGGAGTTGGGCATGCTCGCGTTTTCGACACCGTTCGACGACAGTGCCGTGGACTTCCTTGAAAGCCTCGATGTGCCGGCCTACAAGATCGCCAGTTTCGAAAACACCGATCTGCCGTTGATCCGCCGTGTCGCAGCGACTGGCAAACCGTTGATCATTTCCACCGGCATGGCCAGCCTCGCCGAACTCGACGAAACCGTGCGCGCCGCCCGTGAAGCGGGGTGCAAGGATCTGATACTGCTCAAGTGCACCAGCACCTACCCGGCGACCCCGATCAACAGCAACGTGCGCACGATTCCGCATCTGCGTGAGCTGTTCGGTTGTGAGGTCGGGCTGTCAGACCATTCGATGGGTGTTGGCGTATCGGTGGCGGCGGTGGCGCTGGGGGCGACGGTGGTGGAAAAACACTTCACCCTCGACCGTGCGGCCGGTGGAGTGGACGCCAGTTTCTCGCTGGAACCGGCGGAACTGGCCAGTCTGGTGGTCGAGACCGAGCGCGCCTGGCAGGCCATGGGCCAGGTGCATTACGGCGTGACCGAGGCTGAGCAAAAGTCGCTGGTTTACCGTCGGTCGCTGTACGTCACAGCCGATATGGCGGCCGGTGAACCCTTCACGGCGGCCAACCTGCGCGCCATTCGTCCCGGTCTCGGCTTGCCGCCCAAGCACGCCGAAGCCGTCCTCGGGCGCCGTGCGCGCCAGCCGATCAAACGCGGTACGCCGCTGGACTGGTCATTGGTCGAATGACCCGATCTGTCATCGATTCGGCAAAATAGCGTGACCTGCGAGTCATAACGCGCATCTTCACTGTATTGTAATGACCGGGGAGATGGCGCCTGGCCCGTTTTCGGTTCCAGTGATAGCCCTTTGCGCTCCCCGTGGCTGCCCGTTGTGGCGGCCGTTTTCTGTTTGTCGGCGCCCCTCGAATCCTTGCGAGCGGTGGTATTGGGCTGTTTATTATTGGGAAGCCGTAATGATTGGCATAAAAAGCATTGCGAGCTACGTTCCTGTAGCCGGCGTGGACAATTACGCACAAGGTGCAAAATTCGAGAAGGATGAAGAATTCATCCTCGGCAAGATCGGTTCGGCCTTCCTTCCACGCAAAGACGCGGAACAGGAAACCTCCGATCTGTGCGTTGAAGCGGCCAATGCGCTGTTTGCCAACAACCCTGAACTGAAACGTGAATCCATTGATGCGCTGATCGTCGTCACCCAAAACGGTGACGAAGAAGGCCTGCCGCACACCGCGGCCATCGTCCAGGACAAACTCGGCCTGCCGACCAATGTCGCGGCGTTCGATATTTCCCTGGGTTGCTCCGGCTACGTCTACGGCATCTACGCGATCAAGGGCTTCATGGAAGCCGCCGGCCTGAAGAACGGCCTGCTGATCACTGCTGACCCGTATTCAAAGATCGTTGATCCGGAAGATCGCAACACCACCATGCTGTTCGGCGATGCCGCCACTGCCACCTGGATGGGTGAAGACCCGGTCTGGGCGCTGGGCAAGGCCAAGTTCGGCACCGACGGTTCCGGCGCACCGCACTTGAAAGTGACCGATGGCGTGTTCTTTATGAACGGCCGTCAGGTGTTCAACTTCGCACTGCTCAAGGTGCCTGCGCATCTGCACGAACTGCTCGACGATTCCGGTCTGAAGGCCGATGACATCGATGCCTTCTGCATTCACCAGGGCAGTGCGGCGATTGTCGACGCCGTGGCACGGCGCTTCGAAGGCGAGCCGGAGAAATTCATCAAGGACATGGTCGAGACCGGTAACACCGTGTCGTCCAGTGTGCCGCTGCTGCTGGAAAAACACGTGATGGATTCCGACTGGAACCGCATCGCGATCAGTGGTTTCGGCGTCGGTCTGTCGTGGGGTTCGGCGATTATTTATCGTCCTTGAATCGGTTAAAAACGGCGGATACAAAAATAGCGTTCAAGGGTTAACCTTGAACGCTATTTTTTTGCCTGAAGGGAGCGCGAGGCGCCATGAGTGAGTTTTTCCAGGCCAATGCTGAAGTCGTCGAGCGACGCTGGCCGGCGTTGTTCGCACGATTGCTCGGCGAAGACAGTTCGGCGATCGAGGCTGAGCTGGCGCAGGGGCTGGGCTCGACGCTGAGCATTGGCGGCATTCAGCTCACCAGCCGGCATGACCGTGTCCGCGAGGCGCAGATTCAGGCTGCCAGCCTGCCGGCGGACAAGCCGCAACTGCATGTCTACGGCACCGGCCTCGGGGACTTGCCCACGGTGCTGCTGGAGCGCACCGGGCTCGAGCGCCTGTATGTACACATCCTCAATGGCGCGCTGTTTACCCTGGTGTTGCAACTGCTTGATCAACGGGAGTGGCTGCAGGATCCGCGAGTTGAATTGCTCTACGCCGGCGACCTGCCCGACATCTGCACGCCGTTTTTCGCCTTGCCCGCCGAAATGCTGCTGGCCGATGACTTCAACGCGAAGATTCGTGATCGGCTGGTCAGCGAAGTGCACCTGAGCTTCAACAATCGTGAGTTCGATCCGCAGTCACCGTTCATTCAACAGCGTCTGCGCGACTGCTTGCCTGTGTTGCTCGCCGATGATGATGTGGCGACCTTGTTCGGCACCTGTGCCGGTCGGGAGATTTATGTGATCGGCACCGGGCCGACGCTGGAACAGCATTTCGAACGTCTGGCCGCGATCCGCGAGCGGGCCGTTCGTCCGTTGTACATTTGTGTCGATACCGCGTACCGGCCGCTGCGCGAGCATGGGATCGTGTCCGACTATGTGGTGAGTATCGATCAGCGCATCAGCTTCCGGCATTTGCCATTCGAGGAATCCGACGGCATCCCGCTGGTGTATCTGCCCATGAGTGATCCTGAGGTGCTGAGGGCCTGGAAGGGCAAGCGTTATGGTGGCTATTCGGCCAGTCCGGTCTACGCGGCATTGCGTGAGCAGCACCCGAGGGCGCTGCTGCATGTGGGTGGCAGTGTGATTCACCCGGCCGTGGACCTGGCGGTGAAGATGGGCGCTGCACGCATCACGCTGTTCGGTGCCGATTTTGCCTTCCCGATGAATAAGACCCATGCCGGCTGGAATGACGGTGACCTGGGGCCGTCGGTGAATCAGGCGCGGCACTGGGTGCGTGACGGGTATGGCCAGCGCGTCAGTACCCAGCTCAATTTTCGCGGCTATCTGTGCGTGCTGGAGCGATACATCGCCAGTCAGCCGCAGGTGGCGTTTTTCAATAGCAGCCGCGCGGGGGCACAGATTGCCGGGACGGGTTTCAATCAGGAGTTCGTGCAATGACTGCGCTGCAATCATGGGTAGATGAATGCCACCAGTGCGCCGGGCTGTTCCGCTTGGGGCGTGATGTCGAGGCCGCGTTGACCATGGTCGATGTGTTTGAGGGCGCGCAGCAGTCATTGCTGTTGGCCGGCGCGCAGACGCAGCAAGTCTGGGCGCAGTTGCTCACGCAAATGCTCGCGTGTCAGGAGCGTCAGGACTGGCTGGGTCTTGCCGATTTCATGGAGTACGAGTTGATTCAATTGCTGGAAGAATCGTCCGCCTGAAGAGGAGCGAAGGCGCTGGCCCGCCGGTTTGCGCCACGGACGGTTTTATGACGTCATTTTTTCGAAGGTAAAGTGCTGCTAAGTCTTTGTTTTCTAGGGGGTGGCAGGGTGATGGCAAATTTTTTCAAAAAAGCCCTCAAGCAACCTGCAAACCCGACGATAACTATTACGAAGGTTCTCTAGGCCATACCCGGCGGTTGCCAGGGCCGGAAGCCGCAGTACCCAACCAACGAGGAATTCGTCATGGCTTTAACAGTAAACACCAACACCACGTCGTTGAACGTTCAGAAAAACCTGAACCGCGCTTCCGACGCTCTGTCGACTTCGATGCAGCGCCTGTCTTCCGGCCTGAAAATCAACAGCGCTAAAGACGACGCCGCTGGCCTGCAGATCTCCAACCGTATGTCTTCCCAGATCCGCGGTAACACCCAGGCAATCCAGAACGCCAACGACGGTATCTCCGTTGCCCAGACCGCTGAAGGCGCTCTGCAAGCTTCGACCGACATTCTGCAGCGTATGCGTGAACTGGCTGTTAAAGCACGTAACGGTACCAACGGCACTGCTGACCAGACCGCTACCAACGCTGAATTCGCTCAGATGTCCGACGAGATCACCCGTATCTCGGCTGCTACCAACCTGAACGGCAAAAACCTGTTGGACGGTTCGGCTGGTACTGTGACCCTGCAAGTGGGCGCGAACACCGGTTCGGCTAACCACATCGACCTGGTACTGAGCTCCAAGTTCGACGCCGTCAGCCTGTCCGTAGGTAGCGGTACTGTAGTTCTGACCGGTACTACCGGTACTGGCGCTGGTTCTGCTTCGCAGAACATCGACAACGCGATCACTGCAATCGACGCCGCTATCGCTGCAATCGGTGCAACTCGTGCCAGCCTGGGTGCTTCGCAAAACCGTCTGACCAGCACCATCCAGAACCTGCAGAACATCACCGAGAACACCACTGCTGCACAAGGTCGCGTACAAGATACCGACTTCGCCGCAGAGACTGCTAACCTGACCAAGCAGCAAACCCTGCAACAGGCTTCGACCTCTGTTCTGGCTCAAGCCAACCAACTGCCTTCCGCTGTACTGAAGCTGCTTCAGTAATTTCGGAATGAGTTTTGGCGGGGGAGTGCGCTTGCGTGCTCTCTCGCTTTTTACGTTATGAGGTGATGAGCATGGACATGAGCGTCAAGCTTAACGTGTCTTATCCGGCTCCCAAGCCAGCCAATACCGTTGCCGACAAGCCGTCGGAAACCAAGCCTCAGACCGTTGATGCTGTTCCTGCCTCGAAAAAGAGTCAGGAGTCAGATGAGACCAAGCTGAAGCTGGCGGTGCAGGAGATCGAGAAGTTCGTTCAGTCGATCAAGCGCAATCTGGAGTTCTCGATTGACGAGCATTCCGGCAAGGTCATCGTCAAGGTGATCGCAAGCGAGACGGGCGAGGTCGTACGACAGATCCCTTCCGCAGAAGCCCTCAAGCTGGCAGACAGCCTCGCCAACGCAAGTCACGTGTTGTTCGACGCCAAAGTCTGATAGCTGGCATGAATAGTGTTTGAAGTTCTTTAGACGCAGGTATTGGTCAAAAGACTGGCAACAACCCAAGGGAGATGCACATGGCAAGTCCAATTTTACCGGGTTCTGGCCTGGGTTCCGGCCTGGACATCGGTGCGATCGTTACTGCGCTGGTCAACGCCGACAAGTCGCCGAAGCAGACGCAGATCGACAATGCGACGAAAACCAACACGCTGAAGATTTCCGGTGTAGGTACGCTGAAGAGTGCGCTGACGGCATTCCAGACCGCGATGACCAATCTGGGCAGCAAGACCAATCCTGCATTTGCCGGTTACACCGCCACATCGAGTACGCCTGCGGTTTTGGGTGTGACTTCGGATAACACTGCAGTTTCCGGTACTTACAGTGTTGTCGTGAGTAAGCTGGCCACCGGTTCGAAAGTTGCCAGTGCATCCTTTGCCGGCGGTGCGGCCAGTGCCATTCCGAGTGGTACCCTGAAAATCAGTCAGAATGGCACTGATTACAATGTCACGATCCCGGCCAATGCGACCTTGCAGAGCACTCGTGACGCCATTAACACGGCACAGGGCTCCAACGGTATTTCCGCCAACATCGTCACCGACAGTACTGGCGCTTCGCGGCTGGTGATCAGCTCCAGCAAGACCGGTTCGGGTTCCGACCTTTCCGTCAGCGGTATTGCCGGTCTGGAAATCGATGGCACCCAGGTGATGGGCGCCACTCCGGCGGCAGGTGCGTCCGGATCGGTCGGCGGCCTCGCTCAGGATGCCTCGCTGACCATTGACGGTCTGGCGGTAACCAGCAAGAGCAACACGGTAACCGGTGCAATCAGTGGTCTGACATTGAACCTGCTGACTGTTCCGGCGATACCCGGGACGCCTGTCACGGTGACTGTCGATACCAACACCAAGGGCTTGCAGACCTCGGTTCAGGCATTCGTTGATGCCTACAATACCTTGAAGAGCACCATTGACACCTTGTCCAAGGCAACACCGGATGAGGATGGCAAGCTGACCGTTCAGGCGGCCTTCACCGGTGACTCCCTGCCGCGTTCGTTGATCGCCGATATCCGTGCGCAGCTGACAGCTCCGGGTGCAGCTGCTGCGGGGAGTCCTATGGCCTATCTGTCGCAGCTGGGTGTGATGACCGACAAGCTCACCGGCAACCTGTCGCTCGATACGACGGCTTTCAACAAGGCCATGTCCACGCCGGGCATGACCGGTCAGGTCCAGCAGATGTTTACTGGTACCAACGACACCAACGGTCTGTTGGCGCGCATGAGCAAGGCGGTGGATCCGTACCTGAAGCCTCCTGCCGGTAGTCTCCCTACCGCCACGGGCTTGCTTGATCAGCGCATGGCCATCCTGAACAACAACACCAAGAGCCTGACCAGTCAGCAACTGGCGCTCGATCTGCGTGTTGCCAACCTGACCAAGACGTTGACTGCAAAATACAACGCCATGGACTTGCTGGTAGGTCAGATGAAGTCTACGGCGAGCAACATCACGTCGTTCTTCGCCTCGCTCAACGCTCAGCAATCCGCGAAGTAACATGCAAGAGCGACAAAAACCCGGCTACGCTTTCGAGCGTGCGCCGGGTTTTTGTCTTGTGGTCTAAAGTTTTTCGACTCGCTGGCGATACACTGTTCATACGAGTCATTGTGGCAAATGAGGTAGAACATGAATCCGATGTTAGCCCTTCGGCAATACCAGAAAGTAGGCGCGCACGCTCAGACATCTGAAGCGAGCCCTCATCGCCTGGTGCAAATGCTGATGGAAGGCGGCCTGGACCGTATCGCTCAGGCCAAAGGTGCGATCGAGCGCAAGGATATTCCTGCCAAGTGCACGTCGATCAGCAAGGCCATCGGCATCGTCAGCGGACTGCGCGAAGGCCTGGATCTGGAAAATTCCGCGGATACGCTGGCTGATCTGGACGGTCTTTATATCTACATGATGAAGCGTCTCGCCGAGGCGAACATCAGCAGCGATCCGCGCATTCTTGATGAGGTTGCCGGCTTGCTGAGCACCGTCAAGGAAGGCTGGGATGCGATCGCACCTGCGCCCGCTCCGCAGTTCTGAGGAGATCACCATGAGTCTTGTTTTGCAGCGAATCGAAGAAACCCGAGTAGCGCTGGTCGGTGCCCTGGCCGAGCGCAACTGGGAAGCCATCGGTCAATTGGACCTCGATTGCCGTTCCTGCATGGAAGATGTCTTGAGTGAAGCCTCGGTGGACGAGGTCGCGTTGCGCGATAATCTGGAAGAGTTGCTGCATGTCTACAAGCAGCTTCTGGAAGTGGCGATGGGTGAGCGTCAGGCGATAGTCGACGAGATGTCGCAGATCACCCAAGCGCAGAACGCGGCAAAGGTTTACCATCTGTTTGGTTAATTAACCCCCAGTTAATCCAGACATGTGCGCCATAAATTTGACTGTGCACGGTTTTTTGACTTAACTAGTGGCTGTTTTCAGATTTCAGGCGTCTACAGGCACAAGGTGTCCTGCAAGCGTCTCGCTTGCCCCTCATTTTGGGCATTGAGTTGACTAGGGAAGTTGCTATTGCATGTGGCGTGAAACCAAAATTCTGCTGATCGATGACGATAGCGTCCGCCGCCGCGACCTGGCGGTGATCTTAAATTTTCTTGGCGAAGAAAATTTACCCTGCGGAAGCCATGACTGGCAGCAGGCAGTCGGCTCTTTGTCGTCTAGTCGTGAGGTCATTTGCGTACTGATCGGGACGGTTAATGCTCCTGGTGCGCTTTTGGGCTTGCTAAAGACACTCTCAACCTGGGATGAGTTCCTTCCGGTTTTGCTGATGGGCGATAATTCTTCGGTGGACCTGCCCGAAGACCAACGCCGCCGGGTGCTTTCGACCCTCGAAATGCCACCGAGCTACAGCAAACTGCTGGACTCCCTGCACCGTGCCCAGGTCTATCGCGAGATGTACGACCAGGCCCGTGAGCGTGGTCGGCATCGCGAACCCAACCTGTTCCGCAGCCTGGTCGGCACCAGCCGCGCGATCCAGCACGTGCGTCAGATGATGCAGCAAGTGGCTGACACCGACGCCAGCGTTCTGATCCTCGGCGAGTCCGGTACCGGCAAGGAAGTGGTCGCACGCAACCTGCATTACCACTCCAAGCGCCGCGACGCGCCGTTCGTACCGGTCAACTGCGGGGCGATCCCGGCCGAGTTGCTGGAAAGCGAACTGTTCGGTCACGAGAAGGGCGCCTTCACCGGCGCGATCACCAGCCGTGCCGGCCGCTTCGAGCTGGCCAACGGCGGTACGCTGTTCCTCGACGAAATCGGCGACATGCCGCTGCCGATGCAGGTCAAGTTGCTGCGCGTGCTGCAGGAGCGCACCTTCGAGCGCGTGGGCAGCAACAAGACCCAGAGCGTCGACGTGCGCATCATCGCCGCGACCCACAAGAATCTCGAAAGCATGATCGAGATCGGCACCTTCCGCGAAGACCTTTACTATCGCCTGAACGTGTTCCCGATCGAGATGGCGCCGCTGCGTGAGCGCGTCGAAGATATTCCGCTGCTGATGAACGAGCTGATCTCGCGCATGGAGCACGAGAAGCGCGGTTCGATCCGCTTCAACTCCGCTGCAATCATGTCCCTGTGCCGCCACGGCTGGCCGGGCAACGTCCGCGAGCTGGCCAACCTGGTGGAGCGCATGGCGATCATGCACCCGTACGGGGTGATCGGCGTGGTCGAGTTGCCGAAGAAATTCCGCTACGTCGACGACGAAGACGAGCAGATGGTCGACAGCCTGCGCAGCGACCTGGAAGAGCGCGTGGCGATCAACGGCCATACGCCGGACTTCAGCGCCAACGCCCTGTTGCCGCCGGAAGGTCTCGACCTGAAGGACTACCTCGGTGGTCTGGAGCAGGGCCTGATCCAGCAGGCGCTGGACGATGCCAATGGTATTGTGGCTCGCGCCGCCGAGCGCCTGCGCATTCGCCGCACCACGCTGGTGGAGAAGATGCGCAAGTACGGCATGAGCCGTCGTGAAGGTGATGAACAGGCGGATGATTGACGCCTGTTTTTCAACTGCTTCATTTATAAGCGGTTTTTTTTAGGCACGGGTATTGCTATGTCCCTCGCAACGTTCCGTTTCACTGACGGTCAGCCAAGCGAGAAGCACAATGCCCCAAGCCTCCCAGATGTCTTCTGTTCCCGAGTCCTCGGGGCAACTGCCGTCCGTAGAGCAGGCGAGCCGCCAGGGGCTTGAGCAGGCATTCGCCCTGTTCAACCAGATGTCCAGCCAGTTGACCGACTCCTACAGCATGCTCGAAGCCCGGGTCACCGAGCTCAAGGGCGAGCTGGCCGTGGTCAGTGCCCAGCGCATGCAGGAACTGGCGGAAAAAGAACGCCTGGCCAACCGTCTGCAAAACCTCCTCGACCTGTTGCCCGGTGGCGTCATCGTCATCGACGGTCACGGCATTGTGTGCGAGGCCAATCCTGCCGCTATCGAATTGCTTGGCCTGCCGCTGGAAGGCGAGCTGTGGCGCCACGTCATCACCCGTTGCTTCGCGCCCCGTGAAGATGACGGTCACGAAATTTCCTTGAAAAACGGTCGACGCCTGTCGATTGCCACCCGCTCGCTGGATGCCGAGCCCGGGCAGTTGGTGCTGCTCAACGACCTGACTGAAACCCGTCACTTGCAGGATCAACTGGCGCGCCACGAGCGCCTGTCGTCCCTGGGGCGGATGGTCGCGTCGCTGGCTCATCAGATCCGCACACCGTTGTCCGCCGCGTTGCTGTACGCCAGTCATTTGACCGAGCAGGAACTGCCGGTCGCGACCCAGCAGCGTTTTGCCGGTCGCCTCAAGGAGCGTCTGCATGAGCTGGAGCATCAGGTGCGCGACATGCTGGTCTTCGCCCGTGGCGAGCTGCCGCTGACCGACCGTGTCACGCCGAATGCCTTGATGCAGTCGTTGCAGGCCGCGGCGCTGACCCATGTGCAGGATCTGCCGATCCGCTGGCAATGCGACAGCCATGCCGGCGAGTTGCTGTGCAATCGCGACACGCTGGTCGGGGCGCTGCTCAATCTGATTGAAAACGCCATTCAGGCGAGTGCCGGTGAGGTGCGTCTGAAGGTGCATTGCTATACCCGCGACAACACCTTGCGTTTGTGTGTCAGCGACAGCGGCAGCGGTATTGATGCGGCGGTGCTGGCGCGGCTGGGCGAGCCGTTTTTCACCACCAAAGTCACCGGGACCGGCCTGGGCCTGACCGTGGTCAAGGCCGTGGCGCGTGCGCATCAGGGAGAATTGCAGCTGCGTTCGCGGGTCGGGCGCGGTACGTGCGCGCAGGTCATCCTGCCGTTGTTTTCTGCTGTTCAGGGAGCTGAGTGAAGGTCATGGGCATCAAGGTTCTGCTGGTCGAGGACGACCGCTCGTTGCGTGAAGCGCTGGCCGATACGCTGCTGCTGGCCGGTCACGACTATCACGCAGTGGGTTCGGCCGAAGAGGCGCTGAGCGCCGTCGAGCGCGAAGCGTTCAGTCTGGTGGTCAGCGACGTCAACATGCCGGGCATGGACGGCCATCAATTGCTCGGCCTGCTGCGCGCGCGACAGCCGCAATTGCCGGTGCTGCTGATGACCGCCCATGGTGCGGTCGAGCGCGCGGTCGATGCGATGCGTCAAGGCGCGGCGGATTATCTGGTCAAGCCGTTCGAACCCAAGGCTCTGCTGGATCTGGTAGCCCGTCACGCCTTGGGCAGCCTTGGCGTCAGTGATGCCGAAGGCCCGGTCGCGGTCGAGCCTGCCAGTGCGCAATTGCTGGATCTGGCAGCGCGGGTCGCGCGCAGTGATTCCACCGTGCTGATTTCCGGCGAGTCCGGCACCGGCAAGGAAGTGCTGGCGCGCTACATTCACCAGCAATCCCATCGCGCCAGTCAGCCGTTCATTGCGATCAACTGTGCGGCGATCCCGGACAACATGCTCGAAGCCACCCTGTTCGGTCACGAAAAAGGCTCGTTCACCGGCGCCATTGCGGCCCAGGCCGGCAAGTTCGAACAGGCGGACGGCGGCACCATTCTGCTCGATGAAATTTCCGAAATGCCCCTCGGCCTGCAAGCCAAACTGCTGCGGGTGTTGCAGGAGCGGGAAGTGGAGCGGGTCGGCGCCCGCAAGCCGATCACCCTGGATATCCGCGTGGTAGCGACCACCAACCGTGATCTGGCCGGCGAAGTGGCGGCGGGGCGCTTCCGTGAAGACCTCTATTATCGTCTGTCGGTATTTCCGCTGGCCTGGCGTCCGCTGCGCGAGCGCACCGCCGATATCCTGCCGCTGGCCGAGCGTCTGTTGGCCAAACACGTCAATAAAATGAAGCATGCGACGGCGAAGTTCTCGCCCGAAGCGCAAGCGTGCCTGATCGGGTATCCGTGGCCGGGCAATGTGCGCGAGCTGGATAACGCGATCCAGCGGGCCTTGATTCTGCAGCAGGGCGGGTTGATCCAGCCGCAGGATTTCTGTCTCTCCGGGCCTGCGCTGTTCGCTCCATTGCCGGCGGCCGTTCCGGTTGCGCCGGTCATTCGTGAAGTCGAGATCGAGGCGGATTCGGCCGGTGCGCTGGGCGATGACCTGCGTCGCCGCGAGTTCCAGATGATCATCGACACCCTGCGTACCGAGCGCGGCCGGCGCAAGGAAGCGGCCGAAAAACTCGGCATCAGCCCGCGCACCCTGCGTTACAAACTAGCGCAAATGCGCGATGCGGGCATGGATGTCGAAGGCTACCTGTTCGCCACCTGACGGGTGGCGCAAACGTTTGAAACGGCTTTTCTGAAAGCGGTGCCCATGAGCTGGCACCGTTGTTGCTAACACCTGAGTACCCGCCGAGTGAGTGTCAAAAAATTGCGGGCCGCCCAAGAGAGTAGACCATGAGCCAAGGTATTGAATTTAATCGGTTGATGATGGATATGAAGGCCATGCAAATGGACGCCATGTCGAAGCCGAAATCGACTTCCGCTGTCCCGGAAGTGGCAGGCAGCAACTTTTCCGACATGCTCGGTCAAGCCATCAACAAAGTGAACGATACCCAGCAGGCGTCGAGCCAATTGGCCAACGCGTTCGAGATCGGCAAGAGCGGCGTCGATCTGACGGACGTGATGATTGCCTCGCAGAAAGCCAGCGTATCGTTCCAGGCCCTGACCCAGGTGCGCAACAAGCTGGTTCAGGCTTATCAAGACATCATGCAGATGCCGGTTTAAGGACGAGATTGAGTCATGGCAGAAGCAGTCGCCGATAACGTTCCGGCCAAGGCCACCCCGATAGACGGCAAACCGCCGCTGTTCGGCCTGTCCTTCCTGGAAAACCTCTCCGAGATGACCGTGCTGCGTCAGGTGGGCCTGTTGGTCGGCCTGGCCGCGAGCGTGGCGATTGGCTTTGCCGTGGTGCTGTGGTCGCAGCAACCGGACTACCGGCCTCTGTACGGCAGCCTTGCCGGCATGGACGCCAAGCAGGTCATGGACACCCTGGCCTCCGCCGACATTCCCTACACCGTCGAACCGAATTCCGGCGCCTTGCTGGTCAAGGCCGATGACCTGTCCCGTGCGCGGCTCAAGCTCGCGGCCGCTGGTGTCACTCCCAGCGACGGCAACATCGGTTTTGAAATCCTCGACAAGGAACAGGGTCTGGGCACCAGTCAGTTCATGGAAGCGACCCGTTATCGTCGCGGCCTCGAAGGCGAACTGGCCCGCACCATCTCCAGCCTGAACAACGTCAAGGGCGCACGTGTTCACTTGGCGATCCCGAAAAGCTCGGTGTTCGTGCGTGACGAACGCAAGCCAAGCGCTTCGGTACTGGTCGAGCTGTACTCCGGTCGTTCGCTGGAGCCAGGCCAAGTGGTTGCCATCATCAACCTGGTGGCGACCTCCGTTCCCGAGCTGAGCAAATCGCAGATCACCGTCGTCGACCAGAAGGGCAACCTGCTGTCGGATCAGGCGGAAAACTCCGAAATGACCATGGCCGGCAAGCAGTTCGACTACAGCCGCCGCATGGAAAGCATGCTCACCCAGCGCGTGCACAACATTCTGCAACCGGTACTGGGCAACGATCGCTACAAGGCTGAAGTCTCGGCCGACGTCGATTTCAGTGCCGTCGAGTCGACTGCCGAGCAGTTCAACCCGGATCAACCGGCCCTGCGCAGCGAACAGTCGGTCAACGAACAACGCACTGCCAGCAATGGCCCGCAAGGTGTGCCGGGTGCCTTGAGCAACCAGCCACCTTCGCCGGCTTCGGCGCCGCAGACCACCGGTGGCGCAGCCGCCCCGGCGAGCATGGTGCAGCCAGGCCAGCCACTGGTTGATGCCAACGGTCAGCAGATCATGGACCCGGCCACCGGCCAGCCGATGCTCGCGCCGTACCCGGCGGACAAGCGTCAACAATCCACCAAGAACTTCGAACTCGACCGTTCCATCAGCCACACCAAACAGCAGCAGGGTCGCCTGAATCGCCTGTCGGTGTCGGTGGTGGTGGACGATCAGGTCAAGATCAACCCGGCCAACGGCGAAACGACTCGCGCGCCGTGGAGCGCCGACGAATTGGCGCGCTTCACCCGTCTGGTACAGGACGCCGTCGGCTTCGACGCCAGCCGTGGCGACAGCGTCAGCGTGATCAACATGCCGTTCTCCGCCGAGCGCGGCGAAGTGATCGCCGACATTCCGTTCTACTCCCAGCCATGGTTCTGGGACATCGTCAAACAAGTGCTGGGTGTGCTGTTCATCCTGGTGCTGGTGTTCGGCGTGCTGCGTCCGGTGCTCAACAACATCACCGGTGGCGGCAAAAGCAAGGAGCTGGCCGGTCTGGGCGGCGACATGGAACTCGGTGGCATGGGCGGTCTGGATGGTGAACTGTCCAACGATCGCGTCAGCCTCGGCGGCCCGACCAGCATTCTGCTGCCGAGCCCGAGCGAGGGTTATGACGCACAGTTGAACGCAATCAAGAGTCTGGTGGCAGAAGACCCGGGTCGTGTGGCCCAGGTCGTGAAAGAGTGGATTAACGCAGATGAGTGATAACCGAGCCGCCGTCGCCAAACTGTCCCGGGTCGATAAAGCCGCGATTTTGCTGCTGTCCCTGGGTTCGACCGATGCCGCACAAGTGCTGCGCCACATGGGCCCCAAAGAGGTCCAGCGAGTTGGCGTGGCCATGGCCCAGATGGGCAACGTCCACCGTGAGCAGGTCGAGCAGGTCATGAGCGAGTTCGTCGACATTGTCGGCGACCAGACCAGCCTGGGCGTCGGCTCCGACGACTACGTGCGCAAAATGCTCACCCAGGCCCTGGGTGAAGACAAGGCCAACGGCCTGATCGACCGCATTCTGCTGGGCGGTAACACCAGTGGTCTCGACAGCCTGAAATGGATGGAGCCGCGCGCCGTTGCCGACGTGATCCGTTACGAACACCCGCAGATCCAGGCGATCGTGGTCGCGTACCTCGATCCGGATCAGGCCGGTGAAGTACTGGGCAACTTCGACCACAAGGTGCGTCTGGACATCATCCTGCGCGTCTCGTCGTTGAACACCGTGCAGCCGGCCGCACTGAAAGAATTGAACCAGATCCTCGAGAAGCAGTTCTCCGGCAACTCGAACGCTTCGCGCACCACCCTGGGTGGTATCAAGCGGGCGGCGGACATCATGAACTTCCTCGACAGCTCGATCGAAGGCCAGCTCATGGACTCGATCCGCGAAGTCGACGAAGACCTGTCCGGTCAGATCGAAGACCTCATGTTTGTGTTCAACAACCTGGCCGATGTCGACGACCGCGGTATCCAGGCGCTGCTGCGCGAAGTCTCTTCCGATGTGCTGGTGCTGGCCCTCAAGGGTTCGGACGAAGGCGTCAAGGAGAAGATCTTCAAGAACATGTCCAAGCGTGCCGCCGAACTGCTGCGCGACGACCTCGAGGCCAAGGGCCCGGTGCGCGTCAGCGACGTGGAGACCGCGCAGAAGGAAATCCTCACCATCGCCCGCCGTATGGCCGAAGCCGGAGAAATTGTGCTCGGTGGCAAGGGCGGCGAGGAAATGATTTAAGCCCATGGACAAGCATGACGACGATGTGACGGACCTGATCCGTGCCCGGGACGTCCGCGGCTTCGATACCTGGGCCTTGCCCAGCTTCGATCCGCCGGCGCCTGAGCCCGAGCCGGAACCGGAGCCCGAACCGCCGGAAATGGAAGAAGTGCCGCTGGAGGAAGTCCAGCCACTGACGCTGGAAGAACTCGAAAGCATCCGTCAGGAGGCCTACAACGAGGGCTTCGCCATCGGCGAAAAGGAAGGCTTTCACAGCGCCACCCTCAAGGTGCGCCAGGAAGCAGAAGTGGTCCTGACGGCCAAGGTCGATAGCCTTGAGCAACTGATGGCGCACCTGTTCGAGCCTATTGCCGAGCAAGACACCCAGATCGAAAAGTCGCTGGTCGACCTCGTGCAGCACATCGCCCGTCAGGTGATTCAGCGCGAACTGGCCATCGACTCGACGCAGATCGAACACGTCATGCGCGACGCCCTCAAGCTGTTGCCGCTGGGTGTGGGCAATGTGCGGCTGTACGTCAATCCGCAGGATTTCGAACAGGTCAAAGCCCTGCGCGAACGTCATGAGGAAACCTGGCGCATCGTCGAGGACGAAACCTTGCTGCCGGGCGGTTGCCGGGTCGAGACCGACCACAGCCGGATCGATGCGAGCATCGAAACCCGCGTCAGCCAGGTCATGGCCAAGCTGTTCGACCAGTTGCACGAGCAGGCCCTGCACCCGGCCGCGCCGGACCTGAGTCTGGACTTGCCGGAAACGCCGAAACCGGCACCGGTCGCAGAAGAGCCGCTCGCGGACGCCCCCGATGCGCCTTGAACGCACCAGTTTCGCCAAGCGCCTGAGCACTTACGCCGAGGCCACCGAAATCGCCGGTGCGCCGATCCTCGAAGGGCGCCTGCTGCGCATGGTCGGCCTGACGCTCGAGGCCGAAGGCCTGCGCGCCGCCATGGGCACCCGCTGCATGGTGATCAACGACGACACCTATCACCCGTCCCAGGTTGAGGCCGAAGTCATGGGCTTCTCCGGCAGCAAGGTGTTCCTGATGCCGGTCGGCAGCGTGGCCGGCATTGCCCCGGGCGCCCGCGTGGTGCCGCTGGCCGACACCGGACGCCTGCCGATGGGCATGAGCATGCTCGGTCGCGTGCTGGACGGCGCCGGACGGGCGCTGGACGGCAAGGGCGGCATGAAGGCCGAAGACTGGGTGCCGATGGACGGCCCGACGATCAACCCGCTCAACCGAGACCCGATCAGCGTGCCGCTGGATGTCGGCATTCGTAGCATCAACGGTTTGTTGACGGTCGGTCGCGGTCAGCGTCTGGGTCTGTTCGCCGGTACCGGTGTCGGTAAGTCGGTGTTGCTGGGCATGATGACCCGCTTCACCGAGGCCGACATTATCGTCGTCGGCCTGATCGGTGAGCGGGGTCGAGAAGTTAAAGAGTTCATCGAGCACATCCTCGGTGAAGAAGGCCTCAAGCGCTCCGTGGTGGTGGCGTCGCCGGCGGACGATGCGCCACTGATGCGTCTGCGCGCGGCGATGTACTGCACGCGGATCGCCGAATATTTCCGCGACAAGGGCAAGAACGTCCTGTTGCTGATGGATTCCCTGACCCGTTTCGCACAGGCCCAGCGGGAAATCGCCCTGGCCATCGGCGAGCCGCCGGCGACCAAGGGTTATCCGCCGTCGGTATTCGCCAAACTGCCGAAACTGGTGGAGCGTGCCGGTAACGCGGAGAAGGGCGGTGGTTCGATCACAGCGTTCTATACCGTGCTGTCCGAGGGCGATGACCAGCAGGACCCGATTGCCGACTCTGCGCGGGGTGTACTTGACGGGCACATCGTGCTGTCGCGGCGGCTGGCCGAGGAAGGGCATTACCCGGCCATCGATATCGAAGCCTCGATCAGCCGGGTGATGCCTGCAGTCGTGGCGCCGGAACACATGCAGCGCGCGCAATACTTCAAACAGCTGTGGTCGCGCTATCAACAGAGCCGCGACCTGATCAGCGTCGGCGCCTATGTCGCTGGCGGTGACCGCGAGACGGACCTTGCCATCAATCTGCAACCGCAACTGGTCAGATACTTGCGTCAGGGGCTCAACGACAAAATCAGCCTGGGTGAAAGCGAGGCGTACCTCGAAACGATTTTCGCCCCGGCGGCCGGCGGGTAACCGGTCATGGCCCTGAGTCGAGCCGCGCGTCTGGCGCCGGTGGTGGGCATGGCCGAGAAGGCCGAGAAAACCGCCGTGCAACGCCTGGGCTACTTTCAGGGGCAGGTGAAAGTCGCCGAGAGCAAACTCGCCGACCTCAACGCCTTTCGTCTGGAGTATTCGCAGCAGTGGATCGTGCGCGGCAGCACCGGCGTGACCGGTCAATGGCTGCTGGGTTTTCAGGGTTTTCTGGCGCAACTCGACACCGCTGTCGATCAACAGCGTCAAAGTCTGCAATGGCACCAGAACAACCTGGACAAGGCCCGTGACGCCTGGCAACAGGCATTCGCCCGGGTCGAAGGTTTGCGCAAACTTGTACAGCGCTATCGCGATGAAGCCCAGCGCGCCGAAGACAAGCGCGAACAGAAGCTGCTGGACGAGTTGTCCCAGCGTTTGCCGCGTCATGAGGCGTTTTGACGAGCCGATCTCTGACAGATCCCGACGCTATCGCGCCTTGCCCATGGTCCCTCCAAGTGCTAAACCTTGTACAAGTTCGTCAATGACAAGGAAGCCAGTACATGTCAGTCGTTACAGAAGTCTCTGCGGACAAGAAAAAACTGACGATTTCGGTCAAGGGGCGATTCGATTTCGCCAAGCATCAGGAATTTCGCCAATCCTACGAAAAAGAGCAGCCCGAATCGGTGATTGTCGACCTCAAGGAGGCGACCTATCTCGACAGTTCGGCGCTCGGCATGCTGCTTCTGCTGCGTGATCACGTCGGCGGTGACGACTCGGAAATTCGCGTGGTCAACAGCAGTTCCGACGTGAAAAAAATCCTCGCCATCTCCAACTTCGACAAATTGTTCGACATCAGTTGACGGCCATGCAGCCGCTAGAGCCGCTGACGATCCTGATCGCCGAAGACAGCGCCGCCGACCGGTTGTTGTTGTCGACCATCGTCCGTCGCCAGGGGCACGAGGTGCTGACGGCCACCCACGGTGCGGAGGCGGTCGAGACATTCATCCGGCAAAAACCGCATCTGGTGTTAATGGACGCCATGATGCCCGTCATGGATGGGTTCGAAGCTGCACGGCAGATCAAGAAGCTGGCGGGTGAAAACCTGGTGCCGATCATCTTCCTCACCTCGCTGACGGAAAGTGAAGCCCTGGCCCGTTGTCTTGAAGCCGGCGGTGACGACTTTCTGGCGAAGCCGTACAACCAGGTGATCCTCGCCGCCAAAATCAAGGCAATGGATCGCTTGCGACGTTTACAGGCCACGGTTCTTCAACAGCGCGACCTGATCGCCAAACACCACGACTATCTGCTCAACGAGCAACGGGTCGCCAAGGCCGTGTTCGACAAGGTCGCGCATTCTGGTTGCCTGAGCGCACCGAACATCCGTTACCTGCAATCACCCTATGCGCTGTTCAACGGCGATCTGCTGTTGGCCGCGTACACCCCGGCCGGCGACATGCATGTGTTGCTTGGCGACTTCACCGGGCATGGCTTGCCGGCGGCGGTCGGCGCCATGCCGCTTGCCGAGGTGTTCTATGGCATGACCGCCAAGGGTTACGGTCTGGCCGAGACCCTGCGGGAAATGAACGCCAAGCTCAAGCGCATCCTGCCGGTGGATATGTTCTGTTGCGCGACGCTGTTGTGCCTGAGTTTTCAGCGACGCTCGGTGGAGGTCTGGAACGGCGGCATGCCGGACGGCTATCTGCATTGCCTCGCCACCGGGGAGCGCACGCCGCTGGCGGCACGCCACCTGCCGCTGGGGGTGCTCAGCCCGCAGACTTTCGATGACCGCACCGAAGTTCACCCGATGGCGGTGGGCGACCGCGTGTTCCTGCTCTCGGACGGGGTCATCGACACCTGCGATGCCAACGATCAGTTGTTTGGTGTCGAGCGCCTGCACAAGGTGTTCGCTGCCAATCGCCAGCCGGATCGGCTGTTCGAGGACATCGAGCAGGCGTTGCAGGACTTTCGCGGTGAGGCCCGGGACGATGTGAGCATGGTCGAGGTCAGCCTGCTGGAGGCCGAGCAGATCAATCCATCGGCGCCGGTGTATTCCGACAGTGGCCAGTCCTGTCCGCTGGACTGGTCGGTGAGCTTCGAATTTCGCGGTGCCACGCTCAAGCGTTTCAATCCGCTGCCTTACCTGTTGCAGTTGCTGCTTGAGGTGCATGGCTTGCGGGCGCAGAGTGGCGCACTGTACAGCGTGCTGGCCGAGCTTTATTCCAATGCGCTGGAGCATGGTGTACTGGGCCTGGACTCGAGCCTCAAGCGCGATGCCTCGGGTTTCGCCCATTATTACGAGCAGCGCAATGCGCGCCTCGAGGCCCTGCAGGACGGTTACGTGCGCGTGCATTTGCAGGTGCGGCCGGAAGGCGAGGGCGGTTGTCTGGTGGTGCGGGTCGAAGACAGCGGTCAGGGATTTGACGTCGCGCGCGTGATGGAGCGGCCGCTCGACGAAGTCCGTCTGTCAGGGCGCGGTGTCAGTCTGATCCGCCAATTGAGCAAAAATCCAAGCTGGTCAGACGATGGTCGCAGTGCCCGCGTGGAATTTTTCTGGGAGGCTCTGGCATAATCCGCGCATTCTTGATCAAGGAGTGAACAAGTGGCTGATACACAGGTGGACCACAAAGCGCTGAGCGCGCTGCGGGAAGTGATGGAAGACAGCTATCCGGAACTGCTGGATACCTTTCTCGCCGATTCCGAAAATCGCCTGCGGGAGTTGCAGCAGACTGCCGATGCCGACGCATTGTCTCGCGTTGCGCACAGCTTCAAGGGCAGCAGCAGCAACATGGGGGCGACCCGTCTTGCGGTGCTGTGCCAGGAGCTGGAACAGCATGCCAAAGACAAAAGCCCTTCTGAAATCATCAAACTGGTCGCCGATATTCATCGCGAATTCGACGATGTGCGGCCCGTATATGTCGCCGAGCGGCAGCGCTCGCTGACGCACTGATTCTGCCGTCGGGCGGTTTTGCAGGTTTCCTGGCGAAACTGGCCCGGCACTTGCAGTCATCTATCCCAACTGTACCTACGATCCCAGTGCAGCGGAGACCGTGCCATGCCTGCAAGCCCCAACATTCTTCTTCAGACCGCCGCCCAGGCCAAGGCGCAAGCTGCCTCGGCCAAGTCATCGGCAGTGGCCGCAGAGCCCGGGGACAAGGCCTCCAGCTTCGCTCAGGTGTTCGCCGATCAAGGCCCGAACAAGCCCTCGGTGACCGTCGACAATTCGGTCAAGCCTGCCCGTGACAAGGTTGCCGACAACAGCGGCAAGAAAGACCTCGGCAAGGATCAGTCTGCCGCCCCGACGCCGGAGGTTGCCGATAGCGGCAAAGCCTTGCCCGCCGACAAACCGGCGACGGCGGCAACGGACGACAAGACCACGGCCGATAACGAAATGGCTGAAACAGCGCCGGCCCCCGTTGCCGAAACGGCGCCGGTGGACCCGGCACTGGTGGCGGCGGTGGAGCCCGTCGTCACGGTACCGGTGGTGGACACGCCGGTCGTCGAGACAGCTGCGCAACCGGAAACCGACAAACCTGCCGTGGCGGCATTGCCAGGAATGGTCAAGGATCCGGCGCCGGCCACTGACCCGGCCTTCGACCCCGAGGCGGATCCGCTGGATTCGCTTCCCGCCGTGCGCCTGGCGATGGAGCAGAGCGGTCACATTTCCGCTTCCAGCCAGTCCCAGCCCAAGGCCACCCCGGCCCAGGCTCAGGCCGACGGTGAATTGACCTCGGCGCAGAATTTCGCTGCCGGCATGGCCAGCATGCTGGATGTGCAGGCGGACAAGGACAGCACCAGTCAGGGCGGTGAAAAGGCGTTCAGCGGTTTGATCGATGACGGCCTGAAAGATCTGAAGACCGCCACCAGCGACACCCGCGTGGATGATTTCGCCAACCGTCTGGCGGCACTGACCCAGGCTGCCACACCGAAAACCGCCAATGCGGTGCCGGTGAACCAGCCGATCGCCATGCACCAGAACGGCTGGACCGAAGAAGTAGTCAACCGGGTCATGTACCTGTCGAGCAACAACCTGAAGGCCGCCGACATCCAGTTGCAGCCAGCCGAGCTTGGGCGTCTGGATATCCGGGTGAACATGGTGCCGGACCAGCAGACCCAGGTGACCTTCATGAGCGCGCATCCGAGCGTGCGTGAAGCCCTCGACGGTCAGATGCACCGCCTGCGCGACATGTTCAACCAGCAAGGCATGGGGCAGGTCGATGTCAACGTTTCCGACCAGAACCGTGGCTGGCAGGGCCAGGGCCAGGAACAGGCGCAGCAGGGGCAGAGTGGTCGCACCAGCGCTGCCGGCGGTCGCCTGGATTCGGCTGAAGAAGAGTTGACGCCGACTGCCGTGGCTGAATCCGCCGTTCAGACCACTAGCGTGATCGGCAGCAGCGCCGTCGACTACTACGCCTGACACGACGCTGTACTCCTGTGGGAGCGGGCTTGCTCGCGAAATCGGTAAGACAAACAACACATCTGTTGAATGTTGAACCGCATTCGCGAGCAAGTCGAATCGTCGCACCGCCGCTCCCACATTGGTTTGTGGTGCTCTCCACGATGCTCCGACACTTCTGGCATAACACTTGCTCTTGCCTTGCCGTGCGACTGTGAAAACCCGATTAGTGACGGATTATTGGCATGGCGAAGAGCGAAGCTGCAGCAGTAAAAGACCCCGCAACCAAAGGCAAACTCAAGCTGATCATCATGATCGTGTTGGGTCTGTTGCTGGCCATCGGTACGTCCGTGGGGGCGACGTGGTTCTTCATGCACAGTGCCCAGAGCAAGCCTGCGGCGGCCGCCGAAGCGGCCCCGGTCGGCAAGCAGCCGGCGATTTTCGAGCCGATGGCGCCGGCCTTCGTGGCCAACTACAACCAGAACGGCCGTCAGCGCTACATGCAGGTGAGCATCACCATGCTGGCGCGCAATCAGGCGGATCTGGAAGCGCTCAAAGTGCACATGCCGGTGATCCGCAACAACCTGGTGATGCTCTTCTCCGGTCAGGATTTCGCCACGCTGGCGACCCCGGTCGGTCAAGAGATGTTGCGCCAGAAGGCCACAGCCAGCGTCCAGGAAGTGGCGCAGAAAGAGCTGGGCAAAGTGGTGATCGAACAGTTGCTTTTCACTAATTTCGTACTGCAGTAGGAACACGACATGGCCGTGCAGGATCTGCTGTCCCAGGATGAAATCGACGCGCTGTTGCATGGTGTCGACGATGGTCTGGTACAGACCGATAACGCTGCCGAACCCGGCAGTGTCAAAAGCTACGACCTGACCAGCCAGGATCGCATCGTCCGTGGACGCATGCCGACTCTGGAAATGATCAACGAGCGTTTTGCCCGCTACACCCGCATCAGCATGTTCAACATGCTGCGCCGCTCGGCGGACGTTGCCGTCGGTGGCGTACAGGTGATGAAGTTCGGCGAATACGTGCACTCGCTGTACGTGCCGACCAGCCTCAACCTGGTCAAGATCAAACCCCTGCGCGGCACCGCGCTGTTCATCCTCGACGCCAAACTGGTGTTCAAACTGGTGGACAACTTCTTCGGCGGCGACGGCCGTCACGCCAAGATCGAAGGGCGTGAATTCACCCCGACCGAGCTGCGCGTGGTGCGCATGGTGCTGGAGCAGGCGTTCGTCGACTTGAAGGAAGCCTGGCAGGCGATCATGGAAGTCAACTTCGAGTACATCAACTCGGAAGTGAACCCGGCCATGGCCAACATCGTCGGCCCGAGCGAAGCGATCGTGGTTTCCACGTTCCACATCGAACTCGACGGCGGTGGCGGCGATCTGCACGTGACCATGCCGTACTCGATGATCGAGCCGGTGCGCGAAATGCTCGACGCCGGTTTCCAGTCGGACCTCGACGACCAGGACGAACGCTGGGTCAATGCCCTGCGCCAGGACGTGCTCGACGTCGACGTGCCGATCGGTGCCACCGTGGCCCGCCGCCAGTTGAAGCTGCGCGACATCCTGCACATGCAGCCGGGTGACGTGATTCCGGTCGAGATGCCGGAAGACATGATCATGCGCGCCAACGGCGTGCCGGCCTTCAAGGTCAAGATGGGCTCGCACAAAGGCAACCTTGCGTTGCAGGTGATCGAGCCGATCGAGCGCCGCTGAAGCGGCGCCCTCACTCCCTGATTCTTTTACCGGTTTTTTGCCCGCCGAGGACAAATGATGAACGACGATATGAACACCCAGGACGATCAGGCACTGGCCGATGAATGGGCTGCCGCCCTGGAAGAAACCGGTGAAGCCGGGCAGGCCGACATCGACGCGCTGCTGGCCGCCGACGCAGGTACTTCGAGCTCCAACCGTCTGCCGATGGAAGAGTTCGGCAGCGTGCCGAAGAACAACGACCCGGTGACCCTCGACGGTCCGAACCTGGACGTGATCCTCGACATTCCGGTGTCGATCTCGATGGAAGTGGGCAGCACCGACATCAACATCCGCAACCTGCTGCAACTCAACCAGGGTTCGGTGATCGAGCTTGATCGTCTGGCCGGCGAGCCGCTGGACGTGCTGGTCAACGGCACCCTGATCGCTCACGGTGAAGTGGTGGTGGTCAACGAAAAGTTCGGCATCCGTCTGACCGACGTGATCAGCCCGAGCGAACGCATCAAGAAGCTGCGCTGAGTGAAAAAGGTTCTGGGGGCTTTGTTCGGCCTGGCACTGGCGTTGCCGTTCAGCGTGCTGGCGGCCGAGCCGGTGGCGACCACGGCAGCGGCGGCTGCGCCAGCCGTCAACAGCGGCGTGGCGGGGCAGTTGACGCAGCTGGTGCTGGGGCTGTTGCTGGTGCTGGGCTTGATCTTCTTCCTCGCCTGGCTGTTGCGCCGGGTGCAGCAGGCAGGTCCCGCCGGCAAGGGCCAGGTGATCGAGTTGATCGGTTCCCGCGCGCTCGGGCCGCGTGACCGTCTGATGCTGGTGCAGGTCGGTAACGAGCAGATTCTGCTGGGTCTCAGCCCCGGAACCATCACTGCGTTGCACGTGCTCAAAGAGCCGGTCGAGGTGCCGAGCACCGCCGACAAAGCGACTCCGGAATTTGCCCAGCATCTGTTGAAGATCCTCGGCAAGGATCAGAAGGATAAGAAGTAATGGGTGCGTTGCGCATCGTCTTGACCCTGGCCTTGATGTTGGCCGCGCCGCTGGCATTCGCCGCTGATCCGTTGTCGATCCCGGCGATCACCCTGGGCACCAACGCCGAGGGCGCGCAGGAGTACTCGGTCAGCCTGCAGATCCTGCTGATCATGACGGCGCTGAGCTTCATTCCGGCGGCCGTCATCCTGATGACCAGTTTCACCCGGATCATCATCGTCTTCTCGATCCTGCGTCAGGCCCTGGGCCTGCAGCAGACACCGTCGAACCAGATCCTCACCGGCATGGCGCTGTTCCTGACGCTGTTCATCATGGCGCCAGTGTTTGATCGCGTGAACAACGATGCCTTGCAGCCGTACCTCGCGGAAAAGCTGACGGCCCAGCAGGCAGTGGAAAAGGCTCAGGTGCCGATCAAGGACTTCATGCTCGCCCAGACCCGCTCCAGCGACCTGGAGCTGTTCATGCGCCTGTCCAAACGCACCGACATCGCGACGCCGGATGCTGCGCCGCTGACCATTCTGGTGCCGGCCTTCGTGACGTCTGAGCTGAAGACCGCGTTCCAGATCGGCTTCATGATCTTCATCCCGTTCCTGATCATCGACCTGGTGGTCGCGAGCGTGCTGATGGCGATGGGTATGATGATGCTGTCGCCGCTGATCATCTCGCTGCCGTTCAAAATCATGCTGTTCGTGCTGGTGGATGGCTGGGCGCTGATCATCGGCACCCTGGCCAGCAGTTTCGGAGGTGTATCGCCATGACGCCAGAAGTAGCGGTCGACATCTTTCGCGAGGCCCTGTGGCTGACCACCATGATGGTGGCGATCCTGGTGGTGCCGAGTCTGTTGGTGGGCCTGCTGGTGTCGATGTTCCAGGCCGCCACCCAGATCAACGAACAGACCCTGAGCTTCCTGCCGCGTCTGCTGGTGATGCTGGTGACGCTGATCGTCGCCGGCCCGTGGCTGGTGCAGACGTTCATGGAATACATCACCCAGTTGTACAAAAACATCCCGATGGTCATCGGCTAAGCCATGCAATCGCTGCTTCAGCTGACCGATACCCAGATCAGTACCTGGGTGGCGACGTTCATGCTGCCGCTGTTTCGCGTCGCCTCGATGTTGATGGTGATGCCGGTCTTCGGAACCACGCTGGTGCCCCGGCGGATCCGTCTTTACTTTGCCTTCGCGATCACCGTGGTGATCACGCCCAACCTGCCGCCGATGCCGGCGGTCAGCCCTCTGGACCTCAGCGGTCTGCTGCTGATCGCCGAGCAGATTCTGGTGGGGGCGGTGCTGGGCTTCTCTCTGCAACTGTTCTTTCAGGCTTTCGTGGTGGCGGGGCAGATCGTCGCGATCCAGATGGGCATGGGCTTCGCGTCGATGATTGACCCTACCAACGGCGTGTCGGTGGCGGTGATCGGGCAGTTCTTCACGATGCTGGTGACCTTGCTGTTCCTGTCGATGAACGGGCACCTGGTGGTGTTCGAAGTGCTCACGGAAAGCTTCACCACGCTGCCGGTCGGCGGCGGGCTGATGACCACGCATTACTGGGAGCTGGCCGGCAAGCTCGGCTGGGTGCTGGGCGCCGCGTTGTTGCTGGTGCTGCCGGCAGTCACCGCGCTGCTGGTGGTCAACATCGCCTTTGGCGTGATGACCCGCGCTGCGCCACAGCTGAACATTTTCTCCATCGGCTTTCCGCTGACCCTGGTGCTCGGCCTGTTCATCGTCTGGGTCGGGCTGGCGGACATTCTCAATCAGTATCAACCGCTGGCCACCGAGGCCTTGCAGTTTTTACGCGAACTGGCAAAGGCGCGCTGAGTCATGGCTGAGAGCGAAAGCGGTCAGGACAAAACAGAAGACCCCACGGAGAAGCGCAAAAAGGACTCCCGGGAAAAGGGTGAGATTGCCCGTTCCAAGGAGCTCAACACCCTGGCGATCATGCTCGCCGGCTCTGCCGCACTGCTGATCTTTGGCGGGATGCTGGCGCAGGATTTGATGGACCTGATGCGCCAGAACTTCACGCTGTCGCGGGAAGTGATCATGGACGAGCGCTCCATGGCGACGTTCCTGATGAGCAGCGGATTGCAGGCGTTGCTGGCGATACAGCCGATCATGATCACCCTGTTGCTGGCCGCTTTCCTCGGGCCGATCGCGCTGGGCGGCTGGCTGTTCGCCGCCGGTTCGCTGGCCCCCAAGTTCAGCCGGATGAACCCGGCGGCAGGCCTCAAGCGGATGTTCTCGATGAAGGCCGTGGTCGAGTTGCTCAAGGCGCTGGCCAAGTTTCTCATCACCTTGGGTGTGGCGCTGGTGGTACTCAATTCGGACATCGACGACCTGCTGCGCATCGCTCACGAGCCGCTGGACCGGGCGATCATCCACAGCTTGCAACTGGTGGGCTGGAGTTCCCTGTGGCTGGCCTGCGGGTTGATCATCATCGCCGCCGTCGACGTGCCCGTGCAGATCTGGGAGAGCATCAAAAAGCTCAAGATGACCAAGCAGGAAGTGCGCGACGAGCACAAGGACCAGGAAGGTCGGCCAGAGGTCAAGCAGCGCATCCGCCAGCTCCAGCGCGAGATGTCGCAGCGCCGGATGATGGCGGCGATCCCGGATGCCGACGTGGTCATCACCAACCCGACCCACTACGCGGTGGCGCTCAAGTACGACGCCGAGAAGGGCGGGGCGCCAATGCTGCTGGCCAAGGGCAGCGACTTCCTGGCGCTGAAGATCCGCGAAATCGCCGTGGCCAACAACGTCATGCTCCTCGAATCGCCAGCCTTGGCGCGTTCCATCTACTACTCCACGGAGCTGGAAGAAGAAATCCCCGGTGGCCTGTACCTGGCGGTCGCTCAGGTCCTGGCCTACGTCTACCAGATCCGCCAGCACCGCGCGGGCAAGGGCAAATTCCCGGAACCGCTCAAGGACGATCTGCCGATCCCGCCGGATCTGCGGCGCGATTCCTGATGCTGATGAAGTAAAAAAAACCGCCTCCGGTTGAAACTGGTGGCGGTTTTTTCATGCCTGATGACCTGTGTTGCTTGTGCGGTCGCTTTCGCGGGCAAGTCGAATCGTCGCACCGCCGCTCCCACAGTGATTTGTGGTGTGCTCATATTTTCCGAGCGACGCCAAACCTGTGGGAGCGGGCTTGCCCGCGAAGGCGTCAATCGCCACGGCACATCTATCAAGCCTTTACGCGGAAGTCTGCGACGGCGGTATTTCCAGATTATCCAACACCCGATTCACTGCCAGCTCACCGAGCATGATCAGTTGCGCAATCCCCACCAGCGTCCGGCGCTGGGAGGCGGGCATGAGATGGGTGAAGTCATTGACGATGGTCCTGGCTGAGGCCAGGGTTTCGCAGGCATCGGCCAGCAGTTCTTCGTTTTTGAAGTCCGCGGTGACGGCGTACATTCTGCGGGTTTTGCGCGGTGGTGGCCTGGAGCCGGGCGGGCAGAGATAGTGATCGAGGGCGCGGTCGGCGGCTTCGTGAAGTTTTCTGGAATCGACGGATTCGTAGGGCGAGGCGGGGTCGGTTTCGGGCGGGTTGGGTGTTGGTTTGATCATGGTGAAGCTCCTTTGGGGTGGAGCCGCCAAATCCAGTCGCTAAACAGGAAGGGTGGCGGCTGTACGCAGGTTAGCGAACCGGTCAAAGGCACCCGGCAGACCGCAAGGGTCTCCCGCATACAGCCACCATAACGAAATTGCAGACATACAGATCCGCAACGAAGCCTGGAACGCTGGTGCACCTTTAATTCGAACCGAGTCGCTAAACCCGATCGCTGATTCGTCAGCGACCGACCCACAATAGAACCCGACCCCACAGCGCACAAGCCGGCGGATTCTGGCGTAGCCGTAGGCAATGGCGCAAGGATTCGTAGCCTCAAAGGCGTGTCTTGAGGTGTCTTTTAAACGCCAGAGTTTAAAAGACAATGGGTGCCGTCGGTCTGAAACGTCCCGCGACCTGTTAGTTCTGACAGTAGACGCGTGTTGTGCCCGGGCGCCTTATAAATCCGGAATTCACGCCGTTGCCTATTCGCACTCCGCGAACGCAGTGGTTGATAACTCATTCACTTGAAATCGGGGATAGAACATGACAAGGCGCGTTTACCGAAAACTGCCGGGCATGGAGATGGAGTTCGTTTCAGGGAAACTGGAAAGGGACGCAGACGAGCGGGCCATCTTCTATGAGGCGACGTTCGACCTGAAGCTGGACTTTCTCAACTTTCTGGTCATGGCTAATCAGTTCATTGCGAATTATCTGGATAAGCCCATCAATGCGATTCGGCCTGAACTGGCCGGGTTTGCGTATCACTACTCCTACAACTACTTCTTTGGTGCGGCCGGTAATATCAGCGATAACCCGTCGTTGTTCGCTCTCTTCACCGACCCTGGTTACTACATGGACCAATGGGCGAGTGATGGCGGGCCCGTAGAGCAACGATATGGAAAACCCTCGTTCACGGTGGTCGGCAACCAATTGCGCATCACGACGCGGCAGTACTTTCGGCTGGATGCGGGGGCTCCTCCGATTGAAATCAGCGACCTGCCATTCATGCGTTTCGAATGGGCATTGAATCTGATGGAAGGTCATGCGAAGTCCACTGATGTCGCGCCTGTCACCATGGTGGTACTGATGTATACGGAGGAGGACGTTGTCGATGTTGGTGGTCACAGCGTGTTCAGGGGCGCGCGCTATCTGGATAATGCAGCCCTCTCTTTCGGACCGATCACTTCGGCGCACATTCTGGTAGCCAGTTGACTATCGGGAATTCATCTCAGTGAACATCGCTGAACAGGGGCGGGCGCACGACGTGCGTGCCGCCCCTTTGTGCATTCATCACCCCTCTGTTTCAAGCCTTGGCAAAAGTTGGAAGGCTTCTTGCAGTAGCCGCCGTGCGCCTGCTTCGGGCGTCAAAAGTTTGCTTTAAAGGAACGGGGAAAACCGGTGGATCGCACTCAGTTATTCAACACTGCTCGCACAAACGTTGCCGACCTCAGTCGAGGCAATCTGGGTGTGCCGCTGTTGCTGCTGGTCATGCTGGCGATGATGATGTTGCCGGTGCCGCCGTTCCTGCTCGACGTGTTCTTCACCTTCAACATTGCCCTGTCGATCGTCGTGCTGCTGGTCTGCGTGTACGCCTTGCGGCCGCTGGATTTTGCGGTGTTCCCGACGATCCTGCTGGTAGCGACGCTGTTGCGACTGGCGCTGAACGTGGCGTCGACGCGGGTGGTGATGCTCCACGGTCAGGACGGCCACGCCGCTGCCGGTAAGGTGATTCAGGCCTTCGGTGAGGTGGTGATCGGCGGTAACTACGTGGTCGGTATCGTGGTCTTCGCGATCTTGATGATCATCAACTTCGTCGTGGTGACCAAGGGTGCGGGCCGGATCTCCGAGGTCAGCGCGCGTTTCACCCTCGACGCGATGCCCGGTAAGCAAATGGCGATTGACGCCGACCTCAACGCCGGTCTGATCGATCAGGCCCAGGCCAAGGCCCGTCGTCAGGAAGTGGCCCAGGAGGCGGAGTTCTACGGTTCGATGGACGGTGCCAGCAAGTTCGTGCGCGGTGACGCCATCGCCGGCCTGCTGATTCTGTTCATCAACCTCATCGGCGGCATGGCCGTCGGTATCTTCCAGCACAACATGACTTTCGCCGACGCCGGCAAGGTTTACGCCTTGCTGACCATCGGTGACGGTTTAGTGGCGCAATTGCCATCACTGTTGTTATCTACAGCGGCGGCGATCATGGTGACCCGTGCTTCCGGTTCGGAAGACATGGGCAAGCAGATCAATCGGCAGATGTTCGCCTCGCCCAAAGCGCTGGCGGTGGCTGCCGGTCTGATGGCGGTCATGGGCCTGGTGCCGGGCATGCCGCACTTCTCGTTCCTGACCATGGCTGCACTGGCGGCCGGTGGCGCTTACCTGTTCTGGAAGAAGCAGAACGTGGCCAAGGTCATCGCGCTGGAAGAGGTCAAGCGCCAGCAGGAACTGCTGCCGTCGCCGGCCCGCGCCATGGAAACCAAGGAGCTGGGCTGGGACGACGTGACTCCGATCGACATGATCGGCCTGGAAGTCGGCTACCGCCTGATTCCGTTGGTGGACCGCAACCAGGGCGGGCAATTGCTGGCGCGGATCAAGGGCGTGCGCAAGAAGCTCTCGCAGGATCTGGGCTTTTTGATGCCGACCGTGCACATCCGCGACAACCTCGACCTGGCGCCGAGCGCCTATCGCCTGACCCTGATGGGCGTGATCCTGGCCGAAGCCGAGATCTACCCGGATCGCGAACTGGCGATCAACCCGGGTCAGGTCTACGGCTCGCTCAACGGCATTACCGCCAAAGATCCGGCTTTCGGCCTGGAGGCGGTGTGGATCGAAGTCAGCCAGCGCGCGCAGGCGCAATCGCTCGGTTACACCGTGGTCGATGCCAGCACCGTGGTTGCGACTCACTTGAACCAGATTCTGTACAAGCACTCCAGCGAGCTGATCGGCCACGAAGAAGTGCAGCAATTGATGCAATTGCTGGCCAAGAGCTCGCCGAAACTGGCTGAAGAGCTGGTGCCGGGCGTGGTCACGCTGTCGCAGTTGCTCAAAGTATTGCAGGCGTTGCTGGCCGAACACGTGCCGGTGCGCGATATCCGCAGCATTGCCGAAGCCATCGCCAACAATGCCGCCAAGAGTCAAGATACCGCCGCTTTGGTGGCCGCTGTGCGGGTCGGCGTATCTCGCGCCATCGTCCAAAGCATTGTAGGGACTGAGTCGGAGCTGCCAGTTATCACGCTGGAGCCAAGGTTGGAACAAATATTGCTCAATAGTCTGCAGAAGGCAGGACAAGGCTCGGAAGAGGGCGTTCTGCTGGAGCCGAGCATGGCCGAGAAGCTGCAGCGTTCGCTGATCGAAGCGGCGCAGCGCCAGGAAATGCAAGGTCAGCCGGTGATCCTGTTGGTAGCAGGCCCGGTACGCGCGATGCTCTCGCGCTTCGGTCGCCTGGCAGTTCCCGGACTGCACGTGCTGGCCTACCAGGAAATTCCGGACAACAAGCAAGTGACCATCGTTGCGACAGTAGGGCCCAACGGCTGAGGTAGTGGTTTATGCAAGTTAAGCGTTTTTTCGCCGCCGATATGCGTCAGGCCATGAAGCTGGTTCGTGATGAGCTGGGCGCTGATGCCGCCATCATTGGCAACCGCCGCATCGCCGGCGGCGTCGAGCTGACGGCGGCGCTCGATTACAAACTGTCGGCGCTGGCCCCGCGCGTTCCGAACATGGAACTCGAGGATGAGCTGCGCAAGACCCAGTCGCGCATCGTCACCGCCCAGGCCGAACTGAGCCTGCGTGGCGAAGCCGACGGCAACACCAATCGCCAGTTGTTCGCCGGGCTGCCGTTGACGGCCGGCCTGCCGCTGACCGCTGCCGAACCCCTGACCGAACCCACTTACGAGGCGCCGGCCCGCCCAGCCCCGGCGCCTGCACCGGCCGCCGCTGGCGTCGACCCGCGTGCACTGGACTCGATGCGCTTCGAGCTCAACAGCCTGCGCGAACTGATGGAAGTGCAACTCGGCACCCTGGCCTGGAACCAGCTGCAAGGCAGCCGTCCGGCTCAGGCCAATCTGTACCGTCGTCTGCAACGCATCGGTTTGTCCGGCCCGTTGTCCCGCGATCTGCTGTCGATGATCACCGAGATCGACGAACCGCGTCAGGCCTGGCGCATGTTGCTGGCGCACCTGGCACGAATGATTGCCGTACCGGAAGTCGAGCCGTTGGAAGAGGGTGGGGTGATTGCCATGGTCGGCCCGGCCGGCATGGGCAAGACCACCACCCTGGCCAAACTGGCCGCCCGCTACGTGCTCAAGTACGGCGCGCAGAACATCGCGCTGGTGAGTATGGACAGTTTCCGTATCGGCGCGCAGGAGCAGCTCAAGACTTTGGGTCGCATCCTCAATGTGTCGGTGACCCACGTCGATCCGGGCCAGTCCCTGGTGCAGGCGCTGGATCCACTGCTGCGCAAGCGCGTGGTGCTGATCGATACCGCCGGCCTGCAAGCCAGCGATCCGGCCCTGCGCATGCAGCTGGAAAGCCTGGCCGGTCGTGGCATTCGGTCGAAAAATTATCTGGTGCTGGCAACCACCAGCCAGAAACAGGTTCTAACCGCCGCGTATCACAGTTACAAGCGTTGCGGGCTCGCCGGCTGCATCCTGACTAAACTGGATGAGACGGCCAGCCTTGGCGAAGTGCTGAGCCTGGCGATCAGTCACGAACTGCCGGTCGCCTACCTGACCGATGGGCCGCGTATTCCGGATGATCTGCATCTGCCGCGCCGTCATCAACTGGTCAGCCGCGCCGTCAGTGTGCAAATGCAGGAAGAACCCAGCGAAGAAGCCATGGCTGACATGTTCGCTGATATCTACCACAGTCCGACCAAGCAGGTTGGCTGAGGTAATGAACCGTTTTTGTACCTACATCGATGGTCTGCCATGCATTGTTCCGGTTGTGAACGCGCAGCCAGTAATGTGGCCTCCGTCTATGCAAGACAAGGTAAAGAAATAACATGGGCAGCATGCATCCCGTACAGGTGATCGCGGTGACCGGCGGCAAAGGTGGCGTCGGCAAGACTAATGTGTCAGTGAACTTGTCCCTGGCGCTGGCAGAGCTTGGCCGTCGGGTCATGCTGCTGGACGCCGACCTGGGGCTGGCGAACGTCGACGTTCTGCTGGGCCTCACCCCCAAACGTACCCTGGCCGACGTGATCGAAGGCCGCTGCGAGCTGCGCGACGTGCTGTTGCAAGGCCCCGGCGGGATCCGCATCGTGCCGGCCGCTTCCGGCACCCAGAGCATGGTTCACCTGAGCCCGGCCCAGCATGCCGGCCTGATCCAGGCGTTCAGCGACATCGGCGACAACCTCGACGTGCTGGTGATCGATACCGCTGCGGGTATTGGTGACTCGGTAGTCAGTTTCGTTCGCGCAGCCCAGGAAGTGTTGCTGGTGGTCTGCGACGAGCCGACCTCGATCACCGACGCTTACGCGCTGATCAAACTGCTCAACCGCGACTACGGCATGAACCGCTTCCGCGTCCTGGCCAACATGGCCCAGAGCCCGCAGGAAGGTCGCAATCTGTTCGCCAAGTTGACCAAGGTCACGGATCGCTTCCTGGACGTCGCCCTACAATACGTCGGTGCGGTGCCTTACGACGAAAGCGTGCGCAAGGCGGTGCAGAAGCAGCGTGCGGTCTATGAAGCCTTCCCGCGTTCCAAGTGCGCGCTGGCGTTCAAGGCGATCGCACAGAAGGTCGACACCTGGCCGCTGCCCGCCAACCCGCGCGGCCACCTCGAATTTTTCGTCGAGCGCCTCGTGCAGCAAACGGCAGGACCTGTGCTATGACCGCCAGCGGTATGAACCTTTACAAAAAGTCGGCGCGTGACGCGCAGTACGAGCTGATCGAGCGTTACGCGCCACTGGTCAAACGCATCGCCTACCACTTGCTGGCGCGATTGCCGGCCAGTGTGCAAGTCGAAGACCTGATCCAGGCCGGGATGATCGGCCTGCTCGAAGTCTCGACCAAATACGACGCCAGCAAGGGCGCCAGTTTTGAAACGTACGCGGGCATCCGGATCCGCGGTGCGATGCTCGATGAAGTCCGAAAAGGGGATTGGGCACCGCGCTCGGTTCACCGCAACACCCGTATGGTCAGCGACGCAATTCGCTCGATTGAAGCTAAAACCGGCCGTGACGCTAAAGATCACGAAGTTGCGGCCGAACTCCAATTGAGTCTCGACGATTACTACGGGATTTTGAACGACACCCTGGGCAGCCGGCTGTTCAGTTTCGACGACCTGTTGCAGGACGGCGAACACGAAGGGCTGCACGAGGATGGCGCCAGTGCTCATCTGGAGCCGTCGCGCGATCTGGAAGACGAACGTTTCCAGGCCGCGCTGGCGGACGCGATTGCCAATTTGCCGGAGCGTGAGCGACTGGTGTTGGCGCTGTACTACGACGAAGAGCTGAACCTCAAGGAGATCGGTGAAGTCCTTGGCGTCAGTGAATCGCGGGTCAGCCAGTTACACAGCCAGTGCGCGGCCCGCTTGCGGGGGCGTTTGGGGGAGTGGCGAGCGCGCTGAAGGCAGTGTGGGGACACTGCGAACGAGGCTGGTGCGGTGGTGAACGGCACCGGTCTCGATCTGTTGTGCTCCAGACAGTCATCGAGTGTTTTGCCGGATTGATTGAAATGGCGCGTCCAGGTGCTGGGCGCGTTTAAGACTGCTTGGAGGTCGAATTGAACAAAGACATGAAAATCCTCATCGTTGATGACTTCTCAACGATGCGGCGGATCATCAAGAACCTGTTGCGTGATCTGGGGTTCACCAACACCGTTGAAGCCGACGATGGCACCACTGCCATTCCGGTGCTCAACAGCGGCAGCATCGACTTTCTGGTGACCGACTGGAACATGCCCGGCATGACCGGTATCGACCTGCTGCGCCACGTGCGCGCCGATGAAAAGCTCAAGCACCTGCCGGTGCTGATGGTGACCGCTGAAGCCAAGCGCGAGCAGATCATCGAGGCGGCCCAGGCCGGCGTGAACGGCTATGTGGTCAAACCTTTCACGGCCCAGGCGTTGAAAGAAAAAATCGAGAAGATTTTCGAACGCATCGGCTGATGAACGCGCGGGGGAGCTATGGAGCATAACGAATCTTCACAGGGCGATTTTGAGTCGACCCTGAAAAAACACGCGGTCGAACTGGTCGAAAGCCTTGAAAAAGGCAAGTTCGGCGACGCGGTGCAACTGATCCATGAGCTCAATCAGACCCGTGACCGTGGCCTGTACCAGGAAGTGGGCAAGCTCACACGTGAACTGCACAGTGCGATCGTCAATTTCCAGATCGATCCGCACATGCCGCAGGCTGAGGAAGTGTCGCAGATTACCGACGCTACCGAGCGCCTGGGCTACGTGGTCAAACTGACCGAAGCTGCCGCCAACCGCACCATGGATCTGGTGGAAAGCGCGACCCCTGTGGTCAATGGCCTGGCTGACGAAGCCCAGGCCTTGAGCGCCGATTGGGGCCGTTTCATGCGTCGTGAGGTCGGGGCTGAAGAGTTCCGTGAACTGGCGCGCCGGGTCGACGGTTTTCTGGCACGCAGCAGCGCGGACAACCGCGCGGTGTCGAGCAATCTGAATGACATTCTGCTCGCCCAGGATTACCAGGACCTCACCGGCCAGGTGATCAAGCGCGTGACCCAATTGGTCACCGAAGTCGAAAGCAACCTGCTCAAGCTCGTGCTCATGGCCAGCCAGGTGGACCGCTTTGCGGGCATCGAACATGACCGTGCGGCGATGCTTGCTGAAAAAGATCCACAAAAACATCTCTCGCAGGGTGAAGGTCCGCAGATTCATGCCGATAAACGAGAAGACGTTGTGTCCGGTCAGGACGATGTGGACGATTTGTTATCCAGCCTTGGATTCTAGAGTTTTGGAATTATAGGTTTTTTGGGTTTTTAGACCTGTAGGAGCACCCCATTAATGAGCTTCGGCGCCGATGAAGAGATCCTTCAGGATTTCCTGGTTGAGGCCGGCGAGATTCTTGAGCAACTGTCCGAACAACTGGTCGAGCTGGAAAGCCGCCCGGATGACGCAGATCTGCTCAACGCAATTTTTCGCGGTTTCCACACTGTAAAAGGGGGCGCCGGCTTCCTTCAGCTCAACGAGCTGGTGGAGTGCTGTCACATCGCCGAAAACGTGTTCGACATCCTGCGCAAGGGTGAACGACGCGTCGATGCAGAACTGATGGACGTGGTGCTCGAAGCGCTGGACGCGGTGAACAGCATGTTCAGCGAAGTCCGCGATCGCAGCCCGATCACCGCCGCCACCCCGGAACTGCTGGCTGCCCTGGCGCGTCTGGCCGAACCGCAATCGGCGGATGAAGCCCCGGCTTCGCCGGTTGCCGAGATGATCGAAGAGCTGGTCGTCGAAGGCGATTCGGGCGACATCACCGATAACGAATTTGAACAGTTGCTGGACTCGCTGAACGCCGTCAAGGCCGAAGCCGAAGCCCCGGCGGCTGCCGCTGCGCCTGCTTCCACCGAAGCGGCCAGCGATGAAATCACCGACGCCGAGTTCGAGTCGCTGCTCGACCAGTTGCATGGCAAAGGCCAGTTCGCGGCCGACGCCGTAGCTCCGGCGGCCGCTGCACCTGCTGCCCCGGCGGCGGGCGACAGCTCGGACATTACCGACGACGAATTCGAAGCCTTGCTCGATCAGTTGCACGGCAAGGGCAACTTTGCCGTCGATGCGCTGGAGTCGGCGATTGCTTCGGTGCCTGCGCCGGCTGCTCCGGCAGCCGCTGCGGCCGGTAGCGATCTGATCAGCGACCACGAGTTCGAATCGCTGCTCGACGATCTGCATGGCAAAGGCAAATTCACTGACGTCGCCACCGGTGCGGTCGTGACTGCTGGCAATGCTTCGGCTGTTGCAACGCCTGCTGCGAAGGCCCCGGCCGCCGCGGCAAAACCTGCTGCGAAAGCGCCTGAGCCGAAAGCTGAACCGGCCAAGCCAGCCGCCGCTGCTGCACCGGCTCCGGCCCGTGCTCCGGCGAGCCCTCCACCGGAAAAACCGGCGAGCGAAGCCGAAACCACCGTTCGCGTTGATACCGCGCGTCTCGACGAAATCATGAACATGGTCGGCGAGCTGGTGCTGGTACGTAACCGTCTGGTGCGTCTGGGCCTGAACAGCGGCGACGAGTCGATGCAGAAGGCTGTGTCGAACCTCGACGTGGTCACTGCCGACTTGCAGACCGCCGTCATGAAGACCCGGATGCAGCCGATCAAGAAAGTCTTCGGCCGCTTCCCGCGTCTGGTTCGCGACCTGGCACGCCAGCTCAAGAAAGAGATCAACCTGGAACTGGTGGGCGAAGAGACCGACCTCGACAAGAACCTCGTCGAGGCCCTGGCCGACCCGCTGGTCCACTTGGTGCGCAACGCGGTCGACCACGGCATCGAGTCGCCGGAAGAACGCGAAGCCTCGGGCAAGGCCCGTGGCGGCAAGGTGATCCTGGCGGCCGAGCAGGAAGGCGACCACATCCTGCTGTCGATCTCCGACGACGGCAAAGGCATGGACCCGAACGTCCTGCGTGCCATCGCCGTGAAACGCGGTGTGATGGACAAGGATGCCGCCGATCGCCTGAGCGACACCGAGTGCTACAACCTGATTTTCGCCCCGGGTTTCTCGACCAAGACCGAGATCTCCGATGTGTCCGGCCGCGGTGTCGGCATGGACGTGGTGAAGACCAAGATTTCCCAGCTCAACGGTTCGATCAACATCTACTCGACCAAGGGCCAGGGCTCGAAGATCGTCATCAAGGTGCCGCTGACGCTGGCGATCATGCCGACCCTGATGGTGATGCTCGGCAATCAGGCGTTCGCGTTCCCGCTGGTGAACGTCAACGAAATCTTCCACCTCGACCTGTCGACCACCAACGTGGTGGATGGTCAGGAAGTGGTGATCGTGCGGGACAAGGCGCTGCCATTGTTCTACCTCAAGCGCTGGCTGGTCAGCTCCGCCGCTCACGAAGAGCAGCGCGAAGGCCATGTGGTGATCCTTTCGGTGGGCACCCAGCGGATCGGCTTCGTCGTCGATCAACTGGTCGGCCAGGAAGAAGTGGTCATCAAGCCATTGGGCAAGATGCTCCAGGGAACTCCAGGCATGTCCGGCGCCACCATCACCGGTGACGGCCGCATTGCACTGATTCTCGATGTTCCGAGCATGCTCAAGCGTTACGCCGCACGGCGTATTTGAATCCGGGGTGGCGGGGCGACAACGTCCCGCCGCACCTAATGGAGTGTTTATGGCAGTCAAAGTCCTGGTGGTGGACGATTCGGGTTTTTTCCGCCGCCGCGTCTCGGAAATTCTTTCATCGGATCCGAGCATCCAGGTTGTCGGCACGGCAACCAACGGTAAAGAGGCGATCGATCAGGCCCTGGCCCTCAAGCCGGACGTGATCACCATGGACTACGAGATGCCGATGATGGATGGCATCACGGCCGTGCGGCACATCATGCAGCGCTGCCCGACGCCGGTGTTGATGTTCTCCTCGCTGACGCACGAAGGCGCCCGGGTGACCCTGGATGCGCTGGATGCCGGCGCGGTGGATTTCCTGCCGAAGAATTTCGAAGACATCTCCCGCAACCCGGAGAAGGTCAAGCAACTGCTGTGCGAGAAGGTTCACAGCATCTCGCGCAGCAACCGTCGTTTCAGTGCCTACAGTGCGCCGGCGCCTGCCGCTGCACCGACGCCTGCGCCGGCTGCTCCTGCACCGTCGAGCTTCAGCAGTCACAGCAGCGCTCCGGCCCGTCCGGCACCTGCGCCGGCACCGACTCGCGCGCCAGCGGCCAGCGCTTCGTCGCCGGCGCCGAAACGCAAGAACTACAAACTCGTCGCCATCGGTACATCGACTGGCGGCCCGGTCGCGCTGCAACGGGTCCTGACCCAGTTGCCGGCCAGCTTCCCGGCGCCGATCGTGCTGATCCAGCACATGCCGGCGGCCTTCACCAAGGCCTTCGCCGAGCGTCTGGACAAGCTGTGCCGCATCAGCGTCAAGGAAGCCGAGGATGGTGACATCCTGCGTCCGGGCCTGGCGCTGCTGGCACCGGGTGGCAAGCAGATGATGATCGACGGCCGTGGCGCGGTGAAAATCCTGCCGGGCGACGAACGTCTGAACTACAAGCCGTGCGTGGACATCACTTTCGGTTCCGCAGCCAAATCCTACAGTGACAAAGTTCTGGCGGTGGTACTGACCGGCATGGGCGCCGACGGCCGTGAAGGTGCACGACTGCTCAAGCAGGGCGGCAGCACGGTCTGGGCTCAGGACGAAGCCAGTTGCGTGATCTACGGCATGCCGATGGCCATCGTCAAAGCTGACCTCGCCGACGCGGTGTACAGTCTGGACGATATCGGCAAGCACATCGTCGAGGCATGCGTCTGATGGATGTTCTAAGCCTTATCGGGATCATCATGGCGTTCGTCGCCATCATCGGCGGCAACTACCTGGAAGGTGGTCACCTCGGCGCGCTGGCCAACGGCCCGGCGGCGCTGATCGTGCTCGGTGGCACCGTCGGTGCCGCGCTGCTGCAATCGCCGATGAGCGCGTTCAAGCGCGCCATGCAGATTCTGGCCTGGATCTTTTTCCCGCCGCGGGTGGACCTGGCCGGCGGCATCGACCGCGTAGTCAACTGGAGCCTCACCGCCCGCAAGGAAGGCCTGCTGGGTCTGGAAGGCGTGGCGGATGCCGAGCCCGACGCCTACTCGCGCAAGGGCCTGCAACTGCTGGTCGACGGCGCCGAGCCGGAAGCGATCCGCAGCATCCTCGAAGTGGATTTCTACACTCAGGAAGCCCGCGATGTCGAAGCGGCCAAAGTGTTTGAAAGCATGGGCGGCTACGCGCCGACCATCGGCATCATCGGTGCGGTAATGGGCCTGATCCACGTGATGGGCAATCTGGCCGATCCGTCGCAACTGGGTAACGGGATTGCGGTGGCGTTCGTCGCCACCATCTACGGTGTGGCCAGTGCCAACCTGATCCTGTTGCCCGTTGCCGCCAAGCTCAAGTCAATCGCGTTGCGACAGTCGCGTTATCGCGAAATGTTGTTGGAAGGTATTTTGTCGATCGCTGAAGGTGAAAACCCACGCTCCATCGAGTTGAAGCTTCAGGGCTTCATGGATTAAGGGACTGACCTCATGGCACGTCGTCGCCAGCATGAAGAGCACGTAAACCATGAACGCTGGCTGGTTTCCTACGCCGACTTCATCACCTTGCTCTTTGCCTTTTTCGTGGTGATGTACTCCATCTCGTCGATCAACGAAGGCAAATACAAGATCATCTCCGAAGCGCTGATCGGGGTCTTCACCGACTCCGACCGCGCGCTCAAGCCGATTCCGATCGGTGAAGAACGACCGAAGACCGTGACCCCGGCCAAGCCGCTGGTCAAGGACGCCGAACAGGTCGATGCCGGTATCGCCGGAGCCAGCGATCCGCTGAAAAGCATCGCCGATGACATCAGCGCTGCGTTCGGCGACCTGATCTCCTCAAACCAGATGACCGTGCGCGGCAACGAGCTGTGGGTCGAGATCGAACTCAACTCCAGCCTGTTGTTCGGCAGTGGTGATGCGATGCCGAGCGACATCGCGTTCAACATCATCGACAAGGTCGCGGCGATCCTCAAACCGTTCGACAACCCGATTCACGTCGAAGGCTTCACCGACGATCAACCGATCCGCACCGCGCAGTACCCGACCAACTGGGAGCTGTCCTCGGCGCGTTCGGCGAGCATCGTGCGCATGCTGGCGATGCAGGGTGTGAATCCTGGCCGCTTGGCTTCGGTGGGCTACGGCGAATTCCAGCCGGTGGCCAACAACGCCACCGCTGAAGGCCGGGCGAAAAACCGTCGTGTGGTGCTGGTGGTGTCGCGCAATCTCGATGTGCGCCGCAGCCTCACCGGCACCGGAACCGCTCATGCGCAACCGGATGCCGCGTTGAAGCGTGCTGGCACACAAACTGCACCGACCCCGGTCAAGACGCCGGGACGCGAGAGTGCCGTCAATTCTCCGTCGCCCGCATTAATACGCTGAACCATGTCTCGGCCGAGTATCCCGGCCGGGAGGAACGATCCGAATGAGAGTCTGGGCAGTCGCCAATCAAAAGGGTGGTGTTGGTAAAACCACTTCTTCCATCGCTTTAGCCGGTTTGCTGGCAGAGGCGGGCAAGCGCGTGGTCGTGGTCGATCTCGATCCGCACGGCTCGATGACCAGCTATTTCGGTTACGACCCCGACAGCCTGGAACACAGCAACTACGACCTGTTTCTGCACAAGGGCGGCGTGCCGCAAGGCCTGCCGGGCCAGCTGCTGTTGTCGACCAGCGATGAACGCATTTCCCTGTTGCCGTCGAGCACCGCGCTGGCCACCCTCGAGCGCCAGTCGCCAGGGCAGAGTGGCCTGGGTCTGGTGATCGCCAAGAGTCTGGCGCAGCTGTGGCAGGACTTCGATTACGCGATCATCGACAGCCCGCCATTGCTCGGCGTGCTGATGGTCAACGCGCTGGCCGCCAGTCAGCAACTGGTGATCCCGGTGCAGACCGAGCACCTGGCCGTCAAAGGCCTGGAGCGCATGGTCAACACCCTGGCGATGATCAACCGCTCACGCAAACAGGCGCTGCCGTTCAGCATCGTGCCGACCCTGTTCGACCGCCGCACCCAGGCGTCGATGGGCACCTTGCGCGTGCTGCGCGACAAATTCCCCGACGAGATCTGGCAGGGTTACATCCCGGTCGATACCCGTCTGCGCGACGCCAGTCGTGCCGGTGTCACCCCTTCGCAGTTCGACGGCAAGAGCCGTGGCGTGCTGGCTTACCGCGCGCTGCTCAAGCATCTGCTGGCGCAGCAACTCGTTCCGCAGGTGGCTTGAGCATGAATCGGCCGATCAAGCTGACGTCCAAGCCGCAACTGGCGCTGCAGTCCTATCTGGACGGCTTGCTGCAGGAAGTGACGGACGAGGTCGAGCAGGAAATCGCAGCGCCGGTCGAGGTGGTCGAGACCGCTGCGGCGCTCGATGAATTCCAGGCTGCCGTGCTCGAAGAGCAGGCCCGGGATGCGCAAAAAGCCGCCCGGCCGGTGGCCCCGGTTGCAGCGCCTGCCGCTGTAGTAGCGAAGGCAACTGCGACGTTGATCAAAGAGCCTGAGCCGGTGCGCGTGGTATCGACCCTGGCACCGCTGCTGCAAACCCAACTTCTGCAAACGCCTCCGGCTCCCGTAGTACCAGAGCCGGAACCTGAAGCGCCTGCGCCAGCCCCGGTCGAACCAACCCTGGTTGCGCCGCTGGTCGAAGTGCATCTGCCGCCAAGCAATACGCCGCCACCGGTGGAAACCGACGGCCGTCCGGCCTGGGCTTCGGAAGCGTTCGAATGCCTGCTGTTCGACGTCGCCGGGCTGACGCTGGCGGTGCCGCTGGTGTGTCTGGGCTCGATCTATTCGCTGGCCGGCCATGAGCTGACGCCGCTGTTCGGTCAGCCGGAATGGTTCCTCGGGATCCTGCCGAGCCAGGCCGGCAACCTGAAAGTGCTGGACACCGCACGCTGGGTCATGCCGGATCGCTATCGCGACGATTTCCGTCAGGGCCTGCAATACGTGATTTCGGTGCAGGGTTACGAGTGGGGCCTGGCGGTGCATCAGGTCAGTCGCTCGTTGCGTCTGGACCCGAATGAAATCAAATGGAGAAGTCACCGAGGTCAGCGGCCATGGCTCGCCGGCACGGTGATTGAACACATGTGCGCCTTGCTCGATGTTTCCGCACTGGCCGAGTTGATCGCCAGCGGTGGGGCAAGGCACATGTCCGGCAGTAAGCCGAACCACAAACCGACATAACACTTACATAACAGACATGTACCGGTATTCAAATGCCGGCGAACGAAACACACACCGCCAGGCGCGGTTTTTCGAGGGGCTAGGGTATGAACGACAAGGCTACGGCGGCAAAGGGTTCCGAAGATCCGATCCTGCAATGGGTGACCTTCAAGCTGGACAACGAAACCTACGGCATCAACGTGATGCGCGTTCAGGAAGTCCTGCGCTACACCGAGATCGCTCCGGTGCCGGGTGCGCCAAGCTACGTGCTGGGCATCATCAACCTGCGCGGCAACGTGGTGACCGTGATCGATACCCGTCAGCGCTTCGGCCTGATGAGCGGTGAGATCAGCGACAACACCCGTATCGTCATCATCGAAGCCGACAAACAAGTGGTCGGCATCATGGTCGACAGCGTGGCTGAAGTGGTTTACCTGCGTCAGTCGGAAATCGAGACCGCACCGAACGTCGGTAACGAAGAGTCGGCCAAGTTCATCCAGGGCGTGTGCAACAAGAACAACGAGTTGCTGATCCTGGTCGAGCTGGACAAGATGATGAGCGAAGAAGAGTGGTCGGAACTGGAGAACATCTGATTGATTCTCGAGGTAGCGGTCATTGTCCTGTTCCTGTTCTGGGCAGGCACGCTGGCGATGTTTCTGGCGTACATCAAGGCGCAGCGCGTAATCGCTGCGCAACAGGCCCAGGGTGATGCGCTGCGTGATCAGCGCATCAGGGACTTGGCCAAGCGTGTCGACGATTACCAGAATGGCAACGTGCGCATGGGCGAAGCCCTGCACGAACTGCGCGCGGTGGTCGGTCCGATCCCGGACAAGCTCTCCCAGCTCGAACAGCGCGATCCTTCCAGCCTGTCATTCGCCCAGGCGGCGAAACTGGTGGGGATGGGCGCGAGTGTCGATGAGCTGACCCAGTCCTGCGGGTTGACCCAGGCTGAGGCGGAGTTGATGCGCAAGCTGCACAAGAACTGATTTTTGCGTTGAGGCTGATGGCCTATTCGCGAGCAAGCCCGCTCCCACATTTGGCTGGATTCCTTCAATAGGATCGAGGACAAATGTGGGAGCGGGCTTGCTCGCGAAGGGGTCTTTAAAACCTCAGTAATCGTCGCCGCGCTCGGTGATGTCTTTCTCGACCATTGGTGCATCCGGGTCGTGTCCGGCCGGGAACTTGCCCTTGAGGTTCCAGGCGAAAGCGATGATCTCCGCGATCGTGCGGTACAGCTCTTCGGGGATGCTGTCGCCCAGTTCCATTCGCGCCAGCAACTTCACCAGCTCGGCGTTTTCGTAGATCGGCACTTCACAGTCGCGGGCGATCCGCAGGATTTCTTCGGCCAGTGCTTCGTCGCCCTTGGCGGTAAGGGTCGGGGCGTGGCTGCCGTCGTATTTGAGGGCGATGGCCTGGCGTGGAGCGGTGGTGTCATTCATGCGGTTTCGTCGACCCAGCGGTGTTCGAGGCGGGTTTGGATGCCTTGCGGCGGGGTGCCGAGGTGGCAGTCGAGGTCGCCGACGTTCAGCCCGGAATCCAGCAGGCGCTGGCGCAGGGCGGTCAGGTTGCTTTCGATCAGACTCGCGGTGTACGGCCGCTCGGCCCACAACTGGCTGGACAGGCTGCCGCTGATCAACTGTGCCTGAATCTGCATCGGCCCCAGCGGTTCCATGTCGAACGCCAGATCGACGCGCCACAGTTGTTGTTTCGGCTCGCGCTCATCGCGGCGCTGCTCGTTCGCTTGCTGTTTCTCCGGCGCTTCTTCGCGCTGGAACTTGACCTGCAACGGCACGATGTCCTGCAGATTGCGCATCGGGATTTCCAGTTGCCAGGTGCTGAGCAGGCGGCCGTCGTCGGTCACGCCGGTCTGTTCCAGACTCGACAGTTGATGACTTTGCAGACGCGACACCGCAGCAGCGGCGAGGCGCAGCAAATGTTCCAGATCGCCTTCACCTTCCAGGCTTTGCAGCAGTCGGTCGGGCAGCGGGAAACTGCTCGGCACCGGTTTCGCGCTGACTTGACCGAGCATGCCGAGGGCGTTGCGCACGAAGCTTGGCAATGCCTGAGCCAGCGTGTTGGCAGCGATGATCGCATTCAGGTTGGTGTTGCCGGGCAGGCCGGGGGTGAGCTGGGCGATCAGCTTGAGCAGATCGGCTTTCATGTCCGGGGCGAGCGTCGGGTTTTGCCCGGTCAGCAGTTTGGTTTCGAGGAACACACCGCTGTTGGCCAGCGCCTGGGCCAGACCTTTCGGCGTGCTCAGTTGCTGCACGTCCGGCAGGTTGGCGAGCAGTTTGTCCACGGCGGCGCGCAAATCCTGGGACGTCTGATCGGTGGCGGGGGGCAGGTTCTGGAGCATTTTCAGCAAGCCGTCGAGGGAGCCCTGACGGCTTTGCTGACTGACCAGCTGCTGGCTGACCGCCAGTTGTTCCTGGCGATTGCTCAGCGGCAGGAACTTCAGGGTCTGCGAGTCCTGCACCAGCGCCGACAGCAGGGTGCCGATGCGCAGCGGTTGCGGGCTGTCGATGCTCAGTGTGCTGCCGCTCAACGCCGTGTTGAGCAGGCTGACCATCGAGCGGTACACCGTCGGCTGCCCCGGCACCTGCGGCAAGGCCTGAGCCGTCAGCACCTTGCCTTGCAGCAGCGTGCCAACCGGCAATTGCGCGGTGTCGATGCGGGTGAGGGTGGCGACGTTGCTGGCGATGGCCTGTTGCACGGTGATCGCCAGATTGCCCGCCGACGGCTGGGTGATCGCCAGACTGGTGCCCTGGGGCAGCGGCAGATTGCTGGTCGCCTGCACGGTGGTCTGACGGCCGCTGTCCAGCGTCACCTTGAGCAGCAACTGAAAGGTCTGATCCGCCTGCTTGAGCGACAACACCTCGGCCTTGGCGCTCTGGCCGGCGGCAATCAGCCCGTCGACCGGCGTCAGCAACTTCAGCAGCTCACCCACCTGCGGGCGAACGGTCGCCGGGGTGGTGGGCGGGAGCGGGAGGATGTTCATTTCGCCTGTCATACGCGGACACAACCTGAGGAAAATGCACTCGGGAGAGCGGGGGACGCCATGTATAATGCCGCCCGTCCTTCCATTCGTTCAAAAAACATAGCAATTGTTTGACGCAGCTCTCTGGATTGAGCCGTCATTGCATTTATGCTGCAACTCTTTAACGGCCGCGCCAGAGCCGACTTGAACCGTATAAGGCCCGTGATCCCTTGACCAGTCCTGTCCTGCAAACCGTTGCCCTCGCGTGTGAACGTGATCTCAGACTGCTCTTCGACAATCTCGAATTGAGACTGGCCAGTGGCGATATGGTGCAGATCAGCGGTCCCAACGGCAGCGGCAAGACCAGCCTTTTGCGTTTGCTGGCCGGTCTGATGCAGCCGACCGACGGTCAGGTGCTGCTCAACGGCAAGCCGCTGGGCGAGCAACGCAGCGAGCTGGCGCGCAACCTGTTGTGGATCGGCCATGCCGCCGGGATCAAGGATCTGCTCACGCCGGAAGAAAACCTCGCCTGGCTCTGCGCCCTGCATCAACCCGCCGAACGCGACGCGATCTGGCAGGCCCTGGCGGCGGTTGGATTGCGCGGTTTCGAGGATGTTCCGTGCCACAGTCTGTCCGCCGGCCAGCAGCGCCGCGTGGCACTGGCGCGGTTGTATCTGGACAGCCCGCCGTTGTGGATTCTCGACGAACCGTTCACCGCCCTCGACAAGCAGGGCGTGGCTCAGCTTGAAGAACACCTGGCCGGGCACTGCGAACGGGGCGGCCTGGTGGTGCTCACCACGCACCACACGCTGAGCCGGATGCCAGCCGGTTATCGCGACATCGATCTGGGGAATTGGGCGGTATGAGTGTGTTCGGCCTGCTGGTTGCCCGTGAATCCCGACTGCTGTTCCGCCGCCCGGCGGAGCTGGCCAATCCGCTGATTTTCTTCGCCATCGTCATCGCACTGTTCCCGCTGGCCGTCGGCCCGGAAACTCAAGTATTGCAAAACTTGTCCCCGGGGTTAGTCTGGGTGGCGGCACTTTTGTCGGTCCTGCTCTCGCTGGACGGGCTGTTCCGCAGTGATTTCGAAGATGGCTCCCTTGAACAGTGGGTCCTTTCGCCGCACCCCCTGCCACTTCTGGTATTGGCCAAGGTGCTGGCACACTGGCTTTTTTCCGGGCTGGCACTGGTTTTGCTCTCGCCATTACTGGCGTTGATGCTCGGGTTGCCGGCTGCGTGTCTGCCGGTTTTGCTGCTTTCGTTGCTGCTGGGAACACCGGTGCTGAGCTTGCTCGGTGCGGTGGGCGCGGCGCTGACGGTCGGTCTGAAACGCGGAGGCCTGTTGCTGGCGCTGCTGATTCTGCCGTTGTACATCCCGGTGTTGATCCTGGGCAGTGGCGCCTTGCAGGCGGCGTTGCAGGGCATGCCGGCGCTTGGTTATCTGTTGTGGCTTGGCAGCCTGACCGCCCTGGCGATAACCCTGACACCTTTTGCAATAGCGGCTGGCCTGAAGATCAGCGTCGGCGAATAATGAGGTCTGGTTAAAATTTAACCAGCAAAGACCCTGAGACTGCTCACACCGATGAGCGGCACCCGTGATGGAAACAGTATGAACTGGACCTGGTTTCACAAGCTCGGCTCGCCCAAGTGGTTCTACGGCATCAGCAGCAAGTTTTTGCCGTGGTTGAGCCTCGCCGCGTTGTTGCTGATCTGCGTTGGCGTCATCTGGGGCCTGGCCTTCGCGCCGCCGGACTATCAGCAAGGCAACAGCTTTCGCATCATCTATATCCACGTTCCCGCCGCGATGCTCGCCCAGTCGATCTACGTGATGCTGGCGGTGTGCGGCGTGGTCGGGCTGGTGTGGAAGATGAAACTGGCCGACGTCGCCCTGCAATGCGCCGCGCCGATCGGTGCCTGGATGACCGCCGTGGCGCTGGTCACCGGGGCGATCTGGGGCAAGCCGACCTGGGGCTCGTGGTGGGTCTGGGACGCGCGCCTGACCTCGATGCTGATTCTGCTGTTCCTGTACTTCGGCGTGATCGCCCTGGGCAACGCCATCAGCAATCGCGACAGCGCCGCCAAGGCCTGCGCGGTGCTGGCCATCGTCGGCGTGATCAACATTCCGATCATCAAATACTCGGTGGAGTGGTGGAACACCCTGCACCAGGGCGCGACCTTCACCCTGACCGAAAAACCGGCGATGCCCGTCGAAATGTGGCTGCCGCTGCTGCTGACGGTGCTGGGTTTCTACTGTTTCTTCGGCGCCGTGCTGTTGTTGCGCATGCGCCTTGAAGTGCTCAAGCGCGAAGCCCGCGCCAGTTGGGTGAAAGAAGAAGTGCAGAACAGCCTGGAGGCCGCTCGATGAGTTTCGCGTCATTCGGCGACTTCCTCGCCATGGGCCACCACGGCCTGTATGTCTGGTCGGCCTACGGCATCTGTCTGGCGGTACTGATCCTCAACGTGGCGGCGCCGATCGCGGCCCGCAAGCGTTATCTGCAACAAGAGGCGCGTCGTCTGCGCCGGGAGAACGGCAAGTGAATCCGCTGCGTAAAAAGCGTCTGATCATCATCCTGGCAATTCTGGTCGGGGTCGGCGCTGCCGTCGGCCTGGCCCTGAGCGCCCTGCAGCAGAACATCAACCTGTTTTACACGCCGACCCAGATCGCCAACGGCGAAGCGCCGCAGGACACCCGCATCCGCGCCGGCGGCATGGTCGAGAAGGGCTCGCTGCAACGCTCCACGGATTCCCTGGACGTCAAATTCGTGGTCACCGACTTCAACAAGTCCGTGACCATCACCTATCGCGGAATCCTGCCGGACCTGTTCCGCGAAGGGCAGGGCATCGTCGCATTGGGCAAGCTCAACGCCGATGGCGTGGTGGTCGCCGATGAAGTGCTGGCCAAGCACGACGAGAAATACATGCCGCCGGAAGTGACCAAGGCCCTGAAGGACAGCGGTCAATCCGCGCCAACCCCTGCGAAGGAGGGTTGATCGATGACATCCAGCATTTTCATTCCTGAGTTGGGCCATCTGGCCATGATCCTGGCGCTGTGTTTCGCGCTGGTGCAGGCGGTGGTGCCGTTGCTCGGTGCCTGGCGCGGCGACCGTCTGTGGATGGGCCTCGCCCAACCGGCCGCGTGGGGGCAGTTCGCATTCCTGCTGTTCGCCTTCGGTTGCCTGACCTATGCGTTCATGACCGACGATTTCTCCGTGGCTTACGTCGCGATGAACTCCAACAGCGCGCTGCCGTGGTACTACAAGTTCAGCGCGGTGTGGGGCGCCCACGAAGGGTCGCTGCTGCTGTGGGCGTTGATCCTTGGCGGCTGGACCTTCGCGGTGTCGGTGTTCTCCCGGCAACTGCCGCAAGTCATGCTCGCTCGTGTGCTGGCGGTGATGGGCATGATCAGCACCGGTTTTCTGCTGTTCCTGATCCTCACCTCGAACCCGTTTTCGCGGATCCTGCCGCAGATCCCGGCCGATGGTCGTGACCTCAATCCATTGCTGCAGGACATCGGTTTGATCGTGCATCCGCCGATGCTCTACATGGGTTACGTCGGTTTCTCGGTTGCGTTTGCTTTCGCCATCGCCGCATTGCTCGGCGGTCGTCTCGATGCTGCCTGGGCACGCTGGTCGCGTCCGTGGACCATCGTCGCGTGGGCCTTCCTCGGCATCGGCATCACCCTCGGTTCGTGGTGGGCCTATTACGAACTCGGCTGGGGCGGCTGGTGGTTCTGGGACCCGGTGGAAAACGCCTCGTTCATGCCATGGCTGGTGGGCACGGCGCTGATTCACTCGCTGGCGGTCACCGAGAAACGTGGCGTGTTCAAGAGCTGGACGGTGTTGCTGGCAATTGCCGCATTCTCCCTGAGCCTGCTCGGCACGTTCCTTGTGCGTTCCGGCGTGCTGACCTCGGTGCACGCGTTCGCCTCCGATCCTGAGCGTGGCGTGTTCATCCTGATTTTCCTGCTGTTCGTGGTCGGTGGTTCGCTGACGCTGTTTGCCTTGCGTGCGCCGGTGGTCAAGAGCCAGGTCGGTTTCAATCTGTGGTCGCGGGAAACCCTGCTGCTGGGCAATAACCTGGTGCTGGTGGTAGCAGCGTCGATGATCCTGCTCGGCACGCTGTATCCGCTGATCCTCGATGCGATCAGCGGCGCCAAACTGTCGGTCGGCCCGCCGTACTTCAACGCATTGTTCATTCCGTTGATGGCGCTGTTGATGCTGGTGATGGCGGTCGGAGTGATCGTGCGCTGGAAAGACACCCCGGTGAAATGGCTGGTCAGCATGCTGACGCCGGTGCTGCTGGGCAGTGTTGCGCTGGCGGTGGTGGCCGGTGTCGCCTACGGCGATTTCAACTGGGCCGTCATCGCGACGTTCCTGCTCGCGGCCTGGGTGTTGCTGGCCGGTGTGCGCGATATCTTCGACAAGACTCGTCACAAAGGCCTGATCAAAGGCCTGCCGACCCTGACCCGCAGCTACTGGGGCATGCAGATCGCGCATCTGGGCATCGCCGTCTGCGCGCTGGGTGTGGTGTTGTCGAGCCAGAACAGTGCCGAGCGCGACCTGCGCCTGGCGCCGGGCGAGTCGATGGACCTGGCCGGTTATCAGTTCGTGTTCGAAGGCGCCAAACATTTCGAAGGCCCGAACTTCACCTCCGACAAGGGCACCGTCCGGGTGATCCGCAACGGTCAGGAAGTCAGCGTGCTGCACCCGGAAAAACGCCTGTACACCGTGCAGAATTCGGTGATGACCGAGGCCGGGATCGACGCCGGTTTCACCCGCGACCTCTACGTCGCACTGGGTGAACCGCTGGGTGACGGCGCCTGGGCGGTGCGGGTGCATGTGAAGCCGTTCGTGCGCTGGATCTGGTTCGGCGGTCTGCTGACCGGTTTCGGTGGTCTGCTGGCGGCGCTGGATCGGCGTTACCGGGTCAAGGTCAAAGCCCGCGTGCGTGAAGCGCTGGGCATGGAAGGAGCCGCTGCATGAGACGTTGGTTGATGCTGGTGCCATTGGCGATTTTCCTGCTGGTGGCCGTATTCCTTTATCGCGGTCTGTACCTGGATCCGGCGGAGTTGCCGTCGGCGATGATCAACAAGCCGTTCCCGGAGTTTTCCCTGCCGGCGGTGCAGGGCGACAAGACCTTGACCCGCGCCGACATTCTCGGCAAACCGGCACTGGTCAACGTCTGGGGCACCTGGTGCATTTCCTGCCGGGTCGAGCACCCGGTGCTGAATAAGCTCGCTGAGCGCGGTGTGGTGATCTACGGCATCAACTACAAGGACACCAACGCCGATGCGTTGAAGTGGCTGGCCGAGTTCCACAATCCGTATCAACTGGACATCCGTGACGACGAAGGCTCCCTGGGCCTGAACCTGGGTGTCTATGGCGCGCCGGAAACCTTCTTCATCGACGCCAAGGGCATCATCCGCGACAAGTACGTCGGGGTGATCGACGAGCAGGTCTGGCGGGAAAAACTGGCGGCCAAGTATCAGGCGCTGGTCGACGAGGCCAAGCCATGAAGCGCTTTTTAGCTGCCATGGTGTTGGGCTTGAGCCTGGCCGGGGTGGCCCACGCGGCCATCGACACTTACGAGTTTGCCAAAGAAGGCGATCGCGAGCGTTTTCGCGAACTGACCAAGGAACTGCGCTGCCCCAAGTGCCAGAACCAGGACATCGCCGACTCCAACGCGCCGATTGCCGCTGACCTGCGCAAAGAGATTTTCCGCATGCTCGGCGAAGGCAAGGACAATCAGCAGATCATCGACTTCATGGTCGACCGCTACGGTGATTTCGTCCGCTACAAACCGGCGCTCAATGCCAAGACCGCTTTGCTCTGGTTCGGCCCGGCCGGCCTGTTGCTGGGTGGGTTCGTGGTGATTGCCGTGATCGTCCGCCGCCGTCGCGGGCAACGCGCCGAGACGCCGCAATCGCTGTCCCCTGAAGAGCGTCAGCGCCTCGACCAACTGTTGGATAAAAACCAAGAATGATTGATTTCTGGCTTGCCGCAGGGCTGTTGCTTCTGGTCGCCCTGAGTTTTCTGCTGATCCCCGTCCTGCGCGAACGTCGCGCCCAGCGTGAAGAGGATCGAACCGCTCTCAACGTCGCGCTTTATCAGGAACGCGTCGCCGAGCTGCAATCGCAGCAGGCCGAAGGCGTGCTCGACGCCGCGCAAATGGACAGCGGCCGTGCCGAAGCGGCCCGGGAACTGCTGGCGGACACCGAAGGTGTGGCGCCGGCGCGGGTTTCGCGTTTGGGCAAGCCGTTGCCATTGCTGGCAGCCGTGCTGGTGCCGGTGTTGGGGCTCGGTCTGTATTTGCATTTTGGCGCGAGCGACAAGGTCGAACTGACCCGGGAATTCGCCCAGGCGCCGCAGTCGATGGAAGAGATGACTCAGCGTCTGGAGCGCGCAGTCGCTGCGCAGCCGGATTCGGCTGAAGGCGTGTACTTCCTCGGCCGCACCTACATGGCCCAGGATCGTCCGGCGGACGCGGCGAAGATGTTCGAGCGCGCGGTCAATCTTGCCGGTCGTCAGCCGGAACTGCTCGGCCAGTGGGCGCAGGCCCAATATTTCGCCGACAACAAGAAATGGTCGGACAAGGTTCAGGCTCTGACCGATGAAGCGCTGAAAGCCGATCCGAAAGAAGTCACCAGTCTCGGCCTGCTGGGCATCGCCGCATTCGAAGGCGAGCGTTATCAGGAGGCCATCGACTACTGGAACCGTCTGCTGGCGCAACTGCCGCCACAGGACAAATCCCGCGAGGCCCTGCAAGGCGGCATCACCCGCGCTACCGAAAAACTGCAAGCCAGCGGCGGCAAGGTCGCCCAGGCACCGGCGGCAAAAGCGGCGGCGCTGTTGAAAGTGCGTGTGGATCTGGCCAGCGAGCTCAAAGCCAAGGTGCAACCGGGCGACAGCGTGTTCATTTTTGCCCGTGCGGTTTCCGGCCCTCCAGCGCCGCTGGCAGCCAAGCGCCTGACCGTCGCCGATCTGCCGGTCACCGTGGAACTGGGCGATGCCGACGCGATGATGCCGCAATTGAAACTGTCGAACTTCCCCGAAGTCCAACTGGTTGCGCGCGTCTCCCGTGCCGGTCAGCCGACCGCCGGGGAGTGGGTCGGTCGCAGCGGGCCTCTGGCCAGCAGCACCACCGCGCCGCAGACACTGACCATCGACAGCCCGGACAAATAGCCGGAACCAACAGGAAAGCACCGCCATGAACGCCATCGCCCGAATCACAGTCCTCACACTGGCCCTGGGCTTGAGCGCATGTGCGGTGCAACGACCGGAGCCGACCACCAGGCTGCCGCCGATCCCGCCGTCACAACCCAGCCCGACCCCGTCGACCAGCCCGACGCCGAGCAAACCGGGCATCCCGGCCAAACCCGCCAAACCTGTCCCGCGCACCTCCGCCAGCTTCGCCCCGCCACCGGGCGGCAACAGCCACTGGGACCAGAAACTGGGCGTTTACGTGCTCGACGACCAGACCAACACCTTCTACCGTCAGCGCACCTACTACCGCTGGAACAACGGCTGGAGCCGCTCGATCAGCCCCAACGGCCCGTGGGAAGAAACCAACATCCATGGCGTACCGGCGGGACTGGGCAAGCAGTTCGGGGAGTAATGAAAAACGGCGATCTCTGGATCGCCGTTTTGCTGTCTGGGGTGATGAGCAATGCCTCACTCGTATCCTGTCATCAACGCCTGAGCTTGCTTTGCGAGAAGCGCCAATGCCAGCTCGCTGGGGCAGTGCATCAATCACATGCTGCAAAACAACCGAACGTCGTCCTGCTAATTTCTGTGCTTGAGTAAAGATAACTCTAGGGTTACTTTTGTTAAGCCGAAGCAAGGAGGCGGTTGGTGCAGAGCAGGTTATTGATCAAGGAGCTGGAGGAGGCAGGCTGGACGCTGGACCGGATAACCGGCAGCCACCACATCTTCACGCACCGTTACAACCCATACACGATCCCCGTCCCGCATCCGAAAAAGGATTTGCCGGTCGGGACGGTCAAGAGCATCAGGAGGCGTGCCGGGTTGTACAACCCGCCAGCCAGTTACAGAGGAGATCCGTAATGCAATACCCAATCTGCATCGAGTGGGGTGACGAGAACACCGCCATCGGGATTCAGATCCCCGATATTCCCGGCGCGATTACTGCCGGAGATACGTTTGAGGATGCCTACAACGCGGCCGTCGAGATTGCCCACATCATGCTGCAGGAGATCGCCGCGGATGGTGATTCGATTCCGATGCCGACTTCGGCGGCCACCCATCGCAACAACCCGGAGTTTGCCGACATGGGCTGGGGCATGCTCGAACTGGACATCTCGCCGTACATGGGCAAGACCGAAAAGGTCAACGTGACGTTGCCGGGCTATGTCATCCAGCGCATTGACCGCTATGTGCGTGAACACAATGTCAAAAGCCGCTCCTCTTTTCTGGCGGATGCCGCCATGGAAAAACTGGTCCGGCATTGAACCTCGAGCCCTGTCGGATCAGCGATCCGACAGGGCTTTTCAGATGCTAGGCCGTTGCCAGAACAGGCTTTTGCGAAGCACTCAAGAACCGCACCAGCGCCAGCAGCGGGAACGCGCTGCCAACGATCACGATCCACAACCAGCCGCCATGTTCGTACACCGCACTCGCCACCGACGAGCCGAAGGCGCCACCGACGAAGATGCTGGTCATGTACAGCGCGTTCAGGCGGCCGCGGCTTTTGGCGTCAAGGGAGTAGACCGCGCGCTGGCCGAGCACCATGTTCATCTGTACGCAGAAGTCGAGCACCACGCCGGTCACGGCCAGGCCGATCACGCTGTAGGCCGGGTGGATGAAGGCCGGCAGGAAGCTCAGGCTGGCGAACAGCATGGCCAGCAACGAGGCGATGCGGGTGTGGCCGGCATCGGCCAGGCGTCCGCTGATCGGCGCGGCAATGGCACCGATCGCGCCGACCAGAGCGAAGATCGCGATTTCACTCTGGGACAGGCCATGGTTGCGCGCCAGTTCCAGCGGCACGGCGGTCCAGAACAGGCTGAACGTGGCGAACATGCAGGCCTGGTAAAACGCCCGCTGACGCAGCACCGGTTGTTTGCGCAGCAGCGTCCACAACGAACCCAGCAACTGGCCGTAGGACGCGCTGTGATCCGGTTGGCGCTTGGGCACGGTCAGCGCCAGCACTACGCTGATCGCCGCCATCAAGGCTGCGGCGATCATGAACATCGCCCGCCAGCCGAGGTGGTCGGCGACCACGCTCGACACCGGACGCGCCAGCAGAATTCCCAGCAGCAAACCGCCCATGATCCCGCCGACCACCCGGCCCCGGGATTCCTCGGGCGCCAGGTGCGCCGCCAATGGAATCAGCACCTGCACCGACACCGAACTGAAACCCACCAGCAACGAAATCAGCAGGAATACATTCGGCTGATCGGTAAACGCCGCGCCGAGCAGGCTGGCGATCGCCACTACGGTGGTGATGATCATCAACCGGCGGTTTTCCAGCAGATCCGCCAGTGGCACCAGGAAGAACAGGCCCAGCGCATAGCCGATCTGGGTCAGCGACACGATGAAACTGGCCATGGTGTCGCTCAGGCCGATGTCCGGCGCGATCAGGCCGATGATCGGCTGGGCGTAGTAGATGTTGGCAACGATGGCGCCGCAGCAGAAAGCGAACAGCAGCACCATGCCTCGGGTCATTGCGTGAGTTGTGGCGGTCATAGGGTTTCTCGATCCAGCGAAAAGGAATGCGGTGAGGCTAAGGGACGGGCCGAGCCGGCAGTAGAGGCTTCTGATCGATATCAGTTATTCCGTTGCGGAACAGGTGGCGCCGAACAATCCATTGTTCATCGGCGAACCTTGCGTCCGACCGTTGAGCGTCGATGATACATTCACTTACATCTTGTTCGATAGCGTGCTTATGTTGTGACCGGGTTTCAGCATTCATCAACGGAGGATTGCGATGTTTCGTCAGTTGCTTCGCCACACCACAACGATTGCCCTGATCAGTCTGCTCGGCGCCATTGCCGTACAGGCCGCCGAAGCGCCCGGTATGCGCATGGGCGTGCGCGGCGAGATCACCGGGGTCAGTGCCGACTCGCTCAAGGTTCACGTCAACAGCGGTGAAAACGTGGTGGTCCAGTTGACCCCGGACACCAAGGTCCGCGCGGTCACCCTGGCCAACATCGAAGACATCAAGCCCGGCAGCTACATCGGTTCGGCGGCCATTCCCCAGGAGGATGGCACGCTCAAGGCGCTGGAGGTTCACGTGTTCCCGCCGGAGCTGGCCGGCAGCGGCGATGGCCATCGGCCGTTCGACCTGGCCAAGGGCAGCAGCATGACCAACGGCAGCGTCGGCGATCTGGTGGTGAGCAACGGCCGGGTGCTGACCGTCAACTACAAGGGCGGCCAGCAGAAGATCCTGGTGCCGGAGGACGTGCCGATCGTCAACCTGACGCCGGGCGATCGCAGCCTGCTCAAGGTCGGGGTGAAGATCGTCACCTTCGTGACCCAGAGCGCGGACGGCACGCTGACCGCGCAATCGATCTCGGCGGGCAAGGATGGCGTCAAGCCGCCGATGTAAACGCTCACAAAAAAGGCGACCTCTGCAGGTCGCCTTTTCATGTCAGCTCACGCCTTACTGGCCGTTGTAGATCTGGTCGAAGACTCCGCCATCGTTGAAGTGGGTCTTCTGCACGGTGCGCCAGTCGCCGAAGGTCCTCTCGACCGACAGGAAGTCGACTTTCGGGAAGCGATCGGTGTACTTGGCCAGTACCGCCGGGTCACGTGGACGCAGGTAGTTGGCGGCCGCGATTTCCTGACCTTGCGGCGACCACAGGAACTTCAGGTATTCCTCGGCAGCGGCGCGGGAGCCTTTCTTCTCGACCACTTTGTCGACCACCGACACCGGCGGCTCGGCTTCGGCGGAGACGCTCGGGTAGATGACTTCGAACTGGTCGCGGCCGAACTCGCGGGCGATCATTTCGGCTTCGTTCTCGAAGGTCACCAGCACGTCGCCGATCTGGTTGGTCATGAACGTGGTGGTCGCGGCGCGGCCACCGGTATCCAGCACTGGCGCCTGTTTGAACAGCTTGCCGACGAAGTCTTTCGCCTTGTTCTCGTCGCCGCCGTTTTTCAGCACGTAGCCCCAGGCCGACAGGTAGGTGTAGCGGCCGTTGCCCGAGGTTTTCGGGTTCGGCACGATCACTTGCACGCCGTCCTTGAGCAGGTCCGGCCAGTCTTTCAGGGCTTTCGGGTTGCCCTTGCGGACGATGAACACGGTGGCCGAGGTGAACGGCGCGCTATTGTTCGGCAGACGGGTGACCCAGTCTTTCGGCACCAGTTGGCCGTTGTCGGCCAGGGCGTTGATGTCGGTGGCCATGTTCATGGTGATGACGTCAGCCGGCAGGCCGTCGATCACCGAACGGGCTTGCTTGCTCGAACCGCCGAAAGACATCTGCACGGTGATGTCTTCCTTGTGCTCGGCTTGCCAGTGTTTCTGGAACGCAGCGTTGTAGTCCTTGTAGAAATCGCGCATCACGTCGTAGGACACGTTGAGCAGGGTCGGTGCGGCCTGAGCCACGCTGCCGAAGGCAAGACCTGCGGCGAGAAGTGAGGCGCCAAAGAGTTTTTTCACTGCGCATTCCTTGTTCTGTGGGGGTGTTTTTGACAAAGATAAGGCCATTTGCCAGCGACTATAGCGGGGCGCGCATAGTCGCTTAAAGATTAAAAAGAACTTTGCTTATTCCATTTTCTTGAATAACGGATTACCGCATCGCGAACAGAATGCGGCGCCGCTTTCATGGCTCTTTTTCTGGCAAACCGGGCAGTCGTGTTGCAACTGTTCACCACGCATCGCATTGGCCAGTTCGGCGGTGAAGATCCCGGTGGGTACCGCGATGATCGAGTAACCAGTGATCATCACCAGCGACGAAATCACCTGGCCCAACGGAGTCTTCGGCACGATGTCGCCGAAGCCGACGGTGGTCAGGGTCACGATAGCCCAATAGATGCCCTTGGGAATGCTGGTGAAGCCGTGTTCCGGGCCTTCTATTACGTACATCAACGTGCCGAACACGGTTACGAGTGTGCAGACGCTCACCAGAAACACCACGATCTTCTGCTTGCTGCCACGCAGCGCCGACATCAGGTAGTTGGCTTGCTTGAGGTACGGACTGAGTTTGAGGACGCGGAAAATTCGCAGCATCCGGATGATCCGGATAATCAGCAAGTACTGCGCATCGCTGTAGTACAGCGCGAGGATGCCCGGCACGATCGCCAGCAGATCCACCAATCCGTAAAAACTGAAGGCATAGCGCAACGGTTTGGGCGAGCAGTACAGACGCAGAATGTACTCGCCGGCAAAGATGATGGTGAACCCCCACTCGATATACGCCAGCACATCGGCGTAATTGCGGTGAACGCTGTCGATGCTGTCGAGCATCACGATCACCAGGCTGGCGAGAATGATCAACAGCAGGATGCCGTCGAAACGTCGCCCGGCGGGGGTGTCGCTCTGGAAAATCATGACGTAAAGCTGTTCACGCCAGTGCTGGTTACTGTCCATGGATCACGCCTGAATCAAAGATCAGCGCAGCCTAGGTTGATTCTCCCCGCGAGCGCAAGGCGCGCCGCTGATCTGCGGTTGTTGCATCAGGCGAATGCCGGTGCGCAGCAGCCAGCAAGCAAGAATGAACGGTGCCGTGAGGGTTGCCAGACCCAGGGCACTGAACAGCGGCGCCAACAGCAGCGCCAGGCCGATGCCGAACAGCGGCAGCCACGGTTGCTGGCGCTGGGTGCTGAAGGCGAGGGCGGCGAGGACTGCGTTGTAACCACCCAGACCCAGCAACGCGATTTGGCTGTCATGGTGTAACAGGCTGGAACTCAAACCGATGACCGAAGCCAGCAACGCCCAGGCAAAGGCCCGGCGATCGGCGATCAGCAAACCGGCGGCGATCAAACCACCGGCCAACGGATGGTCGAGGAACATCACCTGACCGAAGCCTTTCAGGGCGGCACCGAGCAGGTTCACGGTGTTCAGTTCAAGCGCCGGTGCGGCGGACAAAGGCTCGGCGAAACACAGGAACATCCAACTCAGCAACACGAACGGCGCGGTGTAGGCGGGCAGGTATTCGGTGAGGCGTGCGCGTTTGAGCCACTGCTGCGTGATCATCGCGCTCAGTCCGCCGGCCGCCAGAATCAGCGGTGGCAGCATCGGCGACCAGGGGAAATACAGGCTCAGCAACAGGCCGACCAACACGCCGTTGTAGCTGAACAGTCCGGCCTGGCGATCGGCCTTGGCGTAGTTGCGCCGTTGCGCGGTGAGCAATCCGGCGACCGCGCCCAGCAGCGCACCGGCGAACAGCACCGGCGCGGTGAATAGAATGGCCAAAAGGCACAGCAGGCCACACAGCGGATGACGCTGGAGGAAGATTTGACTGAAGCCGTTGAGCAAAGCCTCGGCCCAGTCAGGGCAGTGGGTGTTGAAATGATTGGCAGGCATGTCTGGAGAATCTGGGCAGTAGGAAAATCAAAGGGTCTTGCTTGAAGCTGTGGCGAGGGAGCTCATGCCCGGTGAATGCGGTGTCTCTTGTGGAAACCGTCATGCCGGGCGTCGGGAGCACGCTCCCTCGCCACACAGGTGTTGCTTAAATCAATGTTTCGATCCGCAGCGAATTGGTCGACCCCGGCTGCCCGAACGGCACACCCGCGGTGATCAGCAACGTATCGCCACGCTCGGCCATTCCTTGCGCCTGAGCGATTTCCAACGCGGTCGAGCACACCTCATCCACCTGACGCAGGCGATCATTGACCACCGAATGAATGCCCCACGCCACGCTCAGCCGGCGGGCGGTCTGCAGGTTCGGCGTCAGGTTGAGGATCGGCGCTTTCGGCCGCTCCCGCGCTGCACGCAGGCTCGATGCGCCGGACTCGCTGTAGTTGACCAGCACTGCCACCGGCAGCACGTTGCTGATCCGGCGGATCGCGCAGCTGATCGCATCGGACACCGTCGCCTCGGCTTTCGGCCGGCTGACGTCGAGTTGGGTCTGGTAGTCCGGACCGTTCTCCACTTGGCGGATGATCTTGCTCATCATCTGCACGGCTTCCAGCGGGTACTCGCCGGACGCGGTTTCCGCCGACAGCATCACCGCATCGGCGCCTTCGGCCACGGCGTTGGCCACGTCGGTGACTTCGGCGCGGGTCGGCGCCGGGGAGAAGCGCATCGACTCAAGCATCTGCGTCGCCACCACCACCGGTTTGCCGAGGTGGCGGCAGGTGGTGATGATGTTTTTCTGGATCTGCGGCACGCTCTCGGCCGGCACTTCCACGCCCAGATCACCGCGAGCCACCATGATCGCGTCGCTCAGCTCGGCGATCTCGCGCAGTTGCTCGACCGCCGACGGCTTCTCGATTTTCGCCATCAGGAACGCCTTGTCGCCGATCAGCGCGCGGGCCTCGAGGATGTCTTGCGGACGCTGCACGAACGACAGCGCGACCCAGTCCACCCCCAGTTCCAGACCGAAGCTCAGGTCGCGGCGATCCTTGGTGGTCAGCGGGCTCAGGTCGAGTACCGCTTGCGGCACGTTCACGCCTTTGCGGTCCGACAGTTCGCCGCCATTGAGCACGGTGGTGTCGATCGCGTCGGTGTATTTGGTCACGACTCGCAGGCGCAGTTTGCCGTCATCGAGCAGCAGATCCATCCCGGCTTCCAGCGCCGCGATGATCTCCGGGTGCGGCAGGTTCACCCGGCGTTCGTCGCCCGGTGTTGCGTCCAGATCGAGGCGGAAGGCCTGACCGCGATGCAACTGAACCTTGCCGTCAGCGAACTTGCCGACCCGCAGTTTCGGCCCTTGCAGGTCCATCAGGATCCCGAGCGGGTAGTTGAGCTGGCGCTCGACTTCGCGGATCCACTGATAGCGCTTGGCGTGGTCGGCGTGATCGCCGTGGCTGAAGTTGAGGCGGAAGATATTGACCCCGGCCTCGACCAGCTCGCGGATGTCTTCGATGCCGTCGACGGCAGGCCCGAGGGTGGCGAGGATTTTGACCTTTTTATCAGGCGTCATGATTTAGAGCTCTCGAGGATCAGGATGGCGCGGAAGTCGTTGACGTTGGTGCGGGTCGGTTCGGTGACGATCAGCGCATCGAGCGCCGCGAAGTAGCCGTAACCGTTGTTGTTATCCAGCTCGTCGCTGGCGCTCAGGCCCAGGGCGGCGGCACGGGCATAGCTGTCCGGGGTCATGATCGCGCCGGCGTTGTCTTCCGAGCCGTCGATGCCGTCGGTGTCGCCGGCCAGCGCATAGACGCCGGGCTGGCCCTTGAGGCTGTCGGTGAGGCTGAGGAGGAATTCGGCGTTGCGTCCGCCCCGGCCATTGCCGCGCACGGTCACGGTGGTTTCGCCACCGGAGAGGATCACGCACGGCGCTGCCAGGGGCTGGCCGTGATGGATGATCTGGCGCGCGATGCCGGCGTGGACTTTTGCCACTTCGCGGGATTCGCCTTCCAGGTCGCCGAGGATCAGCGTGCTGAAACCGGCCTGACGGCATTTCACCGCTGCGGCATCCAGCGATTGCTGAGGGCGGGCGATCAACTGGAAGTGACTGCGGGCCAGGCTCGGATCGCCGGGTTTGACGGTTTCCGATTCCGGGCTTTGCAGCCAGCTGCGCACCGACGCCGGAATCTCGATGCCGTAGCGCTTGATGATGGCCAGCGCTTCGGCGCTGGTGCTCGGGTCGGCCACGGTCGGGCCGGAGGCAATGACCGTGGCGAGGTCGCCCGGTACATCGGAAATCGCGTAGGTGTAAACAGTCGCCGGCCAGCAGGCCTTGCCCAAACGTCCGCCCTTGATCGCCGAGAGGTGCTTGCGCACGCAGTTCATCTCGCCGATGGTCGCGCCGGATTTGAGCAGGGCTTTGTTGATCGACTGCTTGTCGGCCAGGGTGATGCCCTCGGCCGGCAGCGCCAGCAGGGCAGAGCCGCCACCGGACAACAGGAAAATCACGCGGTCGTCTTCGCTCAGATTGCTGACCAGTTCCAGCACGCGTTTGGCCACGGCCAGACCGGCAGCATCCGGCACCGGGTGCGCGGCTTCGACCACTTCGATTTTTTCGCACGGCGCGCCGTGACCGTAGCGGGTCACCACAAGGCCCGAGACTTCACCTTCCCAGCAGCGCTCGACCACTTGCGCCATGGCAGCGGCAGCCTTGCCGGCGCCGATGACGATTACGCGACCGGTGCGATCGGCCGGCAGATGCGCTTCGAGGACCTGGTTCGGATGGGCCGCGTCGATGGCTGTGGCAAACAGCTCGCGCAGCAGTTGTTGCGGATCGACCGACATGGCGGGCTCCCGGAATTCTTGTTATTCGAAAGGGCAACTCAGATCCATTGTGGGAGCGGGCTTGCTCGCGAATGCGGTGGGTCAGTCAATCTCCATGTCGACTGACACGCCCTCTTCGCGAGCAAGCCCGCCCCTACATGGAAAGTGGGGCAGGGCTTACTTCTGGTCGCGAATCGAGAAGTTGGCCATGTGTTCCAGGCCCTTGATCAGCGCCGAGTGGTCCCAGTTGCTGCCACCAATGGCCGCGCAGGTGCTGAACACTTGCTGGGCGTTGGCGGTGTTCGGCAGGTTGATGTTCAGCTCCTTGGCGCCTTGCAGGGCCAGGTTCAGGTCCTTCTGGTGCAGGCTGATGCGGAAGCCCGGATCGAAGGTGCCCTTGATCATGCGCTCGCCGTGCACTTCGAGGATCTTCGAGGAGGCGAAACCGCCCATCAGCGCTTCACGCACCTTGGCCGGATCGGCACCGTTTTTCGAAGCGAACAGCAGGGCTTCGGCCACGGCCTGAATGTTCAGGGCAACGATGATCTGGTTCGCCACCTTGGCGGTCTGACCGTCGCCATTGCCGCCGACCAGGGTGATGTTCTTGCCCATGGCCTGGAACAGCGGCAGTGCGCGTTCGAAGGCATCGGCGTCGCCACCGACCATGATGCTCAGGGTCGCGGCCTTGGCACCGACTTCACCACCGGACACCGGGGCGTCGAGGTATTGCGCGCCTTTCTCGTTGATCTTTGCCGCGAAAGCCTTGGTGGCGGTCGGCGAGATCGAACTCATGTCGATCACGACTTTGCCTTTGCCGATACCGGCCGCGACGCCGTCGGCGCGGAACAGCACGTCGTCGACCTGCGGGGTATCCGGCACCATGACGATGATGAATTCAGCTTCCTGAGCCACTTCGCGTGGGTTGGCCAGGGCGACGGCGCCAGCGGCGACCAGGTCGGCAGGGGCGGCGTCGTGGTGCGCCGACAGGAACAGGCTGTGACCGGCTTTCTGCAGGTTCGCCGCCATTGGGTGGCCCATGATGCCGGTGCCGATGAATCCGATTTTAGCCATGAGAAAATCCTCTTGTTTTTGTCTTGCTCAAGCAAATAGGGGGTCAGATCGCGTTGTGGGTCTTCAGCCAGCCGAGGCCTGCTTCAGTGGTAGTCAGCGGTTTGTACTCGCAGCCGACCCAGCCCTGATAACCGATGCGATCGAGGTGTTCGAACAGGAAGCGGTAGTTGATCTCGCCGGTGCCCGGCTCGTTGCGGCCCGGGTTGTCGGCCAGCTGCACATGGTTGATCTCGGCCAGGTGCGATTGCAGGGTGCGGGCCAGATCGCCTTCCATGATTTGCATGTGATAGATGTCGTATTGCAGGAACAGATTGGCACTGCCGACCTGCTCGCGAATCGACAGGGCCTGCGCCGTGTTGTTCAGGTAGAAGCCCGGGATATCGCGGGTGTTGATCGCTTCCATCACCAGTTTGATGCCGACGGCTTGCAGCTTGTCGGCGGCGTACTTGAGGTTGGCGACGAAGGTCTTTTCAACGGTGGCATCGTCCACGCCCTGCGGACGGATACCGGCCAGGCAGTTGACCTGGGTGTTGCCCAGAACCTGGGCGTAAGCGATGGCCAGGTCGACCCCGGCGCGGAACTCTTCGACCCGGTCCGGCAGGCACGCGATACCGCGCTCGCCCTTGGCCCAGTCACCGGCCGGCAGGTTGAACAGCACTTGGGTCAGACCGTTGGCGTCGAGTTTGGCCTTGATTTCGGCAGAGCTGAAATCGTACGGGAACAGGTACTCGACACCGCTGAAGCCAGCCTTGGCGGCGGCGTCGAAACGGGCAAGGAAATCCTGTTCGGTGAACAGCATGGACAGGTTGGCTGCGAAACGCGGCATGGTGGTCTCCCGTATATCTTGTGAGGTTCCCCTTGTGGGAGCGGGCTTGCTCGCGAAAGCGGTAGATCAGCCAACATCGGTGTTGGATGTGAAATTGCTTTCGCGAGCAAGCCCGCTCCCACAGGGAGAGCGGTCAGCAGTTAATCGAGCAGCGAAATCGCCGTTGGCGCATCGTTGCCGACCAGCGCCAGGTCTTCGAATTCGTTGACGGCGTTGATCTCGGTCCCCATGGAGATGTTGGTCACACGCTCCAGAATGATCTCGACGATCACCGGCACCTTGAACTCTTCGATCAGCTCTTCGGCCTTGCGCAGGGCAGGGGCGATGTCAGCCGGTTCGAACACACGCAGTGCCTTGCAGCCCAGGCCTTCGGCGACTGCGACGTGGTCGACACCATAACCGTTGAGTTCCGGCGCGTTCAGGTTATCGAAGGACAGCTGCACGCAGTAGTCCATATCGAACCCGCGCTGGGCCTGACGGATCAGTCCCAGGTACGAGTTGTTCACCACGACGTGGATGTACGGCAGTTTGAACTGAGCGCCGACCGCCAGTTCTTCGATCATGAACTGAAAGTCATAGTCCCCCGACAGGGCCACGACTTTACGGTTCGGATCGGCCTTCACCACGCCCAGCGCTGCCGGAATGGTCCAGCCCAACGGGCCGGCCTGACCGCAGTTGATCCAGTGACGCGGCTTGTAGACGTGCAGGAACTGCGCGCCGGCAATCTGCGACAGACCAATGGTGCTGACGTAGCAGGTGTCCTTGCCGAAGACCTGGTTCATTTCTTCGTAAACGCGCTGCGGCTTGACCGGCACGTTGTCGAAGTGGGTCTTGCGGTGCAGGCTGGCCTTGCGCTGCTGGCAGTCCTGCAGCCAGGCAGAGCGGTTTTTCAGCTTGCCGGCGGCTTGCCATTCACGGGCGACTTCGATGAACACGGTCAGCGCGGCGGCAGCGTCGGAAACGATGCCCAGGTCCGGGGTGAACACGCGGCCGATCTGGGTCGGTTCGATGTCGACGTGAATGAACTTGCGGCCTTCGGTGTAAACGTCGACCGAGCCGGTGTGACGGTTCGCCCAGCGGTTGCCGACGCCCAGTACCACGTCGGACTTGAGCAGGGTGGCGTTGCCGTAACGGTGCGAAGTCTGCAGACCGACCATGCCGACCATCAGCGGGTGATCGTCCGGGATGGTGCCCCAGCCCATCAGGGTCGGGATGACCGGAATGCCGGTCAGCTCGGCGAACTCGACCAGCAGTTCGCTGGCGTCGGCGTTGATGATGCCGCCCCCGGCCACCAGCAATGGACGCTCGGCCTGATCCAGCATTGCCAGGGCTTTTTCGACCTGCACGCGGGTGGCGCTTGGCTTGGCCAGCGGCAGTGGCTGGTAGGCGTCGATGTCGAATTCGATTTCAGCCATCTGCACGTCGAACGGCAGGTCGATCAGCACCGGGCCCGGACGGCCGGAACGCATTTCGTAGAAGGCTTTCTGGAACGCATAAGGCACCTGGCCCGGCTCCAGAACGGTGGTCGCCCACTTGGTCACCGGCTTGACGATGCTGGTGATGTCGACGGCCTGGAAGTCTTCCTTGTGCATACGGGCGCGGGGTGCCTGGCCGGTAATGCAGAGGATCGGGATCGAGTCCGCGGAGGCGCTGTACAGACCGGTGACCATGTCAGTACCGGCCGGGCCGGAAGTACCGATGCACACGCCGATGTTGCCGGCCTTGGTGCGGGTGTAGCCCTCGGCCATGTGCGAGGCGCCTTCAACGTGGCGAGCGAGGACGTGATCGATGCCACCGACTTTCTGCAGGGCGGAGTACAGCGGGTTGATTGCAGCGCCCGGAATGCCAAAAGCGGTATCAACCCCTTCACGGCGCATCACCAGAACGGCGGCTTCGATTGCTCTCATTTTGCTCATGGTTTTGTGCCTCTTTACGTTTTGTAATTGTATACAAGTGGCTTTTCGCAGAGTGTATTCACGGCGGACGGCGCAGGTCAATCCATTTTCTCAAGCGCCTGTTTCATTCGTCGGAAGCCTGTTCTGCTGTGTCTTTTCGTCGCATGGAGCGCTTTTCTGGAATTATTGTATACAAAAAAATAATTCATTGTGTTCTATTTGTTGCATCGGGCTGCGGCACTTGCGCGCAGTCCAACGACTTTCCCAATAACAAAATGAGGACGGCACCATGAGCGCTTTAACCTTGAAAGTCGCAGTCAAGCTGGTCAACGAAGCCATCAATGCAGGGCGGGCCATTTCCGCCGCGCCGCTGACCATCGCGGTACTGGATACCGGCGGCCATCTGGTCACCTTGCAGCGCGAAGACGGCGCCAGCCTGCTGCGCCCGAACATCGCCATCGGCAAAGCCTGGGGCGCCATCGCCCTGGGCAAGGGCTCACGCCTGCTGGCGCTGGACGCGCAACAACGCCCGGCGTTCATCGCCGCACTCAACAGCATGGGGCAGGGCAGCGTCGTGCCGGCACCGGGCGGTGTGTTGATACGTGATCAGGCGGGGAACGTGCTGGGTGCAATCGGCATCAGCGGCGATCTCTCGGACATCGATGAGCAGGTGGCAATCAAAGCCGTAGAGGCCCTGGACCTGCGGGCGGATGCGGGGGTGGCTGCGTGATTTGCGGCGTTTGAACTGACGCCATCGCGAGCAGGCTCACGGTGACCTCATTTGTACTGAAGGAACTCGGTCGAATGTGGGAGCGGGCTTGCTCGCGAAGGCGATTTTCCAGACACATCCAGCTAAAAATCCTGCCTTCAATGTTCGATGTTCCGGGCTAGCCTTTTCATGAAGTCAATCATGAGAAAAGGCAAAGGAATGCCGGAACTGTCTGCATCACACCGACTGAGAGTCGGACGCTTTTCCGAACAAAACCACATCTATCTCCTGACAGCCAATACTCATAAGCGCGAGCCTGTCTTCAAGGATTACGCCTTGGGAAGACTAGTTGTTCATCAGTTCAGGCATGCACAAGAAAAGGGGGTTGTCGACTCATTGGCCTGGGTCGTCATGCCGGATCACTTCCACTGGCTGGTGCAATTGCAGAAAGGTTCGCTGGGGCAGTTGATGTGCCAGGTCAAATCCTTGAGTGCTAGATCAGTCAATTCAGCGACTGGCAGGAGGGGTAGCCTGTGGCAGCCAAGCTTCCATGATCATTCGCTTCGGCAGGAAGAAAGTCTGGTTAGAGTGGCGCGGTATGTCGTGGCCAACCCGTTGCGGGCTGGACTGGTGGAAAAGCTTGGTGACTATCCGCTGTGGGATGCGATCTGGGTCTGACCGTGAGACCGAGTTGCTACATTCGCGAGCAAGCCCGCTCCCACATTTGATTTGTGGTGCTCATAGATCAAATGTGGGAACAGGCTTGCCAGCGAAGCAGTCAGTGCGGACTTCAGTCCGGCTCGCAGCCCTTGAGCACCAACCGGATGATGGTTTGTGCTGCGGCTTCATAGTCGGCTTCGTCGAGCTTGTCCTTGCCGGTGACGGCGGAGATCTGCCAGTCGAAGTCGGCGTAGGTCTGGGTCGCGGCCCAGATGCTGAACATCAGGTGGTTGGGGTCGATCGGGGCGATCTGGCCGCGGTCGATCCAGGTCTGGATGCAGTCGATGTTGTGCTTGGCCTGGCCGTTGAGCTGCTCGACCAGGTCGGCGCTCAGGTGCGGGGCGCCGTGCATGATTTCGCTGGCGAACACCTTGGAGGCGAAAGGCAGGTCGCGGGAGATGCGGATCTTCGAGCGGATGTAGCCGCTCAGCACTTCGCTCGGTACGCCGTCCGGATTGAACGGGGTCGAGGCCTGCAGGATCGGCACGATGATACTTTCCAGCACCTCGCGGTAGAGGTTTTCCTTGGACTTGAAGTAGTAATAGACGTTGGGCTTGGGCAGTCCTGCCTTGGCGGCGATGTCGCTGGTTTTGGTCGCAGCGAAGCCCTTGTCGGCAAACTCTTCACTGGCTGCACGCAGGATCAGTTCTTTGTTGCGCTCGCGGATTGTGCTCATAAACCCGGTGGTTCCTTGCCTGTTCTGGCGGTTGCGCATGGTAGCACCGGCCTCGCGCGGCGCTCAACAATGCCCCGTGTGGCCCGCAGTCGCGGTATGCTGCGCGGCATTATTCACATAAGGAAACATGATTCATGGCAGGAAGCAGTTTGCTGGTGCTGATCGACGACATCGCTACCGTTCTGGACGATGTTGCGTTGATGACCAAAATGGCTGCCAAGAAGACCGCCGGCGTGCTCGGCGACGACTTGGCGCTCAATGCCCAGCAGGTCTCCGGCGTACGCGCGGAGCGGGAAATCCCGGTGGTCTGGGCGGTGGCCAAGGGCTCGTTCGTCAACAAACTGATCCTGGTGCCCTCGGCGCTGGCGATCAGTGCGTTCGTGCCGTGGCTGGTGACGCCGCTGCTGATGGTCGGCGGCGCCTACCTGTGTTTCGAGGGTTTCGAAAAGCTCGCGCACAAGTTCCTGCACAGCAAGGCCGAAGACGAGGCCGAGCATGCGCAACTGGTTGACGCCGTGGCCGATCCGGCCACCGATCTGGTGGCCTACGAGAAGGACAAGATCAAGGGCGCGATCCGCACCGACTTCATCCTCTCGGCGGAAATCATCGCCATCACCCTCGGCACCGTGGCCGATGCTTCGCTGACCCAGCAAGTGATCGTGATGTCGGGCATCGCCATTGTCATGACCGTGGGCGTTTACGGATTGGTGGCCGGTATCGTCAAACTCGATGACCTCGGTCTGTGGCTGACTCAGAAGCCCGGGCAGATGGCCAAAAGTATCGGCAACGGCATCCTGCGCGCTGCGCCGTACATGATGAAAAGCCTGTCGGTAATCGGCACGGCGGCGATGTTCCTGGTCGGTGGCGGCATCCTGACCCACGGCGTGCCGGTGGTGCATCACTGGATCGAAAGCGTCGGCGCAGCGGCCGGTGGCGCCGGGTTTGTGGTGCCGATGCTGTTGAACGGCGTAGCGGGGATCATCGCGGGTGCGGTGGTACTGGCGGGCGTGTCCGTGATCGGCAAAGTCTGGAAATCGCTGAAGGGTTGAATCTGAGGCAAACAAAAAGGCCATTCGACTCGCATCGAATGGCCTTTTTTGTGGCTGGCGTTTTTACTCGGCGATCTGCAACTTGCGCGACTCGGTGTAGACGTAGCGCACCTTTTCGTACTCGAACGGCGAGTTCAGCTGACCATAGCGGAAGCTGGTCTGGTAACGCTTGTCGACGCCACGCAGTACCCACACTTCCGGGTGGTTGGAGCTGACTTCCGAGACGTTGAGGAAGTTGATCGCGGACTCGGCGGTGTAGTCCACGGCAAGGCCTGCAGTATCACGCAGGTTCGACGGGCCGAGAATCGGCAGCACGAAGTAAGCACCACCCGGTACGCCGTAGAAGCCCAGGGTCTGGCCGAAGTCTTCGCTCTGGCGCGGCAGGCCCATGGCGGTAGCCGGGTCCCAGAGTCCGGCGATGCCGATGGTGGTGTTGAGCAGCAGGCGCGCGGTGGTTTCCATCGAGCGCTTGCCCTTGAACTGCAACAGGCTGTTGACCAGGTTCGGCACGTCGCCAATGTTGTTGAAGAAGTTGCTCACGCCGGTGCGCACGAAGCTCGGGGTGATGTAGCGATAGCCATCGACCACCGGCAGGAACACCCATTGGTCGAAGCGGTAGTTGAAGTGGTAGACGCGGCGGTTCCACTCTTCCAGCGGGTCATAGACGTTCAGCGCGCTGAGGGTCGAGCGCTCGAACTCGCGCTGATCCAGCCCCGGGTTGAACTTGAGTTTGGACAGCGGCTCCTTGAAACCGTCGCTGTCGATGACCACCGGTGCATTGGCTTTGCTGTTGTCGGCCTGGGCCATACCTGCACTGAGGAGCGCTGCAATCAGCAGGAGATATTTAGCCACGGAAGAACTCCAGCATGGCGTCGCTGTTGACGCGGTAATTAAGGTTGCCGCAATGGCCGCCCAGCGGGTAAACGGTCAGGCGATCGCCGAAGGTCCGGCGCAGGAAACCGAGGTCGCCCGGGCCGAGGATCACGTCGTCGGCGTTGTGCATGACGGCGATTTTCGGGCTGTCGTGCAGGTAATCCTTCAACGCATACAGGCTGACCTGATCGATTAGTTGCAGCAGGCTGCCGCCGTCGGTGCGGGCGCGCCACATCGGGATCACCTGTTCGGTGAGGTAGCAGTCGAAGTCGCATTGCAGCGCACGCTTGAGGAACGGCGTGAGGCTGGTGCCTTCGGTGATCGGGAATTTCGGCGGGGTGATCAGGCCGCGACGGTTGATCAGGTCCGAAGTGAACGCAATATCGGCTGCCGAGAAGCGGAACGAGGTGCCGATCAGCATCGCCATTTGCTCGTTGCTCAGGTGCTGCTTGGACTGCTGGAAGTCGTAGAGCAGCGCATCGTTGAGGTCGATGTAGCCCTTCTGCTGGAAGTAGCGGGTCAGTTTGTTCAGTACCAGTTCATAGAACGTGGTGCTGTTGTTGATGCCCTTGACCTCGGTCTGCACCAGCTTGTCGAGGTTGGTGATCGAGGTGTAAAGGTTGACCGGCGGATTCAGCAGCAGGACTTTCTTGAAGTTGAAGCTGCGACGGGTTTCATCCAGATGGGCGACGAATGCCGCGTCCAGTGCGCCGAGGCTGTAGCCGCTGAGGTAATAGTCGGTGACCGGCAGTTTCGGGTTCTGCGCCCGTACGGCCTGCATCACCCGGTACATGTCTTCGGCGTCTTCCTTGGTCACGCCGGGGGTGGCGAAACGCGAGGCGGCGCTCATGAAGTCGAAGCTGGTCGGCGAGGACAACTGCACCACGTGGTAGCCAGCCTTGTAATAAAGCTTCTTCAGGTACTCGTTGAGCGTGCTGTCGTAGCGCGCGCCGGTGCCGGCGATCAGGAAGATCAGCGGCGCGGCCTTGTCCTGAGTGGCGATGCGGTAGGTGAGTTTTTTCACCGGCCAGAAATTGTCCGGCAGGATGAATTCCCGCTCGGGGCGCAGGGTGACGCTGCGATCGGCCTGATCGATGTCGTCGTCCAGTGGCAGTTCCGGGCGCAAGTCCGGCGGCGTGGTGGCGATGGTCGCCTCGAACGGGTTGGTCAGGGGATAGCCATAGCTGGCGGCGTCGATATCCACCGCCAGCGCGGACGCACTCAGAATAAGGCCGCCAAACAGGGCGGCGAAGCGCAAGGAACGGAGCATGACTGGATCCCTTAGAGGAAGGTGCCGAATGAAGTTCGCAGGCTATGACCACCGGGTTTGCGTCAAAGTGCCATGCCACGGCACCAAACTGACAGAATTCGGAGTAATAGTAGCCGGACGATACACTTTGCAAGGAAGGAATGACCAGTTAAGAGTTGTTAGTCCTTGCGTATGCGCGGCGGCAGATTAAGCTGACCGCCGATTTCGTCGATTGGAGTGTTCCATGTCCCGCCGCTTGCCCGTGATTCTGCTGCTCGTTCTGTCGCCGTTGTGGCTGGCTGCCAGTTATGGCGCGCGTTATGGCTTCATGGAGGACGCGCAGTGGGTGGGCATCTGCGTGGATGAGGCGAGCCGCTGGGAATGCTCGGTGCGCTCGAACCTGGGCCTGATGATTCATTTCCAGCTGCTGGGCTGGGCGGCGGTCGCTGCAGCCGTGCTCGGTTTTGTCGTGCCGGGCCGGGCAGGGTGGTGGCTGGCGGTGCTGGCGCTGGTGTTCGGGTTGCCGGCGCTGGCGCTGTACAACACGACGCTGGCGGTATTTGCGGTGGTGATTGCCGGGTTGCGACTGGTTAGAGAGTCTCGCGGCGTCTGACAGTCAGCCATCGCTGGCAAGCCAGCTCCCACGCTTGATCCATGTAGATGCAGAACCTGTGGCAGCTGGCTTGCCAGCGAAGAGGCCGGTTCAGCCTTTGAAGATCAGCCCTTGCGAACCCGCAGGCAGCGCCACAACGCAGCCACCATCAACACGCTGACCAGCGCCCAGCCCCACGCCTGCTGATTCTGCAATCCTTCACGGAACAGCTGCGGCGCAATGCCCGCGCCGATGATGAAGGTCAGCAGGGCGATCTCCCGACGGGCCACGGGCACCGGGCGGCACAGGTAAACCAGCGCCGGCAGAATGAAGGCCACGCTCGGAAAACTGCGATAACGCGGATCGAACACCAGCTCGAGCATCATCACGGCAGCGGCGAAACCGGCTGCCGCCACCAGCCAGCCGGCCCGTCGCTCGAAAGCGTTGAACGCCTGTTCACGCCAGCCATTGCGGGCGCTCAAGGTCAGTGCGGCGTGGGCCAGCACCAACAGATTCAGGATCGTCAGCAAGCCGACCCACAGCCATTCGCTGGCAAACCGCGTGGTCACCCGCGCCAGATCGCCCCAGGCGCCGATCGAGCAGGCGGCGAGGGCGCCGAGCAACGGCAGGATCAGCGCCGAGCGCGTCGTACGAACCCGACCGCCCAGCAGCAATGTGCCGAGGAAGATCACTCCGCCGACCGCCAGCCACTGCGACCAGTACGGCACATTCGACACCGGCCCGGCCAACACGCCCTTGTCCTGGCGGTCCGCATCGAACAGCCCCCAGTAACCACCGACCGCGCCTTCGCTGCCGCGCTTCCACGGCTGATCAAACGCTTCGATCAGGTTGTAACGCCAGCCTTCCTGTTCGGCGAGGGTGACAAAACCACGAATGAACTTGGCCTCGTTGACCCGGCTCGGCAGCGCGGTCTCCCGCTGGCGGCCTTCGCTCGGCCAGCCGGTTTCGCCAATCATCACGTCTTTGGGTGCGAACTTGTTGCCGAACACCTGACGTACTTGCGCTACATGATGCAGTGCGGCGTCGATGTTCGACGGATCGTCTTCCCAGTACGGCAGCAAATGAATGGTCAGGAAATCCACCGCCGGCGCGACTTCCGGGTGCTTGAGCCAGAACTCCCAGACATCCGCGTAGGTGACTGGTTGCTTGATATGGCTCTTGACCTTGTTGATCAGCTTCGCCAGTTGCGCGCCGGTGACTTCCTTGCGCAGCAAGGCTTCGTTGCCGACGATCACCGCGCTGACCACGTCCGGGTTGGCATTGGCCGAGGCGATCAGCAAGTCGACTTCCTTCTCGGTGTCGACCGGATTGCTGTTGACCCACGCGCCGATCATCAACTTCAAACCATGTTTGCGCGCCAGATCCGGCAGCGCTTCGAGGCCGGTCATGGAATAGGTGCGGATGCATTCGAAGCGGGTGGCAAGCAGGGCGAGGTCGGCGTCCATGCGCTCCGGACGCAGTTTGAACGGCACATCGAACGGCGACTGGTCTTTATCGAACGGGGTGTAGGAGGCGCATTGCAACTTGTGGGTCGGGGTGGCGACGTCCGGCAGGATCACCGGTTTGCCGAGGCCGTACCAGAAGCCGCACAGGGCAAGCAGCCCGAGCAGGCAGGCGAACAGATAGGGAAGAAAGGGGAAACGGGAAGTCGCGGACATGGTCAGGCCGAGTGGCTGCAAAGCGACGCATGTTACCTGCATTTATAAGCAGGTTGGTGACCCGCATGATTTTGACATGCAAAGTTCGGGCGGATTGTCTGGCGCCAAATATCCGGACGCAGTTAATGGCTTTCTGATGTCGTTTCTCGTTGCTTCGAGGTCGCTGGCAGAGCAGGTCTTAACGGGCGTCAGGTTGATGATCGGACTCATCAGTACTCCGCTGATGATCTAGCGAGTTTGCGGTCAGGCGTGATGGGGGCGCTGTGCACCATAACAATACGTTGACGATGCCCGGCATCCGTCGGGCGCAGCATTTCGGGGAAGTAACGATGAAGATGCGACGACTTTTAGGCGCAGGTGCGGCTCTGGTGCTTGCGATGGGCTCCACTTTCGCCAGCGCTGAGAAACAGACCCTGAACATCGGTTACGTTGACGGCTGGTCCGACAGCGTCGCGACCACCCACGTGGCGGCCGAAGTGATCAAGCAGAAACTTGGCTACGACGTGAAACTGCAGGCCGTCGCCACCGGCATCATGTGGCAGGGCGTTGCCACCGGCAAACTCGACGCCATGCTCTCGGCCTGGCTGCCCGTGACCCACGGCGAATACTGGACCAAGAACAAGGATCAGGTCGTCGATTACGGCCCGAACTTCAAGGACGCGAAAATCGGTCTGATCGTGCCGGAGTACGTCAAGGCCAAGACCATCGAAGACCTGAAAACCGACGACTCCTTCAAGAAACGCATCGTCGGCATCGACGCCGGTTCAGGCGTGATGCTCAAGACCGATCAGGCGATCAAGGATTACGACCTGACCGGCTATCAACTCAAGGCCAGCTCCGGCGCCGGCATGATTGCCGAGCTGACCCGCGCCGAGAAGAAAAACGAATCCATCGCCGTTACCGGCTGGGTGCCGCACTGGATGTTTGCCAAGTGGAAACTGCGTTTCCTCGACGACCCGAAAGGCGTGTACGGCGCGGCTGAAACCGTGAACAGCATTGGCAGCAAGGAACTGGCGACCAAGGCGCCGGAAGTGGCCAAGTTCCTGAAAAACTTCCAGTGGGCTTCGAAGGACGAAATCGGCGAAGTCATGCTGGCGATTCAGGACGGTGCAAAACCTGACGCAGCGGCCAAGGATTGGGTTGCCAAGCACCCTGAGCGTGTTGCCGACTGGACCAAGTGATTTAAGCCGAAGCGTCTAATCTGCGCTTCCCAGGGCCGCCCGACATGACAGTCGGGCGGCCTTTTTTGTTTGTCCTCTATTAATAGGCAGGGGTGGCGGTTTTCGGCTGGTCTGGAAATTGGCAAAAACGTCATGGCGTTCTACTACTAAGGTCGTCTGGAACCCGGCTCGCAGCCGCATACAGTGGATACGTTCCAAAAATAAAAATCTGTGCTGCGAGGATAAAAACAATGAACGACAGCATTTACCTCTCGATTCAGAACAGCCCGCGCTTCAAGGAGCTGGTCAAGAAAAGAGAAAGGTTCGCCTGGATACTCTCGGCGATCATGCTCGGGCTCTACTCCGGCTTCATCCTTCTGATCGCGTACGGGCCGCAAGTGCTCGGGACGAAAATCAGCCCCGAATCATCCATCACCTGGGGCATCCCGATCGGTGTCGGACTGATTGTCTCGGCCTTCATCCTGACCGGCATTTATGTACGCCGCGCCAATGGCGAGTTCGACGACCTGAACAACGCGATTCTCAAGGAGGCTCAGCAATGATCCGGCGTCTACTGGCTCTTTTGAGCATCGCAGCGTTTGCTCCAGCCGTCTGGGCCGCTGACGCCCTGACCGGCGAAGTCCACAAACAACCGCTCAACGTTTCCGCGATCGTCATGTTCGTGGCGTTCGTTGGCGCGACCCTGTGCATCACTTACTGGGCGTCCAAGCGCAACAACTCGGCAGCCGACTACTATGCGGCGGGCGGCAAGATCACCGGGTTCCAGAACGGTCTGGCGATTGCCGGAGACTACATGTCGGCGGCGTCCTTCCTGGGGATTTCCGCGCTGGTGTTCACCTCCGGCTACGACGGCCTGATCTACTCGATCGGCTTCCTGGTGGGCTGGCCGATCATTCTGTTCCTGATCGCCGAGCGTCTGCGTAACCTGGGCAAATACACCTTTGCCGACGTGGCGTCCTACCGCCTCGGGCAAACCCAGATCCGCACGCTGTCTGCCTGCGGTTCGCTGGTGGTGGTGGCGTTCTACCTGATCGCGCAAATGGTCGGTGCCGGCAAGCTGATCCAGCTGCTGTTCGGTCTCGACTACCACGTTGCGGTGATCCTGGTCGGTATCCTGATGTGCATGTACGTGCTGTTCGGCGGCATGCTGGCGACCACCTGGGTGCAGATCATCAAGGCGGTGCTGTTGCTGTCCGGTGCCTCGTTCATGGCGCTGATGGTGATGAAGCACGTCAACTTCGACTTCAACACCCTGTTCTCCGAAGCCATCAAGGTTCACGCCAAGGGCGAAGCGATCATGAGCCCGGGCGGCTTGGTAAAAGACCCGATCTCGGCGTTCTCCCTTGGTCTGGCACTGATGTTCGGTACCGCCGGCCTGCCGCACATCCTGATGCGCTTCTTCACTGTCAGCGACGCGAAAGAAGCCCGCAAGAGCGTGCTGTACGCGACCGGTTTCATTGGCTACTTCTACATCCTGACCTTCATCATCGGTTTCGGCGCGATCCTGCTGGTCAGCACCAACCCGGCCTTTAAAGATGCAGCGGGCGCTCTGCTCGGCGGCAACAACATGGCGGCGGTGCACCTGGCCAACGCCGTGGGCGGCAGCGTGTTCCTCGGCTTCATCTCGGCGGTGGCGTTCGCGACCATTCTGGCAGTAGTGGCCGGCCTGACCCTGGCCGGTGCTTCGGCGGTGTCTCACGACCTGTACGCCAGCGTGATCAAGAAGGGCAAGGCCAACGAGAAGGATGAAATCCGCGTTTCGAAGATCACCACCATCGCACTGGGCGTTCTGGCCATCGGCCTGGGCATCCTGTTCGAAAGCCAGAACATTGCGTTCATGGTTGGTCTGGCGTTCTCCATCGCGGCGAGCTGCAACTTCCCGGTACTGCTGCTTTCGATGTACTGGAAGAAACTGACCACCCGTGGCGCCATGATTGGCGGCTGGCTGGGTCTGGTGAGTGCGGTGGGTCTGATGATTCTTGGCCCGACCATCTGGGTGCAGATTCTGCATCATGAGAAGGCGATTTTCCCTTACGAGTATCCTGCGTTGTTCTCGATGATCATTGCGTTTATCGGGATCTGGTTCTTCTCGATCACCGATAAGTCGGTGGCGGCAGAGAACGAGCGTGCGGCGTTCTTCCCGCAGTTTGTGCGTTCGCAGACTGGGTTGGGGGCTAGTGGGGCGGTTTCGCACTGAGGTTTTTGTGTAGGTTAGGTTGAATGGAAATGCCCTGATCGAGAGATTGGGGCATTTTTTTGTGGGCGGTTATCGGATGTTCTTGGGGGTTGGGTGTATATCCGTTGCTGCGGTAACGGCTTCTTGGGGTTCCGCCCTTACGGCGGGTCACTTTTTCCAAACGCCCGGAATGCCGGCCCAGAAAAAAGTAACCAAAAAGGCTTTACCCTGACGTTCGGCCCTCGCTGTGGCTCGGGTTCCTTCGCTCCGGGATCGATCCGGGGGCATCGCCTACGGTTTGCTTCGCTGCACCTCCTCTCGATGCATGCGGCTGCGCCGCACGGTCGCTGCGCTCCCACCCCCGGATCAATCCCTCCACTCAGCCTGCCGATGGGCCCTGCGATCAAAAGCGGTACTCGAGCTAACGCTCATCGTTTTGAGTGGGGAGGGGCGTGGCGTGTTTGGCTTTGGTTTTGTGGTGGGTTTACCCACCCCAGCCCTCTCCCCTAGGAGAGGGAGCCGAATGGTGGGTATTTCAAAGCTTGAGTTCGACTCGGTACTTCACGTCGGCGTAGCTCTCCCAAAGACCTCGTTCAGTTCCCTCTCCCTCCGGGCGGTCCGACGTTTCGGGAGGGCTAGGGTGAGGGAAGGCTCTTGATCTGGCTTTTGCTCTGGCTCTGGCTCTTGATTTTTTGCCCCTTCGGCAGGCCGAGCGTAGGTGTCCATCAGGGGGTAGGCGCGCAGCGCCGTGCGGCGAAGCCGCATACATCGAGAGGAGGTGCAGCGAAGCGAACCGTAGGCGATGCCCCCTGATGGACACCGTAGCGAGGGAACACTGAGCCTAGGCGAAGTGCCGTACGCCGGGGGCCAAGCCTTTTGGTTCCTTTTTGGCGTTTGAAAAAGGGACTCGCTGTAAGAGCGAAACCGCCAGCGGCAGCACCCGAAGCAACGGATATGCCCCCAATAAAAAAACCACAAAAAAACGGCCCCCATTCACATGGAGGCCGTTCCCGTTACAACTTAAGGCGCTATCGCAAGACAGCTCTTATTTGCGGTCTTCCAGCTTGGTGATATCCCGCGACTCGTAACCCGTGTAAAGCTGGCGCGGACGGCCAATCTTGTACGGGCTGGAGAGCATTTCCTTCCAGTGCGAGATCCAGCCGACAGTACGTGCCAGGGCGAAGATCACAGTGAACATGCTGGTCGGAATGCCGATCGCCTTGAGGATGATCCCCGAGTAGAAGTCGACGTTCGGGTACAGCGAGCGTTCGATGAAGTACGGGTCGGTCAGGGCGATCTCTTCCAGGCGCATGGCCAGTTCGAGTTGTGGATCGTTCTGGATGCCCAGTTCCTTCAACACTTCGTCGCAGGTCTGCTTCATGACAGTCGCGCGAGGGTCGCGGTTCTTGTAGACGCGGTGACCGAAGCCCATCAGCTTGAACGGATCGTTCTTGTCCTTGGCCTTGGCGATGAACTTGTCGATGTTCGAAACATCGCCGATTTCATCGAGCATGGTCAGCACGGCTTCGTTCGCACCGCCGTGGGCAGGGCCCCACAGGGCGGCGATGCCGGCGGCGATACAGGCGAACGGGTTGGCACCCGAGGAGCCCGCCAGACGCACGGTGGAGGTCGAAGCGTTCTGCTCGTGGTCGGCGTGGAGGATGAAGATCCGGTCCATGGCCTTGGCGAGTACCGGGCTGATCGGTTTGATCTCGCACGGGGTGTTGAACATCATGTGCAGGAAGTTTTCCGCGTACGACAGGTCGTTGCGCGGGTACATCATGGGTTGGCCCATGGAGTACTTGTAAACCATCGCGGCCAGGGTCGGCATCTTGGCAACCAGGCGGATCGCGGAGATTTCGCGATGCTGCGGGTTATTGATGTCGAGGGAGTCGTGGTAGAAGGCCGAGAGGGCGCCGACTACACCGCACATGACGGCCATCGGGTGGGCGTCACGGCGGAAGCCGTTGAAGAAGGTTTTCAGCTGCTCGTGAACCATGGTGTGGTTCTTCACGGTGCCGACGAACTGGGCCTTCTGTTCTGCGGTCGGCAGTTCGCCGTTCAGCAGCAGGTAGCAGGTTTCCAGGTAGTCCGACTTTTCAGCCAGCTGTTCGATCGGGTAGCCGCGGTGCAGCAGGATGCCGTTGTCGCCGTCGATATAGGTGATCTTCGATTCGCAGGAAGCGGTCGACATGAAACCGGGGTCGAAAGTGAAGCGGCCCGTGGCCGTCAGGCCCCGAACATCGATAACATCGGGACCAACGGTGCCGGTTAAAATGGGCAGCTCGACGGGGGCTGCGCCCTCGATGATCAACTGCGCTTTTTTGTCAGCCATGTGGCCTCCTATTTATGCTTGAAATCATCAGACAGACCCCCCACGCAGGGCCCGCACCACTATAGTGAGATAAATTCGAATGTCAATTTGCCTAAAGTCTTGCTCCAGAAGGCTTTAACCGTACTTTTTCCTCGAAATTGCCTGCCATTTACGCCTTTTATACGACTTGTGCAATCCGCTATTGGGGGTAGGCGATTGCGTTGTCATTAGTAGCCTAACTGTCTATACTCGGCGACCGACCGCCAAGGGCTTTTGGGCTTGCTTTCATTGGGGGTCGCATCCCTGGGTGGTGGTTACCTGACCAGTGCACTCCCCAACAACTTTGCCCTGATTGTTAGGGGCTCTTCAGTGTGAAAAAAAAGCCGTGAAAAGCCAACGACCTGTAAACCTAGACCTAAGGACCATCAAACTCCCCATCACCGGCGTTACGTCGTTTCTTCACCGTGTTTCCGGCATCATCCTCTTCCTGGGCCTTGGCATCATGCTTTATGCATTGGGCAAATCCCTGGGTTCCGAGGAAGGTTATGTCGAGGTGAAGGCATGCTTGACCAGCCCGCTGGCCAAGTTCGTAGCATGGGGCCTCCTGTCCGCTCTTCTGTATCACCTGGTTGCCGGTGTGCGCCACTTGATCATGGACATGGGCATCGGTGAGACGCTGGAAGGCGGCCGCCTGGGCTCGAAACTGATCATCGCCGTTTCCGTGGTGCTGATCGTTCTGGCAGGAGTTTGGATATGGTAACCAGCGTTACAAACCTTTCGCGTTCGGGCCTCTATGACTGGATGGCACAGCGTGTGTCTGCGGTCGTTCTCGCGGCTTATTTCATATTCCTGATCGGCTACCTCGCCGCGAACCCGGGCATTGGCTACGACCAATGGCACGGCCTGTTCGCCCACAACGGAATGCGTATCTTCAGTCTGCTGGCACTGGTTGCCCTGGGCGCTCACGCCTGGGTCGGCATGTGGACCATCGCGACCGACTACCTGACGCCAATGGCGCTGGGCAAGTCCGCGACTGCAGTACGTTTCCTTTTCCAGGCAGTATGCGGCGTCGCGATGTTCGCTTACTTCGTCTGGGGTGTGCAGATTCTCTGGGGTATCTGATTCATGGCTAACATTCCAACGATTTCTTTCGACGCCATCATTATTGGTGGCGGCGGTGCCGGCATGCGCGCGGCGCTGCAACTGGCACAGGGCGGTCACAAGACTGCCGTGATCACCAAGGTTTTCCCGACCCGTTCGCACACTGTGTCCGCACAGGGCGGGATCACCTGCGCCATCGCTTCGGCCGACCCGAACGATGACTGGCGCTGGCACATGTACGATACCGTCAAGGGTTCCGACTACATCGGTGACCAGGACGCTATCGAATACATGTGTCAGGAAGGCCCGGCTGCCGTTTTCGAGCTGGACCACATGGGTCTGCCGTTCTCGCGTACCGAGCAAGGCCGTATCTACCAGCGTCCGTTCGGCGGTCAGTCGAAGGATTACGGTAAAGGCGGGCAGGCTGCCCGTACGTGCGCCGCTTCCGACCGTACCGGTCACGCGCTGCTGCACACCCTTTATCAGGGCAACCTGAAAGCCGGTACCACGTTCCTGAACGAGTACTACGCTGTCGACCTGGTGAAAAACCAGGAAGGCGAATTCGTCGGTGTGATCGCGATCTGCATCGAAACCGGCGAAACCACCTATATCCGCGCGAAAGCCACCGTACTGGCTACCGGCGGTGCAGGTCGTATCTATGCATCCACCACCAACGCCCTGATCAACACCGGTGACGGCGTCGGCATGGCTCTGCGTGCTGGCGTGCCGGTACAAGACATTGAAATGTGGCAGTTCCACCCGACCGGCATCGCCGGCGCCGGTGTACTGGTTACCGAAGGTTGCCGTGGTGAAGGTGGTTACCTGATCAACAAGCACGGCGAGCGTTTCATGGAGCGTTATGCTCCGAACGCCAAAGACCTGGCCGGTCGTGACGTGGTTGCCCGTTCGATGGTTAAAGAGATCATCGCCGGTAACGGTTGCGGTCCGAATGGCGACCACGTGATGCTCAAGCTCGACCACCTGGGCGAGGAAGTGCTGCACAGCCGTCTGCCAGGCATCTGCGAACTGTCGAAGACTTTCGCACACGTTGACCCGGTGGTTGCTCCGGTTCCGGTTGTTCCGACTTGCCACTACATGATGGGCGGCGTGGCCACCAACATTCATGGCCAGGCGATCACCCAGGACGCCGAAGGCGTGGATCAGATCATCCCTGGTCTGTTCGCAGTAGGTGAAGTGGCTTGCGTATCGGTTCACGGTGCCAACCGTCTGGGCGGCAACTCGCTGCTCGACCTGGTGGTATTCGGCCGCGCTGCCGGCCTGCACCTGGAGAAGGCGCTGACCGACGGCATCGAATACGACGACGCTACCGAAGCCGATATCGAAGCTGCCCTGGCACGTCTGAACGCCCTGAACAACCGTACCGACGGCGAAGACGTCGCTACCCTGCGTCGCGAGCTGCAAAGCTGCATGCAGAACTACTTCGGTGTATTCCGTACCGGCGAATACATGCAGAAGGGTATTGCCCAGCTGGCTGATCTGCGCAAGCGCATCGCCAACGTGAAGATCAACGACAAGTCGCAGGCGTTCAACACTGCACGTATCGAAGCGCTGGAACTGCAAAACCTGCTGGAAGTGGCTGAAGCTACCGCCATCGCTGCCGAAGTACGTAAAGAGTCCCGCGGCGCTCACGCCCGTGAAGACTTCGAAGACCGTGACGACGAAAACTGGCTGTGCCACACCCTGTACTTCCCGGGTGAGAAACGCGTCGCCAAGCGTGCCGTGAACTTCTCGCCGAAGACTGTTCCGACTTTCGAACCTAAAGTCCGGACTTATTAAGGGTGACCGCCATGTTGCAAGTCAGTGTTTATCGTTACAACCCTGATCAGGACGCTGCGCCGTTCATGCAGGAATTCCAGGTTGATACCGGTGGTAAAGACCTGATGGTGCTGGACGTGCTGGCCCTGATCAAAGAGCAGGACGAAGGTTTCTCCTATCGTCGCTCCTGCCGTGAAGGCGTCTGCGGCTCCGACGGCATGAACATCAACGGCAAGAACGGCCTGGCGTGCATCACGCCGCTGTCCGCTGTCGTCAAAGGTAACAAGCTGATCGTTCGTCCGTTGCCAGGTTTGCCGGTTATCCGTGACCTGGTTGTCGATATGAGCATCTTCTACAAGCAATACGAGAAGGTTAAGCCATTCCTGCAGAACGACACGCCGGCTCCGGCCATCGAGCGTCTGCAGTCCCCTGAAGAGCGTGAAAAGCTCGACGGTCTGTACGAGTGCATCCTGTGCGCCTGCTGCTCGACCTCTTGCCCGTCCTTCTGGTGGAACCCGGACAAGTTCCTGGGTCCGGCTGCCCTGCTGCAAGCGTACCGCTTCCTGGCAGACAGCCGTGATACCAAGACGTCCGAGCGTCTGGCGTCCCTCGATGACCCGTTCAGCGTCTTCCGCTGCCGGGGCATCATGAACTGCGTCAACGTATGTCCGAAAGGCCTGAACCCGACTAAGGCCATCGGTCACATCCGTAACATGCTGCTTTCAAGCGGCGTGTGATTCAGCTGCTGTAACCGCTGTAACCGCAGAGGGCTTAGGCGCGGGCTTCAACCCGCGCCATGGCTATAACCAGAGCAGCAGCCATAAGCTGCGGCTCTTATTTTGAAGAAATGAGACAAGCAGGGGCATCCGGGCTGGTACCCGGACTATCAGTGTGATCCTAAGTGGCTTGTTTTGGTCGCTGCATTCGGACTTCTGCAAGCTTGCTCGGTGTCGGCACCGATGGTGTTCCCCTAACCGAGGGTGACCAAGCATGCAAGAAAGCGTGATGCAGCGCATGTGGAACAGCGCCTACCTTTCAGGTGGAAACGCTGCCTATGTGGAAGAGCTCTACGAGCTCTACCTGCACGACCCTAACGCTGTGCCAGAAGAGTGGCGCACCTACTTTCAGAAGCTGCCTGCCGACGGCAGCTCTGCCACCGATGTTTCGCACTCCACAATTCGCGATCATTTCGTGCTGCTGGCAAAGAACCAGCGCCGCGCCCAACCGGTTTCCGCCGGCAGCGTGAGCAGTGAGCACGAGAAGAAGCAGGTTGAAGTGCTGCGATTGATCCAGGCCTACCGTATGCGTGGCCACCAGGCAGCCCAGCTTGACCCGCTGGGGCTGTGGCAGCGTCCTGCACCTGCAGACCTGTCGATCAATCACTACGGCTTGACCAATGCCGATCTTGATACGACCTTCCGTGCCGGCGACCTGTTCATCGGCAAAGAGGAAGCGAGCCTACGCGAAATTCACGAAGCGTTGCAGCAGACATATTGCCGCACCATCGGCGCTGAATTTACGCACATCACCGATTCCGAGCAGCGCCAGTGGTTCCAGCAGCGTCTGGAAAGCGTGCGTGGTCGTCCGGAATACTCCGCGGACATCAAGAGCCACCTGCTCGAGCGCGTGACGGCCGGTGAAGGCCTGGAAAAATACCTGGGTACCAAATATCCGGGCACCAAGCGTTTCGGTCTGGAAGGCGGCGAAAGCCTGATTCCGATGCTCGACGAACTGATCCAGCGTTCCGGCTCGTACGGCACCAAGGAAGTCGTCATCGGCATGGCCCACCGTGGCCGTCTGAACGTACTGGTCAACACCTTCGGCAAGAACCCGCGCGAGCTGTTCGACGAGTTCGAAGGCAAGAAGAAGGTCGAGCTGGGTTCCGGTGACGTCAAATACCACCAGGGCTTCTCGTCCAACGTAATGACCACCGGCGGTGAAGTTCACCTGGCCATGGCGTTCAACCCGTCCCACCTGGAAATCGTTTCCCCGGTGGTCGAGGGTTCGGTTCGCGCCCGTCAGGACCGTCGCAACGATTCGACCGGTGAGAAGGTTCTGCCGATCTCCATCCACGGTGATGCTGCATTCGCCGGTCAAGGCGTGGTCATGGAAACCTTCCAGATGTCGCAGACCCGCGGTTTCAAGACCGGCGGTACCGTGCACATCGTGATCAACAACCAGGTCGGTTTCACCATCAGCAACCCGCTGGACTCGCGTTCCACCGAGTACGCCACCGACGTCGCGAAAATGATCCAGGCGCCGATCCTCCATGTGAATGGTGATGATCCGGAAGCCGTATTGTTCGTAACCCAGCTGGCCATCGACTACCGCATGCAGTTCAAGCGTGACGTGGTGATCGACCTGGTCTGCTACCGTCGTCGCGGCCACAACGAGGCCGACGAGCCAAGCGGCACCCAGCCTCTGATGTATCAGCAGATCACCAAGCAGCGCACCACCCGTGAGCTGTACGCTGATCGTCTGACCCAGGCCGGTGTGCTGGACGCCGAGCGTGTTCAGGCGAAAGTCGACGAATACCGCAACGCGCTGGACAACGGTCTGCACGTCGTGAAATCGCTGGTCAAAGAGCCGAACAAAGAGCTGTTCGTGGACTGGCGTCCGTATCTGGGCCACGCCTGGACTGCGCGTCACGACACTCGCTTCGACCTCAAGACCCTGCAGGAACTGTCCGCCAAGCTGCTGGAAATTCCGGAAGGCTTCGTGGTTCAGCGTCAGGTTGCGAAGATCTACGAAGACCGTCAGAAGATGCAAGCCGGCGGCCTGCCGATCAACTGGGGTTACGCCGAAACCATGGCGTACGCGACCCTGGCGTTCGAAGGTCACCCGATCCGCATGACTGGCCAGGACATCGGCCGCGGTACGTTCTCGCACCGTCACGCTGTGCTGCACAACCAGAAAGATGCCGGTACCTACATTCCGCTCAAGCATCTGTATGAAGGTCAGCCACGCTTCGACCTGTACGATTCGTTCCTGTCGGAAGAAGCCGTACTGGCGTTCGAATACGGCTACTCGACCACCACGCCAAACGCGCTGGTGATCTGGGAAGCCCAGTTCGGCGACTTCGCCAACGGTGCGCAGGTTGTTATCGACCAGTTCATCACCAGCGGCGAGCACAAGTGGGGCCGTCTCTGCGGTCTGACCATGCTGCTGCCACACGGTTACGAAGGCCAAGGCCCTGAGCACAGCTCGGCACGTCTTGAGCGTTACCTGCAGCTGTGCGCCGAGCACAACATTCAGGTGTGCATGCCGACCACTCCGGCCCAGATCTACCACTTGCTGCGCCGTCAGGTGATTCGCCCGCTGCGCAAGCCATTGGTTGTTCTGACTCCAAAGTCGCTGCTGCGCCACAAACTGGCCATCTCGACCCTGGAAGATCTGGCCGAAGGTTCGTTCCAGACCGTTATCCCGGAAATCGATGCCCTGGACCCGAAAAAGGTCGAGCGCGTTGTTCTGTGCAGCGGCAAGGTCTACTACGACCTGCTGGAAAAACGTCGTGCCGAAGGCCGCGAAGATATCGCCATCGTGCGTATCGAGCAGCTGTACCCATTCCCTGAGGACGACTTGAAAGAAGTCCTGGCTCCTTACACCAATGCCAAAGCGGCCGTGTGGTGTCAGGAAGAGCCGATGAACCAGGGCGCCTGGTACTGCAGCCAGCACCACCTGCGTCGCAGCATCAGCAACCTCAACAAATCTCTCGTACTCGAGTACGCGGGCCGTGAGGCTTCTGCTGCACCAGCATGTGGTTACGCATCGATGCACGCCGAGCAGCAGGAACAACTGCTGCAAGACGCGTTTACCGTTTAACGCCTTCGCGCACCTGAAACCGAATTTAAGGAACCACAGATAATGGCTATCGAGATCAAAGCCCCCACTTTCCCGGAATCGGTTGCCGATGGCACCGTTGCCACCTGGCACAAACAACCGGGCGACGCCGTCAAGCGTGACGAACTGATCGTCGACATCGAAACCGACAAAGTCGTACTGGAAGTGCTGGCTACCGCCGACGGCGTGCTGGGCGCAATCGTCAAGGGCGAGGGCGACACCGTCCTGTCCGACGAAGTCCTGGGCTCCATCGTTGAAGGCGGCGCTGCTGCCGCCGCTCCGGCTGCCGCCGCTGCTCCGGCCGCTGCACCTGCTGCCGCTGCACCTGCTGCCGCTGATGGCGAAGACGACCCGATCGCTGCTCCTGCCGCGCGCAAGCTGGCTGAAGAGAACGGCATCAACATCGCGTCCGTTGCCGGCACCGGCAAAGGCGGTCGCGTGACCAAGGAAGACGTGGTTGCAGCCGTTGCTGCCAAGAAAGCCGCTCCGGCTGCCGCGCCTGCCAAGGCTGCTGCTCCGGCTGCCGCCGCTCCTGTGTTCGCCGCCGGCGACCGCATCGAGAAGCGCGTTCCGATGACCCGCGTTCGTGCCACTGTTGCCAAGCGTCTGGTTGAAGCTCAATCGAACATGGCGATGCTGACCACTTTCAACGAAGTCGACATGACCGAAGTCATGGCCCTGCGTTCGAAGTACAAGGACCTGTTCGAGAAGTCCCACAACGGCGTACGCCTGGGCTTCATGTCGTTCTTCGTCAAGGCTGCCACCGAAGCGCTGAAACGCTTCCCGGCGGTCAACGCTTCGATCGACGGCAACGACATCGTTTACCACGGTTATGCCGACATCGGTGTCGCTGTTTCCAGCGACCGTGGCCTGGTAGTTCCGGTTCTGCGTAACGCCGAACACATGAGCCTGGCTGAAATCGAAGGCGGCATCGCCACCTTCGGCAAGAAAGCCCGTGACGGCAAACTGTCGATGGACGAAATGACCGGCGGCACCTTCACCATCACCAACGGTGGTACCTTCGGTTCGATGATGTCGACCCCGATCGTCAACCCGCCGCAGGCAGCGATTCTGGGCATGCACAACATCATCCAGCGTCCGATGGCCATCAACGGTCAGGTCGTGATCCGTCCGATGATGTACTTGGCACTGTCCTACGATCACCGTCTGATCGATGGCAAAGAAGCTGTAACCTTCCTGGTGACCATCAAGAACCTGCTGGAAGATCCGGCTCGTCTGTTGCTGGATATCTGATAGAAGCAGTCACGCGCTGCAAGCTTCAAGCTGCGGGAAAACGCAGCCTGGCTTGCAGCGCGCGGCTTGAAGCTTTTCGCTAAAGAGGATTTTTTGAATGTCGCAGAAATTTGACGTAGTAGTGATCGGTGCGGGCCCTGGCGGCTACGTGGCAGCTATCAAGGCCGCGCAACTCGGCCTGAGCACTGCCTGCATCGAGAAGTACACCGATGCTGAAGGCAAGCAAGCCCTGGGCGGCACCTGCCTGAACGTAGGCTGCATTCCTTCCAAGGCGCTGCTGGACAGCTCCTGGAAATACAAGGAAGCGAAAGAAAGCTTCAACGTCCACGGTATCTCGACCGGCGAAGTCAAAATGGACGTCGCTGCGATGGTTGGCCGCAAGGCTGGCATCGTCAAGAACCTGACCGGTGGTGTTGCCACTCTGTTCAAGGCCAACGGCGTCACTTCGATCCAGGGCCACGGCAAACTGCTGGCCGGCAAGAAAGTCGAAGTCACCAAGCCGGACGGCTCGGTTGAAGTCATCGAAGCCGAAAACGTCATTCTGGCTCCTGGCTCGCGTCCGATCGACATTCCACCGGCTCCGGTCGATCAGAAAGTCATCGTCGATTCGACCGGCGCTCTGGAATTCCAATCCGTACCTAAGCGTCTGGGTGTGATCGGCGCTGGCGTGATCGGTCTGGAACTGGGTTCGGTCTGGTCGCGTCTGGGTGCGGAAGTGACTGTCCTGGAAGCCCTGGACACCTTCCTGATGGCAGCGGACACCGCTGTTTCCAAGGAAGCGCTGAAAACCCTGACCAAACAGGGTCTGGACATCAAACTGGGCGCTCGCGTAACCGGCTCGAAAGTGAACGGCGACGAAGTCGTTGTGAACTACACCGACGCCAACGGCGAACAGACCATCACTTTCGACAAGCTGATCGTAGCCGTTGGTCGCCGTCCGGTGACCACTGATCTGCTGGCTGCCGACAGCGGCGTGACCCTGGACGAGCGCGGTTTCGTGCACGTTGACGATCACTGTGCCACCACCGTACCGGGCGTTTACGCCATCGGTGACGTGGTTCGCGGCATGATGCTGGCTCACAAGGCCTCGGAAGAGGGCATCATGGTTGTCGAGCGCATCAAGGGCCACAAGGCCCAGATGAACTATGACCTGATCCCTTCGGTTATTTATACTCACCCGGAAATCGCATGGGTCGGTAAAACCGAGCAGGCCTTGAAAGCTGAAGGCGTTGAAGTTAACGTCGGCACCTTCCCGTTCGCTGCATCCGGCCGTGCCATGGCCGCCAACGATACCGGTGGTTTCGTCAAGGTCATCGCCGATGCCAAGACTGACCGCGTATTGGGCGTGCACGTGATTGGCCCGAGCGCTGCAGAACTGGTTCAGCAGGGCGCGATCGGTATGGAATTCGGCACCAGCGCTGAAGACCTGGGCATGATGGTTTTCTCCCATCCGACCCTGTCTGAAGCCTTGCACGAAGCAGCTTTGGCAGTGAATGGCGGCGCCATCCACATTGCCAACCGCAAGAAGCGTTAAGACACACAATAAGAAACCACGGCGGTACGGCCCGTCGTGAGCCTTGCGTGCAAGACTCACCGCGGAATGTCCGCTGGACGCAGCCTTGCGTAGCTGCACCGGGTATCCGGCAAGGCTACGCAAGCAGCAGTCACAGGTGGCGCGGCACTCATAAAGAGCGCAGCGCCGAATGCGCAGTACCTAACGAAGACGGTAAAAAGCATGAATCTTCACGAGTATCAGGGTAAGCAGCTGTTCGCTGAATACGGCCTGCCAGTTTCCACTGGTTTCGCAGTAGACACCCCGGAAGCAGCAGCAGAAGCTTGCGACAAAATCGGCGGCAACGAGTGGGTTGTCAAAGCCCAGGTTCACGCCGGTGGTCGCGGTAAAGCGGGCGGCGTCAAGCTGGTTCGCAGCAAAGAAGACGCCAAAGCCTTCGCACAGCAGTGGCTGGGCAAGCGTCTGGTGACTTACCAGACTGACGCCAACGGCCAGCCAGTCACCAAGATCCTGGTTGAATCGTGCACTGATATCGCTAAAGAGCTGTACCTGGGCGCTGTCGTTGACCGTTCGAGCCGTCGCATCGTGTTCATGGCTTCCACCGAAGGTGGCGTGGACATCGAGAAAATCGCTCACGACACTCCAGAAAAAATTCTGAAAGCCACCATCGATCCACTGGTCGGCGCTCAGCCATTCCAGGGTCGCGAGCTGGCATTCCAGCTGGGTCTGGAAGGCAAGCAGGTTGCTCAGTTCGCCAAGATCTTCGTAGGTCTGGCCAAGCTGTTCAAGGATCACGACCTGGCTCTGCTGGAAGTGAACCCGCTGGTGATCAAGGCTGACGGCGATCTGCACTGCCTGGATGCCAAGATCAACATCGACGCCAACGCAATGTACCGCCAGCCCAAGCTGAAGACTTTCCACGATCCGTCGCAGGACGATCCGCGCGAAGCGCACGCTGCCAAGTTCGAACTGAACTACGTAGCGCTGGAAGGCAACATCGGCTGCATGGTGAACGGTGCCGGCCTGGCCATGGGTACCATGGACATCGTCAACCTGCACGGCGGCAAGCCAGCCAACTTCCTCGACGTAGGTGGTGGTGCTACCAAAGAACGCGTAACCGAAGCTTTCAAAATCATTCTGTCCGACAGCAATGTCGCTGCAGTACTGGTTAACATCTTCGGCGGCATCGTTCGTTGCGACATGATTGCCGAAGGCATCATCGGTGCAGTGAAAGAAGTCGGCGTGAAAATCCCGGTTGTTGTTCGTCTTGAAGGCAACAACGCTGAACTGGGCGCTAAAGTACTGGCAGAAAGCGGTTTGAACATCATCGCTGCTACCAGCCTGACCGACGCTGCTCAACAAGTCGTTAAAGCTGCGGAGGGCAAGTAATGAGCGTCCTGATCAATAAAGACACCAAAGTAATCTGCCAGGGCTTCACCGGTGCGCAGGGTACTTTCCACTCCGAACAAGCCATTGCCTACGGCACCAAAATGGTTGGCGGCGTGACGCCAGGCAAAGGTGGCACCACTCACCTGAACCTGCCTGTGTTCAACACCGTGAAAGAAGCTGTAGAAGCCACTGGCGCCACCGCCAGCGTGATCTACGTTCCGGCTCCTTTCTGCAAGGACTCGATCCTGGAAGCAGCTTTCGGCGGCATCAAGCTGATCGTCTGCATCACCGAAGGCATTCCTACCCTGGACATGCTGGACGCCAAAGTTAAGTGCGACGAGCTGGGTGTTACCCTGATCGGCCCTAACTGCCCAGGCGTGATCACCCCAGGCGAATGCAAGATCGGCATCATGCCAGGTCACATTCACTTGCCAGGCAAGGTCGGTATCGTTTCCCGTTCCGGCACCCTGACCTACGAAGCTGTGAAGCAGACTACTGACGCCGGTTTCGGTCAGTCGACTTGCGTCGGCATCGGTGGTGACCCGATCCCGGGTTCGAACTTCATCGACATCCTGAAGCTGTTCCAGGAAGACCCGAAGACCGAAGCGATCGTCATGATCGGCGAGATCGGCGGTTCGGCTGAAGAAGAAGCGGCTGCCTACATCAAGGCTAACGTGACCAAGCCGGTTGTTTCCTACATCGCTGGTGTGACTGCTCCTCCGGGCAAGCGCATGGGCCATGCTGGCGCAATCATCTCCGGCGGCAAAGGCACTGCAGACGAGAAATTCGCTGCTCTGCAAGACGCAGGCGTGAAAACCGTGCGTTCGCTGGCAGACATCGGCAAGGCCCTGGCCGAGCTGACTGGCTGGGAAGTGAAGAAGTAAGCTTCGGCTGACTTCTCTGCTACAGCAACAAAGGCCACCTTCGGGTGGCCTTTGTCGTTTCTGGCGTTCGGGTGGACGATGGCAATTTATAAGCACTCACCCAATAACATGCAAAAACGCGACACAGAAACGTCGCGTATCGGATAGTTCGCCCTCTAACAGTGCGTTTGTCGGGCAAATTCGTTAGGCTAGCCGCCATTTTGCGTCTGCCGCCCACAAGGCATGCAACGCGCTAAACGGGTCAGTCTTATACGGATTGACAGCATTTCCCTAACCCCACAGGGAAATCCCCCTCTAAATTCCGATTCAGTAGTGTGGTATTTCCTTAATGAAAGTTTTGAAAGGTCAGGACATCCTGGCACTTGGCTTTATGACATTCGCCCTGTTCGTCGGGGCCGGCAACATCATCTTCCCGCCTATCGTCGGTTTGCAGTCCGGGCCTAACGTCTGGATTGCGGCGCTGGGCTTTCTGATCACGGCGGTCGGTCTGCCGGTGGTCACCGTGGTCGCACTGGCCAAGGTCGGTGGCGCAATGGATGCCCTGAGCAGCCCGATCGGCAAAATCGCTGGTGGCGTGCTGGCAGCGGCTTGCTACCTGGCCGTCGGCCCATTGTTCGCCACCCCGCGAACCGCGACCGTCTCCTTTGAAGTAGGTCTGGCGCCGCTGACCGGCGAGAGCCCGCTGGCACTGTTCCTCTACAGTTCGGTGTACTTCCTGCTGGTGTTCTTCATTTCGCTCTACCCTGGGCGTCTGCTGGACACTGTCGGTCGCTTCCTCGCGCCGCTGAAAATCATCGCCCTGGCCGTGCTCGGCATCGCCGCATTCGCACTGCCGGCTGGTGATATCGGCGTGGCCACTCCGGAATACGTTGCGGCACCGTTCTCCCAGGGCTTCATCAATGGTTATCTGACCATGGATACCCTCGGCGCGCTGGTGTTCGGCATCGTCATCGTCAACGCGATCCGCTCCCGTGGCGTCGAGTCGCCGGCGCTGATCACCCGTTACGCGATCATCGCCGGGCTGATTGCCGGTGTCGGTCTGGCGCTGGTGTATGTCAGCCTGTTCCGTCTGGGTTCCGGCAGCCATGAAGTGGCGGCTGGCGCGACCAACGGCGCGGCGGTGCTGCACGCCTACGTGCAACACACCTTCGGTTCGCTGGGCAGTGGCTTCCTTGCCGTGCTGATCTTCCTGGCGTGCCTGGTGACGGCGGTTGGCCTGACCTGCGCCTGTGCCGAATACTTCAGCCGCGTACTGCCGCTGTCGTACAAGACCCTGGTGATCATCCTGGCGGCGTTCTCGCTGTTGGTGTCCAACCTGGGCCTGACCAAGCTGATCGCGTTCTCGATCCCGGTACTGACCGCGATCTACCCGCCGTGCATCGTGCTGGTGGCCCTGAGCTTCTGTGCGGCGTTCTGGCATGAACAGAGCCGCATCATGGGCCCGGTAATGTTGGTGTCGTTTGTGTTCGGTACCATCGATGCCCTGAAAGGCGCCGGTCTGGCTGACTGGATGCCATCGCAACTGGCCCACCTGCCGCTGAGCGAGCAAGGTCTGGCGTGGCTGGTGCCGTGCGTGATGACCCTGGTGGTTGCCGTGGTTTGCGACCGCCTGCTGGGCAAGCGCGCCGAAGCACTCGCTTAAGATTGCCGGGTCGCCACAAGCGGCTGCCGAGCGATTAAACAGAAATGCCCCGTATCAATCGATACGGGGCATTTTTTATGGGCTTCAGGCAGTGTCTTTTTCCGTCGACTAACGTCGAAGGGGAGCCGAAATCTTCATCACAGGGAATTGCATGTCGTTCATCCAAGCCAACCTGATCCACCTGCTGGCCGCGCTCTGGTTTGTCATCTGCTGGGGCGGCTACACCCGTTATGCCACCTGGAAGGGCCGTGACACCGCGTGCCTGGCCAGCGTGCTGCACCTGTACCGCGAAGACTGGATGCGCCGCATGCTGCTGCGCGACAACCGCATCGCCGACGCCAGCGTGATCGGCAACCTTGAGCGCAACGCCTCGTTTTTCGCCTCCAGCACGCTGATTATCCTGGCGGGCATCCTGACCGTGCTTGGCGCGTCCGAGCGCGCGGTGTCGCTGCTGGCGGACATTCCGATGGTGCAACAGGCCTCGCAGGGCATGTCGGAGATCAAGTTGCTGTGCCTGGCGCTGGTGTTCGTCTATGCCTTCTTTACCTTCAGCTGGTGCATGCGCCAGTACAACTTCGCCGCGATTCTGGTCGGCTCGGCCCCGATGATCGGTGAGCGGCAAGTCTCGGAGCAGGAGCGCAAGGCGTTCGCCTCACGGGCGGCGCGGGTGATTTCGATGGCGGCCAATCAGTTCAACTTCGGTCTGCGTTCGTATTACTTCGGGATGAGCATGCTGGCGTGGTTCGTCAGCCCGTGGCTGTTCATGTTGATGAGCGCCGGCGTGGTGCTGGTGTTGTATCGCCGGGAGTTTCATTCCGACGTGCTCGATGTAATGGTCTATACCCCTACAGAGGCGCCATTGCCCGAAGCGAACAAAGAGGCTGCTTGATGAGTATTCCGTTCTGGTGTGTGTTTATCAGTGCATTGTTGATCTACGTGGCGCGTATGCCAGTGGGCAAGGCCATGAAAGAGCAGGGCGGTTACAACAACCACCTGCCGCGTCAGCAGCAGGCGCAACTCACCGGTTACGGGGCCCGGGCACTGGCGGCACATCAGAACAGCATCGAAGCGTTCATCCTGTTCGCCGTTGGCGTGCTGATGGCGCATACCACGCAGACGGCGGGATGGCTGATCGATACATTGGCGATCATCTTCGTGATCTCACGGATTCTCTATCTGTGGTTCTACCTGGCGGATATTCCCAAGCTGCGCAGTCTGGTCTGGCTGGTCGGCTTAGTGTGTTCATTGTTGCTGATGATTAGTCCGACTTTTAGAACTGTTTTGCTCTAAGACGGCATGGGCAAAAAATCACAGGCAAAAGAAAACCCGCACTTGGCGGGTTTTCTTTTTTGGCCATCAAGAGCGGCTTATTGCTTCTTGGCAGCTTCTTCTTGCGCTGCAGCGTTCGATTCGGCCTGAGCTTTGGCAGCTTCGGCGTTTTCTTTCGCTGCGTCGTTCACTTTATCCTGAGCTTTGTTCATGTCTTGCTGAGCTTGTTCAGCATGTTGGTTGGCATCTTGAGCTTTGTCCTCGGATTTTTTATCGCAGGCAGCGAGACCGAGGGAAGCGGTCAACATCAAGGCAATAGCTAAAGTCTTACGCATGGGGTGTTTCTCCTTATGGAAAATAACTACTGGCCTTAAGAGCTCAGGCCCACAGCTTAAGTTCCTCATTTCTTTCAGATATATAAGTTTGTTTTGCAATGGAACTTTTGCTGTTCTTTCCACTACTGGGAATAGCCACTAACAAGAGTAATTATCAAATGGCCGAAAACCCCGTTTTTGAGCGTGCGACACGGTTTCTCTCGGCCTTGCGCCACTGCCAGGTGCTGGGATTGAAGGTGCACAGCGCGAGTAGCGAAGGCCTGACGGTGGTGCTGCCGTACAGTGCACAAATTGTCGGTAATCCGCTGACCGGCGTGGTCCACGGCGGGGCGATCACGTCGTTGATGGACACCGCGTGCGGCATGTCGACCCTGTGCGTCCTGCCGGAATTCGAAGTCTGCCCGACCCTCGATCTGCGCATCGACTACATGCATGCCGCTGAGCCGCATAAAGATGTTTACGGCTTCGCCCAATGTTATCGAGTCACCACCGATGTGATCTTCGCTCGCGGCTTTGCCTATCAGGACGATCCCGAGCAGCCGATTGCCCATGTCGTCGGCACCTTCATGCGCATGGGCAAGGGCCTTAAAGGCACCAAAGGCTTTGGTGGCGCGATCAAGGGAGAAACCCCATGAGCGATGATTTCAAGCAGCAGCTGCAAGAGGCCCACGAGACGGGTAACTACGCGCCGCTCCTGAAGCTGATTCCCTATGCCGGGCTGATCGGCGTCGAGTGTTCGCGGGTCGGTGATGACTTGCTGTTCAAGCTGCCGGCCAACAAGGACAACATTGGTAACCCTTTATTGCCGGCGATCCACGGCGGGGTGATTGCCGGGTTCATGGAGCTGTCCGCGGCCCTGCACCTGCTGATTTTCACCGGCGCGCCCGGTGTACCGAAAATTATCGATTTTTCCCTCGATTACCTGCGGGCCGGGCAGTTTCGCGATACCTGGGCCCGGTGTCAGGTCTGCCGCCAGGGCCGGCGGGTGGCCAACGTCGCGGTCACGGCCTGGCAAAGTACCGAGAGCGAACCGATCGCCACTGCCCGCGCGCATTTCAAAATCGATGAGCCCTTGAAATCCTGAAGCACGCCCCCAACTCACAGAACAACCCGCCGCCGACCGGTAAGGTCGCGGCCAATGCCATCTGATTGGAGTTTGATGACCATGAGTGTGGAAACTCAAAAGGAAACCCTGGGCTTCCAGACCGAGGTGAAGCAACTGCTGCACCTCATGATCCATTCGCTGTATTCCAACAAGGAAATCTTCCTTCGCGAATTGATCTCGAACGCCTCTGACGCTGTCGACAAATTGCGCTTCGAAGCCCTGGCCAAGCCTGAGTTGCTCGAAGATGGCGCTGAACTGAAAATCCGTGTGAGCTTCGACAAGGACGCCAAGACCGTCACCCTCGAAGACAACGGCATCGGCATGAACCGTGACGATGTGATCACCCACCTGGGTACCATCGCCAAATCCGGCACTGCCGATTTCATGAAAAACCTGTCCGGCGATCAGAAGAAGGATTCGCACCTGATCGGTCAGTTCGGCGTGGGTTTCTACTCGGCCTTCATCGTTGCTGACAAAGTTGACGTGTACAGCCGTCGCGCCGGCACTGCTGCCAGCGAAGGCGTGCACTGGTCGTCGAAAGGCGAGGGCGAATTCGAAGTCGCCACCCTCGACAAGCCGGAGCGCGGCACCCGCATCGTCCTGCACCTGAAATCCGGTGAAGACGAGTTTGCCGATGGCTGGCGTCTGCGCAACATCATCAAGAAGTACTCCGACCACATCGCGCTGCCGATCGAGCTGCCGAAAGAAGTGGCCGCTGCCGAAGGCGAAGAGAAGCCTGAAGTTGAATGGGAAACCGTCAACCGCGCCAGCGCCCTGTGGACCCGTCCTCGCACCGAAGTGAAGGACGAGGAATACCAGGAGTTCTACAAACACATCGCTCACGACTTCGAAAACCCGCTGTCGTGGAGTCACAACAAGGTTGAAGGCAAGCTTGAGTACAGCTCGCTGCTGTACGTGCCGGCCCGCGCACCGTTCGATCTGTACCAGCGTGAAGCGCCGAAAGGCCTGAAGCTGTACGTACAGCGCGTGTTCGTGATGGATCAGGCCGAGTCGTTCCTGCCGCTGTACCTGCGCTTCATCAAGGGCGTGGTCGACTCCAACGACCTTTCGCTGAACGTGTCGCGGGAAATCCTGCAGAAAGACCCGATCATCGACTCGATGAAGTCGGCGCTGACCAAGCGCGTGCTGGACATGCTGGAAAAACTGGCGAAGAACGAGCCTGAGCAATACAAGGGCTTCTGGAAAAACTTCGGTCAGGTCATGAAAGAAGGCCCGGCAGAAGATTTCGCCAACAAGGAAAAAATTGCCGGTCTGCTGCGTTTCGCATCGACCAACGGCACCGATGGCGAGCAGATCGTCGGTCTGGCCGAGTACCTGGCGCGCGCCAAGGACGGTCAGGACAAGATCTACTACCTCACCGGCGAAACCTACGCGCAGGTCAAGAACAGCCCGCACCTGGAAGTCTTCCGCAAGAAAGGCATCGAAGTGCTGCTGCTGACCGACCGCATCGACGAGTGGCTGATGAGCTACCTGAGCGAGTTCGACGGCAAGAGCTTTGTCGACGTCGCACGCGGTGACCTGGACCTGGGCAACCTGGACTCGGAAGAGGACAAGAAGGCCGCAGAAGAAGTCGCCAAGTCGAAAGAAGGTCTGGTCGAGCGCCTGAAAACCGCACTGGGCGATTCCGTTGCCGAAGTCCGTGTTTCCCATCGCCTGACCGATTCGCCGGCCATTCTGGCGATTGGCGAGCAGGATCTGGGTCTGCAAATGCGTCAGATCCTCGAGGCCAGTGGGCAGAAGGTGCCGGATTCGAAGCCGATCTTCGAATTCAACCCGAGCCACCCGCTGATCGAGAAGCTCGACAACGAGGCCAGCGAAGATCGCTTCAGCGACCTGTCGCACATCCTCTTCGACCAGGCCGCCCTGGCGGCGGGCGACAGCTTGAAAGACCCGGCCGCTTACGTGACCCGTCTGAACAAGCTGCTGGTCGAGCTGTCGGCCTGATCAAGCTGTAGAAAAACCCGCTTCGGCGGGTTTTTTCATTCTGGAATTCAACCAATCTGGAGTCAGAAATGAGCCAAGTCACTGTACGTTCCGTGGTCTATCAGATTGACGGCCAGCCTTATGAAGGTCGCCTGGCCTTCGACGCCGAGCACAAAGGCGCGCGTCCGGGTCTGCTGATGGCGCCGAACTGGATGGGTGTCAGCGCTGGCGCTGAAGAGATCGCCAAGTCGGTGGCGGCCAAGGGTTATGTGGTGCTGATCGCTGACGTGTATGGCCAGGCCGTGCGTCCGCAGAACGCTGATCAGGCTGGTGCGGCGATGATGCCGCTGAAGAATGATCGTGCGCTGCTGCGCAAGCGTATGCAGGCCGCATTCGAGCAATTGCAGAAGCAGGGCGAGGCGGCGGTCGATACCTCGAAACTGGCGGTATTCGGTTTCTGCTTCGGCGGCTGCTGCGCGCTGGATCTGGCCCGCACCGGTGCCCCGGTGAAAGCGGCGGTGTCGTTCCACGGCACACTGGATTCGCCGAACCCGGCGGACGCGAAGAACATCAAGGGCTCGGTGCTGGTGCTGCACGGTGCTTCGGACCCACTGGTGCCGAAAGAGCAGTTGCCAGCATTCGAGGACGAGATGAACGCCGCTGGCGTGGACTGGCAGTTGCTGAGCTACGGTGGCGCCGTGCACTCGTTCACTGATCCGCACGCCAATGTGCCGGGCAAGATGATGTACGACGCGAAGACCGCAGCGCGGGCGTTCAAGTCGATGCATGACTTGCTGGAAGAAGTGTTCAAGGGCTGAATCGGCTGAAAACACTCCCACGCCTGGCGTGGGAGTATTGGTTTACAGCGGTGTCGGCTCGCTGCGCGATTTAGGCAGTTCAATCCGCTCGACTTCCCCCGGCACCGTCGGCCAGTCCCCGGCCGCCCACTTGCGCCGCGCCTCATCGATCGCCGCCGGATCGCTTGCGACAAAATTCCAGTTGATTCGCCGTGGCCCATCCAGTGGCGCACCACCGAACAACACCGCGTGGCTGTCGCTCTCGGCGAACAGACTCATCTCTTCCCCGGCCGGCAATACCGCCAGCGCATGGGGTTCCACCGTCTCGCCATTCAGCTGCACATCACCACTCAACACATACAGCGCCCGCTCTTCATGTTCGGTCGGGATCAGCAACGTGGTCGCGGTTTGCATCTTCAGTTCGGCATACAGCGTAGGAGAAAGCACCGGCACCGGTGATTCCAGGCAAAAGCCTGACCCGGCGATCAGGCGAATCTGCACGCCGAGGTTATCGCTGACCGGCAAGGTCGAGGCCGGGTGGTGGCTGTAATGCCCCGGGCCTTGTTCGTGATCCTTGGGCGAGGCGAGCCAGATTTGCAGGCCATGCATCTTGAAGCTTTGCTCCCACAGCGGTTCGGGCGTGCGCTCGACGTGCGCGATCGCCGTACCAGCCGTCATCCAGCTGACATCGCCGGCGCTGACCACCTGATCCGAACCCAGGCTGTCCTTGTGCTGGATCTGTCCTTCGAACAAATACGTGAGGGTCGACAGACCGATGTGCGGATGCTGTCGGATGTTCATGCCTTTGCCCGCCGGATAAACCGTTTCGAGCATGTGGTCGAAAAACACAAAAGGCCCGACGCTGCGGCATTTGGCTGACGGCAGCGGGCGCAGGATCGGCTGGCCTTCGACGTCTTCGGCGCGCGGGCGGATGATCAGGGGTTGGGTGTCCATGGTCCATTCCAGGCTGAGCGGGTGATGCGTGGAGCATAACCCGCCGGTGTCATCGAGGTGATTACTGGCTGTCGAAGCCGACTGGCGCGTGGGTTTCGATGGTGACTTCGCTGGTGGTCATCAGCTTGTGGATCGGGCAGCGATCGGCGACGCGCAGCAGTTCTTCGCGCTGGGCATCGGTGAGCACGCCCTTGAGGGTGAGGGTCACGTGCAGGGCGTATTTGCCTTTCTGTTCCTGGCTGTTGTCGCGTTTGACCTCAACGCCGACGCCGGTCAGCGGGATGTCCTTTTTCTTCGCGTACAGCTTCAGGGTCAGGGCCTTGCAGGCCCCGAGGGCGGCGTCGAAGTAATCGTGCGGCTCCGGAGCCGAGCCTTCGCCGCCAGCAGTCGTCGGGACGTCTGCAAACAGCTCATGCTCATCGATCTGAACGGTGTGGCGAAAACCTTCGGCGGACACGGTATTGACGGTAACGGTCATGTGAACCTCGCAAGCTGTAGGAAAAGGGATTCGATCAAAAAAGACCTTGCAGGTATAGAGCATTTCCCACACAGGCGCGTTCCACTTTCTTGCCGGGTGAACCCTCGTTGCCCGGCGAGGGTCTAGGCTATGCCTGTCTGCCGGAGAATGCTTGTGTCCGTGTTTCGTTTGAGCCTTGCCTGCCTGATGGTTTTCACCGGCGCCGCCAGTGCCCGGGAATACACCTACAGTGACGCGCACCTGCATTACGTGGATTTTTTCCAGGAAACCGCCGGCATGCCGAAATTGCTGACGGCCATGAAGGAAAATGCCATCGAGCACGTGATGATTTCCGGCATTCCCGTGGCGAAGAAATGGCACGAAGACGAGCCGAAGCGCCCGCGTTATTACGCCGGTGATGACGCCGATGCCTACTGGTACAGCGCGACTGACGTGATCGTCGCCGACGCGGTGCAGAAGCTGACGCCGGAGCAACGCCAATACTTTCACCCGTTTCTTTCAGGCTTCAACCCCAACGACAAGAACTCCGCCGCGCACATCCAGCGCATGCTCGATCTGTATCCCGGCTTGTGGCAGGGCATCGGCGAGGTCTTCACCCGTCACGACGATCTCACCGCACTCACCTCCGGCGACACGCCACGCGCCAACAACGAAGCCATGACCCGCATCTATCACCTGGCCGCTGAAAACGATCTGCCGGTGATGCTGCATTCCAATATCACCTCCAAGCGTGAGAAGAATCCGCTGTACCTGAAGGAAATCGAAGAGCCGCTGCGTAATCATCCGCACACCCGGTTCATCTGGGCGCATGCCGGCACCAGCGCCGAAATCCACCGTCATCAGACGCAGCTGGATTTTCTGCTGCCGACCCTCACGCGAATGCTCGAGGCGTACCCGAACCTGTTCATCGATCTGTCGTGGAGCTTGCTGACGCCTTATCTGCTGGACGAAAAGGGTCAGCCGCGAGCGGAATGGGTGCAATTGGTGGAGCGCTATCCGGATCGCTTCATGATCGGTTCGGACGTGGTCGGGCGATTCAACAAACTCGGCAAGGAAATCCACGGCTTCAAGCCGTTTCTCGACGCCTTGCCGGAAGCCGTGGCGAAAAAAGTCGCACGGGACAACTTCCTGGCGATATTGCCGCGAACAGCGCTCAAGTCCGGCAAACCCACGCTGAATCGTTAATGCCGAGGGTTCGTAGGATCAAGGCCTTTTGATATCGCGTTTTGGTCTTACGCATTTTTTAAAAGGGCCGATACCTTCTAGAACAACCAGCTGCAGGGTTGATGCAGCGCTTTTGGAAGGAACCAGAGCAATGAGTATCCGTAGTCTCAATATTGCGCCCAGGGCCGGCCTGGGTTTTGGCGTGCTGGCGCTGATGGTGTTTGCCCTTGGGGCGTTCGCCCTGTTGCAGATGTCGAACATGCGTGCGCAATCCGACGAGGTCGACAATAACTGGCTGCCCAGCGTGATGGCGGTGGGCGAGATGAGTCAGGACATGCTGCGCCTGCGCGCGCTGACCATGCGCCTGTTGCTCAATCGCGATCCGCAGGCGCTGGAGCAGAACGTGGCCAAGCTCAATGATTTGCGCGGTGTGCTGAGTGAAGCCCAGCAGCGTTACGACAGCCTGATCGCGTTGCCCGCAGAGCGCGCGCTGTTCGACCGCTTCAAGGTCGCTGAACACAAGTACCTGGAGCTTCAGGCACAGGTGATGACGTTGTCTGCTCAGGGACGAGTGGAAGAGGCGGCCGCCATTCTCAATGGACAGATGAGCCCGCTGGCGGATGAAATTGCAGTGACCCTGCGTGAGTTGGTCGAATTGAACAAGCACAACGCCAACCTCGCCACAGAGGCCGCACGGCTGGTGTTCACCAACTCGCGGGTGTGGGTCGGGGTGATGATCGGCATCACTGCGCTGATTACCATCGCGCTGGCGTTATTGCTGACCCGCAGCATCGTGCTGCCGCTGTCGCAATCGCTCAATGTCGCGGAAGTGGTGGCCGGAGGCGATCTGACCGGGGATATCAGCATTTCCGGCAAGGACGAACCGGCGCGGCTGCTGCACGCGCTCAAGAGCATGCAGCACAACCTGCGAGACACTATCCGCCGGATCTCCGAGTCCTCCAGTCAACTGGCCTCGGCCTCGGAAGAGTTGAGCTGCGTCACCGAAGACGCGACGCGGGGGCTGCATCAGCAGAGTCAGGAAATCGAACAGGCGGCCACGGCGGTCAATCAGATGACCGCCGCCGTGGAGGAGGTGGCGAGCAATGCCGTCGCGACTTCCGAGGCGTCCCGTGAGTCTGATCGTATTGCCCAGCATGGCCGGGAGCAGGTGCAGCAGACCGTGTCGTCCATCGAGCTGCTGGCGGACGATGTCACCGCCAATGCCACGCAGGTGGAGGACCTGGCGCAGAAGGTCTACAGCATCAGCAAAGTGCTGGATGTGATCCGCTCGATTGCCGAACAGACCAATCTGCTGGCGTTGAACGCGGCGATCGAGGCCGCACGGGCGGGAGATGCCGGACGGGGTTTTGCGGTGGTGGCGGACGAAGTGCGGGCGCTGGCCCATCGTACTCAGCAGTCGACGCAGGAGATCGAGCAGATGATCGGCGGCATCCAGCAGGGCACCGATTCGGCGGTCAGCTCGATGCAGCAGAGCAATATTCGGGCGCGCTCGACCCTGGAGCTGGCGAAGGCCGCCGGCGTTGCGCTGGAGGAAATCGCTTCGGCGTTTACCTTGATCAACGAGCGCAACCTGGTGATCGCCAGTGCGTCGGAAGAGCAGGCGGCCGTGGCGCGTGAGGTCGATCGCAACCTGATGAACATCCGTGACCTGGCGATGCAGACGTCGGCGGGTGCCAACCAGACCAGCGCTGCGAGTCAGGAGCTGTCGCGGCTGGCGGTGGACCTGAACAGCATGGTGGCCAGGTTCTCGGTCTGATCAGCGTTCGACAGGCGAAAAAAAGCCCCGCGTTTGCGGGGCTTTTTGTTGAATCAGCTGCCTTTGACTGTCTTGCCGTTGACCGTACCGTCGAGGAGCATGATGTTGTACTCCTTGCCGTCGGTTTCGACCTGTTGCAGGCGAACCAGCAGGTAATCCCAGTCCTTGGCGAACCACAGGACGGTGATGCGCTTGCTTTGTGTCGGATCGCGGACACGCTCGACCTTGATCGCATCGATCTGGCCGGCCTTGGTTTCGACCTTCTCCGAACCCAGCACGCGGAAGTCGTAGGTATCGACTTCGCCATCATCGACTACCTGATAGCTCATGCTTTTCTTGCCGGCGGCCACGTCATGCTGCAGCGCCAGTTGATAGGTGGATTTGTCGACCATGCCACGGTTGAGCGGGATTTTCACCGCGTCGCCGCGGTCGGTGCCGGTCACCAGCTTGTTGGCCCAGTCGAAGTCCAGGTCAGCCTTTTTCGCCTTGCCCAGACCACCGCGTTCAAAGTGGTAGGACTGTGGCAGCAGGGTGTCCTTGTCCAGGGTCAGGGTGCTTTCCTCGGACAGGCTGGCAATCATCATCGAAGCCTTGAAGCTGAGCTTCCAGACGCCGTTGGCCTGTTTGGTCAGGCTGCGCTCGGCGGTGCCGCTCATGGGCAGCTGTTTCCAGTCGGCGGTGTAGCTGGCGGAGAACGGTTGAAGGTCTGCCGCCTGCGCGAAGGGCAGGGCGAGCAGAGCGCAAGCGAAGAGCAGGGCGCGACGCATAATATCTCCTAGTTTCGAATCAAGTGACCGCTGGCCGGCAGTGGCTGGCCATCCAGTAAAGCACCTTGCTCGCCGAGGCTCAGCCGTCCTTCGGCGAACCAGCGTACGGCCATCGGGTAGATCAGGTGTTCCTGAGCGTGAACCCGCTGCGCCAGACTTTGCGGCGAATCGTGCAACTCTACCGGGATTACTGCCTGTACGACCAGTGGTCCGCCGTCGAGTTCCTCGGTGACGAAGTGCACGGAGCAGCCGTGTTCGGCGTCGCCGGCCTCCAGCGCGCGCTGATGAGTGTGTAACCCTTTGTATTTGGGTAGCAGCGACGGGTGGATGTTGAGCAGGCGACCCTGGTAGTGACGGACGAAGTCAGCGCTGAGAATGCGCATGAAGCCGGCCAGTACCACGAGTTTGGGATTGAATTCGTCGATCAGTTCGATCAGGGCGGTATCGAAGGCCTCGCGACCCTCGAATCCTTTGTGATCCAGCGAGCGGGTAGCGATACCCGCGTCACTGGCGCGTTGCAGGCCGTAGGCGTCGGCACGGTTGGAAATCACCGCAGCGATGCGGACCGGGCTGTCGCCGGTCCGCGTGCTGTCGATCAGGGCCTGCAAGTTACTGCCGGTGCCGGACAGCAGCACCACGACATCACAGGTGTTTGGCATCAGTGAGCCTTGAGGTTCTTCAGTTCGACCTGGGCCGCGCCTTCGGCAGCGACAGCGATCTGACCGATGACCCAAGGCTGCTCGCCGGCGTCACGCAGGGTGTTCAGGGCAACTTCAACGTGCTCCTGAGCCACGCAGATCACCATGCCCACGCCGCAGTTCAGCACGCGGTGCATTTCGGTTTCGTCGACGTTGCCTTTCTCTTGCAGCCAGTCGAAGACGGCCGGGCGGTTCCAGCTGGCCACGTCAACCACGGCCTGAGCGCCTTTTGGCAGAACGCGCGGGATGTTGTCCAGCAGGCCACCACCGGTGATGTGGGCCATGGCCTTGACCGCGCCGGTGTCCTTGATCAGCTTGAGCAGCGGCTTCACGTAGATGCGGGTCGGGGCCATCAGCAGTTCGGTCAGCGGCTTGCCGTCGAGCTGTACGGTTTCGATGTCGGCACCGGACACTTCGATGATCTTGCGGATCAGCGAGTAGCCGTTGGAGTGCGGGCCGGACGATGGCAGGGCGATCAGGGCATCACCGGTGGCGACTTTCGAGCCGTCGATGATTTCGGCTTTTTCCACGACGCCGACGCAGAAACCGGCCAGGTCGTAGTCTTCGCCTTCGTACATGCCAGGCATTTCAGCGGTTTCGCCGCCGACCAGCGAGCAGCCAGCCAGTTCGCAGCCTGCACCGATACCGGTAACCACGGTGGCCGCTACGTCGACGTTCAGCTTGCCGGTGGCGTAGTAGTCGAGGAAGAACAGCGGCTCGGCGCCACACACCACCAGATCGTTGACGCACATGGCGACCAGGTCCTGGCCGATGCTGTCGTGCTTGTTCAGGTTCAGCGCCAGGCGCAGCTTGGTGCCGACGCCGTCAGTACCGGAAACCAGCACCGGCTGCTTGTAACCGGCCGGGATCTCGCAGAGGGCGCCGAAACCGCCCAGGCCGCCCATGACTTCCGGGCGCGCAGTGCGCTTGGCGACGCTCTTGATGCGTTCGACCAATGCTTCACCGGCGTCGATGTCTACACCGGCGTCCTTGTAGCTCAGGGAGGGTTGCTTGCTCATGATCCAGGCCTTTAGGGGAGGGGATTCAGGGGTAACGACCGAGTTCAGCGGGAACGCCGAATCCGACAGGGGCGATTGCCTCACGCGAAGTTCGGGGTGCCCGGCTGTTGCCGGTCTGCGAAGGCGCGCGATTTTATCAGGCTTGAGGGGCAGCGGCCATCCTCACGCCGACGGGCAGGGGCATATCGATGGAAAAATTTTGCAATTGACGCTGTGGATGACATCACGGGTGCCTGTATAAGGAACCGTCTATCGTTAGGACTGTGCAAAAACTTACCGACCGCGTGTGAATGTTTTGCGACGGCCTGTGGTCACAGGCTTGCCAGAACGGTGCACGCGGCCTGTTCCAGCCGCTCTTGTCGACGGGAATTCTCCATGCGTTTTTGTAAATGGTTGTTAGTGGGTGGCTTGTCTCTGATCAGCCTGGCGAGCCAGGCCGAAAATCTCAAAGGTCTTTATCAGGTGCGTGAGCCGGTCACTGGCCAGTCGCCAGAGGAGCGCGATCGCGCGACCCAGGCTGCGCTGGATACGCTGGTGCTGCGCCTGACCGGCGACCCGAAGGCCCCGCAGAACCCGGGGCTGGCGCCGGTTCGCAAGGATCCGCAGCAGATCATCAGTCAGTTCGGTTTCGATGCCGGGCCGCCGGAAGTGCTGAAAGTCGATTTCGACCCGGGAACCACCGAGCAGGCGTTGCGCCGCGCCGGGCTGGCGCTGTGGGGTGCCAACCGGCCCTCGATCCTGAGTTGGTGGCTGAACGATTCGACCGAGGGTTCGAGCCTGGTGGGCGACGGTCAGGCCAGTGCCGCACCGTTGCGCCGCGCCGCCCAGCACCGTGGATTGCCGTTGCGCCTGCCGCTGGCGGACTTGAGCGAGCAATTGGTTGCCACGGCGCCGGCACTCGAAGGTGCCGACCCGGCGCCGCTGCGTAACGCTTCCGAGCGCTACAACGCCGACGCCTTGCTCGCCGTGCATGCTCGCGAAGAAAGCGGGCAATGGCAGGCCAAATGGCAATTGTGGCTGGGCGATAAAAAAGAGGCGGGCAGCGTGCAGGGCGCGGATCAGGCTGCCGTGGCCGATGCGGTGATGCTGGCGGTCACCGAGCGTCTCGCGCCGCGCTTTGTGGCCAAACCGGGCGCGTCCGGCCAGCAGACCCTGGAAGTCCAGGGCATGAATCTGGAGCACTACGCAGCGCTGCTGCGGTTACTCGAACCGTTCGGCGTGCGTCTGCAGAGTGTCGATGCCGATCGCATCCTTTATCGGGTCAACGGTAGTGCCGATCAGCTGCGGGCGCAGCTGTCGCTGGCGAAGTTGCAGGAACTGCCGGCCGAGGCGCCGGCTCCGGTCGCTGCACCTCAGCCTGCGGTCGCCGGGGCGCCACCAGTCGTTGCGCCGACGCCGGCACCGGTGGCGCCGTCTTTGCGGTTCCGCTGGTAGGGTTTCTTTCTTATATATAAGCAATGGAGTGTTACATGGCCGATACGCGGCGTTGGTTCTGGCTCGGTGGGGTGCTCCTGCTTTGCGCGTTTGTCTGGTTGCTGCATCCGATCCTTACGCCGTTTCTGGTGGCGCTGCTGCTCGCCTATCTGTTCGATCCGCTCGTCGATCGTCTTGAGCGCCTGGGGTTGTCCCGCACCTGGGGTGTGATCGCGGTGTTCGCCTTGTTCACCCTGATCGTCACTGCGTTGTTGCTGGTGCTGGTGCCGATGCTCGCCAAGCAATTAGTACGGCTGTATGAACTGGCGCCGCAAATGCTCGACTGGTTGCAGCACACCGCCGTGCCATGGGCGCAATCGAAGCTGGGGCTGTCGGACGGCTTCTGGAAGTTCGACAAGGTCAAAGCCGCAATCAGCGAACACATGGGCCAGACCACGGATATCGTCGGTGTGGTGCTGAGTCAGGCGACGGCCTCGAGCCTGGCACTGATCGGCTGGCTGGCGAATCTGGTGCTGATCCCGGTGGTGAGCTTTTACCTGCTGCGTGATTGGGACGTGATGATGGCCAAGATCCGTGGCCTGTTGCCCCGTGATCGCGAAGAGCGTGTGGTGGCGCTGGCGGGTGAGTGCCATGAAGTGCTGGGCGCGTTCGTGCGCGGGCAGTTGCTGGTGATGCTGGCGCTGGGCGTGATCTATGCGGCCGGTCTGATGATTGTCGGGCTGGAGCTGGGCCTGTTGATCGGTCTGATCGCGGGGCTGGCGGCGATTGTGCCGTACATGGGATTTGTGATCGGCATCGGCGCGGCGCTGATTGCCGGGTTGTTCCAGTTCGGTGGCGATCTGTATCCGATGATCGGGATCGTGGCGGTGTTCATGGTTGGTCAGGCACTGGAAGGCATGGTGCTGACGCCTTTGCTGGTGGGGGATCGGATCGGTCTGCACCCGGTGGCGGTGATTTTCGCGATTCTGGCCGGTGGCGAGCTGTTCGGCTTCACCGGTGTGCTGCTGGCATTGCCGGTGGCGGCGGTGATCATGGTGCTGGTGCGACACGTCCACGATCTGTACAAGGATTCCGACATCTATAGCGGGGTGGATGAGCCGGAGTTGTAATGTGATGCGCGGGCTGCCCGGTGGATTGCCGGGTTGGCCCGTCTCATGCAGGCCATGGCGCCAAAGAAACTGTCATAAAACCAGCACGTTAACGCAAACCTTTGATTTTGCTTGGGGTCTGTCGCATTGTGCGCTCCGCTTCACGGGTATAAACTTCGCTCACTTTACACAGAGGCCACTAACGGTTCCTTGGGAACTGTTCAGTCAGCATGAAACCGATTCAGCTGCCCCTAGGTGTGCGTCTGCGTGACGACGCCACCTTCATCAACTACTACCCAGGCGCCAATGCCGCTGCACTCGGCTATGTCGAGCGTCTATGCGAAGCCGACGCCGGCTGGACCGAAAGCCTGATCTATCTGTGGGGCAAGCACGGGGTAGGGCGGACGCATCTGTTGCAGGCCGCGTGCCTGCGCTTCGAACAGATGGGTGAACCGGCGGTGTACCTGCCGCTGGCCGAGTTGATGGATCGCGGCATCGAAATTCTCGACAACCTCGAACAGTACGAACTGGTCTGCCTGGATGACTTGCAGGTGATTGCCGGCAAGGCGGACTGGGAAGAGGCGATGTTTCATCTGTTCAACCGTCTGCGTGACAGCGGTCGGCGTCTGCTGATCGCGGCGTCCACTTCGCCACGTGAATTGCCGATCAAACTGGCTGACCTGAAATCGCGCCTGACCCTGGCGCTGATCTTCCAGATGCGTCCTCTCTCCGACGAAGACAAATTGCGCGCCCTGCAATTGCGTGCTTCCCGTCGCGGCCTGCACCTGACCGACGAGGTCGGGCATTTTATCTTGACTCGCGGTACCCGCAGCATGAGCGCGCTTTTCGATCTGCTGGAGCAGCTCGATCAGGCCTCTTTGCAGGCTCAGCGCAAGCTGACCATTCCCTTCCTGAAAGAAACCCTGGGCTGGTAAAACCGGGGCTTTCAGCCGGTTTCGGCATATTTCAGGCGCCAGAAAACCCGCTTTCCTGTGGGGGTGCACAGGCCGCGTCTCGATTCAAATAGGCTTAAGCGCTTAGATGTAAACGAGAAACCGGGAAGTCACAAAAAGATCGATTGAATTTGCAAATGAGGCTGATAGCGGGCATAGTCTCGGCTTCTTTACAACTATCAGCCACGGTCGTGCCCATGCTAAAGCGCTTCGCACCCCTCGTGCCTCTCGCACTCGTCACCCTGTTGTTCGGTTGCGCTGCTCATTCACCTGTTAATCAAGAGCAGCAACAACAGGTTAAAAATTCTGCCACCGCCCAGTCCTCCGTTATTTACCAGGAAGAGCTGGACACCGAAAAAGAACTCGCCGACTTCAACGGCAAGAAGCCTTACCAGCTTCCGGTTCTGGCCGACAGCATCCTCGAACGCGGCATGTCCCTGATCGGTACCCGTTACCGTTTCGGTGGTACCTCTGAAGCCGGTTTCGATTGCAGCGGTTTCATCGGCTATCTGTTCCGTGAAGAGGCCGGCATGAACCTGCCACGCTCCACCCGCGAAATGATCAACGTTGATGCGCCGCTGGTTTCGCGCAGCAACCTCGAGCCGGGCGACCTGCTGTTCTTCGCCACCAATGGTCGTCGCGGTCGTGTCAGTCACGCCGGGATTTACCTGGGCGACAACCAGTTCATCCATTCCAGCTCTCGTCGCAGCGGCGGTGTTCGCATCGACAGTCTGGGCGACAGCTACTGGAGCAAGACCTTTATCGAAGCCAAACGCGCTTTGGCGAACGCTCCAACCGTGGTTACCGCTCGCAAGTAATCACGCATTTGTCGCCACGCTCGTGGCGACAAAGCGGCCCTTCAGAGGCAATAGACCTAAACTTTACAAGGTGAAGTTAAAGTCTTACTTGAAGTTTGCCGCGTAGCCGCTAGAATCCTGATCTATATTGATGGCAAACCGCCTGCGTCCCAACGCAGGCGGTTTTGTTTTCTATCGAATCGGCAGTCAAAGCCGCAGCCAGATCAGGATGTTCTGCATATGACGATGTCGGCCCGCTTTGCCTTGATGTTCTTCGCCGCGCTGCTCAGCGCCTGCGCCAGCCGCACTCCGCCCCCTGCGCCGGTGGTTCGCGCTCCGATCGTGTTCGGATCCTCCCAGACCTTTTCGCCTGCTGCCGAAGACGTGCTGTTCCGCGCGCTAGGGCTGGTCGGCACGCCTTATCGCTGGGGCGGCAACACGCCGGATTCGGGCTTCGATTGCAGTGGTCTGATTGGTTTTGTCTACCGCGATGCCGCCGGCATCAGCCTGCCGCGTTCCACCCGCGAAATGATCGTGATGCAGGCGCCGAATGTCGGCAAAGAAGGGCTGCAAACCGGCGACCTGATCTTCTTCGCCACCAATGGCGGCTCTCAGGTCAGCCATGCGGGGATCTACGTCGGGGAAGGGCGCTTCGTTCATGCGCCCGCCACCGGCGGCACGGTGAAGCTGGACAGCCTGTCGAAAGCCTATTGGCAGAAAGCCTATCTGAGCGCCAAGCGCGTTCTGCAGCCGGAGCATCTGGCGCATAACCCGTAATCCAGATACATAAAAACCGTGGGAGCTGAATGGCTCCCACGGTTTTTTTATACCTGCAACAGACTAACGGGTCGCTGAAACCCGCCACACCTTGTTACCCACGTCATCCGCCACCAGCAACCCACCTTGCTGATCGATCACCACGCCGACCGGGCGACCCAGCGCGTTTTCGTCCTTGTCGAGGAATCCGGTCAGCACGTCAACCGGTGTGCCGCTCGGCTTGCCAGCGGCAAACGGTACGAAGATCACTTTGTAACCACTGTGCGGCTTGCGGTTCCACGAGCCGTGCTGGCCGATGAATGCGCCTTCCTTGAACTGTGCCGGCAAGCGATTGCCCTCGGCGAAGGTCAGCCCCAGTGATGCGGTGTGCGGGCCGACGGCGTAGTCCGGAGCGATGGCCTTGGCCACCATGTCCGGCCGCTGGGGTTCCACGCGCACATCAACGTGCTGGCCGTAGTAGCTGAACGGCCAGCCATAGAAACCACCGTCTTTGACCGAGGTGATGTAGTCCGGCACCAGATCGCTGCCAATCTCATCGCGTTCGTTGACGGCGGTCCACAGCGCACCGCTTTGCGGTTCCCAGGCCAGGCCGTTGGGGTTGCGGATGCCCGAGGCGAAGATCCGGTGGTTGCCGGTGGCGCGATCCACTTCCCAGATCGCCGCGCGGCCTTCTTCCTGATCGAGGCCGTTTTCGCCGACGTTGCTGTTCGAACCGACGGTGACGTACAGCTTGCTGCCGTCCTTGCTGGCGATGACGTTCTTGGTCCAGTGATGGTTGAGCGTGCCGCCCGGCAAATCCACGACCTTGATCGGCTGGCTCTTGATTTCGGTCGCGCCGGGCTCGTAGTTAAAGCGCAGCAGGCGATCGGTATCGGCGACGTAAAGATCGTTGCCGACCAGGGTCATGCCGAACGGCGAATTGAGGTTTTGCAGGAACACCGTGCGGGTTTCGGCCACGCCATCATGATCGGCATCGCGCAACAGTGTGATGCGGTTCGGACTGGGCACGCCGGCGCCGGCACGGCCCATGACTTTCTTCATCACCCAGCCGCGAATGCCCTTGCCGTCGTCGGGTTTGGGTGGGGCGTTGGTTTCCGCCACCAGCACATCGCCATTGGGCAGCACGTAGAGCCAGCGTGGGTGATCGAGATTTTCGGCAAACGCCGCCACCTGCGTACCTGTCGCTGCCATCGGTTTGGCGCCGGCCGGCCAGCCGATGGCCGGGGCGATGTTCACTGTCGGGATCAGGGTCTTGTTCGGTTCGGGCAGTTTCGGTGACGGACCGGTGCCGTCGGTAACTTGCAGGCTGGAGGATTCACCACAGGCGGCGAGCCCTCCGGCGATCATGATGACGAAAACGAGCTGGGGCTTGCGCATTGCTGATCTTCCCTATGAATGCATTCCTAAACATAGAGAAGCGCACAAGCCCGATGGTTCAACCCTCAGCCGCGGGCCTCCTTGAACAGCACGGCAATGCCGGGGTGATAGTTGCCGGCTTCGCTGCGCAATTTGCGGTAGGCGTAGGGGAAATACCAGGCGACGGCGCAGGTGTGTTCCTTTTGCAGGTCGTCGACCATGTCCTGCAATTCTTCCGGGCTGGCGCTGTGTTGGGCTTTTTGCGGGGCGACGAACAGGCAGCCGAGTTTCAGGTCGCTGACGTAGCTGATGCGCTTGGCGTCGCTGGTGATATCCGCCAGGGCCTGGGTCAGATTCAGGCTGGTGACGCGCGGCCAGCGTTGGGTCGCCTGAATGAAGGCGCGATCCTCGGCGCCAGCAATAAACAAATCGGCGCGGGCGTTGCGCTCGCCTTCTTCGTTCTGTTTGCGGGTGGCAGTGTCGCGCAGCGTGACCAGTTCAGCCATCCACGCGGCGGCCGACAGCAGACCGAGGTTGGCTTTTTCGTCGTGCCAGTAGGGCGTGTCGTTGTCGCCGCGCACGGCGTTGTAGCGGTCGATACAGTCAAACCAGCGTTCCAGCACCGGGCGCAGGAATTCCAGCCGCGGATTGCTGATGATCATGCCTTGCATGGGGTTCTCCCTTGTTATTGTGATGGGCTCTCTGCAGTCAAAGAGCATGGCTCTTTGATATCACTCATGGCAGTGTGGCACAAGATTGGCGTCAGTTAATTGATCGGCGGCAGTTATTCGCCGCACAAGCCCCTCTTCAATTGACGCTCCACCCCCAACCCTCTAACCTTCGCGGCTTGTTTCAGGTGCTCTGTGGCGCATGTCGACAGAGTGAAACAGGGAAGCCGGTGAGGCGGGTCATTCAAGCGATGAACCCTCACGATCCCGGCGCTGCCCCCGCAACGGTAAATGAGTAAAAGCTGCGTTGGATGCCACTGCCTAAAAAGCGGGAAGGCGCGCAGCCAGGCACCAGCCGCTCATGAGCCCGGAGACCGGCCTGATCCATCCAGCGGCATCACGGTGGGCGATGCCAGGCTTGTTGCCGTCTATTCTTGTGCCTGCCCGCCGTTATCCAGCCTCAACGGAGAGCTCCCCCATGACTGATTCCCCCGAACGCGACGAGCGCCACCTGGCGCGCATGCAGCGCAAAAAAGCCGTGATCGACGAGCGCATCGCCAATTCGCCAGATGAATGCGGCCTGGTGCTGGTGCTGACCGGCAACGGCAAAGGCAAAAGCAGCTCGGCATTCGGCATGCTCGCCCGCGCCATGGGCCACGGCATGCAGTGCGGCGTGGTGCAGTTCATCAAGGGCCGCAACAGCACCGGCGAAGAACTGTTCTTCCGTCGCTTCCCCGAGCAGGTGCGCTTTCATGTGATGGGCGAGGGCTTCACCTGGGAAACCCAGGACCGTCAGCGCGATATCGCCGCCGCCGAAGCCGCCTGGGAAGTCTCCCGCGAGCTGCTGCGCGATCCGTCGATCGGTCTGGTGGTGCTCGATGAACTGAACATCGCCCTCAAGCACGGTTACCTCGATCTGGATCAGGTGCTCAGCGATCTGCAGGCCCGTCCGCCGATGCAACACGTGATCGTCACCGGCCGCGCTGCCAAGCCGGAAATGATCGAAATGGGCGACACCGTCACCGAAATGGGCATGATCAAACACGCCTTTCAGGCCGGCATCAAAGCGCAGAAAGGCGTCGAACTTTGAATCAACCACGTCACTGCCCGGCGGTACTGATCGCCGCGCCGGCCTCCGGTCAGGGCAAGACCACCGTCACCGCCGCGCTGGCCCGTCTGCATCGCAATCAGGGGCGCAAGGTCCGCGTATTCAAGTGCGGCCCGGACTTTCTCGACCCGATGATCCTCGAGCGCGCCAGCGGTGCGCCGGTCTATCAACTGGACATGTGGATGGTCGGCGAGCAGGAAAGTCGACGTCTGTTGTGGGAAGCCGCCGCCGAAGCCGATCTGATCCTGATCGAAGGCGTGATGGGCCTGTTCGATGGCACGCCGTCGAGCGCCGATCTGGCGCGGCATTTCGGCGTACCGGTGCTCGGCGTGATCGATGGCACGGCCATGGCTCAGACCTTTGGTGCACTGGCCCTGGGCCTGGCGCGCTATCAGCCGGATTTGCCGTTCGCCGGCGTGCTGGCCAACCGTGTCGGCACCGTGCGCCATGCGCAATTGCTCGAAGGCAGCCTCACCGAAGGTCTGCGCTGGTACGGCGCGTTGTCCCGGGAAACCGGGATCGAACTGCCGAGCCGCCATCTCGGCCTGGTGCAGGCCAGCGAACTGAATGACCTCGACGTACGTCTCGACGCCGCCGCCGAAGCACTCGCCGGCACATGTGAGGTAGCGCTGCCACCGGCCGTGGAATTCGCCGCGCCAGCAATCGTTGAGACCGAAAAGCTGCTCGAAGGCGTGCGAATTGCCGTCGCTCGCGACGAAGCCTTTGCCTTCACCTACGGCGCCAGTCTCGATCTGTTGCGGGCGATGGGGGCGGAGCTGAGTTTCTTCTCGCCGATCCGCGATGCGCAATTGCCTGAAGCCGAAAGTTTGTACCTGCCCGGCGGTTATCCGGAATTGCACCACGTTGCCTTGTCGCAGAACACTGACATGCTCAAAGCGATCCGCGCTCACCACGCCGCCGGCAAACCGCTGCTCGCCGAGTGTGGCGGCATGCTTTATCTGCTCGACTCCCTGACCGATGTCGAAGGCACCCGTGCTGATTTGGTCGGCCTGCTGAGTGGCGACGCCGTGATGCAAAAGCGCCTCGCTGCGCTGGCCTTGCAAGAGGTCGACCTGCCGGAAGGCCTGTTGCGCGGCCACACCTATCACCATTCCCTGACCACCACCGAACTGACGCCAATCGCCCGTGGCCACAGCCCCAACGGCGGGCGCGGCGCGGAAGCGGTATACCGGCAAGGGCGGATGACCGCCTCGTACGTTCACTTCTATTTCCCGTCAAATCCGTCGGCGATTGCCGCGCTGTTGGTGCCATGAGCGACAACGCCTTCACTGACGCCGAGCGCGAAGCGGTCTACCGCGCCATCGCTGAACGCCGCGACATGCGCCACTTCAGCGGCGGTATGGTCGAGCCTGACGTGTTGCGACGATTGCTTGAAGCCGCGCACCAGGCACCGAGCGTCGGCCTGATGCAGCCGTGGCGCTTCATCCGTATCAGCGACCGCGCGCTACGTGGCCAGATCCAGAACCTTGTTGAAGAAGAACGCGTACGCACCGCCGAAGCCCTCGGCGAACGCAGTGACGAGTTCATGAAGCTCAAGGTCGAAGGCATCAAGGATTGCGCCGAAGTGCTGGTCGCCGCGTTGATGGACGATCGCGAAAAACACATCTTTGGTCGTCGCACAATGCCGGAAATGGACATGGCCTCATTGTCCTGCGCGATCCAGAACCTGTGGCTCGCCGCGCGTGCCGAAGGCCTGGGCATGGGCTGGGTGTCGCTGTTCGAACCGCAGGCGCTGGCCGACTTGCTGAAACTGCCGGCCGGGGCCAAGCCGCTGGCGGTGCTTTGCCTGGGGCCGGTCAAGGAATTTTATCCGGCGCCGATGCTGGTACTCGAAGGGTGGGCGCAGGCGCGTCCGCTCAATGAGCTGCTGTACGAAAATTTTTGGGGAGTGAGTCAATGAGTGTGGCGTTGTTGAGTGTCGCCGCGGTTGCGCTGGATGCGCTGCTGGGTGAACCGAAACGCTGGCATCCGCTGGTGGCGTTCGGCAATTTCGCCGGGCGCATCGAGCAACGTTTCAACAGCGGCGGTCGCGGTTGGCGCAGCCATGGCGTCACCGCGTGGGTGATCGCGGTGTTGCCGCTGACCCTGCTGGCCACGGCGTTTTCCTGGGCGCCTTACGTGGGCTGGATCGTCGAGATTCTTGCGCTGTATTGCGCCCTCGGCATGCGCAGCCTGGGTGAGCACGTCGAGCCGGTGGCCAAGGCCTTGCGTGCCGATGATCTGGAAGAGGCGCGCAAGCGTGTGGGGTATCTGGTCAGCCGCCAGACCGATGAGCTGGACAGCACCGCTGTCGCCCGCGCTGCTACTGAATCGGTGCTGGAGAACGGTAGCGATGCGGTGTTCGCGGCGCTGTTCTGGTTTGCCGTGGCCGGTGCGCCGGGCGTGGTGCTCTACCGTTTGAGCAATACGCTCGACGCGATGTGGGGCTATCGCAACGAACGTTTCGAGCGGTTCGGCTGGGCGGCGGCAAAAATCGACGACGTCCTCAACTACATTCCTGCGCGGCTGGTGGCGTTGACCTACGCGCTGCTCGGCAAAACCCGACTGGCGCTGAAATGCTGGCGCACCCAGGCGCCGAAATGGGACAGCCCGAACGCCGGCCCGGTGATGGCCGCCGGCGCGGGTGCCTTGGGCGTCGAACTGGGTGGTCCGGCGATTTACCACGGCGAGCTGCACGAGCGTCCGCAACTGGGCGAGGGCGTGCCGGCGGATGCCGATTCCATTGATCGCGGCTGGCAATTGGTCCAGCGCGGGGTATGGTTATGGCTGCTGATTCTCTGCGTGGGGGCTGAATTCTATGCTTGAGCACGGTGGCCGGTTGCGCAGGGCGGCGCTCGGATACGGCATCGCGGAAGAAGACTGGCTCGACCTGTCCACGGGGCTTGCGCCGTGGCCGTTTCCGGTCCCGGATATTCCGCTGCGGGCCTGGGCACGCTTGCCGGAAAACGATGACGGTCTGGAGCAGGCCGCCTGCGATTACTACGGTACCAGCCAGGTGCTGCCGGTGGCCGGTTCGCAGATGGCCATTCAGTTGTTGCCGCGATTGCGTCGGGCCGGCAAGGTCGGCGTGCTGTCGCCGTGTTATGCCGAGCATGCTGAAGCCTGGCGGCGCAGCGGCTATATCGTGCGTGAGGTGCTGGAGCAGGAAGTCGATTTCTTTCTCGACAGCCTCGACGTGCTGGTGGTAGTCAATCCGAACAACCCAACGGGCCTGAACCTGACCCCGGCGCGCCTGCTCGACTGGCACGCACGGCTGGCCCAGCGCGGCGGCTGGCTGGTGGTCGACGAAGCGTTCATGGACAACACGCCGCAGCTGAGTCTCGCCCCGCATGCGCATCAAGTGGGGTTGATCGTGTTGCGCTCGTTCGGCAAGTTTTTCGGTCTGGCCGGTGTGCGGCTGGGGTTCGTGCTGGCCGAGCGCAAGTTGCTCCGGTTGCTGGCCGAACAGGTCGGGCCGTGGGCGGTCAGCGGGCCGACCCGCGTGCTCGGCCAGGCCTGTCTGCGCGACACCGAAGGCCACACGCGTCAGCGCATCCGCAGCGACGAGGCCAGCGAACGATTGGCTGCGCTGCTCGAACGTTCCGGTTTCAAACCGCAGGGCGGCTGCGCGCTGTTTCAGTGGCTGATCACCGAACAGGCCACCGCGTTGCACGAATTCATGGCCCGACGCGGCATTCTCCTGCGACTCTTCGCGCACAACAGCAGCCTGCGTTTCGGGCTGCCCGCCGATGCCGCCGACGAGGCGCGCCTTGAGCAAGCCCTGCAAGCATTCGCCCTGCAACGCTCTATGGAAAACAAACCAGCATGACCACTTTAATGGTGCAGGGCACCACCTCCGACGCTGGCAAAAGTACGCTGGTGACGGCGCTCTGCCGCTGGGCCACCCGTCAGGGCGTTGCCGTGGTGCCGTTCAAACCGCAGAACATGGCGCTCAACAGCGCGGTGACTGCCGACGGCGGCGAGATCGGCCGCGCGCAAGCGGTGCAGGCCCAGGCGGCGTTTCTCGAGCCGCACACCGACATGAACCCGGTGCTGCTCAAGCCCAACAGCGACACCGGCGCCCAGGTCATCATCCACGGTCGTGCGGTCACCAGCATGAACGCCGTCGCCTATCACGACTACAAAGCCATCGCCATGCAGGCCGTGCTTGCTTCCCACGAACGTTTGAGTGCCGCCTATCCGCTGGTGATGGTCGAAGGCGCGGGCTCGCCGGCCGAGATCAATCTGCGCGCCGGTGACATCGCCAACATGGGCTTCGCCGAAGCGGTGGATTGCCCGGTGTTGCTGATCGCCGACATCAATCGTGGCGGCGTCTTCGCCCATCTGGTGGGCACGCTGGAACTGCTGTCGCCGAGCGAACAGGCACGGGTCAAAGGTTTCATCATCAACCGTTTTCGCGGCGACATCGCCTTGCTGCAACCGGGCCTCGACTGGCTGGAACAGCGCACCGGCAAACCGGTGGTGGGCGTGCTGCCATACGTGATGGATCTGCATCTGGAAGCCGAGGACGGCATCGACCAGCGTCAGACCGCCAAGGCGGAGCAAGTCCTGAAAGTGGTGGTGCCGGTGCTGCCGCGCATCAGCAACCACACCGATTTCGATCCGCTGCGTCTGCATCCGCAGGTTGATCTGCAATTCATCGGCCCGGGGCAAGCGATACCGCCGGCCGACCTGATCGTTCTTCCGGGCTCGAAAAGCGTGCGCAGTGACTTGGCGTATCTGCGGGCCAATGGCTGGGAAACCGCCATTCGCCGTCACCTGCGTTACGGCGGCAAATTGCTCGGGATCTGCGGTGGTCTGCAAATGCTCGGCGAGCAGGTGCACGATCCGCTGGGCCTGGAAGGCGCGCCGGGTTCCAGCGCTGGTCTGGGGTTGCTGGCGTTCGAAACGCAGCTCGAAGCCGAGAAACAGTTGCGCAATGTTCGCGGGCGTCTGGCGCTGGAAGATGCCGAGGTCAGCGGTTATGAAATTCATGCCGGCGTGACCACGGGAGCGGCGCTGGAAAATGCTGCCGTGCATCTGGACGACGGTCGTTGCGACGGCGCGCAAAGTCTCGACGGGCAGATTTTCGGCACCTACCTGCATGGCCTGTTCGAATCGCCGGCGGCCAGTGCCGCGCTGTTGCGCTGGGCCGGTCTGAACGATGTGCAGGAGGTGGATTACCACGGCTTGCGCGAACGCGATATCGAACGGTTGGCGGATCTGGTGGAGAAGCATCTGGATACCGATCTGTTGTGTGAACTCTGTGGTATCCAGGCCGGATGTGATGGCTTCTTCGCGGGCAAGCCCGCTCCCACAGGGTGTTGAGGTGTACTCAAGTGCCATGTTTGGCCTAAATCCATTGTGGGAGCGGGCTTGCCCGCGAAGAGGTCAGTTGTCTCAACGAATTTTTTTCAGGATGCCTCCATGCTCCAGTTGATCCTCGGCGGCGCCCGCTCCGGCAAAAGTCGCCTGGCCGAAAAACTCGCCACTGACAGCGCGCTGGCCGTCACTTACATCGCCACCAGCCAACCACTGGACGGCGAGATGAATGAGCGCATCGCCCATCATCGCGCTCGTCGTCCCGCCGAATGGGCGTTGATTGAAGAGCCGTTGGAGCTGGCTCGGGTGTTGCGCGAAAACGCTGGCCCCGAGCGTTGCCTGCTGGTGGATTGCCTGACGCTGTGGCTGACCAATCTGCTGATGCTCGAAGACGCTGAACGCCTCGCCGCCGAGCGCGAAGCCTTGCTCGAATGCCTGGCGTCGCTGCCGGGTGAAATCATTTTTGTCAGCAACGAGACCGGAATGGGTGTCGTGCCGCTGGGCGAATTGACTCGCCGCTACGTCGATGAAGCCGGTTGGCTGCATCAAGCTCTGGCCGAGCGTTGTCAACGAGTCGTCCTGACGGTCGCCGGCCTGCCCCTGACTTTGAAAGGACCTGCGTTATGACCCAAGCCTGGTGGCTGAACCCGTGCAAACCGGTGGATACGCACGCCGTTGAAAACGCGGCGGCGCGTCAGCAGCAATTGACCAAACCCGCCGGCTCCCTCGGTCAGCTTGAATCGGTGGCGGTGCAGCTGGCCGGACTGCAGGGCCGGATCAAGCCGACGCTGGATCAAGTCTGGATCGCGATTTTTGCCGGCGACCACGGCGTTGTCGCCGAAGGGGTTTCCGCGTTCCCGCAGGAGGTCACCGGGCAGATGCTGCTGAACTTCGTCAGCGGCGGCGCGGCGATCAGCGTGCTGGCGCGGCAACTTGGCGCGCAGCTGGAAGTGGTGGATCTGGGCACCGTGACTCCGTCGCTGGACCTGCCGGGTGTGCGCCATTTGAACATCGGCCCGGGCACGGCGAATTTCGCCAAGGGCGCGGCGATGACTCAGGCTCAGGGTGAACTTGCCTTGCAGGGCGGCCGCGACAGTGTGCTGCGCGCGAAGGCTGCTGGTGCGCAATTGTTCATCGGCGGTGAAATGGGCATCGGCAACACCACGGCCGCCAGTGCGCTGGCCTGTGCTTTGCTCGATTGCCCGGTGGCACACCTGACCGGCCCCGGCACCGGGCTGAATGCCGAAGGCGTCAGCCACAAGGCGCAGGTGATCGAGCGGGCGCTGGCACTGCATGCGGCGCAACGTGGCGATGCGTTGCAGACGCTGTTCAATCTCGGCGGCTTCGAGATTGCGGCATTGGTCGGCGCGTATCTGGCCTGCGCACACGAGGGTGTGGCGGTGCTGGTGGATGGGTTCATCTGTACGGTCGCCGCGCTGGTAGCGGTGCGCCTGAATCCGGCCTGCCGTGAGTGGCTGCTGTTCGGTCATCGCGGTGCCGAGCCGGGCCATCGTCATGTGCTGGAAACCCTTGGCGCTGAGCCTTTGCTGGAACTGGGCCTGCGTCTGGGCGAGGGCAGTGGCGCGGCGCTGGCGGTGCCGTTGTTGCGCCTGGCCTGCGACCTGCACGGCCAGATGGCAACCTTCGCTGAAGCCGCGGTGGCGGACCGCCCGGCATGACCTTGCGTCTGGATCTGCTGCGCCACGGTGAAACCGAACTCGGCGGCGGCCTGCGCGGCAGCCTCGACGATGCGTTGACCGAAAAAGGCTGGGCGCAGATGCGCGAGGCGGTGAGCGGGCAGGGGCCGTGGGATCGGCTGGTCAGTTCGCCGTTGCAGCGTTGTGCGCGGTTTGCTGAAGAGTTGAGCGCGCAGTGGGAGCTGTCGGTTTCTCTGGACAAGAATCTGCAAGAACTGCATTTCGGTGCCTGGGAAGGGCAGAGCGCGGCGGCGTTGATGGAGACTGATGCTGAAGCGCTGGGGCTGTTTTGGGCCGATCCGTATGGTTTTACTCCGCCGCAGGGTGAGCCGGTCAGCGATTTTTCGGCGCGGGTGCTGGCGGCGGTGATGCGACTGCACGCGGCGCACGCGGGTGAGCGGGTGTTGCTGATCAGTCATGGTGGCGTCATGCGTCTGTTACTGGCGCAGGCCCGTGGCTTGCCCCGTGAACAACTGCTCAATGTCGAAGTCGGCCACGGCGCGCTGTTTTCGCTGATCGTCGAGGCCGACGGTTCGCTCAGGGAAGTGTGCTGACATGCTGCCTCTGTGGATCGCCCTGCAATTTCTCAGCAGCCTGCCGATTCGTCTGCCGGGTATGCCGGCGCCTGAACAGCTCGGCCGCTCGCTGCTGTTTTATCCGCTGGTGGGACTATTGTTCGGTGTCATTCTCTGGGCGCTGAACATTGCCTTGGCCGGCACGCCGTTGCTGTTGCATGCGGCGCTGTTGCTGGCGGTGTGGGTGCTGCTCAGCGGCGCGTTGCACCTTGATGGGCTGGCGGACAGCGCCGATGCGTGGCTCGGCGGCTTCGGTGATCGCGAGCGTACGCTGACGATCATGAAGGATCCGCGCAGCGGGCCGATCGCGGTGGTGACGCTGGTGCTGGTGTTGCTGCTCAAGTTCGCCGCGTTGCTGGCGTTGATCGAACAACAGCAGGGCACGGCATTGATCATCGTGCCGCTGATCGGCCGAGCGGCGTTGCTCGGGCTGTTTCTCACCACGACTTATGTGCGGGCTGGCGGGTTGGGGCAGGCGCTGGCCGATCATCTGCCGCGCAAGGCGGGTTGGCAGGTGCTGGTGGGGAGTGCGGCGGCGTGTGTGGCGATCGCCGGGTTCGACGCTGTCGTGGCGTTGCTGCTGGCGGTTGTCGTGTTCATCTGGCTGCGGCATTTGATGGTGCGACGACTGGGTGGAACCACTGGTGATACGGCGGGAGCGTTGCTGGAACTATTGGAGATGTCAGTGCTGGTCGGGCTGGCCTTGTTTTGATAAATAACTTTGATCTGTAACTTGATTTAACACAGTCGCGGGTATATACACGCATAATGCTTCCATCTCAGTGTTTGTGCACCAACCTGCGTCGCGCCGCGCGTGGCGTCAGCAGGCATTACGACGGCGCTCTCGACGGCTTCGGGATCAACGTTGCCCAGTATTCTCTGCTGTGCAATCTGCAGCGCCTGGATCAGCCGAGCATTTCCGAACTGGCCGAGGCCATGGGCCTGGATCGCAGCACCCTCGGGCGCAATCTGAGGGTGCTGGAAGGCGAGGGCCTGGTGGCGCTGGCCGAGGGCGAAGACATGCGCAACCGCATCGTCCGGCTCACTGAAGCCGGTGCGCAACGCCTGGCAGCAGCCTTGCCGGCCTGGGAAGCGGCGCAACAGCGGTTGATCGACCGACTGGGTGCCGAGAAGCGTGAAACCTTGCTGCGGCTATTGGATGAACTGGCCTGAGGGCCGGTTTTTTCCGAATCTAAGCGGGTATATACCCGTGACTGGAGAATAATAATGAGTTCGATGTGGCGTACGTGCGGTTGGGTGTTGCTGGGGAGTGCGCTGATTCTGGCGTTGTCATTGGGCGTGCGGCACGGCTTCGGCTTGTTTCTGTCGCCGATGAGCGCCCAGTTCGGCTGGGGTCGCGAGGTGTTCGCCTTCGCCATCGCCTTGCAGAACCTGATCTGGGGGCTGGCGCAACCGTTCACTGGCGCGCTGGCCGACCGCTTCGGCGCGGCGAAAGTGGTACTGATCGGCGGGGTGCTCTACGCCTTGGGCCTGGTGTTCATGGGCCTGTCGGAAACCGCTTTGGGCTTGTCCCTGAGCGCCGGTCTGTTGATCGGTATCGGACTGTCCGGGACCTCGTTCTCGGTGATTCTCGGTGTCGTCGGCCGCGCCGTGCCGCCGGAGAAACGCAGCATGGGCATGGGCATTGCCAGTGCTGCCGGTTCTTTCGGCCAGTTCGCCATGCTGCCGGGCACCCTCGGGTTGATCGGCTGGCTCGGCTGGTCGGCGGCATTGCTCGTGCTGGGCTTGCTGGTGGCGCTGATCGTGCCGCTGGTGAGCATGCTCAAGGACAAGCCGCTGCCGGTGCTCGGCCATGAACAAACCCTGTCCGAAGCCCTGCGCGAAGCCTGCTCGCACTCCGGTTTCTGGTTGCTGGCATTCGGTTTTTTCGTCTGCGGATTTCAGGTGGTGTTCATCGGCGTGCACTTGCCGGCGTATCTGGTTGATCAGCATCTGCCGGCCACCGTCGGCACCACCGTGCTGGCGTTGATCGGCCTGTTCAACATCTTCGGTACCTACACCGCCGGTTGGCTCGGTGGGCGGATGTCCAAACCGCGTCTGCTGACCGGGCTCTATCTGCTGCGCGCGGTGGTGATCGTGCTGTTTCTGTGGCTGCCGGTGACGACGACCTCGGCCTATCTGTTCGGCATGGCCATGGGGTTCCTGTGGCTGTCGACGGTGCCGTTGACCAACGGTACGGTGGCGACCTTGTTTGGCGTGCGAAACCTGTCCATGCTCGGCGGCATCGTGTTTCTGTTCCATCAGTTGGGTTCGTTCCTCGGCGGCTGGCTGGGCGGGGTGGTGTATGACCGAACCGGGAGTTATGACTTGATCTGGCAAGTGGCGATTCTCCTGAGCCTGCTGGCGGCGGCGCTGAACTGGCCGGTGCGCGAGCGCCCGGTCGAGCGCCTGCAACCGCGTGCGAGCGCTGCATGAACCGTTTCTGGCCGCAGATCGTCGTCACCGCACTCGGCGCCGCGTTGCTGGCGCTGGTGTGGTGGGGCTGGCATCAGGGCGGTTTGGCGCTGATGCAGTTGGGCATGGGTGCTTGCTAGACCGGCGGGAGGGCGAGTAACGTCGAGGTCTGACGATTGCTCAAGGATGCCCGACATGCTCAAGCGCTGGTGTGCTGTTCCCGCGTTGCTGATGGCGTTGACCGGACTGGCCCAGGCCGCGGACTGTCCGGATCTGTTGCAAGGCTCGTTGCCCAAGTTGCGGGCCAAGGAATCCATCGACCTGTGTCAGCGCTACGCCGACAAACCGCTGGTAGTGATCAACACGGCCAGCTTCTGTGGTTTTGCGCCGCAGTTCGAGGGGCTGGAAGCGCTGAATCAGCGCTACAAGGCCCAGGGCCTGGAAATGCTCGGCGTACCTTCCAATGACTTCAAGCAGGAGTCCAAGGACAGCGCCGAGACCGCCAAGGTCTGCTACGCCAACTACGGCGTGACGTTCACCATGACCGAACCGCAGAAGGTGCGGGGTGACGATGCGACTCATCTGTTCCAGGTGCTGGCCAAACAGAGCAGCGCACCGAAGTGGAATTTCTACAAATACGTCATCGACCGCCAGGGCAAGGTGATCGCCAATTTCTCCAGCCTGACCAAACCGGATGATCCTGAATTTCTGGCGGCCATCGAGAAAGCTATTGCCTCCCAGCCGCTGAAACCCTGATCGACGCCCATTAAAAAGCCCCGCCTCTGTGAAGAGAGCGGGGCTTTTTAGTGGGCGAGGCATTAGCCTCGCCGTACAGCATCAGAAGCGGTAGGTTGCGCCGACACCGAAGCCGTTTGCCGAGTTTTCATACTGCGAGTTGTAGCTCTGGCCACGATCGTTTTCGTTGCGGATGTTGACCTTCTCTTCCTTCAGGTACGAGTAGGCAACGTCGATGGTCAGGTCTTCGGTCGGGCTCCAGCCGGCACCGATACTGAAGATGGTCCGGTCGCCGGTCGGGATGCGTGGCGAACGGTCGACGTTGTTGGTCGGCGACTGGTCGAACGTCAGGCCGGTACGCAGTACCCATTCCTTGTTCAACTGGTAGGACGTACCGATGGCGTACGCCCAGGTGTCATGCCAGTTCTGTTCTTCGGTGATCTCGCCGAACTGGCCAGCCAGCAGTGGCTGAACGCCGGAGTTCTTGACGGTGATCTTTTCCAGCTGGCTCCAACGGGTCCAGGTGGTACCGGCGTAGACGTTCCAGCGATCGTTGATCGCCTGGGTGACCGAGAGGTCCACGGATTCAGGCGTGGTGATCTTCAGCGAAGCGTCGTACTTCTGGTTCGCACCCAGGCCGATCGCGCCCAGCACACCGTAGTTGACCTTGGTGTTGCCTTCGAGCTTGTAGTCGACCTTCGAGTGGTAGGTCAGACCCAGGCGAGTGCTGTCGGTAGCCTGTACCAGCACGCCGATGTTGTAGCCCAGTGCGGTGTCGTCGCCCTTGATCTTGACCTTGCCGTCCGGCGCTGCCTGAGTGATCGACAGGTTGGATTCCAGCGAGCCGTCGATGCGGTTGATGGTCGGGCCGAAACCGATCGACACGACATCGTTGAACTTGTAGCTGACGGTTGGCTGGAAGGTGATGATCTTGACTTCTGACTTGCTGCCGAAGTAACGGCCGGCGAAGCCGTTTTCATAGTCGGTGATCAGGCCGAAGGGTACGTACACACCCAGACCGAATGCCCAATGCTCGTCGATCGGCTTGACGTAGTAGCCCATAGGTACGGAGGTGAAGGGCACCATGTCGCCTTTGTTGCTGCCGCCGTTCGGGCTGGAGCTGGCGTCGCTGATATCGGTTTTTGCGTCGAGGAATGCAACGCCACCGGTGACTTGTTCGCGCGTGATGCGCGACATGCCGGCAGGGTTGCCATAAACGGTGCTTGCGTCGTCGGCAGAAGAAGATCGCCCGGCGTACCCAGTCCCCATCCCGCTGATGCTGTGTTCGTTGATGGCAAAGCCAGCTGCGAAGATCTGGGTGGATGCCACGGTTACGGCAAGGCTAAGGGTGGTTTTGAGCATGACTTTTTTCATTATTAGAACTCCTGGTGATCACCGGGGCGAAAATTACCAACATTTTCGTCCCGGCGCTATAGTCCGTATGCCTTGAGTTAGAGCGGTTTTGTAGGACAATCCGACCAAAATCACTGCCTGTTGGGCGATGTTGTGAAAACAGCGGGTCAGCAAGCGACCTGATTCAGCGGTGAAACACAGGTTTGCCAGGCGCAGGTGAAGTCGCGCAGACGACCTTGGGGCTGAAAGGTCTGACGCCAGATGCGCGCCATGCCCAGCAGATCGTCCGGCTCGGGGAGGGTAGTGTTTTGTTCTTCGACCAGCAGCCAGGCGATGGCTGTGGCATAACGCAAATTGACGGTCAGTTCGAGGTGCGGGCCGCTGAGGAAGGCATGCTGGCTGGCGAGGCCGCGAACCAGGCTGGCGCGTTCCGGATCCAGCGCCAGGTAATGATCCCAGAGGGCTTGGTGGCGGTTTTCGGCAATCCGGTACAGGCCGTGGCCACGGCGGTCATGCAGGGCGGAACCGAGAGCGGACTGGCTGGCGGCAATGCCCAGCAGCAGGGATTCGGCGGTTGCGCAGTGACGTCCCAGGTAGATCAGCGTAGGACGAATCACATAGCGGCACAGTTCGCTGGCAGCGATACCCATAAATCCCTCGGATCTTGTTATTGGGCGGCGAGGCCTGAAGGGGGAGCTTGGCAGCTGTGGATCGACTCAGGCTCGCCGGAAGCGGATCACGCCGCTTGAGTTGAAGTGTAGTGTCATATTCGCGCCGTAAAGGACTGTTTTTAAAATATTTCCGGCTCGCCGTTATAACCGTTATACCGGTTGGTGCTTAAGCGGAAAGAGGTAAAAGTGAAACATCGGGCAATAAAAAGCCCTGCATTTCAGCAGGGCTTTTGCTTTTGCAGCCATTTCGGCTTCTCAGGCGATCAATGCCTGACGGGTGCGATCAATCACGGCCTGCAGCGGTTCGGCGCTGGAGTATTGATCGGGGTACAGACGCTCGCTATGGCGGGCGATCCCGTGTTCATTGACCACGGTGAAGCTGAAGCAGCCTTTGCGAGCGGCCATGATCAGGCAGTTCATTGGAGCAAAAGCGTTGGTTAGGGTGCGAATGGCATCCTGAGTCTGGATTTGAGTCGACATAGTTATTAGGTGTTCCTACAAATGACACGGATAAGAACCGTGCAACGTTAAAACGTTCCAGTAACGTCGACCACCATTGGTCGAACGAAGAACCCGACTGGAACAAGGCAGCCAGTTCGAGCGCTATAAAAGTTGGCGCGCTTGGGCTGGCAGGTAGGTACTTAGGAGGACAGGCAACATATCAAGGGCAGAGGTTCTGGGCCCTTGGTGAAGATCCTGATCAATTTGCAGGTTGGTTCGGTCAGAGTAAGTGGTCTTCGCAACACTCTTTGCATTCGATTCAAAGACTGTGTCGTCGCAAGATTTACCTGGAAACCATCGAGGGGTCGATCCCGCTTTTTTCAGTGAAGGTCTCTGTGAGAGAAACTTGACCGTGGGGGTGTGTTCGACCGGAATTGACTTTCAGCTTGGTACTAACGCCGCGGATACTAACGGAACGAACCGCAGAAGGCAAACCCGATAATCAAAAAAAATCAGAATCCGCTGCCCGGGCTCCCCGCCTGCCCCGATCTGGCTCACTTTACGTTCGTCGGTCCCCACCACCGGAAAGATGCTGACGCTCTGCGCAGCGGCTTATCCCCAGCACGAATGCCAAAACGACCCGAAAAGGCGCATCGATATAACCGCGTAACAGGTACTTGTGCACATTAGTTGCGCAGACTGTAACGGCGCTGTCACAACAATCCTGACCCCGATGACTGCCTGCATCGAAAGTTTAAGTCAATGAAAAACATCGCTTTTTTTAACTGGTGAAAAAATCGTCAGTTTGACTGCGAGCCCCGTTCCACAAGGCTTTGCGGCGACTGGAGGGCGGTTGTCCACTGAGTTATCCACAGCTTCTGTGGATTGTCCCGAGCGCTTGCTCTAGCACGGGCGTGCCGGGTTTTTTTCGACTTTACCTGTGCGAAAAAAAGAGTAGAGTGGCGCGCCTTCCGATCTGTCCCACAGTGCTTTATGAAGTTTCGTTCCGCTCCAGAATCTGTTACCTCCCAACTCCCTCGTGTTACCGCTCCCAAGCGATTTTCCGTGCGCGTGGCCGAATGGCTGCTGGACAGCCCGCGACTTGGCGACAGCCAGAATGCCAAGCACCTCGCCGGCCGCCTGCTCAAGCAACCGGCCCGGGAAGGGGTGGTCGCGGCGCAGAGTCGCCTCGGCCAGTTGATGTGCCGCGAGTGCGGCAATGCCCGGGATCGCCGGATCGGCCAGGACCTGCTGCGCCAGGCCGCCCGCGCCGGTGACCGACGCGCGCAACAGGAACTCGGCCTGATCGAAGACTGAGCTGTCCAAGACCAGACGCCTTGGTTAACCTTCAGGCTTTATCGGATCGGCGGGAATCACTATGGCGATGGACTTGACCAGCATCCTGCTGGGGCTGGCAGGTGCGGCGGTGCCGTTGCTGGCATTGGCCTGGCAACTGCAACGTCGGGCCAGTCAGAACCAGTCTGAAGTCGCGTTGCTCGAGGAGCGGCTGGCCATGGCGCAAATGGCCCAGGACGGCCTCACTGCACAACTTGAAGCCTGCCGCGATGAAGTCGCCGACCTTGGCCAGGCCAACGCCTCCAAACAAGCGGATCTCGCGGCTGTGCGCCGGGAAGTCGAGCTGTTGCAGATCGAGCGCGATGACGCCCGTGACGCCGCCCACGCCTGGAACCTTGAACGCGCGAACAAGGAAGCCGAGTTGCGGCGCCTGGACGCCCAGGCGGCTTCGCTGAATGCCGAATTGCGCGAGCAACAGGAAAACCATCAACAACGCCTGGATGACCTGCAAGGTTCCCGCGACGAGCTGCGCGCACAGTTCGCCGAACTGGCCGGCAAGATCTTCGATGAGCGCGAACAACGCTTTGCCGAAACCAGCCAGCAGCGCCTTGGCCAATTGCTCGACCCTTTGAAAGAGCGCATCCAGTCGTTCGAAAAGCGTGTCGAGGAAAGCTACCAGGCCGAAGCCCGCGAGCGTTTTTCGCTGGCCAAGGAACTGGAGCGTTTGCAGCAACTGAACCTGCGCCTGAGCGATGAGGCAACCAACCTGACCCGCGCCCTGAAGGGCCAGAAAACCCAGGGCAACTGGGGCGAGCTGATTCTCGAGCGCGTACTTGAGCATGCCGGGCTGGAGAAGGGCCGCGAGTACCAGACCCAGGTCAATCTCAAGGGCCCGGATGGCGAGCGTTTTCAGCCGGACGTGATCATTTACTTGCCGGGCGACAAGCAGGTAGTGGTGGATTCCAAGGTCAGTCTCACCGCGTATCAGCAATACGTTGCGGCCGACGACGACGCCATCGGCCAGATCGCCATGAAGCAGCACGTGCTGTCCCTGCGCAGCCACGTCAAAGGTCTGGCCGGTAAGGATTACAAACGTCTGGAAGGCTTGCACAGCCTCGATTTCGTCTTGCTGTTCGTGCCCATCGAAGCGGCGTTTTCCGCTGCATTGCAGGCCGAGCCGTCACTGTTTCAGGAAGCTTTTGATCGCAACATCGTGATCGTCAGTCCGACCACGCTGCTCGCCACCCTGCGGGTGATTGACAGCCTGTGGAAGCAAGAGCGCCAGAGTCAGAACGCCCGGGAAATCGCCGAGCGCGCCGGTTGGCTGTACGACAAGTTCGTGCTGTTCATTCAGGATCTGGATGAAGTCGGCAATCGCTTGCAGCAACTGGACAAGGCCTACAGCGCGGCGCGCAACAAGCTGACAGAAGGGCGCGGCAACCTGGTCAGCCGCAGCGAACAGCTCAAGTTGCTCGGCGCACGAGCCAGCAAGAGCCTGCCGGCGGACCTGCTGGAGCGCGCGATGACCGATGCCGACGGCCTGGTCGAGCTGCCTGAATAAGCCGCTCTGCTAGAGCGGCAAATAACGACTCAACAACGCCCGCAACGCCGCCGGTTTCACCGGTTTGGCCAGATAATCCAGCCCCGCTGCATGAACCTGCGCCACCGTTTCCGGATGCCCGTCGGCGCTGATCACCACGCCGGGCACCGGCTCGCCCAGCCTTGTGCGCAACCAGGCCATCAGATCGGTGCCGGTTTCGCCGTGATCGAGGTGATAGTCCACCAGCGCCAATTGTGGCCGCACGCCGTCATCGAGCAGCGCCGCACATTCTTCGCGGTTGCGCGCGGTCCAGACCTGACAGCCCCAGCGCGTGAGCAGGCTGTTCATGCCGATCAGAATGCTGTCTTCGTTGTCGATGCACAGCACCTGCGCGCCGCTGTGCAATTTGCCATTGATTTCCACCGCCGCTGGCGGTTGCACGGTCTGTGCTTTGGCCAATGGCACACGGACACTGAACACGCTGCCGCGCCCCGGCCATGAGCGCACGCGCAAGGTATGGCCGAGCACGCGGCACAGACCGTCGGCTATCGCCAGACCCAGGCCCAGACCTTTTTCGGCGCGGGTCTGGTGGCTGTCGAGGCGTTTGAATTCCTCGAAGATTACTTGCTGTTTGTCCTCCGGAATTCCCGGCCCGCGATCCCACACTTCCAGACAGATTTCGCCTTTGCGCCGACGCACGCCCAGCAGCACCGGGCCTTTTGCGTAGCGGAACGCGTTGGTGAGGAAGTTCTGCAGAATGCGCCGCAGCAGCTTGATGTCGCTATCGATGCGCAACTGACTGCCCCGTACCCGGAAACTCAAGCCCTGTTCCTGAGCCAGTGCCTTGAATTCCGCGCCGAGAATATCGAACAGCTCATTGACCGCGAACGGCTTGCGATCCGGGTTGATCTTGCCGTTCTCAAGGCGGGAAATGTCCAGCAGGTCACTGATCAGGTCTTCGGCCGAACGCAGCGAACTGTCCAGATGCTGCACCAGTTTCTGCGCCTCGGCGCTCAGGCCGTCTTCCTGATGGGAGAGGGCGGCGGAGAACAGCCGTGCGGCGTTCAAGGGCTGCATCAGGTCGTGACTGACGGCGGCGAGGAAGCGGGTCTTGGACTGGTTGGCCGCCTCGGCATTGCCCTTGGCTTCGGTCAGCGCGACGTTGAGTTGCGACAGTTCCTGGGTCCGTTCGCTGACCCGTTGCTCCAGCCCTTCGTTGGCTTCGGTCAGCGCCTGCTCGGCTTCGCGGAACGCGGTGATGTCGGTGAAACTCATGACGAAACCGCCGCCGGGCATCGGGTTGCCGATCAGCTCGATCACCCGGCCATTGGGGAACAGTCGCTCGGAGGTGTGGGCGCGGCCCTGACGCATCCAGTGCAGGCGCCGGGCAACGTGAACTTCCGCTTCACCGGGGCCGCACAAACCACGCTCGGCGTTGTGGCGAATAATGTCGGCAATCGGTCGGCCGACGCTGATCAAACCGTCCGGATAGTTGAACAGCTCGAGATAGCGGCGGTTCCAGGCCACCAGTCTCAGCGACTGGTCGACCACGCTGATGCCCTGGGTAATGTTCTCGATCGCGCCTTGCAGCAGCGCGCGGTTGAACTGCAGCACTTCCGAGGCTTCGTCGGCGATCCGCACGACGTCCTCCAGCTGCATTTCTCGACCTTCGATGGCGGCTTTCACGACCGCTCGCGTTGACGAAGCGCCAAGGACACCGGCCAGCAAACGCTCGGTGTGGGCGATCCATTCGCCGTCAGCGTTCTGGTTCGGGTTGAAGCCTTTGCCCTGACGGTAGGCGAAGCGAATGAAGCTCTGCCGCGCGCGTTCTTCGCCGACAAAGCGTGCCGCCAGTTGCAGCAAATCGTCGATCTGCACCGCCAGCATCGAGCGTGCATTCGGCCGGGCGCTGATTTCCTGGCCGATAAAACGCCCGGCCTGCCAGTGCTCCGACACGCGGGTGCGCGACAGCACCGAGACCCAGGCGAACAGGGTGAAGTTGCCTGCCAGCGACAGCACCACGCCTTGGGTCAGCGGGGTGATCGGCAGGTTCAACGGGTTGCTGTGCAGCCAGGCGAGTCCGGGGAAACTGTCCAGCGACCAACCGAGGCTGCGCGCAGCGATCGGCAGGATCAAGGTGTAGAACCACAGGAACGTACCGGCGGCGAGACCGGCGAATACACCACGCCGGTTGGCCTGTTTCCAGTACAGCGCGCCGAGCATCGCCGGGGCCAGTTGGGTGACGGCGGCGAAGGCGATCTGGCCGATGGTCGCCAGGCTCGCGGTCGAGCCGAGCAAACGGTAGCTGACGTAGGCCAGCAACAGAATCAGCACGATGCTGACGCGGCGCACCGAGAGCATCCACTGACGGAACACTTCGAACGGCCGCTCGGCATTGTTGCGGCGCAGCAGCCATGGCAACAGCATGTCGTTGGAGACCATGGTCGACAGCGCCACACTCGCTACGATCACCATGCCGGTGGCCGCCGATGCACCGCCGATAAACGCCAGCATCGCCAGCGCCGGATGGGCCTGGGCCAATGGCAGGCTGATAACGAAAGAGTCGGGGATGACCGAGCTGGGCAGCATCATCTGACCGGCCAGGGCGATAGGGACTACAAACAGCGCGGCCAATGCGAGGTAGGCGGGGAACACCCATTTGGCCAGACGCAGATCCTGCGGGTCAATGTTCTCGACCACCGTCACGTGGAACTGCCGGGGCAGGCAGATGATCGCCATCATCGCCACGCCGGTCTGTACCACCATCGACGGCCAGTTGATGGTTTCTTTCCAGTATTCCTCCAGGCGCGGGGCGAGCATCGCCTGATTGAACAGGTCGTCGAAGCCGTCATACAGGCCATAAGTGACGAAGGCGCCGACGGCGAGGAAGGCGAACAGCTTGACCAGCGATTCAAAGGCAATCGCCAGCACCATGCCGCGGTGGTGCTCGGTGGCGTCGAGGTTGCGCGTACCGAAGACGATGGTGAACAGCGCGAGCACCAGCGACACGATCAGCGCGGTGTCCTGGGCGCGGGTGCCCATGGCGTCGGCGCCGGCACCGATCAGCAGGTTCACGCCGAGGACGATGCCTTTGAGCTGCAAGGCGATATAAGGCAGAACGCCGACCAGACAGATCAGCGCAACCACCACCGCCAACGACTGGGACTTGCCGTAACGGGCGGCAATGAAGTCGGCGATGGAGGTGATGTTCTCCTGCTTGCTGATCATCACCATTTTCTGCAGCACCCACGGCGCACCGAGCAGCAGCAGGATCGGCCCGAGGTAGATCGGCAGGAACGACCACAGTTGTTCGGCGGCCTGACCGACCGCGCCAAAGAACGTCCAGCTGGTGCAGTAGACCGCCAGCGACAGGCTGTACACCCAGGCACGCACCCGTGGCGGCAGCGGTGTGCTGCGACGGTCGCCGTAGAAGGCGATGGCGAACATGATGGCCATATAGGCCAGGGCGACGGCGGCGATCAGCCCGGTGGACAACGACATGGAACACTCCCGACAGAAAACGACCGGACTCGCGCCCGGTCAGACAGTCTCGCACGGGCGCGGCGGTTAGTCAGTGTCGACCAAGGTCGTGGCGCGGCGGGGTGTCGCAGGAACAGAACCGGCCGGTTCTGCGGTCAGTCCGGTTTCAGCGCGATGTCGATCAAGCGGTGCAGTTCTTCGACCTCCAGCGGCGCTGCCGAAAACAGAATGCGAAATACCACCGGGGACACCACCAGATTGATCAGCCGATCCACGCTCGGCGCCGGTTCCTTGGGGTGGCGCTCGATGATGGTCTGCAACTGCGCGCCGATGATCGCCACGCAATAGCCCGGCGTCGCACTCGCCTGCACGTCGCGCATCATGTTGCGCCCGGGTTCCGAACTCATTTCGTCGAGGTATTGTTCGGCCCACGCGCGGATGTCGCTACGCAGGCTGCCGGTTTCAGCCGGCTCGCTGTCGGGGCGCATGCGGGCGAGGGCAACGTCGGCCAGCAAGGTCGCCAGATCGCCCCAGCGCCGATAAATGGTTGATGGCGTTACCCCGGCGCGCGCCGCGATTTGCGGGACGGTCACCGTTGAGCGCTCCTGTTCTTGCAGAAGCGCGCGGACTGCCGAGTGAATCGACTCCTGCACCCGGGCGCTGCGACCGCCGGGGCGTAAACCTTCTTTAATAGCCATGCGGCAGACCTTAACACAAAGAATTTGCTTTAAGCGCAAGCCAAGAGCACACTCCGCAAAAGCAAAAAATTAGCTTTTGCGGAGTGTGCCCATGACCAGCCTTGCTTCCAACCGTTCCAGCCTGTGGTTTCTGGCGATCACCTTACTGAGTTTTCTCGCCGCTTCCACTGCGCCGACGCCGTTGTATCACCTGTATCAGGATCAGCTGCATTTTTCGGCAGCGGTGCTGACCCTGATTTTCGGCGTCTATGCCCTCAGTCTGCTGGCCGCGTTGCTGACGGTCGGTTCGCTGTCGGATCACCTGGGACGCAAACCGGTGATCTTCACCGCCGTGACGCTCAATGCGCTGTCGATGTTGCTGTTTATCTACGCCGACAGCGTGGGCTGGCTGATCGGCGCGCGAGTGCTGCAAGGTTTCGCCACCGGCATGGCCACCGCCGTATTGAGTGCGACGCTGCTGGACACCGACCGTCAGCAAGGGCCGTTGATCAACAGCGTTGCGCCGTTGCTGGGTATGGCGTTGGGTGGCATGGGCTGCGGCTTGCTGGCCGAGTTCGCCCCGGCGCCTTTGCAATTGACCTATTGGTTGCTGCTCGCGCTGTTTGTGTTGCAAGGCATCTATGTGTGGCGCCTGCCGGAAAGCGTCTCGCCGCAGACCGGGGCATGGGCCTCGTTGCGGCCGACCCTGCATGTGCCGGTTCAGGCGCGTTCGACGCTGTGGCGAGTTTTGCCGTTGAACACCGCGACCTGGGCGCTCGGCGGTTTCTATGCCTCGCTGGCGCCGTCGCTGGTGCGCACGGCTACCGGCTCCACCTCCAATCTGATCGGCGGCGCGACCGTGGCGGCGTTGACCGTGACCGGTGCGTTGATGATCTTCACGTTGCGCAATCGTCCCGCCTCCCGGGCGCTGCAACTCGGGGCGAGCCTGCTGCCGGCCGGCATCGTGCTGATTCTGTTGGGCGTGCACAGCGCCAGTCTGTCGCTGTTCTTCTTCGGCACACTGGTGGCCGGGTGTGGCTTTGGCTCCGGTTTTCTCGGAGCGGTGCGCAGTCTGGTGCCGTTGGCATTGCCCCATGAGCGCGCCGGTTTGATGTCGGCGTTTTATGTGCTGAGTTACCTGGCGTTCTGCCTGCCGGCGTTGTTGGCCGGACACTTCACCCACAGCGTGGGCCTGCTGACCACCACCGATGTGTATGGCGCGGTGCTGATTGTGCTGGCGGTCGGTGCGCTGCTGATGAGTTTCCGGGCGCAAGCGGCGAAGGCCTGCAGCGCTCCATAAGCCCGTCAGATTCGGTTAGCCTTGGCCAGCCCATTCTTCTCACGGATCGACGCATGAAGATTATCCGCAGCAAGACCTTCACCGCCGAGCGTGCCTGGGGCGCGCTCGACATCGCCAACATGAACGGCATCACCACGCGTTTGCACTGGACCGACCAGCCCTACAAATGGCACGTCAATGACGGTGAAGAAGTGTTTGTGGTGCTCGACGGCAAAGTGCTCATGCACTACCGCGAAGGAGGCGAGGAGAAGCAGGCCTTGCTCGACGTTGGCGATATCTTCTACGCCTCCATCGGCACCGAACACGTCGCTCATCCTCAGGGTGCGGCTCGGATTCTGGTGATCGAAACCGAAGGCAGTGTCTGACTGGTTATCTACAAAATAGATAACAGTTAGAGATATTACCCGTTATATAGATATTCGATTCGGTTCTACCATGATCTCAACCTCACCTGAGGACAGGAGTTCATGATGATGTGCCCCAATAGCGTCAAACCCGGCATCAAGCCATTCAGCCAGCTTCAGCACCCGCGTGAAGTGATCCGCCAATTCACCCCGAACTGGTTCGCCGCCACCATGGGCACCGGCGTGCTGGCGTTGGCGCTGGCGCAATTGCCGGTGTCCATTCCCGGCCTGCGCGCGGTGGCCGAAGGGCTGTGGATGTTCAACATTCTGTTGTTCGTGCTGTTTACCGCTGCGTATGCCGCGCGCTGGATTTTGTTCTTCGACGAAGCGCGGCGGATCTTCGGCCACTCCACGGTTTCGATGTTCTTCGGCACCATTCCCATGGGCCTGGCGACCATCATCAACGGCTTTCTGCTGTTCGGTCTGCCGCGCTGGGGCGATGGGGTCATTCAACTGGCCGAAGTGTTGTGGTGGCTGGACGTGGCGATGTCGCTGGCCTGCGGCGTGCTGATTCCCTACATGATGTTTACCCGTCAGGAACACAGCATCGATCAGATGACCGCCGTCTGGCTGCTGCCGGTGGTGGCCGCGGAAGTGGCGGCGGCCAGCGGTGGACTGCTCGCGCCGCATCTCGCCGATGCCCATTCGCAACTGGTGGTGCTGGTGACCAGCTACGTGCTCTGGGCCTTTTCTCTGCCGGTGGCGTTCAGCATCCTGACCATCCTGTTATTGCGCATGGCCTTGCACAAATTGCCCCACGAAAACATGGCGGCATCGAGCTGGCTGGCCCTGGGGCCAATCGGCACCGGCGCCCTGGGCATGTTGCTGCTGGGTGGCGACGCCCCGGCGATCTTCGCGGCCAACGGTCTGCCGGGCATCGGCGAAATGGCGTCGGGCCTGGGGCTGGTCGCCGGGATCACGCTGTGGGGCTTCGGTCTGTGGTGGATGCTTATCGCGCTGCTGATCACCGTGCGTTACCTGCGTGATGGCATCCCGTTCAACCTTGGCTGGTGGGGATTCACCTTCCCGTTGGGCGTTTATTCGCTGGCAACCCTGAAACTGGGCAGCACGTTGCACCTGACGTTCTTTAGCGTGGCCGGTTGTGTGCTGGTGACGTTGCTGGCGGTGATGTGGCTGATCGTCGGTAAACGCACCCTGCAAGGCGCGTGGCGCGGTGAGCTGTTTGTTTCACCGTGTATTGCAGGTTTGAAGAAATAACCTGCAAAGATTAGGTAATGTGTGGCCTGGATCGCGGTTCGAGATTCTTATAAGCGTAGCCAGGCCACTCGCTACCTTCTCTTTCCAAAAACAACAGGGTCACACGGAAGATGAGTCACCCCTCACAGTTCAACCTGCTGCGCACCCGGCGCTTCCTGCCGTTCTTCATCACTCAGTCGCTTGGCGCGTTCAATGACAACGTGTTCAAGCAGTCGCTGATCCTCGCCATTCTCTATCGGCTGACCATCGAGGGTGATCGCTCGATCTGGGTCAACCTGTGTGCGCTGCTGTTTATTCTGCCGTTCTTTCTGTTCTCGGCGCTGGCCGGGCAGTTCGGGGAAAAATTCGCCAAGGACGCGTTGATCCGTCTGATCAAACTGGCAGAAATCGCCATCATGGCCGTGGGATCCGTCGGCTTCCTGTTCGATCACCTGTCATTGATGCTGGTGGCGCTATTCGCCATGGGCACGCACTCGGCGCTGTTCGGGCCGGTGAAATATTCGATCCTGCCGCAGGCTTTGCGCGACGATGAACTGGTCGGCGGCAACGGGCTGGTGGAGATGGGCACGTTTCTGGCCATTCTGGCCGGGACCATCGGCGCCGGGGTGATGATGTCGTCGGTCAATTACGCGCCGGTGGTGTCCGCCGCGATTGTCGGCATCGCCGTGCTGGGTTATCTGGCCAGTCGCAGCATTCCCCGCGCAGCAGCGGCGACCCCGGAAATGCGCCTTAACTGGAACATCTTCAGTCAGTCGTGGGCGACCTTGAAACTCGGCCTGGGGCAGACGCCTGCGGTGTCGCGCTCGATCGTCGGCAACTCGTGGTTCTGGTTCGTCGGGGCGATTTATCTGACGCAGATCCCGGCTTATGCCAAGGAATGGATGCACGGTGACGAAACCGTGGTCACCCTGATTCTGACGGTGTTTTCGGTCGGTATCGCGCTGGGTTCGATGCTGTGCGAGAAGCTGTCCGGACGCAAAGTCGAGATTGGCCTGGTGCCGTTTGGCTCGTTCGGCCTGACGGTTTTCGGGTTGTTGCTGTGGTGGCATTCCGGTGGAATTCCAGAAAGCGCCGCCGGCCACAGTTGGACTGAAGTACTGGGCTTCGGCCATGCCTGGGCGGTGTTGGTCGATGTGCTGGGCCTCGGGATCTTTGGCGGTTTCTACATCGTGCCGCTGTACGCATTGATCCAGTCGCGCACCGCCGAGAACGAACGGGCCAGGGTGATCGCGGCCAACAATATTCTCAACGCGCTGTTCATGGTGATTTCGGCGATTGTCACCATCGTGTTGCTGAGCGTGGTCAAACTGTCGATTCCGCAGCTGTTCCTGGTGGTGTCGCTGCTGAACATCGGCGTCAACGCCTACATCTTCAAGATCGTCCCCGAGTTCAGCATGCGTTTCATGATCTGGCTGCTCAGCCATTCGATGTACCGCGTCGAGCATCGCAACCTTGACGCGATTCCGGATGAAGGCGCGGCGTTGCTGGTGTGCAACCACGTGTCGTTCGTCGATGCCTTGCTGATCGGCGGCGCGGTGCGTCGGCCGATTCGCTTTGTCATGTACTACAAGATCTACAACCTGCCGGTGCTGAACTTCATCTTCCGCACGGCGGGGACGATTCCTATCGCCGGACGCCAGGAAGACATTCAGATCTACGAAAAGGCCTTCACCCGGATTGCCCAGTACCTGAAGGACGGTGAACTGGTTTGCATCTTTCCGGAAGGCAAATTGACCGCCGATGGCGAGATCAACGAGTTCAAGGGCGGGCTGACGCGGATTCTCGAAGAGACGCCGGTGCCGGTGATTCCGCTGGCGTTGCAGGGGTTGTGGGGCAGTTTCTTCAGCCGCGATCCGAACAAGGGAGTGTTCCGGCGCTTGTGGTCGCGGGTGACGCTGGTGGCGGGTTCGCCGGTCGCCGTCGAAGCGGCGCAGCCAGCGGAACTGCAGGCGTTGGTCGGGGAATTGCGCGGGACAGTCAGATAATCATTGGCTGTGCTGGCCTCATCGCGAGCAGGCTCGCTCCCACAGTAGTTCCGTATTCACAGTTCCAATGTGGGAGCGAGCCTGCTCGCGATAGCGGTAGTGAATCAGGCGCTGACCTTGAGCCCGATCAATCCGGTGATGATCAGTGCAACGCTGGCCAGGCGAATCAACGCCATCGATTCGCCAAACAGGATGATCCCGGCAATCACCGTGCCCACGGCACCGACGCCAGTCCAGATCGCATAGGCCGTGCCCAGCGGCAATTCCTTCATCGCCAGACCCAGCAGGCCAAGGCTGATCGCCATGGCGGCGACGGTGAGAGCGGTGGGCAGCGGACGGCTGAAGCCGTCGGTGTATTTCAGGCCGACGGCCCAGCCGACTTCGAACAGGCCGGCGAAAAACAGAATGATCCAGGACATGGAAGACCTCCATCGATTGACGGGGCCGTCCCCTGATTGAAAACTCGATTGAGCCGCAGGGTCGTCCCCGCGTGGCGCACATACTACCTAAAAATGTGCGCCGCACCGCGATCCGGAATCAGTCGGCCGTCTGTTGTGCCAACGTCTCACGGTCTTCTTTTTCGCTCATCCGCCGGAACCAGGTCGACAGCAGCGCCCCGGAAATGTTGTGCCACACACTGAACAACGCGCTCGGCACCGCCGCCAGCGGCGAGAAATGCGCACTGGCCAGCGCAGCACCCAGCCCCGAGTTCTGCATGCCGACTTCCAGCGCCAGGGATTTGCGTTGCGGCAGCGGCAGGCCGAACAGGCGCCCGGTGAAATAACCCAGCAGATAACCGAAGCTGTTGTGCAGCATTACCACTGCCATGATCAGCAGGCCGGATTCGGCGATTTTCGCCTGGCTGGCGGCAACCACGGCGGCAACGATGATCACGATGCTGACCACCGACACCAGCGGCAGCACTTCCACCGCGTGGCGCACCTTGTCACCAAGCACACGTTGCGCGACCACGCCGAGGACGATTGGCAGCAGGACCACTTGCAGGATCGACCAGAACAATTCCATGAACGAAACCGGCAACCAGGCCGAGGCCAACAGCCAGATCAGCGCGGGCGTCAGCAGCGGGGCGAGGAGGGTGGTGACGGCGGCGATGGCCACCGACAGCGCCAGGTCGCCACGGGCCAGCCAGGTCATGACGTTCGAGGAGGTGCCACTCGGGCAGCAACCGACCAGAATCACGCCGACGGCGATTTCCGGCGGCAGATGAAAGATCTGGCACAGCAACCAGGCCATCCCCGGCATGATCACAAAGTGCGCGACCACGCCCAGTGCCACACGCCACGGATGGCGGGCGACGGCGGCGAAGTCGTCGAGCTTGAGGGTCAGGCCCATGCCGAACATCACCAGCCCGAGCAACGGCACGATCGCGCCTTTGAGGCCGAGGAACCAGGCCGGTTGCAAGAACGCGATAACCGCGAAAATCAGAACCCAGTAAGCGAAGGTGTTGCCAACAAAACGACTCAGTGCAGCCAGTGCGCGCATGGCCTGTTCCTTATTATGTGAAAACGCCACTGAAGCGGTGGCGTTTGAAGATAATCCAAAGACTGCGCAGAGGCTTAGATGCCCTGCGGAGTCTCTTCGCCGCCCAGCGCTTCAACCAGCGCCGGCAGGAAGTCGCCGAACGTCAGCATCATCAGGGTGAAGCTGGCGTCCAGTTGGCCCAGGGCTTCGTCGCCGCCGTCCTGTTCCGCCTGATCCTGCAACAGATCTTCGAATTTCAGGCGCTTGACGGTCATCTTGTCGTCGAGCATGAACGACAGTTTGTCCTGCCATGCCAGCGACAGTTGAGTCACCACCTTGCCGGTGCTCAGGTGCAGCTGGATTTCTTCGCTGGTCAGGTCCTGACGCTTGCAACGCACGATGCCGCCGTCTTCATGGGTGTCGCGCAGTTCGCACTCGTCCAGGACGAAGAAGTCCGGGGCGGCTTGCTGGGTGGTGACCCATTCGGTCATCACGGCGGTCGGCGCGGTTTTGACTGTCAGCGGACGAACCGGCAGGGTGCCGATCACTTCACGCAGGGTGGAGAGCAGGTCTTCGGCGCGTTTCGGGCTGGCCGAGTTGACCAGGATCAGGCCCTGTTTCGGCGCGATGGCGGCGAAGGTCGACGAGCGGCGGATAAACGCGCGCGGCAGGAACGCCTGGATGATTTCATCCTTGATCTGATCGCGTTCCTTCTTATAGACCTTGCGCATCTGCGCGGCTTCGATCTCTTCGACCTTCTCCTTGACCGCGTCACGCACGACGCTGCCCGGCAGGATGCGTTCTTCTTTACGGGCGGAGATCAGCAGGAAGTCACCGCTGACGTGCACCAGTGGAGCATCTTCGCCCTTGCCGAACGGCGCGACGAAACCGTAGGTGGTCAACTCCTGGCTTGCACATGGACGCGCCAGTTTGGTGGCCAGTGCAGTTTCCAGCGCCTCGGCATCGACAGGCAGGTCTTGGGTCAGGCGATAGATAAGCAGGTTCTTGAACCACATGGGGTGAGTCTCTCCTTTATACAAAGGGGGGCATTATTGTCTTCGCCGGGTCATAGGCCAACCCTTCTCTAAGCCTTTGGAAGGCCTGAGAAAATTAATTAAAAAAGTGCTTGCCAGAGGTTGGGTCGCTCCGTAGAATGCGCGCCACACCGAAGCGAAGGGTGATTAGCTCAGCTGGGAGAGCGTCTGCCTTACAAGCAGAATGTCGGCGGTTCGATCCCGTCATCACCCACCATTCGTTTCAAGTGGTTAGCGCAGCGGTAGTTCAGTCGGTTAGAATACCGGCCTGTCACGCCGGGGGTCGCGGGTTCGAGTCCCGTCCGCTGCGCCATATTCGGTAACCTGGAACACTGAACGCCAGGTCACCACGGAAAAACCCGCCAAGGCGGGTTTTTTTCTGCCTCGAGTTGTACATGCGGGATGTGTCGTTTCACCGGTTTTCGGATTTTTTTGAAAAAAAACTTCAATTAAATCAACACTTTACGAAAACTTGTGGCATAATGCGCCCCGTAACGAAGCGAAGGGTGATTAGCTCAGCTGGGAGAGCGTCTGCCTTACAAGCAGAATGTCGGCGGTTCGATCCCGTCATCACCCACCATTCGTTTCAAGCGTTTCGCGCAGCGGTAGTTCAGTCGGTTAGAATACCGGCCTGTCACGCCGGGGGTCGCGGGTTCGAGTCCCGTCCGCTGCGCCATATTCGGTCATCTGGAACACTGAACGCCAGATCACCACAGAAAGCCCGCCTGGTGCGGGCTTTTTGCTGTCCGGGATTTGGCTTTGCCGGGCCTGAACATGAGAAAGCGACCTTTGCCGGTCGCTTTTTTCGTTTCTGGCGCTGCTATTGCGCCGAGTTGCGGCTGTGCCGGTAATCACTCACCGCTTCATACACCGCTTTGCGCAGGCGGTTGATCCCGCCAATCGGGCGATGAGCGTCGATGCCGAACCAGGGATTGAACGACAGGTTGTCGCATTGCAGGTTCAACGCCGGGGTGTCGAAGTCCTGCGGGGGCAGGGTGATCCTCGCCACTGTCTGGAATGGGCTGTCCTGCTCGCGCCATTCGATGCTGGTGTCTTCGATCGGCATGTACTTGTTCGCGTCCTGGCGCTGGATCTGCAACACGAAACACGCCGGTATCCGGTCGGTCGACAGCTGCTGATTCAACGCGGTGCGCAGGAAGTTCGGCAGATCCTGGTTCTGTTTCGGCAAGGTATATGTAGGGCAGCGCTCCGGATCCGGCATCACCCGGAACTTGGCATTGGCCTCGCCGAACTTGTAGGGCGATACCGAAAAGTAGGTCGTACGTGTCGGGCTCTCTGGTGGTGGCGAAAGGGTCGCCAGCGCAATGAACAGGTGCCGAATTTGCCACTGGCGCGGATCCCACCCCGGAAAAAACGCCATGACCTTCTTGCCATCAGCCTGCGCCGCCACATTCTGACGATACTCGGCGACATCGCTGACAAAGAAGTTCGGGTGACTGAACATCACAAAGTCCTGCTCATTCAGACCCTGGCGGTCACCCAGCAACTGCTTGCCCGGCACATCGAGCAGCTTGAGCGCCATGCCCCGGGCATCGCGGATGCTGTCGAATTGCGGATAGGCGTTGCCGTTGGACAGGCGCATCGTCGCTTTCCACAGCTTGCCCGGTTCGCTGAAGACGCCCTGGCGCAACTCTTGCGCCAGATCCGGCAATACCTGCACGTCGGCCTTAACGCAGCCATGGGCCTTGGCATGGGCGTCGCGCAGGTAGCGGGTGCTTTCGCGGTGCTGGTCGACGATGCGCACGGCGGTCTGAATCACGTCCTGGGTCATGGCGGCCTCGCCGTCCGGAATCTGTTCCAGCGCCGACACCGGACCACGGTGCTGCCAGGCGAACCAGGTGGTCGCCAGGGCCCAGCCGATCATGCCGATCACCAACAAGATCAGCAAGGTTTTGCCCAGTATCCGTCCCAGCCAGAGCCAGAAACGCGCGAGCAGCGAAGGTCTTTTGAAGGAATTGAAGATCATGGCAGTTGCGCCTCCAGCGGGCCGCCCAGCACTTTCAGGTATTCCAGCAACGCCCAGCGTTCTTCAGGCTGCAACAGTCGGCCGATGACGCCGTTGCCGCGCTCGCCGGCACGGAATTCGTGGCCACTGTTGTGGTTGCCGGTAATGCGGGTGTCGAACAGGAAGCCGTTGGTGAAGGCTTCGGTGCGGTAGCCCAGATGGCGCGGGTCGTATTCGAAGGTGCCTTTATAGAAGGTGGTGGCGCGCTCGTCCTGAGGCGACAGCAACTGATAAAGGCTCGGCACCGAGCCGTTGTGCAGGAACGGGGCCGTGGCCCATACACCAGCAAGCGGACGCGCCTTGTAGGCGACTTTTTCGCGAACGCCAATCGGCAGACCGAAGCCGTCGAGCTGTGGTTTTTCGGCGACGGTGACGCCCGCTTCACGGTACGCACGGTTTTCCACGAAGGCGGTGACGTAAGCCAGTCCCTTGGCCACTGAAAGCTGGCTGAGGTCCAGCGGTTCCTTGGGTTTGGGGTGTAACTTCACGTCCATTTGTTCCAACTCCGCCGAGTTCCATTGCAGAGCGGTCAGGTCGAAGCGGTGATTGGCAATGTTGTTGGCGGCGTTCGGGTCGGTGCCGATGACTTCCACCGGTAGCATGTGCAGGTGTTGCACCCAGCGGTCGCCTTCCTGGGTCTGGCGCGGTACGTGGCACCCGGCGCAATTCTCGGCGAACAGGGCTCGGCCCTTGGCCGCCAAGGGTTTGTCGATGACGCCGAGCACCTCTTCAGGCCATGCCGGCGGTCGCAGTTTTTGCAGGGTTTCTTCGATCTTGTGCAGATCACGCACACGTACGCTGGAGGCATAGCGGTCATCGCCCTGCAGCGGCTGGCCGTTGGCGTCGAAGAAATTCAGCGTGGCGCCGACCCCCAGCGCCTCGCCGATATTGCGCGCCATCGGTTGCTGCGCCGAGCCGTTCCATTGCACCCAGTCGAAGGTCCACATGTCCCATAGCTGCGGGTAATCCACCGGGGCGTTGGCCACGCGATAGTTGCTTGGGGAGATCGCATCGCCGAAGGTCGCGTTGGCGATACGCCCGAAGGCATCGGTGCGGCCGGGGCCTTCTTCGGTGGGGTAGAGGCCGCGATGGGTGTCATTCCAGGCCACTTTGATGAAGGTGTTCAGTGAGCGTTTGAAGTCTTTGCGCAGTTGTTCGTGGCGTGCGTCGTAGTCGTTGCCCAGCACGTGGCGGGCAAAGCGCTCGAATTTCCACGGGTTGTAGTAAGTCGAGGTGAGACTGGCGACCAATGCCTGTCCGAAACTGCCGCCGCGCAATGTAGGAACGCTGGAAGGCAACACATGCTGAGCCGAGCCGCCGTCTATGCGCACTGCCTGGCCATTGAAGTGCAATTCGCCGGTGTGGCAGGCCGCGCATGTGATGTCGAGATATTGCTCGGAGCTGCCGGGATTCTGATGCCTGGCGAAACCCACCGGCAGATTGCCCGGGTTGTCCGGCGTGGCTTTCTGCTGCGGATCGATCAGAAAGCCGAAGCGCGCGAGGTATTCCGGGGAGGCAAAACGTTGCTGCGAGAAAGGCAGCTCCAGCGCCTGGAACCATTCGTAACGCAAGCCTTTGACCTGCGTTCCCTGTGGGGTGAAGTAGTAGGTCTGGCGCTCTTGCTCAGTCCACTGATCCAGGTAATGCACCTGTTTCGCGGGCGTCGGGAAGGGCAATTTCGGATTGGCGACATAGTAAAGAACCACTGCCAGGACCAGTCCCAGCAGCACCACGATCAGCGTCAGCACACGGTATAAGAGGCGCAAGATGAACATCCTTGTCGATTTGTTGCGCTGTTATGCCTGAGGCGGGTGGTGTGCGGCAAGTGGCCATTACGCCAAGTGTTGTGGGAGGTGACATCAATTGTCGTCAGAGCCAGATGACAGAAGCTTCATCACGGCGTTGGCCAAATGCGTTTTAATCCCTGAACTTATCGGAAGATTCCTGCTCTCATGCCGGTAGCCATTGGTCGTGGCGGCCTGATAAGCTCGCGGCTTTACTCGATTGCCCTTTCGGCGCATGAACAAGGAAATAGCATGAAACAGCATCGGTTGGCGGCGGCGGTTGCCCTGGTTAGCCTGGTACTCGCGGGTTGTGATTCGCAGACCAGCGTAGAGCTGAAAACCCCGGCGCAAAAAGCTTCCTACGGTATCGGCCTGAACATGGGCAAGAGCCTTGCTCAGGAAGGCATGGATGATCTGGACTCCAAAGCGGTAGCCCAGGGCATCGAAGATGCCGTTGGCAAGAAAGAACAGAAGCTGAAAGATGAAGAACTGGTCGAAGCTTTCGCCGCGCTGCAAAAGCGTGCCGAAGAGCGCATGGCCAAGATGAGCGAAGAGTCGGCAGCCGCCGGCAAGAAATTCCTCGAAGAAAACGGCAAGAAAGCCGGCGTGACCACCACCGCTTCCGGCTTGCAGTACGAAGTGGTCAAGAAAGCCGACGGCCCACAGCCTAAGCCTACTGATGTCGTGACCGTTCACTACACCGGCAAGCTGACCAACGGCACCGTATTCGACAGCTCCGTCGAGCGCGGCAGCCCGATCGATCTGCCGGTCAGCGGTGTGATCCCGGGTTGGGTCGAAGGCCTGCAACTGATGCACGTTGGCGAGAAGTACAAGCTGTACATCCCTAGCGATCTGGCTTACGGCGCACAATCGCCAAGCCCGGCAATCCCGGCCAACTCGGTTCTGGTCTTCGACCTGGAACTGTTGGGTATCAAGGATCCAGCCAAAGAAGACGCCGCTGCCGCCAAGCAATAAGCATCGGCACCGGTTTCAACAACAACGCCTCGCTTATGCGGGGCGTTGTTGCATCTGGACGATGGTCGGCGTAAACAGACCGAACCGATGCCGGTCATGGCAGTCCTAGACTTTAAGGTTGCTCGCGCTAGACGCCCGGAGCCGCCAAGTCAATGAAATATTGGGTTTTTTTATGTGTGTAAAAAACGCCCGATCTGAGCGCAGCCCTTATGAAACGGGGCTCTCAGCGCTGAAATGCAGCTCTGTTCACAAGGTTATCCACAATTTGTGTGGATAACATTTCAACGGGAGAAATAAATGAAAGCGCCGTGGAATTTCGCCCGATTCCTGCCTTTGGCCGGACGTTTGCTGGCTCGAGGCCGCTTGCCGACCTTGTTGTTCGCCGTGGCCAGCAAAGGCGCCGCCCAAGGCAATCGCCTCGGCAAGCTGAAGGACGATTTGCGTCTGTTGCAGGCGCTGTGCCTGGCGTACTGGCGCGGCGAATACCGCGCGATCAGCGCCAAGGCGATCGTTTCGGTGGTGGCCGGTCTGATGTACTTCCTCAGCCCGGTGGATGCGATCCCGGATTTCATTCCCATGTTCGGCATGCTCGATGACATCGCCGTTCTCGCCTGGCTGATGAAAACCCTCGACGATGAACTGAACGCCTTCCGCCTGTGGCGTCAGCGCCAGGCGCCGGAAAAGCTCAGAGTGGTCGAGCGTCTGCCCGATACGCCCGAGCAACTTCAGCTTCAGGGGCCGAAAAAGTCCTGAATCGCGACAGCCTCTTATACAGATAGATACCCCCCACGACCTTGGCCGCTGTTAGGATTACACTTCTAGGGAAAAGTGCCGACTCGCTAAGTGTTGTTGTCCTACGGGGTAGTCATGGATATTCAGATAATTGCACGCGATGGCGAACCCGAATATGCGGTTCTGCCATGGGCTCAGTATCAGGCTCTACTGAAAGCAGCAGGCATCAACGAAGCACCGTCGCAACCGGCTCCAGCGCCGCTTGCGGCAACCCCGGACCCGATTCTTCCAGGTCTGGATCAGTTACGCAGTTTGCGCGAAGGGAAGGGCATCGCCATCGAGGCGCTGGCCCGCACGGTAGGCATCAGCCCGTCTTACCTGGCCATGATTGAAAGTGGCGAGCGTCTGCCCGACGCCGCGATTCGCCGCAGCCTGGCCTGGGAGTTGACGGTGCCAGGGTGGAGGGAACAATCGTGAGCGTACGCATCAGTCGTCAACATTGGGACGGATTGCTGGGGGAGCTGGATCAGGCGCGCAGGCAGCGCCATCTTTTGACTTATCGAGCCTTGCTTGAACGTCTGCAACTGCCCACGCCGGCCATGCAGACATTGACTGCTGCACTGGAGCATCTCGCCGCACTGGACGCGAAAGCCGAACAACCGTTGCGCAGTTCGCTGGTGATCAGCCAGGGTGCCAGTCGCCTGCCACGCACCGGTTTCTTTGAGTGTGTCGAGCGCCTGGGGCGTTTTTCCGGGCCGTCCGACGGTGTTGCCGCCGCCTCCTGGCATGCCTCGGAAGTGGTACGGGTGTTTGAGTACGAGTACCCGGAATCGGCGGAGGCCTGAGTGTTTTTACGACTCAAGGCGCGGGCAAGTTACTGGCTGGCCCGTAGGCTGTTTCACTGGTCGTGGTTTGTTCGTCAGCCCCGCGGCTGGCGCTGGCTCGAAGGGCAGTTTGCGCGCATGGCCAACCTGGGCGATGTCGGCGCGCAAAGTTTTTACGGGCACATCCTGACGTTTCGCGGGGTTGGCTTGGGCGCGCGTGAAGAAGGTGTACGGTTGTTGCGACTGGCAGCGCTGGCCGGGGATGGCAAAGCGGCGTATCAGGTCGGTGTCATCAGTCTTGCAGGTACGCCGAGCAAAGCGCCAGATCCTTCGGAAGCCGCTCGCTGGTGGACCATGGCCGCCAAGGCCGGGCATCCGTTGGCCGAGCTCAAGTTGAAAGAGCTGGCTCGTCGAGACGCTTCTCAATAAGCAAATCACCTGTTCCGTGAACGGGGCGTGAGGGAAACCTCCCGCCCCGTTTTTGCGTCTGCAATTCGATAAAAAATCAGTTACAGACTTCTCCTACATTCTCTGCCTACTCGCCTGACTTCTTTTCTGATTGATCCCCCGCACAGTCCCTCGCCTGATTTTTGCGCGAGGGAACGCATATGTTCGACCCGGTTTTTCGTTTCGCCATGCGCATGGGAATGCGCTGATGGATGCCGTCACCCGCATCGAGCAAGAACTCGACAGCTTTCCCCGCACCCTCGATCTCTATCGCGAACAGCTGAAGCACTGGCTCAGTCGCTCGGCAGACGGCGTCAGTCATGCGGCCGATCTGCCGTCGCTGATGGGGATGGAGCGGATCATCCGTTTCGGCGAGCACAGCACGGCGGTTGCGATTGACGACGGCCGTTTTACTTCTGCGATCGTGCAATGCCCGCAATCCGGGCCGATGGAGATCGAGAGCAAGTTCGAGTCGGCGTACGACATTCCGTTGGGCGGCATCGTTGTCGATGTGGTGGCGGTGGAGGGCGGCGCAGTCAAGTCCGTCACCCTTGATGCTCAGGGCAAAGGGGAGTTCACCGGTGAGGCGGGCAAGTTTTATCGGGTGGTGGTGCACGGCGAGGCCAGCGAGCAGCAGGTTGATGCGCTTTTCGAATCCTACGATGGCCTGACTCGGCAGCTGGATGGCTGGCTGCGCAGCGAGTGGCAGGGATTCAAGCCGCAATGGTCGCAGTCGGTGGTCACAGCAGCCGGGAACGGCATGCTGGCCGGGAGCTGGGCGGCTATCGAGGGAGTGTGGGACAGCATCGGGTTGCTGTCGGAGATCCTCAAGAATCCGCTCGAGTTTGGTGGTCGTCTGGGAGACAGCGCGACAGCGTTGGCCGAGTTCGCGGTGTCGATGCCCGAAAAGATGGAGCAGCTCCAACTGCTCGTCAGTGACGAGGCGGCGCTGTGCCTGTTGCTGCGTACCGCCAGCCTCTGGCTGGAGATGCTGCCACCTAATGAAATTGCCGGAAAAACCGCCGAGGCCGTCTCGATGGTGGTGGTGCAACTGCTGATCGATGTGTTGATCAGCGTTGTGCTGACCTTTGTCGGTGCCGGGGCGGGGATTGCGTATCTGACCTTGCGTCTGGCGGAGCGTGGCGCTCAGTTGCTGTCGGCGGTGACGCGCCTGGTGAAGGCGATGTTCGGCATCGTCAGCACCTTCATCGGCTACGTGAACCAGTACAAAACCGTCGCCGCACGAGGCATCGCCGCCGGGGTGAAAAAGGGCCGCATGCAATTGCGCTGGGATGCCCGGCGTAATGCTTCCCTGAAAAAAGACGAGCACCACGACGACACGCCAGATCAGGCGAAGAACCCCAACGGTGACAGCGCCGATTGTGCGCCGAGGACCTGCACCAATGGCTGTCCGGTGTCGATGGTCACCGGCGAAGAGCTGCTAACGCTGACCGATGGTGTGCTCGATGGGCTGCTGCCATTCGAGTTCAGCCGGTTGTACCGCAGCAGTGCGGCCGAGATCGACGTCGGGCTGGGGTTTGGCTGGAGTCATTCGCTGGCGCATCGGCTGGAGATTGATGGCGCTTCGGTGGTCTGGGTCGACCATGAGAACCGGCGCACGCGGTTTCCGT
>NZ_NEKA01000007.1:0-376160 GCF_002113205.1 Pseudomonas sp. B16(2017)
GGGACGGGCGCTGACCAGTTCGATGTCGAAACGGAACGGTTCGTTGAGGGCTTCGCGACCGGTGAAGCTGAGGACTTGCAGGTCGGCCGAAGCGCCTTCGAGCGTGAGGGTAATGTGGGTAGCGTTGGCGTCCAGCATGCCTTGAACTCCGTCCTTGTCGGCACAACGAGACGTTGCGCCAGATTGAAATCCATTCCTTTTAAAGCTGAAGCGACCCTATGGCTGACAGCGCTTGTGTCTGAGTCGCCATTCCCGCGCGTCGGGCGATTTGCCGGTATGCGGTTGATGCGGCATGCATAAGGTAGTCTGCAAAATGGCTGAATGCCACTATCCTGTGGAGTTGAAGGTGTGCAAACGTGAGTTTGGCGTAGGCAGGCATGCCAATAAACCAAGGGACGGTCGATTGTATGCTGATGATCAGGCATGAGCAGATGGAGGCGTTCAACTACAACGCGCGCGAACAAGTTGGCAGGAAGGTGATACTTGACCTGAAGGAAACAGCCCCGCATACCGTTATGGGATTGTCATCGGCGGAGATGGACGCTCGGCTGGCAACGGCGCTGGAGATGGCTGAGAAATACACTTTGCGAGAGGCGCCGGATCTTCGCTCATTCATACGGCTTTGCTTTGTAGTCGGGCCGCTGTTTGCAGAGTATCCCGCTGCACATGATTTATTGATCTCGGCGGGGCCGGACAAGAGCCGGCGCATGACACCGTTGTTCGAAGGTATGAAAACGGACATCTGGGAGCGTGCTGCCGACAACGATATCGTCACTCGAGCGCAAACTCCGTTTCCGTTCGACAATCCGTTCGCAGGCAGGCTTTCCCGAAGCGCTGGAGTCTGCGCGCCGGTTCGCCCTTCGATATCCATTGAGCCTTTGGCGACAGTCCATGCCGAGCGATATTTCCACTATGCACTACACCCGGATGTCTGGAGGCTTGGCCGAATGCTGCCGCGTATAAGTCTGGAACAGATTCGGACGCACATCAGGTCGGTCAGTGCCGGAAATGGTCAGGAGGCCTACGCGATCAGACACTCGGAGGCTGGATTCATTGGAGCGATCACGTTACGTAACGAACTGCCCTTCACATCCATCGCCTATTGGGTCGCCCGGCCGTTCTGGGGCTATGGAGTTGCCACCAATGCCATTGGAAAACTGCTTGTGCATCTGAGCAAACAACCGCACTCGATAAGGTTACGGGCGAACATTGCACGAACGAACCTGCCGTCGATACGCTTGGTCGAGACATTGGGGTGGAAAGAGCTGGCGCGAACGCGCGAAAGCAAGGGCAACAGGATCTACGAGTTTCATATCTAGGGACGGTGACGGAGCGTGTCGAGATGGAAATGGATCAATCCAGCATGATGGAAGAGGATATCCAGGCGGCATCCGGTATCTATGATGAGGATGACGAACACTTCGCCGAACACATGATCATGCAAGAGTGCCCGATAGAGATTTTTGACCACACATTCAGTGTGGCACTCGGATTGGGTTACCCGCAATTACCGGCGAAACTTTCAGATTTCAAAAAGGGTGATGCGGTGGCCTATTGCTCATTCGTTTATCGATATCACGATAACGGTGGCAAAGGCGCCATGAAATATCAGCCCGTGGGTTGCTCTAATATTTATTTGCCAGCGCAGTGTGAAGAGCTGCGCCAACGACGAGGAAGGGCAAAGGTCAAGTTCAAGTTTGAAATGTTGCTGAAGCCCGGATGCAATGACGTTCATCGCAAAGTCATGGCTGTTCCGACAATTGGTTGTCCTGCGCTGCTGAAAGACATCAATTTCTGCAGAGCACTTTTGTGGGCGGCCCATGCCGAAGAACGCCCTACGTTCCTCGTTGTCCATGGCGCGGAGGCAAAGTGTTATATGGATAATGTCGGAGACGTCATGGAAAAACTTAACGTCGGAATTGTCTCCTGGACGTGCGATCAACCGATTGCAGGCTTTGGTGTTTCAAGGCTTGCCGCCCAACAAGCCGGACTGCATTACAGTCACAGAGGCATTGTCGTGATGTCGGATGTCAACGTTGTCAATACCGGCAACCTGCAGAGCGGTTACGAGACTGACAGGGAAGATAAACTTCCCTTCAAATCCACCTATCGATATTCCTCTATGGGCAGTGGTTCCGGAGTTCCTGTTTATAAATGGCGCGATCCTGTAGTTGCCGATGAAGTTGAAGATGGCGCTCAGGTCGGGATGATGGTCGAGGCTAAAAAGAGCGAGGGGGGCGGTGGACGGCCGCTTGAACAGGTCATCATGATCAGTGACGAGTTGATGTATGACCCGTGCTTCATCACATCCTCAGAAGACTCTGATGTGACCGCAACATTTGTAGCAGAAGAAAGAAGCTGGCGATCCAGAGGCAGAATCGATCATAAAACCTTTCGGGTGAAGAGCAGAACCATTGAAAAAGTCGACATGGGGAATGTGTTCTTGACTCAGGCATACGGGAAGTTGCGCGATGACTATCTGGCTACGTTGACGTGGGAAGATGATGTGAAAATTGAATATTATGAGGACGAAAAAATACGGACCACCACTGTAGGGACGCTAGCAAAAGAGTTTGCCGACAAACATAAAATTTCAGCATTGCACATTCGTTCGTTGATTATCGAAAAGATTTTGCTGAAATATAAAGAGCAGGCGCTTTCATGAGTGAAACAGACCGTTGACATGAAAACGAATCAGAAGATAGCCCCCACTGGAAACAGGGGCTACCTTCGCGCCGGTCAAAGTCTGCGGGTTTCTTTCGTCATGATGTATTCAGCCAGCCAGCGTCGCGTTATCGATCACAAACCGATACTTCACGTCGCCTTGCAGCATCCGCTCGTAGGACGCGTTGATCTGATCGGCGCGAATCAGCTCGATGTCGGAAACGATGCCGTGCTCGGCACAGAAATCCAGCATCTCCTGGGTTTCGGCAATGCCGCCGATCATCGAACCGGCGATGGTCCGGCGCTTCATGATCAGGTTGAACACGTTCGGTGACGGATGCGGCGAGGCGGGCGCGCCGACCAGCGTCAGGGCGCCGTCGCGCTTGAGCAGCACCAGATACTCGTCGAGATCGTGAGGCGCGGCGACGGTGTTGAGGATCAAGTCGAAGCTCTTCGTGTGCGTGGCCATTTCCTCGGCGTTGCGCGACACCACCACCTCATCGGCGCCCAGTGCCTTGGCGGCTTCGCGCTTGGACTCGGAGGTGGTGAACGCCACGACATGCGCGCCCATCGCATGGGCCAGTTTGATGCCCATGTGGCCCAGGCCACCGATACCGACCACACCGACCTTTTTGCCCGGCCCGGCATTCCACTGACGCAGCGGCGAGTAGGTGGTGATGCCCGCACACAGCAGCGGCGCGACGGCAGCCAATTGAGCTTCAGGATGGCGGATACGCAGCACGTAGCGCTCATGCACCACGATGTTTTGCGAGTAGCCGCCAAGGGTCCAGCCCGGTGCGTCCGGGGTCGGGAAGTTGTAAGTGCCGATCATGCCGTCGCAGTAGTTTTCCAGACCGGTTTCACAATCGTCGCAGTGTTTGCAGCTGTCGACGATGCAGCCGACACCTACCAGATCACCGACCTTGTAGTCGGACACATGGGCGCCGACCGCCGAAACACGGCCGACAATTTCGTGCCCGGGCACGCAAGGGAATTGCGTTCCGGCCCATTCGGCGCGCACCTGGTGCAGGTCGGAGTGGCAGATGCCGCAGAAGGCGATATCGATCTGCACATCATGGGCCGCCGGAGCGCGGCGATTGATCTGCATCGGCTCAAGGAGTTGGTCGCCGGCATGGGCGCCGTAGGCGTGTACGAGCATGGGAAAGTCCTTGATGAATGTATCGAAGAACCATTCTTCCCGGATTGCTCGCACAGCCTGTAGTGTATTTCTACCGATTACTTGCCTGATTCTGTTTTCGAAGAAAGCAACGTACCCCCGACGTGTACCCGGGGTTTTCACTGAGTGCGGGGTGAAAGATCAATGTTTTGATCCGGCTTGTTTCGCAAAGCCGATCTTGATCGCCACCAGCAGCGGTGCCGCCACCGCAAATAGCAACGTCACCGCCATGAACGCACTGTCAAAGGCGATCACCAGCGACTGCTCCGACACCGTTCGCCCCAGCAGACTGGTCGCGGCACGGGCCGCCGCCGTCTCATCGACCAGCGCCATGCTCACGGCATTGCTGGCGACCAGTTTGCGGTTGCGGTCGTGGGTCTTGCCGGCGAGGTTCATCTGCGCGGCGGCGGAGCGGCGCTCGGACTCGACCTGGCGAATCTGCGCATGTTGCAGTTGCGTCTGGGCATCGACATCGCTCAGGCGTGCCTGTGCCGATTTGAAGTTGGCTTCGGCCTGGGCGAGGCGGGCGCGATAGTCCTGATCGTCGATGCGAAACAGCACGTCGCCGCTCTGTACCGACTGGTTGTCGCGCACCTCGACGCTGGTGACGTAACCGGCAATCTCGGCCGCCAGTGACGTGACATCGCCACGCACATAGGCGTTGTCGGTCGAGATACTTTTGCCGCCGTACAGCACGATATAACCGCCCGCCACAATCGCCAGAGCGGGGGCGCACAACAGCAGTCCTGCCGCCTTGCGCTTGCCTTGGCGCGGTGTCGCCGGCGTTGTTTCGGATTGCACCGTGCTGGCGGTGGTGGGCCGGGGCGCGTTCATGTTCGGGGTCCCGCGCAAGGCCGATTCCTTCGGCAGCCGGGCTGCCGAAGGTGGATCGGCGAATGGATCGGTTACGGCTTGACCGGTTTGACCAGGTCGGTCTCGTTGCTGTCGAGCACGAACACTGCCAGCAGACGTGACGGTTCGGTGGTGCTGGCATTGGCGCTCACCGCGTGGAAGTCGCCCGGTTGTTCGACGAAGTTTTCCCCCGCCTTGTAAACCTTCTCCGGCCCGTCGCCGACCTTGCTGCGCACGGCGCCCTCAAGCACCGTGGCGTAGATGAACGCGGACTTCGGATGAAAGTGCGCCGGCGAAGATCCACCGGGCGCGTATTCCACCAGCACGCCCCGCATGGATTTGCCCGGGACGTTGGGCAGGGCACGGTCGAACACCACGGTGACCTTGCCCCCCTGCGGCTCGGCGGCCGAGACGGATGAGATTGAAAGGGCCGCAAACGTGGCGGCCAGCAGGATTCGGCTGAACATGGCGAGACTCCTTCTAAGCGGATGGGGGGGTTAGCGCTGGATCGATTGCGCCAGCCAGTCTTCAAAGCGCGTCGAGCCCAGGCGCGGGTTGCTGCTACCGGGGGTGAGCGACTGGTCGTCGAGCACGTCGCCGAAGTAGCGGGCGTGGACGTCCGGGATCACTTTGCGGGTGTCGTGGGTGGCGCGGAAAAAACGCCGGACCAACTCGTCGAGCGGCATGGCTTCGGGGCCGGCAATTTCCTGTGTGCCGTTGATCGGCGCGGCCAGTGCCACGTCGGTGAGTGCGGCGGCGACATCGTCGGAGGCCATGGGCTGGATCAATGCCGGCGACAGGCGCACTTCGTCGCCGACGGTGGCGGACTGGGCGATGCCGCCGACAAATTCGAAGAACTGCGTGGCCCGTAACAGGCTGTATGGAATGCCGGACGCCTTGATCAGATTCTCCTGCGCGACCTTGGCGCGGAAGTAACCGTTGGCGGGCAGGCGCTCACTGCCGACAATCGACAGCGCAACGTGATGGCGAACCCCGGCGGCGGCTTCGGCGGCAAGCAGGTTGCGGGTAGAGGTCTCGAAAAAGTCGAGTACGGCCTGGTCTTCCCACGACGGCGCGTTGGACACGTCGACCACCACCTGGGCACCGTCCATTGCTTCGGCCAGGCCTTCGCGGGTGATGCTGTTGACGCCGGTGTTAGGCGAGGCGGCGAGTGCGTCGTGGCCGCGTTCGCGCAGATTGTTCACAAGTTTCGATCCGATGAGGCCGGTGCCTCCGATAACGACTATCTTCATGACATCTCTCCACTTGCCGACCGCAACCGTTGCTGTCGATGTGGCATGAGCATGCTTGCGGCGCTCGGGCAAATCCTTGTGGTGACCTTGGATTTGCCTTGGTTTTTTGTCCAGACAGGCCAATCCGTCGGCAGATGCGTAGACCAATGCCCAGACCGGTGCGACGGCCCAGGGTCTGCCGTATCATTGGGCGCACGACAATCGCCCGCTCGGACACGGAGTCGGGGGCGCCAGACCAGAGAACAGCCACCGTGCAATTCGCGTTTGAAGACTACCTGCTCGATCAGCTGCGCCGGGAACTGACCTGGCGCGGGCAAGTCGTGACGGTCGGGCCGCAGGTCTTCGATCTGCTGTTGCTGCTAGTCAGCAACCGCGAGCGGGTGGTGAGCAAGGACGAATTGTTGAGCGCCGTGTGGAGTGGCCGGATCGTTTCCGAGTCGACCATTACCAGCCACATCAACGCCGTGCGCAAGGTCATCGGCGACACCGGTGAGCAGCAGCGCCTGGTGCGTACGGTGCCGCGCAAGGGCTATCGCTTCGTCGGCGAAATCACCTTGAGCGACAGCCCCGTCAATGCGCCCGAAGCGCCTGCGATACCCGAAGTGGCCACGACACTTGTCCTGCCGGAAAAGCCGTCGATCACCGTCCTGCCGTTCCAGAATCTCAGCGGCGACCCCGCGCAGGACTACTTCGCCGACGGCATCGTCGAAGACATCATCACCGCGCTGTCGCGCCTGCGTTGGCTGTTCGTCATCGCCCGCAACTCCAGCTTCACCTACAAGGGCAGGGCGGTCGACGCGCGGGGCGTCGGGCTGGAACTGGGCGTGCGTTACGTGCTGGAAGGCAGCGTGCGCAAGAGCGGCAACAAGATCCGCATCACCGGCCAGTTGATTGATGCGTGCAGCGGCACGCATCTGTGGGCCGAGCGCTTCGAAGGCCTGCTCGACGATATTTTCGAACTCCAGGATCAAGTGGCCGAGAGCGTAGTGGGCGCCATTGCGCCGCAGCTTGAACGAGCGGAAATCGAGCGGGCCAAGCGCAAGCCCACCGACAGCCTCGATGCCTACGATTACTACCTGCGGGGCACGGCCAAACTGCACATCGGCACCCGAGAGGCGATCGAGCAGGCACTGGCGTTGTTCTACCGGGCGATTGAACTGGATCCGGAATTTGCCTCGGCATACGGCATGGCCGCGTGGTGCCATTTCTGGCGCAAGCTCAACGGCTGGATGACCGACCGGCCCCGGGAAATCGCCGAAGGTGCGCGGCTGGCGCGCATGGGCGTGGAGCTGGGGCGTGACGACGCGGTGGCGCTGACCCGTTGCGGTCATGCCCTGGCCCATCTGACCGGGGATGTCGACTGCGGCATCGCCCTGCTTGATCGAGCTCGATTGCTCAACCCTAATCTGGCGCCGGCCTGGTATCTGGGTGGCATCCTGTGCGCCTTGGGTGGCGAAACCGAAGCCGCCATTGCCAATCTTGAACATGCCGTGCGACTGAGCCCGCTGGATCCGGAAATGTTCCGCATGCAGGTCGGCATGGCGCTGGCGCACTTCTTCGCCGGTCGCTTCGAATGTTCGGTTTCCTGGGCCGAGAAAGCGCAGGGAAACCTGCCCAGTCTGCTGGTAGCGGCGGCCCTGATCGCCGCCAGCCACGCGCTCAATGGACGAGCCGACAAAGCCGGGCAGGCCATGGAACGGGTGCGCCGGCTGGACCCGACATTGCGGGTGTCCAGCCTGAGCGCGTGGCTGCCCATTCAACGGCCTGAAGACGTTGCCCGGTTTGCCGAAGGTTTGCGGTTGGCGGGGTTGCCGGAGTAAGGACTCAGCCGGCCAATCAATCCATCGAAAAATGCATTCGCATGTTCATCGCGGCATCGTACTGATTGCTGGCTACCCGGCGTTCGATCAGGCGATCGGATCCGCCTTCGGCCACGCGGCGTTCGATCAGGCGATCGGAGCCGCCTTCGGCCACGCGGCGTTCGATCAGGCGATCGGATCCGCCTTCGGCCACGCGGCGTTCGATCAGACGATCCGAACCGCCCTCGGCAACACGACGCTCCATCAGCCGATCCGAACCCCCTTCGGCAATCTGGGTCGGCGCCTTTCTGGCTCGGTGCTGTTGCACTGATGAAGTTTCTGAATCCGGAGCACTGGTTTCCTGTCTGTTGGCCACCGGCATATCGGGCAGGCAATTTGCGCCGAATGCATGAGTGGCAACTATCCAGGTGGCTGAAACAATGGCGACGGGTAATACCAATCCAATAGTTTTCATCGTGATCATCCTGAGTCGTAGTGGGACTTCGTTAATGAACTTCCGGTTGCAACCAGACAGGTTTGAATTCAATCGAATACTTCTAGTGGGAAACTCCATGTTCCTGTGCTGCCAGGCGAATACGGTTGTACGCAATCAAGCGCATGACGTAGCCCAGCTTGATCGCGGTCGGCCCGAGGATCGTCATCCCGTGCGCACCGACCAGCGTGGGCAAGGTCAGGTGAGCGTCAAACACATAAGCCAGGAAAATCCCCACCATCAACATGCCCAGGCCACCGACCAGCAACACGTGGGACAACTTCAGCACGCGGTACGGGTCTTCAAAAAAGTCATACATGTTGATCAGTCATCCCTGAGTCAATGAGTGGATCGACAAGTGTCGGCGCGCGAGGAAACCGCGAAGTCAATAACTTTGCCGGCCGTCGCATTTGATGGAGGGATTTTACTGTTGGCGGTAGGGATCAACCATGTTGCATAAGTTTGGTTTTATCCTGCCAGCGTATGGAGAAGTCATACCAACGTATATAAGCAACTCTATGCGCGCCGCATAAGGGCGATACATCTAATGGTTAATGCCCAGACTTTCGGCCATTCGAACCAGATCGGCAAACGACTGCGCGCGCATCTTGCGCATGGCCTGGCTGCGGTGAATTTTCACGGTGATCTCGCTCAGGCCGATGGCACTGGCGATCTGCTTGTTTATCAGACCCGAGACGGCCAGCGCCATCACCGCTTGCTCTCTGACCGTGAGTGTCCCGTGGCGTGTGCGCAATTCATTTTGGCGGCGTTCGCACTCGCGGCGCGACCTGTCCCGCGTATGCGCGGCGACCACGGCGTCGATCATGGCCTGCTCGCGAAACGGTTTTTCCAGGAAATCGACGGCACCGGCTTTCATGGCGCGAACGGTCATGGCGATGTCGCCGTACCCGGTCATGAAAATGATTGGCAAATGGATGTTGGCGTCGGCGAGCGCCTGCTGAAAGACCAGCCCGCTGGTGCCTTGCAATCGCACATCGAGCACCAGGCAACTGGTCAGGTCAGGTCGCTGGTATTGCATGAAGTCGGCGACCGATCCGAACAGCTCGACGCGCAGGCCGATGGAGCGCAGCAGGCTGCCAAGCGACTCGCGCAGAGGAGCGTCATCATCGATGATGAAAACGATGGATTCGGGGTTTCGCTCGGGTGCAGGTTCTACGTCCATACGCTGGATGGCTTCGCGGCGATCGGGTTGCGCAGGATGCTGAACAATCCAATGGAAAGCTTTGCCCGAGCCTCCGGTTTTCATTGGATTTTGCTTGGGTAAGCGTCCAGAGGCCATCGACCGCTGTTCCGGTGATCGATGGCCTCGGCGGATCAGTTTCCTGCCCGCGCGACTATCGCAAAATTCCCCGGCGCCTTTTCCAGCAGCCCCAGAAACCTCACGAGATCGACCTTGCTGCCATCCACCTTCAGATCATCGGAGGTAAGCGTTTCCTTCAGTCCGGCGGTGCCGCCCAGCAGTTGGACGAACAGGTCCTTGGTGACGGTCAGCGTGGCGTTGGCATTCGCCGCCGTCGGGCCTTTTCGGTAGTGCAGCACGGCGTTCTCGATCCACAGCACGAACGATTCGTCGGTATCGGTCAGCACCAGATTGAACGTCCAGTTCTTGCCAACCGCCGCCGGCCCGTCGAGGCTCGCGGCCATGGCTTCGAGGAAACGTTCGGTGGGCGTCTGCTTCATCAGTTCGATCAGGTCGGAGCGTTTGACACCCTTGGCCGGCGGGCCGTTGCGCAGCTCCATGGCAGCGGTCAGGTAGCTGTTGCGCCAGGTTGCCGATTCCGCCTGATAGCCCATCTGTTCGTACGCGCGGGCCAGCAGTTCCTTGGCGGCGGTGTCGTCGGGTTTGGCCAGCACGGCCTGATCCAGCAGCTCGGCGACCCAGCGGTATTCGCCCTTGTCATAGGCCACGCGCGCGGCCTCGATCACCTTGGCGTTACCTCCCATCAATTCGACGTAGCGCTTTGCCGATTCCTTGGGCACCAGCGGATTCAAGTGGGCGGGGTTGCCGTCGTAGGCGCCCAGGTACAGCTGGTAGATCGCCTTGACGTTGTGGCGCAGGTCGCCGTAATAGCCGCGAGTGCCGAAGTACGACGCCAGCGAATCCGGCAACTGGATCTTGTCGGCGATCTCGTTGGGGGTGTAACCGGCATTCATCAGGCGCACGGTCTGGTCGTGCAGGTATTTGTAGACGTCGCGGTGTTTGGTGATGAATTCGCGGATCCGCTCGTTGCCCCAGATCGGCCAGTTGTGCTGACCGAAATAGACCTCGGTGTCGCCCAACTCATCCAGGGCGATTTGCATGTAGTCGGACCAGCGCAGTGCATCGCGGACCTTGGCGCCACGGATCGGCAGCAGGTTGTGCATGGTCTGCGTCAGCAGCTCCGCACCGCCGTATGCCTTGAGCGCGGGGATTGAAAAAGTCAGCTCGGCCGGGGCCTCCGCGCCGGGCATGTTGTGGAACACAAAGCTGACGCCGTCGAGCACCAGCGGCTGGATCGGCTGGTCGATGATCTGCGTCGGGGGCAGGATGCCCATGCTGCCGTAGGCGACGTTCTTGCCCAGCCCGGTGTCGACGATGCCGGTGGCGCCCGGCGTCAGGTTCTTGCCGAACTGATACATCGAACGCCGCGCCATCGCCGGGCCCGCCAGGATGTTTTCGCTGGTGGCTTCCTCCATGAACCCGGCGGGCGCGACGATGGGAATGTTGCGCTGGGCCACTTCGCTGCTTGAGGTGATGCCCAGTACACCGCCGAAATGGTCGGCATGGTCGTGGGTGAAAATGATCGCGGTGACGGGCTTGTTGCCCAGATGCTCGCGGGCGAATGCCAGCGCTGCGGCGGCGGATTCCCGGGAGGTCAGCGGGTCGACCACGATCCAGCCGGTTTGCCCGTCGATCAGTGTCATGTTGGCGATGTCGAAACCGCGCAACTGGTAAATCCCATCGCGGACCTTGAACAGGCCGATCTGTGCGTTGAGCATCGCGTGCCGCCACAGGCTCGGGTTGACAGTGGCCGGCGCCTGGCCTTCGACGAAACGGTACGCGTCGAAATCGATCAGGACATTGCCGTCGGAGCCGAGGATCTTGCCGGTGGGGCGGGCGATGAAACCGCGTTGGGCATCTTCCATGTCGCGGTTGTCGCTGAGGTCCAGGCCCTTGATCGACGCCTGGATCAGCGCTGCCGTGGCGGGCGTGGCGTCGCCGGCTGCGATGCTGGGCTTGTTGTCGCAGCCGGCGAGGGACACCAGCGTCAGGGCGAGGATCGTGTAGAGGGTCGGTTTCATTCTTGTTGTTCTCCGAGGGTCGAATGCGCTCCAGCCTAGGGGCAGGGCAGCGATGTATCCAATGCATTGTTTACATCCGGATAATGCGTCGCTAGCATCGCTGGAATGGACCTCAAACGACTGTCACACCTTCTCGCGCTGGCCGATGAACGCCATTTCGGCCGCGCGGCCGAGCGCGTGCACCTCAGCCAGCCGGCCCTGAGCCGCAGCATTCAGGCGCTGGAGAGCGAAACCGGGCAGCGCCTGTTCGATCGCGACACCGGCGACGTCCGCCCGACGCCGGCGGGGGAGTTTCTGATCGAGCGGGCGCGGCGGCTGCTGTTCGATGCCCGGTCGCTGGAGCGGGACATGGCGCTCTACAGCGATCGCCAACTGGGCAGCCTCGCGTTCGGCGTCGGCCCGTTCCCGGCCGCGATGTTGATGCATCAGGTGGTGCCGCGACTGCGCCTGGATCACCCGGCAGTCACCCTGCGTGTCGAGGTGAACAACTGGCAGATTCTCGAAGCGCGGCTGCGCGCTGAAGCGATCGAATTCTTTGTTGCCGACATCCGCAACTTCACGGCGGAATCCGATCTGCTGATCCGTTCGCTGGGCCAGGTCTCGGCAGGCTTCTTCGTACGTCCGGAGCACCCGCTGGCCGGGCGCAAAGTGGCGATGGGCGAACTGGAAGGCTACGGCGTCGCCACGACGCGCCTGCCGGAAGTGGTGAAGCTCGAGACCGCCCGAACCCTCGGCATCTCCACCCGCCAGGCACTGCCCATCGTGCTGGAGTGCGATGACGTGGCGTTGCTCAAGACCGTGGCCGGCTCAACCGACACCATCCTCGGCGTCATCCATGGCGCCGTGGCTGAAGACATTCGGGTGGGGCGTTTGATCGAGCTTCATGTTGTCGACAGGTCGGGGTTTCATTCGGAAATTGGCGTGGTGAGTTTGCAGGGCAGGAGCCTGTCGCCGACGGCTTTGTGTGTGATTGAGGCGGTCGTTGCCGAGATGCAATCCGTTCACGTCGAACAATCCCCACGTCTTTAGAGATACGTCCTACAGCCACGATTTTCCTGCTTCGTTAACGTCGTGCAGCCCCTTGCGAGGGGCTGTCGATGCATGAACGAAAGGACAATCAGTGGCTGTTCAAAAGGACATTTCCCGGGTTCCCAACCCACCAGCGGGCGACGGGCATCACGTCACCTACCGCTATATGACGGCCACTGAACTGGCCGATCAGCAAGACCGACAAGACAAGTACGACGCCATGCTGGCGAGACAGGACGCCTTCGAGCGCAGCCGTGAGGTGGCGGCGAACAAGCCTGATGCGGTGCGTGCCGGCTGCGTGTTTGCCAAGTCCTGCAGGTTGCCGGACGCGATCATCGATTACTCGAATCCTTCGGGGATGGTACCGACTGACAGCCTGAAGGATTACGGCGAGCTGATTTTGCTGGGTGGCCGGGAAGCCGATGACAGCGGTGGCGTCGCACTCAAGAAAATAAGCGGCACCGCAATCCCTGCGGGGCTGGGCACTTTTAGGCGAGCCGTCATCTACAAAAAAGAATAAAAAATCTAAAAATGGCAAGAAAAGGAGCATTGAACCTTGAGATTTTTAGTAGAAGCTTTTGACATCGAGACAGACTTCCAGGCTTTCGTTATCGAATTGCCACAGGGATGTGATGAGCAAATCAAAGCCATCATGGGTTGGAAAGAAGAACCGCAGGGGTGGGAAGGCTATGATTTGAGCCATCCACAAATGCAAGCAATCGAAGAGCTTGCCGGTAGGTCGATTGCGGATCGAAATTTCTATTTCCAACTGACATGCAACGTATAGAAAGAAGAAGTAGTAAAGCGGGCGGATCTATTCACGAAAATATATCCGCCCCTTTTTGCATGAAGGAACAAGCCATGCTCTTCCTTTCAATAACCGGCTTTTATCCCGATCACGTCCAAGACGACACGTTGCAGTTCGAGTTGGATATCGACGGTAGCGAAATGAATGAAAAAGTTGCACAGCTCATTGAATCCAAGCCCCTGAGCGAACTGGATCCTGGTGAGTTGTTACTGAGTGAGGATCAGGTAGCGGCACTGGGAGCCCTGCTGAATGTCAGCTTCCCGAGCGGACTGGAGTATTTCATGGGCACCTGTGCGAAATACTGATACTGCGGAGAGCAAAGGGCACGGGGCCACCGTCCCTTTTTTCGTCAAAAAAATATCTGTGAGGAATAGATGGGACTGGAGCTGAGGCTGGAGTGGTACGACACAGCAACCCTGGAATTCCAGGGCGAGGAGACGTCAAAAGATCTGGGGGATGATGAATCAGTGTTGAATGCCTTAGGCATTCCAGTGGAGGGCAACATCAATAATGGCGGCTTCAACGTCGTCGAAAAGTGGGTCGCGACTATTCAGCCGTACTTTCAACATCAGATCGCACTGAGTACCAACGACTATCAAATTTCGTTTGACTACAGCTAGCACCGACAGACGGCTGATTGACAGTAAATGGGACGCCCATTAGCTCGCTTCCCGCATTTTTGCCTGAGCACAGCTTTCAACGGATTGTTTTCCATCGCCTGATCCGCTTCACTGTGGCTCTTTTGCCTGAGCGGAAATCAATCATGGAACGATGCGAAGCACTGGTCATCGGCCTCGGCGCCATGGGCGCGGCCACGGTGTATCAACTGGCGAAAGCCGGGGTCAACGTGGTCGGCATCGACCGCCACCATCCGCCGCACACGTTCGGCTCCAGCCATGGCGACACCCGCATCACCCGACTGTCCGTGGGCGAGGGCGCGCAATACGTGCCGATCGTGCGCAACTCCCACCGCATCTGGCGCGAACTGGAAGCGCTGTCAGGCGAGTCGCTGTTCGAACAGTCCGGCCTGCTGGTGCTGACCTCCAGCCCCGACTTCGATCCCGCCGACGAAACCGACTTCACCCTGCGCACCATCGCCCTGGCACAGACCTACGGCATCGAACACGAAGTCCTCGACGCTGCCCAAATCCGCCAGCGCTTCCCGCAGTTTGCCCAGGTGCGCGACGACGCCATTGGCTACTTCGAGCCCGAAGGTGGTTTTGTACGGCCCGAACGCTGCATCGACGTGCAACTGAGATTGGCCGAACAACACGGCGCCACGCTCTACAAGGGCGAGACCGTGACCCACATCAGCTCGGACGAACAGGGCGTCACCGTCACCACCGACCAGCGCACCGTGCGGGCGAACAAACTGGTGGTCACCGCCGGCAACTGGGCGGGCGGCTTGCTCGGCGCGCCGTTCGACAGACTGCTCAGCGTCTATCGGCAAAAACTGTTCTGGTTCGAGACCGAGCCTGACGCGGGACTGGTCGGCCACTCACCCACGTTCATCTTCACTCACGGCCCGGACGACGATTTCTATGGCTTCCCCGCATTGCCGGGGGAGGGCAGTTTGAAGGTGGCGACGGCGCAATATCACAGCACGTCCACGCCTGAAACTCTGGATCGCACAGTCTCGGCCGAGGAAGAACGCGAGATGTACGAGCAGCAGGTGAAGGGGCGGATTGCCGGGCTGACGGATCGGGTGGTGAAGTCAGCGGTTTGCGCCTACACCGTTACGCCGGATCGGCATTTCATTATTGATGAGCATCCACGGTTGCAGCACACGTTGGTGGTGTCTGCGTGCTCCGGGCATGGGTTCAAACACTCGGCGGCGCTGGGGGAGGCGTTTGCGCAGTGGTGTTTGCGGGGGGAGAGTGAGCTGGATCTTTCGTTGTTTTCGGTGGGGCGGTTTGAGTGGGAGTGACGGTGCTTGCGGGTGGCTGCTATCGGCCAGAAGCGGCCACTCGAGTCTGGTCACCTTCCGGCGAGTAATTGCTCCTTAGTGAGCCCGTAGTAGCCTCTTGCTAGCCTATGCCGAAGCTTCTGAGTATTCTGCGAACACCACATCGCCTCAAGGATCAGCCTCGGGGCCAGAAGCATAGAGGAATGGAGTCAAGACCCGATGTTTCAATCTAGGTTAGGCCTATTTGACGGGAACTCTTGGGAATCGCTGTTACAGCGAATACTCAAGCATCGACACGGCGCAGATGGCTATGTCGAAATGCCCGCTTCACCTGGGGATTGGGGAATCGAAGGGTATGTAGCTACCGGCATAGCGTTCCAATGCTATTGCCCTAACAAACACTACAACCCTGACATGCTATATATAAAGCAAAGAGATAAAATCACAAAAGATATTGGCAAGTTGCGAACAAATGAGGCGGAGCTTTTTGCTCGGCTCGGCGACACTCGTATAAAAAACTGGTGCTTTGTCACACCAGAAATTTCGGATAACAAGCTAATAAAACATGCCAAAGCAAAGGAAGCCGAAGCTAGAGCCTGGAATCTTTCCATACTTAGTCCCGACTTCAGGATAGATTTGCACACAGCGGATCATTATGAAGTCGACATTCATGCATTCCAAGCATTGGAAGGAAAAGCCCTTCATATTCCAGGCGTTACTTTAGAGCTACCATTTTTTGACTTAGAAAGAATAAATTACGAAGAAAACATACTACGAAAATCTATTGCCAGAGTAGCAGCGGGCTTTCAAAAAGTTGTACTCAATATGGAGAATGGCGCTCACAAGGCCAAGGTGGAACGCCTCTATTCTTCAACGCTTGAGGGCTTTCTTAGATATAGCCGCTTCCATGACGAACTGAACAAAGCCTCGCCTTTACTGTACCAAAGGGTTAAGCGTATTCTCTCAGTATTTCATAAGCATGTGGAAGAGTGGTCGGACACCCTCAACGCTACACCCGACGTACTCACTGAAAAAATCAGAACCGAACTAACGGATCTCTTGATTCGAGAGCTCAACCCCTCAGTAGACTATGCTCTTGCCTCCCAAATAGTGGCTAATGAGATCTCGTACTGGCTGGGCGCCTGCCAACTCGACTATAGTGAATGAAATATTATGGCTACGCTAAAGTTTAACCCTCGGCCCGCACCAGTCTTAGCGGAGCACAGGCCGCTATACAAGATCGCGCAATGCCTACTAATAATTAAAGTCTGCGGTCGCTCCCAGAAATGCAGCCTATTGAAACTCCATCTGATCAATTGGGCGTTAAAAAAAGACTCTCGTATTGCCGACCTCCAGGCTGCCATAAAAAATAAGCAGCTATCTATACCTGTCTGGGGATTCGATCCAGCTCTTGCAGTAGCCCTCCAAATAGCTGTGGAAGAGAACCTGCTGAGGCCGGAGGAGACTGGAATAATAATCCTACCCGCAGGCGAAGAGTTCCTTCTAAAGATCAATAGCGATCCTGAATTTTTATCCAAAGAAAAAAAACAATTAGACCTGCTTGGTAAAAAACTCACCGAGACGATGGTTACAAAAACAGCCAGGGACTGGGAATAAACAATGCATATCAAATCTTTTCGCATAGACATCTCCTGTTCAGGAACACAGTTCGGCTTCGCCACAACCTTTCAAAAAGGTCTGAATATTATTCGCGGATCCAACTCCTCGGGCAAAAGTACCATCGTGAACTGCCTACTATACTCATTAGGGATGGAGGAGCTTGTAGGCGGCAAGGGAGAGTCAGCGCTTTCTTACGCTGTCAGAGACTATGTTATTCATGACAGCAAAAAGCATCACATAACTGAGTCCTATGTAACCGTAGAAATAGAAAATCATCTTGGCGAGACGAGCACGATCAGGCGCTGGATCAAAAGCGAGACTCACAATACAAAACTAGCAGAAGTAATAGAATCCCATATGCCTGACTCAGGCACGCGCGGCACTAGTTACAAATTTATTCACGACAATTACAGCGCCGTTTATCAGGAAGGCTTTTTTACTTATCTTGAGCATTTTTTAGGTCTAAATTTACCCAATATTCACGACTCCAACGGAAAGCGAGTAAAACTGTACCTCCAAGCTATTTTTGCTGCGATTGCAATTGAGCAAAAACGTGGTTGGACAGACTATATAGCGAATATACCCTACTATAGCGTCAGCAATGCTCGCGTGCGCGTTGTCGAATACTTACTTGGCCTAGGTGTCTTCGATCAAGAATCCCAGCGCATGGAGTTGGATTTGGAGTCCATCAGTCTGAACAATGACTGGACATCCAAGCAAAAAGAACTCTCCTCGCAAGCAGCGGTTTTACGCCTAAATCTAACTGGAATTCCAAACAAAATAGCTTCAGATTTTGAGCAGAACAACGTACAAGCGTTGCGCACTGCGAACGGTGAACAGTCGAATCTTTACACAACCATCGCCACACTGAAAAGACAATACAGAGACCTTGAACTGGCTATCAATCCTGACAACGGTTCTCCGAACTCTCCAATATCCGAGGAACTGCAACAACAGACGGCGATCGTCACTAAACTGGTGAACGATTATGAAACATCACTAAGCAATTTGACGATATTCAATTCAACTCTAAGCACCCACATTCAGATAAAGACACAAACACAGGAAGAACTCACACGTAACAAAACCACGAAAAAGCTTAGGGAATACGGCGCAAGCAAGCACCTGCATGCCGCAAGCGATTCTTGCCCGACGTGTCACCAGCATATTGAGGATTCGCTGATCAGCATAAATCTGACCGGCTCCGCAATGGATATTGAGACGAACATTCATTATCTAGAAAGCCAGGCAAAAATGCTCGCTAAACAAGAAACGGGCCTGGAACTGAAAATTCGCGACGCGGAGATTGTATGCCAAAATTACTCAGGTCAACTTGAGAAAGAGCGATCCGTACTTTCGTCTCTGCGCAAAGATGCAGCTAAAGGCAACATAGTCTCTCAAGCTGCTGTGAAAAAGCAGGTTTTGCTGGAGTGGGAGATTGAACGTTTGGAGGAATTCTCTGACAAACTTGAAGACTCACTTGCAGATATGGCAAAACTCGCCACCGCATTCAAGGCAAACCAAGACAAGAGAAAGCTACTCCCCAAAGATAGATATTCTGAAGAGGATAAAAGACGTATCCAAAGATTCGCGCAACATTTTAGGGGTAATGCGGGAGAGTTCGACTACCATAGCGCTGATGTCGCGGACATTGTTTTCAACGAAGACTCTCTGTTACCCCAGCTATCCCGCTTGGAACTGCGAGAAATTGTGGACTCGCCTTCAGATGCCAAGACAAAAGCGCAGGCCGTTCGCAATGGAAATATGGCGCAAAACTCTAGTGCGAGTGACTTCGTTCGCTTAATCTGGAGTTATATCATGGCTCTTTACCAAACAGCATCAAGCAGAGACATTAACGGAAATCACCTCGGTTTCATCATGATGGACGAGCCAGGCCAGCACTCCATGGCCACAAAAAGCCAGCAAGCGCTATTTCGCATGCTAGCCAGTCAAAATAACTTCCAGGCGATAGTTGCTGCTTCTTTTGATGACCTTGATGCAGTTTTCAAAGAATCGACTGAGGGTGTGAAATTTAAATATATCCATTTAGAAGAAAAGTGCATTGCACCGCTTCAGGGCGTATAAAGCCGATAAAGGAGCTGACCATGAGCAAGGATCGTTATCAGAAGCGAGTGACAAAAAATTACGACACATGTGTCGTCTATTTATAGTTGTGAGTAAATAATCATAATGGAAATCATAACTCTCAAGAGCTGGGATGAGTACGACAAAGCTGTATCACGAAAACATTATAGAAAATGGATCTATCGTGGCCAAATAGATTCCTCTTGGAAGTTGGAAAGCTCGTTACATCGAGCATTTGAAGAGGCTCAAGCAATTCATAAGGCATTTGCAAGAACTGAAAAGCGTATGAATAGGTTGGAGCATGAGCGAGTAATGATTGATCGCTTTATGTGCAACGCACATATTTATCTATCATCGCTACCCAAAGAAGCTGATCGTCTAAGTTGGTTGTCGTTAATGCAGCACCATGGGGCACCTACGAGGCTTCTTGATTTTACGTTTTCTCCCTATATTGCATTATTTTTTGCTCTTGAGGCAGGTGAAGGGAATGCTGCAGTTTATTGCGTAAATCATCATGCTATAAAAAATGATGACGACGAATACTTTGGTAAAAATCGCCTTGAAGTTTACTCCAGAGTACTCGAAGGTGAGAATGCATCTGATGATCCATTTCTTTTTGCCTTTGAACCAACATTTTCTAATCATCGTCTGCTTTCTCAACAAGGGTTGTTTGTGGCTACAAACACATTGAAGTATTCGCATGAAGAAATAGTTAAAGATTATCAGATAGGTAACCCTGATATGGTCAAGTACATAATCCCTAAAAAGCTACGCTACAGTGGTCTAAAGAAGTTAAACCAGATGAATATCAATGCAGCGAACATTTATCCTGGCCTTGATGGGTTCTGCAAGACAATGCGTAGGCAGCCGTTATTTGGCTTGGAATGGCAGCGAAGAGTTGGGAATGAATCATAATAAATTGTTAAAACCGTTCACTCGGACAAAAGGGGACTGATTTATTTTTCTGGAATAAAGCAGTCTCCTTTTTGGATCAAACTATTGTTCAGGCGCGTTCCCCAATACACCACCACTGAACTTCGACTTCATCTTCGTCCTGGGTTACATCGTGCCCATGCTCAATGAATTGCTCGGGCACATCCAAGGCAAGCCTGTCGCTCAAGTGTATCGGAGCAAGCGAGTTCTGCTGCCCCAGAAAGCTCATGTAGTACTCACGGTCATAGAACACGGTCACTTCACTCTGGTGTAACCAGGGCCAAGTCAATAAGCAGGCGACGCGGTAGTAGCCTTGGCTGCGATCCGCCGCGCGGGAAAGGTGGGCCGCTGCTTCGAGCAACTGCTGGACACAGAAGGCCTGCACTTCGATACGTGCTTGCGGACCTTCAACGAGGGTATTGATTACCGGGATTTTCCAGTTTGAGTAGCGCTCGTGCTCATCGAAGCGAGGATGGAACTCGCCGCTGAAACTCGCGGCCCAGTATTCCAATGCACGGAGATGGCGGGGGATGTTTCGGAGTTTTTTGTTACTGAGGCGCAATCTTCGCAAGGGCATGTCCTTATGTGGTGCGATGAATCTAACCGCTCGGGCATTCATCGCTGGCAGCGAAATGATCAGCGTTATTGAGTTGTCTTTGCAAGAACGGGCTGGAGATTTTGCAAAAAAATGGAGATTGATTTCTACGAGTGCTGCGAGCTCGTTAGTCAGGACCGATTGCAATCCGGATATTTTCCCCACGTGCATACGTACTCCCAGAGCAGCTTTCGCTCTAAGTGTTTGATGTAGGCAGTGGTGTAAGGCTGGCCCATGTCGACAGGGCAGGCTGAAACCCAAAGATGCTCAAGTGGCGTGGTTTCGAGAAGTGTCAACCTAAAGGTGTTGCCTCCAGAATGTCCGGGGCGTTCGCTGAATGCTGACGTGTTGAATTGACGCAACCGGTCTGCCAATGTCTGGCCTGTTGTCTCGCCAATGTAGATGATGAAATCGTTGTTTACCCGGTAGTTGTCAGGTTTCTTTTTACTGCGCGCGATGAAGTACACACCCGGGAGATTCTTTCCTTCGAGTTCTGTCCGTTCAGACCAAGGACGCCAATCACAAAACCCAACCTCGCCCACCATAATTTGGCCCTATCCGAAAAAAGTGTCTTTTTAACATCATCGGTGCAGCCAAGGGCGATTGTTTTTTTGCGCAAATGCCTGCTTTTTGGCCAATAGCTGCCATTCATCGCGGCAGCTACGGCCAACGCTCATGCCTTCTTTAGCCGCGTATATTCGGTCGCAGAGGGCAAGCGTTTAGGTCTTCACCTCAACATGATCCAACGCCTGATTCACTGCCAACTCACTCAACATCACCAACTGCGCAATCCCGATAGCAGTCTTGCGATGGGCAGGCTCCAGAGTCGCCGCAAAGTTATTGAGCATTTCGCTGGCGGACCCCAATGATTCGCTGGCGTTGGCCAGGAGGGATTCAGTGTTGTAGGCCGGGTTGGCCAAGTACATTGGGTCGTGTTTGTGATGGCTGCCCATGATCCGTTGCTGCGGTGTGAGGTAGTGATCGAGCGCGCGTTCTGCCGCTTCGTTGAGCGTTCGGGAATCGGGAAATTTGTAGGGAGAAACCGGATCGGTTTCGGGAGGGTTCGGTGTTGGTTTGAACATAGATGAATCTCCAGCACTTATTAAAGGGGAGTCATCCACTCTCGCTACCAAACGAGGGGTGGCGACCATACGCAGGTTGGTAGACCGGAGCACTGGAACCGGCGCTTCCGAAGAAGCCCTGAGCATGGCCACCATAAATCCAGTCGCATGAATGCAACTGCATGAGGTGACGCAATGCGTCAGCGCTGCGGGCTACCAAACCCGATCACTGTTTTTCAGTGACCCGGAAACGATAAAACCCGCACCCCAGACGCACAAGCCGGCGGATTCTGGCGTAGTCGTAGGCAATGACGCAAGACGCTGTAGCCGTGGGGAAGTAATGCCGGGCGTTTCTAAACATCATTCGAAAAACGCTTAAACAAGTCCCTCGCCATGTCGCTCGGCGGGACAACGCGATCCCATCGATTTCAATTTTCCTGTCCGTCCCCATTCTTTCTCGGCATCTACCAACACGCGTCGCTTTTTAAGCTTGATGAAACGTTTCAGCAGGTTTATAAAAACGGCACAACTCCAAGAAAGGCCACTCCCATGACCCCGCTCAAACTCGTTGTTGCCCTCAGCGCACTGTCCGCTGCCTCCCACGCCATGGCCTGGGATTACGTTCTGCTCGACACCGACAAAGCCGCTCAGAACTGGCAGATCACCAGCCAGCAACTCGGCGTGAAAACCGACAAACCCTTCAGCGTCAGCCTGCGCACCTTGCATGGCGGTCGGCAGGAGGGCGTCAGCATTGTCGACATCGATAACGGCACGATGAAACTCTCGGTGGTGCCGACGCGCGGAATGAACGTCTTGCAGGCCTCGGTCGGCGATGTGCGCATGGGTTGGGATTCGCCGGTCAAGGAGGTGGTCAATCCGTCCTTCATCGAACTCAATGGCCGCGGTGGCCTGGGCTGGCTGGAGGGCTTCAATGAGCTGGTGACCCGCTGCGGATACGAGTGGGTCGGCCACCCCGGCGTCGACAACGGCGAACTGCTGACCCTGCACGGCCGGGCCGCCAACATTCCTGCAAACACAGTCACCCTGCACATCGATGAAACGCCACCGTACGCCATCACCCTGCGCGGTGAGCTGAAAGAGCAGGCGTTCAAGAAAGTCGACTTCTCCGTCGCCACCGAACTGGTTACCGAGCCCGGCAGCGTAGTGTTCGCGCTCAACGACACCCTGACGAACAACGGTGACTATCCGAAGGAATACCAGGCGCTGTACCACAGTAACTTCAGCACTCCGTTCCTGGAGCAGGGCGCTCGGTTCGCCGCGCCGGTGAAGCAAGTGTCGCCGTTCAACGACAAGGCCAAGGGCGACTTGGCTGAATGGCAAACCTACCGCTCACCGACCAAGGACTACGACGAAACGGTTTACAACGTGGTGCCGTATGCCGATGCCAAGGGCGATACGTTGACCGTGTTGCATAACAAGGCCGGCAGCCTGGGCGTTTCGGTTGGCTTCAATACGCAGACATTGCCGGTGTTTTCCCTGTGGAAGAACACCGATACCCAAGGCCAGGGTTATGTCACCGGGCTGGAGCCGGGGACGAGTTTTTCCTACAACCGCCGTTATCAGCGTCCACTGAACCTGGTACCCACAATCGGGCCGAAGGAACACAAAAACTTCCGCATCAGCTACAGCTTGTTGGCGGATAAGGCGGCCGTGGACAAGGCCTTGAAGCAGGTGAGCGACATTCAGGGCGGGCGGCAGACCGAGGTGCGGCAGACACCGTTGGTTGATCTGACCAAGGGGTGACACCGGCCAGAAAAAGGGGGGCTGATTTATTTTTCCTGAATAAATCAGTCCCCCTTTTTTATTCTGTGATGGCGCTCTCGAACGGGCCCGAATGCCATTCACCATGTCGAAATCAGACTCGTCCATGCCGCTCCCAGGCTATTTGCGATCAACGCCGGGCACGTAAGGTGACGCATCATTTCATCGCCCTGCGTCGTCGTCCGACCGATTCGCAACGCTGCAGCGCTTGAGGTGCGCCGCTCTGGAGCAGGGCAAGAGGAAGAAATGATGATCGCCTGACACGTCGTCAGTACGCCCAAACGTCGATCACCAGAGAACAACAAAAACAATGAATAGCTTGAACTCGAAGGACTCGAACGGTCAGTTGGCGCAGGGCTTCAAGCCGCGTCATGTCACCATGCTTTCCATTGCCGGCATCATCGGTGCGGGGCTGTTTGTCGGCTCCGGCCACGCCATTGCCGCCGCCGGCCCGGCAGTCTTGCTCGCTTATCTGTTTTCCGGCCTGCTGGTTGTGCTGGTCATGCGCATGCTCGGTGAAATGGCCGTGGCCCATCCGGACACGGGATCGTTTTCCACCTACGCCGATCAGGCCATCGGCCGTTGGGCGGGGTTCACCATTGGTTGGTTGTATTGGTGGTTCTGGGTGCTGGTCATTCCGATCGAAGCGCTGGCCGCCGGGCATGTCTTGAATCAGTGGTTTCCCCAGGTCGATGCGTGGTTGTTCGCGTTGTTGTCGATCATTTTGCTGGTGGTGACCAACCTGTTCAGCGTGTCCAAGTACGGTGAGTTCGAGTTCTGGTTCGCGATGGCCAAGGTGGTGGCGATCATCGGGTTCATCGGTCTGGGTTTTGCGGTCTTGATGGGCTGGATTCCGGAGCGTGAGGCCAGCGGTTTAAGCCGGTTGATGAAGGAACACGGCGGGTTTGCGCCCAATGGTTTGTCGGCGGTGGTCGGGGCCTTCATCACCATCATGTTCAGTTTTATCGGGACGGAAGCGGTGACTATCGCGGCCGCCGAATCGAGCAACCCGGCGCAGAACATCGCCAAGGCCACGCGCTCGGTGATCTGGCGCATCGGCGTGTTTTATCTGCTGTCGATTTTCGTGGTGATTTCCGTGGTGCCGTGGAACGATCCGCTGCTGGCGTCCGTCGGTTCTTACCAGCGCGCGCTGGAGCTGATGAACGTTCCCAACGCAAAATTCCTGGTCGATGTGGTCGTGCTGATCGCGGTGGCCAGTTGCATGAATTCCTCGATCTACATTTCTTCGCGGATGCTGTTCTCGCTGGGTCGTCGCGGCGATGCTCCGCAACCGCTGAAAGTGACCTCCGCGGCGGGCGTGCCGAGGGCGGCGGTGATCGCCAGCACCGTGATCGGCGCCGGGGTGACGCTGTTCAGCTATTTCATGCCGGCCGGGTTGTTCCAGTTTCTGCTAGCCAGCTCCGGCGCGATTGCGTTGCTGGTGTATCTGGTGATCGCGGTTTCGCAATTGCGCATGCGCCGGATGCTGCGTCGGCAGAACGTCGAGCTGACGTTTCGCATGTGGCTGTTTCCATGGCTGACGTGGCTGGTGATCGCGTTCATCTGCGCCGCGCTGGCGGTGATGATGGTGACGCCCGAGCATCGTCTGGAAGTGACGTCGACCATCGGCCTGGCGCTGGCAATTTCCTTTATCGGGCTGGTGACCACGCGGCAGCATGGGCAGGTGAGGGCAGCGGTAGCGGCGGGCAAGGCCTAGGTTTTTTCTGGTGCTTGAACGATGGGATTATCCCCGGCATGGACGCTGGGGATGTCCGATCACCGGGCTTCGGCTCGCAGCCAACGTCTGACTTCGCCCTGTATCGCGTAGGCCGGAGCCTCGACCGCGTTGAAATCCTGCGTATACCGCTGAGCAAACCCTTCGATTCCCCATTGCTGAAACTGCTGCACGTGCTTCAGTTCGTGCGCCCAGAGCGCGACGTTGTGTTCTGCGGTTTCAGCGTCGCGGAACAGGATGATGTCGATCAGCGTCACTGCACCGACATCCGGGTTCTGCAGGATGGCCGTTGCGGCGTTGTATTGGCCGTCATCGGTGACTTTGTAGTGCACGGCATCGAGCACGCCGGGGTCATACCAGCGCAGCAGTTGCTCCCGGATGTGCGGGGGAATCGGCTTGATGTCGGTGTTGGCGGCTTCGGCGCGGGCCTGGGTCAACGCCAGCGCCAGAGCGGGAGCCGCGATCCGGAAGAGGTCTTCAGACAGACGCCCCGGGTCCGGCAGGCAAATGCAGTTGTCGAGGCACACTTGCTTTTCGCCGACAGGGCAGGTGTCAGCCTGGGCAGGCGTTACAAGGGCAAGCCAGGTGACGAGGCTGATGAGCGTGGATGGCATGGGCGCTATTCGATGTATGGCCTCTTCAGGGCGTTTTCTCGGGAACGACAAAATCCACTGTCGCACGGGTGAGAATCCGGTGAGTCGGGTCCGCCACTTCAAGCAGAACCTTGTGTGTGCCCGGTGTCAGCCCCACCAGGATGATCGGATCTTCACTGGTGTGCGCCCACGTGCCTTTCCAGTCGTCGACCGTGACATGCAGGTGACCGAGACGAGGTGACACATCCGCTGCCACTTTGCCAAACACCGGCATGATCCGGGCGTGTTCGGTTCGGTACTGAATGATGACAACGCCGCGCGCGAGCGGCTCGGGGAGCGGCGGGTAGGCGATGAGTTGCGGCGCCGATTCGGATGGCAGGGGAAGGATGGCTGGCGGCTGAAGCGGATCTGCGCCTTGAGCCTGCGCTGCCATGCAGACAAGAGTCAGCAGGACGAGCAGGTTTCGGGGAACGAGGGGCATGGTGTTCTACTCCCGCGTGATGTCCTTCAAGGCTAGATCAAGCTGGGAGGTTGTCTACGTATTACATGTCTGGCGAAGAAAGGGATCAGGCACAACGCGACGAACACCGCGTTGCGCACCGACCCCGCTGCACCTCAACCGCGTTTCGGCAGCTTCCAGTTCGGGCGAATGAAGTGGCAGGTGTATCCATTCGGAATGCGCTCGAGGTAATCCTGATGCTCCGGCTCCGCTTCCCAGAACGGGCCCGCCGGTTCGATCTCGGTAACCACACGACCTGGCCACAGGCCCGATGCGTCGACGTCGGCAGCGGTGTCTTCGGCGATATCGCGTTGCTGCTCGTTCAGGTAATAGATCGCCGAACGATAGCTCGGACCGAGGTCGTTGCCCTGGCGGTTGGGCGTGCTCGGATCGTGAATCTGGAAGAAGAACTCAAGGATCTGCCGATAGCTGATCACGGCGGGGTCGAAGACGATTTCGATGGCCTCGGCGTGGTTGCCATGATTGCGGTAAGTGGCGTTCGGCACATCGCCGCCGGTGTAACCGACCCGCGTCTGCAGCACGCCGGGGTAGCGGCGCAACAGATCCTGCATGCCCCAGAAGCAGCCGCCGGCGAGAATCGCAGTTTCGGTTTGAGTGGTCATGGCATGTCCTTCCTCTCGAATGGGTCGCAGATGTTCCTTGATATGAGGGAGTGTGGGCCGATTCCAAGGTTGAGTCGGTAAATAAATCATGAAGCGCGGGCTTTCGGAATTCTCCTGCTTTTGCTTCGCGTCACTGTCTTTGGAGCGCCCGGCGCGGGGCGCGCCAATATTGAAGCGAAAAAAAACCGCCAATCAGGCGGTTTTTTCAAAGCGGGATTCAGGTTCTGCCACCGGCGAGCCAACCATCAGGCTCCATTTCTTTGCCACACGTTGCGGCTACTTTCAAAAAATGCCGCTGACTAGCGGAAACCCTGATGGGCAAACCGGGCTCTTCGGCACGAAGTCTGGAAGCAAGCGCTGGTTGAGCTTTTGGCTTCTTGTGTTTCATGGACACCTCTCGTGTCTTCGTTGCTTGAATCGATCTTATGGGTGGTCTAGTGGAAAGACGCCTTTTCTTCGCATCGTCTGTGTTCTGTCCGGATCAGGCAGCAGACGGTATCGAAGGCGAGGGTGCCCACGTAATCAGGCGTGAGGGACGGCTGCTGTAGGACGCTGCTTATGTACTTGAAGGACGCTGGAATTGGCGGGTGGTAGTTGCTCTCAGCGATCCGTCCGCGGCATCGCCGCAATCGGCTGGATTTGCCGGGATGCCTGCGCCGAGCACCAGCGATTCCGCCCTTGCTGCTTGGCCTGATACAGACAAGTATCGGCGGATTTGAGCAAAGTAACCGGGGTCACCGCATCGTCAACCGGATAGCGGGTGGTGATCCCCGCACTCGCAGTGACATACCCCAGCGGATGCCCGGCATGTTCAAGCTCCAGCGAGCGAATGGTCTGCAGAATGTCTTCAGCCACCTGAATCGCCCCGGCGTTGTCGGTGTTGGGCAGCAGCACGGTGAACTCTTCGCCGCCGTAGCGCACGGCCAGGTCGGAAGGCCGCTTGACCGCTTTGCGGATGCCGTCGCCGACCGCGATCAGGCAGTCGTCGCCGGCAGCGTGACCGTACTGGTCGTTGTAGCGCTTGAAGTAGTCGACATCGAGCATGATCAACGACAGCGGCGAACCCTGACGCCGGGCCAGGCGAATCTCGTCCGTCAGCGCCGCGTCCAGACGACGGCGATTGCCGAGGCCTGTGAGGCTGTCGGTCAGCGCCATGTCGCGCATGGTCTTGTGCGCGGAGCGGATCTCCCGTTCCATCGCCATCCGCTGACGCAACTGGCTCAGAACGATGAGCCCGAAACAGGCCAGGACCAGAATCAGGAACACCAGCACGAAGCCGTTTTTCAGCAGGTCCTGGCGCCACGGCGCGATGATGGAGTCACGGGACAAACCGGCCTCGACCACCAGCGGGTAGGTGGTCAGGGCGCGATAGCCGTAAAGGCGTTCGGTGTCGTCGACCACCGCCCGGATCTGGACAATGCCCTGGTTGGCGTTGGGCAGGTAAGTCTTGAAGATCTCGCTGTTCGCCAGGCTTTTGCCGACCACGGAGGCAATGAACGGCCGGCGCACGAGGATCGTGCCGTCGCGCATCGCCAGCACCAGCGCGCCTTTGTCATCGATGCGGAAGTCACCGTAGTAGTCGACGAAATAGCTGACCTTGACTGTCCCGAGCAACACGCCGGCGAACGAGCCGTCGGGGTTGTTCAAACGCCGCGAGATCGGAATGATCAGGTCGTGGGTGGAACGGCTTTCCACCACCTGACCGATGCGCACGTGCCGGTCTTCATGGGTGCGGTGGTACTGGAAATAATCGCGGTCGGCGTTGTTGGCGGTTTCGGGCGTGACCTCCTTGTCGGTCACGATCCACTGGCCGTCCGGGCCGTAGATGAACAGGCCATGCAGCTGCGGCATGATTTTCGACTGCTGGATGAGCAGCTTGTGAATCCGTGCCACATCCAGGTTCTGCAGCCCATCGCCTTCAACCCGCTCGGCCAGCCCGGCGGTCAGCACATCGACCTGGCGGATGGTGTCCTCGGCGTGTTGCGCCGTGGCACGGGCGAGGTTGGTCACCGAATCGCGCGCAGAGGCAAACACCGAACGGTAATCGCGCCACGTCCTCCAGCTCTCGACGGTCAAAAAAGCCACGACCACCATCAGCATGAAACTGACGGTCAGGCGAAAGGTCGAGCCGGCCTTCACGCCTTGGCGAGGCGCGCGCGGTGTTTCATCTGGGGTGGGCGCTTGCGTGTTGCGTCCGGGCATCAACATTCCCTGGCTGTCGTTGTGAGCGAGTGAACAGTATGACAAGGATCGGGGGGAAGGTCGGGCTCGCTGTGTGATCTGCTCGGCAGTTTGAACGAATTGTCCGTTTTGAGTTGACGGTGAAACGCTTTTCAGACGATTTATCGCTTTCAGGCGAGTCAGTAATCTGTGCCCATCTTGAACGCAAACGAACTTCCACAACTAAAAAGGGATTCACACATGAGCACTCCAACCTACAACCGCCTGAACAAAGACGACGCCGTAGTTCTGCTGGTCGACCACCAGACCGGCCTGATTTCTCTGGTTCAGGATTTCTCGCCAAACGAGTTCAAGAACAACGTGCTGGCGCTGGCCGATCTGGCGAAATTCTTCGAATTGCCGACCATCCTCACCACCAGTTTCGAACAAGGCCCGAACGGCCCACTGGTGCCGGAACTCAAGGAAATGTTCCCGGACGCGCCATACATCGCCCGTCCAGGCCAGATCAACGCCTGGGACAACGAAGACTTCGTCAAGGCGATCAAGGCTACCGGCCGCAAGCAGATCATCATTGCCGGTGTCGTGACCGATGTGTGCGTGGCGTTCCCGACCCTGTCGGCGCTGGCGGAAGGGTTTGACGTGTTCGTGGTGACCGACGCCTCCGGCACCTTCAACACCACCGTGCAACAAGCCGCATGGAATCGCATGACCCAGGCCGGCGCGCAGATGATGAACTGGTTCTCCGTCGCCTGCGAACTGCACCGCGACTGGCGCAACGACATCGAAGGCCTGGGCAACCTGCTGTCCCAGCGCATTCCGAACTACCGCAACTTGATGAACGGCTATGCCGCACTGACGGCGCATCAGAAATAACCGGATGCCGGATAGACGAAAGCCTGCTTTTTTCAAAGCAGGCTTTCGTCGTTTCTACCGCAAAGAGAAGAGCAGGGGACTCGTCACCTCAAACCGTGACGACAATCTTCCCGACCTGCTGATTGGCCTCAAGAAAGCGATGCGCTTCCTGAATGTCATCCAGGGCGAATGTCCTGGCAATGATCGGTTGTAGCGCACCTGACGCCAGCCCGTCGCCGATGAAAGTCTTGGCGCGTGCCAGGGTGGCCGGGTCGGAGACGACCTCCGAGTAGAGGTAACCCTTGAGGGTCAGGCATTTTCCCAACACGGTGAACAGCGGGAACGGCGTCGGCTCAGGGCTCAATGCGCCGTACTCCAGCAGGATGCCGCCACGCGCCATGCTTTGGGTCAGCGGTTCGAACGACGGGCCGCCCACCGGATCGAACACCACCCGCGCGCCTTTGCCGTCGGTCAACGCCATGACGGCTGAAACCATGTCTTCTTCGTCGCTGACGATCACGTGTGCAGCGCCGGCGTCCAGCAGGGCCTGTTTCTTGGCGCGGGTGCGGGTGACGGCAATCGAGGTGGCGCCGACCATTTTCGCGATCTGGAAAGCTGCCAGGCCGACGCTGCTGGAGGCGGCGGTGACGATCACGAAATCGTCCTTTTGCAATCTGGCCTGTTCGGCCAGCGCACCCCACGCGGTGACGTATTGCATCCAGGACGCCGCCGCTTGTTCAAACGACAGGTTTTGCGGGTGTTTGACGGTGAGGTGGGCGGGCACGTTGGCCAGTTCGCCGTAAGTACCCCAGCGCGCGATGTCCAGCGGCGGAATCAGGCTGACGGCATCACCGATGTTGAATTCACTGACGTTGGCGCCAACCGCCACCACCACTCCGGCAGCCTCGTAGCCGAGTCGACTGGGAAACTCCGCTTCCTGCAGATAAGCGTGGTTGCGGAACATCACTTCGGCGCGATTCAGGCCAAAGGCTTTGACCTCGATCTGCACTTCGTCCGCAGCGGGGGACGGGACGTCGACGTTTTCCAGTTTCAGGACGCTCGCGTCACCGTATTCATGAATCCTGACAATGCGTGCCATCTGTACTTCCTCGGTTATCGATGAAATTGCACCGACGTGATCCGGTGCCATGGACGCCAATTTAGGCTTTGGCCTGCTCCGGATAAAGGCCTAGGATGGCGCAACACTAGAAACAATGAGTTTCCAATGGATCGCCTCACACTCATGGCCACTTTCGTCAAAGCGGTGGAGCTGGGTTCCTTCAGCGCGGTGGCGGACGAACTCAACCTGTCCCCGCAAATGGTCGGCAAGCAAGTGAAAATGCTCGAGCAGCATCTGGGCGTTTCGCTGCTCAACCGCACCACCCGCAAGCAGAGCCTCACGGATTTCGGCCGCACGTTCTATCAGCGGGCGAAACTGATTCTGGCCGACATGGACGCCGCTGAAGAAATGGCCGCCGTGACCCGGGGCGTGCCCAGTGGCCGGTTGCGGATCAATGCGCCCGTCACGTTCGGCGTCAGTTCGCTGTCGCCGAAGCTGCTTGAGTACATGGTTCGTTATCCGCAAGTGTCGGTGGACCTGACGCTGTCGAATGAACTGGTCGACCTGGTGGACGGCGGATACGACGCGGTGTTCCGCATCGGCGAACTAGCCGACTGTGGCCTGAAGGCACTGCCCCTGATGCCCTATCAAATGGTGCTGTGCGCAGCGCCGTCCTACCTTGCACGCCGCCCACCCATCACCACGCCTTGGGATCTTCAGGAACATGAATGCCTGGCGTTCGCCTATTCCGACGGCCGCTCACACCTGCGATTCGAAGGTCCGGAAGGCTGTATCGACGTGCCGATTAAAAGCCGATTGACGATTAATCAGGGCGATCCGTTACTGTCCGGGGCGGTTGCGGGGCTGGGGGTGGTGATGCTGCCGCTGGAACTGGTCAAGGATTCGCTGCGAAGCGGCACGCTGGTGACTCTACTGCCGCAGTACAGGGTGCCGGTTTCGCCGATGAATCTGTTGTATGCGCCGGATCGGCGGCTGACACCCAAACTGAGGAGCTTTATCGATTTTGTGCGCGTAGCGTTTGGATAAGCGCTGCATTGAGTGATGAAGGCTTAACGATCAGAGATTTGTCGCAACAAAATCCCTGAATCCGTGCTTCACATACTTTCGCGACTCATCGACAATGCGCGCTCTGTTCCGGGGTAGTTCAGCGGTAGAACACTCGGCTCCTAACCGGGTGGGCGCTGGTTCGAATCCAGCCCCCGGACCCACTACATAGTAGGTCACAAGGAAGTATGTCCAGGCCTGAGGATGAATCGGGTGCGCTCGGCGGAATAAACGCCGGTTATGCGCACTTTCAACTGTCTCGCGCGCTCACTGCACGCGACAACGACGCCAGTCCGAAAGCACTTGCCCGGATCGAACGCTGGCAAAAGGTTCTCGAAAACCTGATGCATGGCCGTGCACTGTATGGCTCGCGAACACCGTTTGCCGACCTGCCAGAATGGATCACGCTGGAAGTGGCCACTGGCGGCTTTGCAACGGGCAACCTTCTGGCCGGTGGCGAGCTGACCGCTCATGAGCGCCTGTTGGCGTCATCGATTCCCGGCATTAGAGCGGGTTACGAACGACTCGATTTGAATAGGTGGCATCTTTCAGACGAAGGCGTCAGAACGCTGCAAGAGCGATTGACGAACGAAGACTATCGGATCGATGTACCGGAAGAGGCCGCGTTGCTGACAGTGGCCTGGTTTCTGGGGCAGCAACGCGTCGAAGAAGCCAGGACGTTGATCGAGCAGATCGCGCCTTTCTTCGAACGAGTGCGTTTCTTTCCCGCGGCAGCCAACGAGCGCCCGCTCTCGATGGCTGAAGTTGAAGTTTTCAATGCTGGCCAAATCAGCCTGCGCCTGTCCGTTCTCTCACCCCAGCCTCGTCTTGCCGTTCAAAAGCATGTTGTTGAACGCAGGTTGCCTCTCTACGACGCGGCGGTCTCGCTATTCCTGCTGACGTACAACGATGGTTGGCCTTGCCGGCATTACCCTGAAGGGTGGTTCGAGCGTGCTTCGGTGCTTGGTAAAGAGTTTGATAACGCCACTGAAGCTGATCCCCGTCGTACGGATAATTCCAGTGATCGAGTGACGGAGTTGCTGGCATTGCTCAAGCAATGCTCTATCGATCCTGCATCGCTAACGGGGCGCCAGGTTGGGCGAATTCGCAGAATCGTCGATGACTTTGTAGCCAAGCATGGACACCCTGAGTCCGAAGATCATTCCAGCAAGCGCGCACAGCAGCGTCATCACGTATCAGCTTCGGCACACCATCTGATTGCCAAGGCTGCTTCCGTGCGACTGGCGAGATATCCAGTCTCGGAAGGCATCTCTGATTTCGCCCCGTTACTGACGCCCATCACCGACGAAGAGGCTAAGGCTTACTCGTTGAAGGTGGGAGAGACCATTCCTCCTTCGATTCGTCGACGCCTCGAACGTTGCCGAAAGGGAACGGTTGCAGAGTTGATTGAACATAGGGTCATTACATCCGCAGATACAGTGGCAAAAGTGCTGCCGGCGATGACGGCGCAAATCTGTAGCGCCGGATATCGAGACGTAGCATTGCGGGCATTGTCTGTCGCTACCTATCGTGCGTTCAGGCGTCGACGCTCTCTATTGCTGCTGAACATGCAGCGTCAGGTGAAAATCGATGACTTGCCTTGGGTGAAAGCCTTGGAAACCGAATACGAGGCGGGTGCTCTTGCGGTTGAAGGTGCCAGGCAGGCTTTGGTCGAAGCGTCCGCGTTGACCCTTACCGCATTTCCTCAGGCCATTCTGCCCAACAAGTTGCTTCAGGAATTTTCTTCGCTTGCCGAATCGGCCAAGCTGGATCTTCCCTTCGTAGAGGAAATCGCGGCTGATATTTTCATGGGCGCTTTCTCCGGCAAGTTCGTAAAGGCTGCCAAGCGTTCAGTCCGGTTGATGGACGGGTCTCTTTACGCACGCTATTACGATATCGATATGGATGAGTTGGCTGCACTACCCAAGCAGCGGGATTCACGAAACAACAGTGGTGTGCTGGCTGGTTTGTGCGCGCGGCGGGCGAATGCCGACATCGGTAGATGGAGTCCAGCGAACAACGGCACGATCATCGAACAGCAACAAATATTGACCACGCAAAATCTGGCAATCCTGTTTGATGATCTGGACCTGAAGACGCTGTTACATGATCGTTTGGGCTCAATGGCCGAGGCATGTTTCAAATGGATATGCAGTCGGCAGCAGATGCAGATCAAGCTCTACCACGCGCGTCTGGTCATGTTGAAGAACACAGCGTATGCGTGGCGCCAGATGATGTTTTACCTGTCGATGCTGGATCAGTCCCGGCTGGAAACTGTGCTTGGAAACATTGAAGTGCATTTCGAGGCTCAACCCAGCGCATTTCAGGGGCGATTTCTTCCCGCCATGATCGGGTTGCGCATGGCGGTATCTGGGTGTCGGTTGACTTCGGCTCACCAAGAGCGTGAGGGAAGTAAGGTTTTTCTCGGGTGGACCACTGAACGGCACTGGCTGATGCCTTCCTAGATATCGGAAAGCTCCAGGCGTAACGAAAAGCCTGCCTTCAAAAGCAGGCTTTTTGCATTCTCAGAGATGCCTTCATTTCAACGCCGCCCAGTCCGCGTACTCACATCCACCCAGACAGCCAACACCAGAATGCTGCCCTTGACGATCATCTGCCAGTAGCTGTCGACGTCGAGCATGGACATGCCGTTGTCCAGGCTGGTGATGACCAGCGCACCGAGGAGGGCGCCGTAGACTGTGCCGGAACCGCCGCGCATCGAGGTGCCGCCGATGAAGCAGGCGGCGATGGCGTCGAGTTCGCCCATGCTGCCGGCCGAGGGTGAGCCGGCGGCCAGACGTGCGGTATTGACCACACCGGCGAGGGCGCACATCACGCCCATGATCCCGAAGATCCACAGCTTCACGGCCTGCACATTGATACCGGACAGGCGCGTCGCTTCCATGTTGCTGCCCACCGAATACACGCGTCGGCCAAACACGGTCTGGCTGGTCACGTAGCTGAAGCCGCCCAGCAGGATCAGCAGAAGCAGGACCGGCACGGGAATGCCGTCATAGCTGTTGAGGGTCTGGACGAAACCGGCCAGCACCGCGCCGATCAACAACACGCGTGCCACGTCACGCACCAATGAATGTGCTGCCAGACCGTGAAGGGCGCGATTGCGCCGTTGTTTCCAGGTCAGGAACAACGTCAGTGCGAACAGCAGGACGCCCAGACCCGCGCCGATCGCATGTGGCAGATAACCCTGGCCAATGTAGACGAGTTCCGGCGACACCGGCGCAATGGTCGTGCCGCCGGTTATTCCCAGCAAAATCCCCCGAAAAGCCAGCATGCCCCCCAGCCCCACGATGAACGACGGAATGCGCAGGTAGGCCGCCATGTAGCCGTTGGCGAGGCCGATCAGCAGTCCGCACACCACCACAAGGCTTAGATTCGCCAGCAGCGGTATGTGATAGACAACATCGAGAATGGCTGCCACGCCACCGAGCAGGCCCAGCAATGAGCCGACCGACAGATCGATCTCGCCGCTGATGATCACCAGCACCATGCCGCAAGCGAGAATCCCGGTAATCGACATCTGGCGCAGCAGGTTGGAGAGGTTGCGTGGTGTCAGGAATCCGCCCTCGGTCTGCCAGCTGAAAAACAGCCAGATCAACGCCACGGCAAACACCAGTGCGAGCATCTTGTAGCGGGTGAAAAGTTGTTTGACCTGATTCATTTACGCGGATTTCCGATCTTTATTGTTATGGCTGTCAGGCTGGCTGAGTGCGGCGGCGAGCACCTGTTCCTGGGTGAGTTCATGGTTGATGAAGTCACCCCGCAGTTGACCTTCGCCGACTACCAGGACGCGGTCGGAAACGCCGAGCACTTCGGCCAGCTCCGAAGACACCATGATGATCGACACGCCTTCGGCGGCCAGCATCCCCATCAACTTGTAGATCTCGTACTTGGCGCCGACGTCCACCCCTCGAGTCGGCTCGTCGAGAATCAGCACCCGGGGCCGGGTCAGCAGCATCTTCGCCAACACGGCTTTTTGTTGATTGCCCCCGGAAAGGCTGGTGATCGGCAGGAACGGGCTCGCGGTTTTGAGGTGCAGGCGGGAAATTTCCCGATCGATGCTGCCCAGTTCGGCTTCGGCGTCGATGCGGGTCAGTTTCGAGAAACTGTCCAGCACGGCCAGGGTGATGTTCTGGCCGACACCCAGGTCGGGAATGATGCCCTGACGCTTGCGGTCCTCGGGCACCAGGCACACGCCGGCGCGGATTGATTTGAGCGGCGTGCGCGTGTCTATAGGTTTACCGTCCAGCCAGACTTCGCCTTCGTGGCGACCGGGGTAGGCGCCGAACAGCGCGGTCACCAGCTCCGTGCGACCTGCACCGACCAGCCCGGCGATGCCGAGGATTTCCCCGCGTTTGAGGCTGAAGGAAACGTCGTCGACCCGTTTGCGTTTGGGGTTGTCGACGTCGTAGCAGGTGATGTGGCGCGCCTCGAAAATCACCTCGCCGATATCGTGGGGTTCGGTGGGGTAGAGGTTGCTCATTTCCCGACCGACCATCTGGGTGATGATCTGTGGAATATCCATGTTTTCCATGGCGGTCGTGGCGATGTGTTGACCGTCGCGGATCACCGAAATGGTGTCACACACGGCGGCCACTTCATCGAGCTTGTGCGAGATGTAAACGCAGGCGACGCCCTTGGCCTTGAGGTCGCGGATGATGTCCAGCAGCACCTCGATTTCCGAACGGGTCAGGGCCGACGAAGGTTCATCGAGGATCAGCAGGCGCGCCTGTTTGTTCAGCGCCTTGGCGATTTCCACCAGTTGCTGATAACCGCCACCGTACTGCGAAACCGGCAGCGAAACGTTCATGTCCGGCACTTTCAGTTCACGCATCAGGGCTTCGGCACGGTGGATCATCGCCGGGTAATTCATCCGCCCACCCGGCAGCGTCAGCTCATGGCCCATGAAAATGTTTTCGGCCACCGAGAGGTCGGGAACCAGCGTCAGTTCCTGGTGAATGATGACGATGCCGGCGGCTTCCGTTTCGCTGATCGACTGCGCCTTGAGCGGTTGACCGTCCCAGAGGATTTCACCGTCCCAGGTGCCATGGGGATAAACCGCAGACAGGATTTTCATCAGCGTGGACTTGCCGGCGCCATTCTCGCCGCACAGCCCGACGCACTCACCCGGCCGGACCTTGAGGTCGATGCCATTGAGCGCTTTGACACCGCCGAAGGTTTTGACGATGCCGTTCATTTGCAGCAGGTAGTCGGACATGGCAGAGGCTCATAAGCGGCAGATACGGGGCTCAACCCGCAGGAGCGGAACGCCTGCGGGGGCATCACTCAACGAGTGTTACTGTCCGGCGATCTGCGCCTTGGTGTAGAAGCCGTCCTGTTCCAACAGCTCGATGTTGTCCTTGGTCAACGGGGTCGGGGTGAGCAGGATGGTGTCGACTTTCTTGCTGCCATTGTCGTACTGCGAGCTGTAGACAGGTTTCTCGTTACGCGCCAGTTGCACCGAGAGTTTGGCGGCTTCGGAGGCAATCAGTTTCAGCGGTTTGTACACCGTCATGGTTTGCGTGCCGGCGATGACCCGCTTGACCGCTGCCAGGTCCGCGTCCTGTCCGGAGATCGGCACCTTGCCGGCCAGTTGCTGAGCGGCCAGGGCCTGAATGGCGCCGCCCGCCGTGGCGTCGTTGGAGGCGACAATGCCGTCGATTTTGTTGTCGTTGCGGGTCAGGGCGTTCTCAACAATGCTCAGCGCCTCGGTCGGGTTCCATTCCTTCACCCATTGCTGGCCGACGATCTTGATATCACCCTTGTCGATGGCCGGTTGCAGCACCTTCATCTGACCTTCGCGCAACACTTTCGCGTTGTTGTCGGTGGGCGCACCACCCAGCAGGAAGTAATTGCCCTTGGGCGCTGCGTGCAGTACGCCGCTGGCCTGCATCTCGCCGACCTTTTCGTTATCGAAGGAAATGTAGGCGTCGATATCGGCGTTGAGTATCAGACGGTCATAGGACACGACCTTGATGCCGGCTTTCTTCGCCTCGGCCACGGCATTGGTCAGCACGGTGGCGTTGAATGGCACGATGACGATGACATCGACGCCACGGGAAATCAGGTTTTCGATTTGCGAAATCTGCTTCTGCTCGTTGGCATCGGCCGACTGCACGAAGACCTTGGCATCCATTTTTTCCGCCGCTGCGACGAAGTAATCCCGGTCACGGGACCAGCGTTCCAGCCGCAGATCATCAATGGAGAAACCGATTTTCGGATGGGCAGCATCGGCCATAACCGGTAACGACAACAGCGCCAGGGCGCTGGCCAGCAGCGTGCGTTTTACGTTCTTCATGGTGGTGCGTCCTTTTATTTTTGTTTGAAAGACACGGCCTGACGATGAATATCGGGCTGGTGGAACTGTAGAGAATCAGCAGGCGAAACGGACTACAGATTTGTCGCGCAAATGTCACAGCGTCCGCAGTCCTCATTGGCGATCAGCGATAGATAAACCGGTTGACGACGTTCTCGAGCATTTCCTGCCGACCGCTGACGGCCTGCGGGTTCAGTTCGTTGGCGAAGGCGTGCTCGGCCAGGGATTGGAGATTGAACTCACCCGCCAGCACCGACTGGCCGAAGGGCTGCTGCCAGCCGGCATAGCGTTGGTCCTTGAGCCGTTGCAGCTGGTCGTTCTGGACCATGGCGGCGGCCCGCTCGAGCGACAGGGCGAGGACGTCCATGGCGCCGACGTGACCGTGAAACAGATCGACCTCGTCGAGGCTCTGGCGGCGTACCTTGGAGTCGAAGTTGAACCCGCCATTGCCGAACCCGCCGGCCTTGAGGATTTCATAGGTGACCAGGGTCATTTCCTCGACGCTGTTGGGGAATTGATCGGTGTCCCAGCCGTTTTGCGGATCGCCCCGGTTGGCGTCGATGCTGCCGAAAATCCCCAGCGAGACGGCCGTCGCCACCTCGTGATGAAAACTATGACCGGCCAGGGTCGCGTGGTTGGCCTCGATGTTGACCTTGATTTCCTTTCCCAGACCGAACTGCTGGAGAAAACCGAACACCGTGGCGCTGTCGTAATCGTACTGGTGCTTGGTCGGCTCCTGCGGTTTGGGTTCGATCAGCAGGTCGCCTTTGAAACCGATCTTGTACTTGTGCTCGACCACCATGCGCATGAAGCGGCCCAGTTGTTCGCGCTCACGTTTCAAGTCGGTATTAAGCAGAGTTTCATAACCTTCGCGACCGCCCCACAACACATAGTTGGAGCCCTTGAGGCGTTGAGTCGCGTTCATGGCGCTGAAGACCTGGGCCGCGGCGCAGGCGAACACTTCAGGATCCGGGTTGCTGGCGGCGCCGGCGGCAAAGCGCGGATTGCTGAAGCAGTTGGCGGTGCCCCACAGCAGCTTGATTCCGCTTTCTTCCTGATGGCGTTCCAGGTGATCGATCATTTGGGCGAAGTGGTTGCGGTACTCCTTCAGCGAGTGGCCTTCGGGGGCGACATCCGTGTCGTGAAAGCAGTAGTAGTCGATACCCAGCTTGGAGAAAAATTCGAACGCGGCCTGCGCCTTGCCAATGGCCAGCTCCATCGGGTCACCGGCGTGTTGCCACGGGCGTTTGAACGTCCCGGCGCCGAACACGTCGGAGCCCGGCCAGACAAAGGTGTGCCAATAACAGGCGGCCATGCGCAGGTGTTCGCGCATGGGCTTGCCGAGGATGATTTTGTCGGCGTCGTAGTGACGGAAGGCAAGGGGAGAATCGCTGGCAGGACCTTCGTAGCGAATCCGGTCGACATCGGGGAAGTACGGCATTGGCAATGTCCTTGTTGTTCTTGGTTGTTGTTCTCGGGCGTGTCCCGATACTAGCAACGGCCCTGTGCCTGCCGATTGCGAAAATCACCAACACGCAGTGCGATTTTGCGTATTGAGATTCGCCCTCTGCGCGCCTAGTCTGTGCAGACCGCCTCTACGGCAAGGGGCCCGGAACAAGCCTGAAAACAATGAAAACCGTACCGCCTGTTCACCGTATCGCCCTGTTGTTCAACGGGAGCAAGATCTATGACCGCGGCATCATCAGCGGCATCGGCAACTACCTGAGCAGCACGCGCGCGTCTTGGGATCTGTTCCTGGAGGAGGATTTTCTCTGCCGCTTGAAAGGCATCGAGCGTTGGCAAGGTGACGGGATCATCGCCGACTTCGACGATCCGCTGATTGGCGAGGCGCTGGCCGACATCAAGTTGCCCGTGGTGGCGGTAGGTGGTTCTTATCAGGATGAGCGGGCTTATCCGAAAGGAATCCCGTACGTCGCCACCGACAATAACGCGCTGATCACCATGGCTTATGAGCACTTGATCGAGGCCGGGCTGCAACGGTTCGCCTGCTTCAGCCTGCCTGAGGCGCAGGCCAATCGTTGGGCTCAGGAGCGCGAAAAAGCCTTTCTACGATTGATGCAACGGGACGGCTTGCACGCCGAGGTCTATCGCGGCATGGGCACCAGTGCACCGCTGTGGGACAGCGCCGTCGAACAGTTGATCGCCTGGCTGCAAAGCCTGCCCAAGCCCATTGGCATCATCGCGGTCAGTGACGCCCGCGCCCGGCAGTTGCTGCAAGCCTGCCTGACCGCCGGCATCGCCGTGCCAGAGCAGGTGGCGCTGATCGGCATCGACAATGACCCGCTGACCCGCAGCCTGACCCGGGTCCCGCTGAGTTCGGTGATCCAGGGCACCGAAACCATGGGCCGCACCGCCGCGCAACTGCTGCACCAGATGTTGCACGGCAAGCCGTCAACGGGCGCGCATGTCCTGGTCCCGCCTGAAGCGATCAACGTCCAGGTGTCGAGCTTGCATCAACCGTTGGGCAACCCCTACGTGATGCAGGCGCTGCTGTTCATCCGCCAATATGCCTGCCAGGGCATCAAGACCGCGCAAGTGGCGGCTTATGTCGGCGTGTCGCGTTCCTCGCTGGAGTCGCATTTTCGCGCGGTGCGGGGCTGCAGCGTGCATGACGAGATTCTGCGTTTCAAACTGGCGGCGGCCACTCGCGGGCTGGAAAAGACCGACACGCCGATTGCGGACGTTGCCCGCGCGTGCGGTTTCAAATCCGCGCAGTACCTGCATACCGTGTTTCGCCGAGAGTTCGGGTGTACGCCGCGTGAATACCAGCAGGGCGCCAGATAGACGGCCACTCAAAAGCGATCCAGCCGATAGGGCTCGCGCACCGGCAGAATACGAGCCGTGTCCTGCGCCGATGGTGAAACCATCTCTTCAACCATCTCCGCCGTCACCGCCGCCTGCGTCAGCCCCAGATGCTGATGCCCGAACGCAAGCAACACCCTCCCTTCACACACCCGATCGATCACCGGCAGCGAGTCCGGCAGCGACGGCCGAAACCCCATCCACGGTGTGGCGGCTTCGACACTCAACTCATCACGAAACAAGCCCTTGCTCAACCGATGCAACTGCCAGGCGCGGGCCATGGTGGGTGGGGCTTCGAGGCCGGCGAATTCGACGGTGCCGGCCAGGCGCAGCCCCTCGGACATCGGGGTCATGATGAATTTGCGTTCCAGCGAGGTGACGGGGAAGGGCAGTCGGTTATGTTCGTGATGCAGCATGAGGTGGTAGCCGCGCTCGGTGTCCAGCGGGACTTTTTTGCCGGTCAGTGCAGCGGTGAGTTTTGCCGAGTGGGCACCGCAGGCGATCAGTACCTGGCGAGCGGACAGGGTGCCGGTTCCGGTCATCAGATTGACGCCATGCTCATGCAGTTGCCCGCCCTGAACCGCCTGCTTCAAAAACTGCACGCCGCTGGCTTTCGCCGTCTCGACCAACTCACAAACGACGCGGTAGGGATCGATGAAATGCCCGGTGTTCGGGAAAAACAGTCCGCCCTGAATCTGTTCGCTGAGTTGCGGCGCGGTCTCGCGTACCGCTCCGGCCTGCCACCAATCGACTGGCACTTGTTGCTGTTGCATGCGTCGCTGCAGTGCTTCGAGTGCCGGGCGTGAGTCGGGTCGTTCGAACACCAGCAGCGAACCTTCCATCTTCAACAGCTCGGGGCGCTGAATGTCATTCAGCAAGCGGTGCCAAGCACCCAGCGAGCTTTCATTCAGCGCGCGCAATCCGGCAACGGTGCGCTGGAACGGCGCCGAGCGCAGGTTCAGCAATAGCCGCGTAAACCAGGGCAGGGCGCGGGGCAGGTATTTCCAGTCCAGGCGCAGCGGGCCCATCGGGTCCATGAGCATGGCCGGCAGGCGTTTGAGGATCGAGCTGTCGGCAATCGGGAACACTTGCTCGGTCGCCAGGTGCCCGGCGTTGCCGAACGAGGCGCCGTGGCCCGGTTCCTGCGGGTCGATCACCACCACCCGCAAGCCATGACGGGCCAGGCGCAGGGCACTCGCGACGCCGATGATGCCGGCGCCGACCACGGCGATGTCGTGCGGGTTATTCGGCATTTTTCGCGGTTTCCCTTTGGCCATCGAGCAAGCGACGCAGCGACAGTGGATTGGCGTGTCTGAGCGCGGTGGGCAGCAAGCTGTCGGGAAAATCCTGATAGCAGACCGGGCGCAGGAAACGCAGGATCGCCGCGGTGCCCACCGACGTGGTGCGCGAATCGGAAGTTGCCGGGAACGGCCCGCCATGCACCATCGCGTCGCAGACTTCAACGCCGGTCGGCCAGCCGTTGACCAACAGGCGTCCGGCCTTGCGTTCGAGGGTCGGCAGCAAGGCGCGGGCCTGTTGCAGATCCTCGTCATCCAAGTGCAGCGTGGCGGTCAGTTGGCCTTCCAGCTGTTCGAGCACATGACGGATTTCAGCGTCGCTGGCGCATTGCACGATCACGGACGCGGTGCCGAAGGCTTCGGCCTGCAACGAATGATCGGCGAGGAAGTCGGCGGCGTCGGTGATGAACACATGAGCCTGGCCCTGATTCGGTTCCGTCGCGCGCTGGCCGACAGCGGCAATACGCGCCCGGGCATTTTCCGCGAGGGCATTCACGCTGGACTCATAGGCATTGAAAATTCCCGGCGTCAGCATGGTCTGCGCGGGGCTGCGCTGGATCAGTTCGCTGGTGGCGGCAATAAAGGCGTCCAACGCCGGCCCCTTGCGGGCGATCACCAAGCCGGGATTGGTGCAGAACTGACCGGCGCCCAGCGTCAGCGAAGCCACAAAGCCTTGGGCCAACGCCTCGGCGCGATTCTGCAGCGCTGCCGGAAACAGCAACACCGGGTTGATCGAACTCATTTCCGCGTACACCGGAATCGGCTCTGGCCGGGCTTGTGCCGCTTTAATCAGCGCGAGCCCGCCACTGCGCGAACCGGTGAAGCCGACTGCGTTGATCCGTGGATCGCTGACCAGCGCAATCCCCACTTCGCGGCCGGAGCCGTACAACAACGAGAACACGCCTTCCGGCAAGCCGCAGGCCTTGACCGCCCGCGCAACGGCGCGGCCAACCAGTTCGCTGGTGCCGGGATGGGCGCCGTGAGCCTTGACGATCACCGGGCAACCGGCGGCCAGGGCCGAAGCGGTATCGCCACCCGCCACCGAGAACGCCAGTGGAAAGTTGCTCGCGCCAAACACCGCTACCGGACCCAATGGAATCTGCCGCTGACGCAGATCCGAACGCGGCATCGGCTGGCGCTGCGGTTGCGCGCTGTCGACTCGCACATCCAGCCATTCACCGGCCCGCACGGTGCGGGCAAACAGCCGCAGTTGCTGGCAGGTACGGCCCCGTTCACCCAGCAGACGCGGGCGCGGCAGGCCGGTCTCGGCCATGGCGCGGTCGATCAGTTCGTCGCCGAGCGCTTCGATTTCGTCCGCGATGGTTTCAATGAACTCCGCCCGTGCCTCGAGCGATGTCTCGCGATATCGGTCGAGCGCCGCCCAGGCCAGTGCGCAGGCCTGCTCGACATGCTCGGCAGAGCCACCGGCGTAGGCCGGCTCCAAAGGGGTGTTGGTGGCGGGGTTGATTCCGTGGATGACGTCGCGGTCGCCGGTGAGGGTTTGCTGACCGATCAGCAGTTGGCCCGTCAGGGTCATGGCGCATTCCTTATCAATAAAGCAGGTCACGAATAAGGCCCGCCGCCGTGGGTGGCGGCGGGCTTGAGCGCAGCGGCAGGTCAGGCGAAGTTTTGCTCCGCCGACCAGTTTTCGTACCAGTGACGGAACAGCGTGTACTGGGCTTCCGCGTAACGGCGTTGCGAGTCGCTCAAGGCATCGGTTTCATTGAAATGCAGGGTGTATTCCTTGTCGCCGTTGAGCACCATCAGGTGTTTGTAATACAGCACGAGATCCGTGCCTTCGTCGAAGGACGACAGCACCGCCAGCGCTGATTCCAGCTCGCGGGCCTGACGCCGGGCCTTGGCGTCCCCCTTGGCGGCCTGCTTGCTCAGGGCCACCAGTTGCAGCACTTCGCGGGGCAGGGCGTTGCCGATGCCGGTGATGGCGCCGGTGGCGTTGCAGTTGACGAAGCCGTGCACGACCTGGGTGTCGACACCGACCATCAAGGTCACGTCATCATCCTTGGAGGTGATGTTTTCAGCGGCGTAGCGCAGATCGGCGCCACCGCCGAATTCCTTGAAACCGATCAAGTTCGGGTATTCACGTCGCAGCTCGAAGAACAGATCGGCGCGGGTGGCGAAGCCGTAGTAAGGGCTGTTGTAGATCACCGCCGGCAGGTTCGGCGCGGCTTGCAGAATCGCCGCGAAGTGGGCTTTTTGCGCCGCCGCCGAAGCGCCACGGGACAGCACCCGAGGAATCACCATCAAGCCCTGCGCGCCGACTTTCGCCGCGTGGGCCGCGTGGGACACTGCTTCACGGGTGTTGACCGCGCCGGTGCCGACGATGGTCGGAATCCCGGCGGCCACCAGCCGCGCCACGCCTTCCTGACGCTCGGCTTCGGTGAGCAGCGGCCAGTCACCCATGGAGCCGCAGTACACGACGGCGCTCATGCCGATGTCGATCAGTTCGCGACCCTTGGCCACCAAGGCATCGAAGTCCGGTTTGCGCGCGGCGGTGCACGGGGTCATCAGGGCGGGCATGCAGCCGGTGAAGATGTTGTCGCTCATTATTGTTCTCCTTGGAACGGTCATTCAGAGGGGGTTGAAGTGCAGCGCAGCGGCTCAGATGCCCCACGCGAACGGATCGGTTTCGTCGATCAGCAACGTGCTGTCGGCGGTCATGTGGGCGCGGCCGGTGATGTAGGGGCGGATGCGCTCACCTTCCCATTCAAAGCGGCCTTCGAACTGGCTGCCGGTGATGCTCGCTTGCACCCAGCGCTCGCCGGGCGCGAGTTTTTCGTCGGCGGCCAGGCAAGCCAGTTTGGCGCTGGTGCCGGTGCCGCAAGGGGAGCGGTCGTAGGCTTTGCCGGGGCACATGACGAAGTTGCGGCTGTCGGCCTCGGCGTCATCGGCGAACAGTTCGATGTGGTCGATGACCGCGCCGTCCTCGCCGTGGATGCCCTGGTCTTCGAGGGCCTTGAGCATTTTCCAGGTGAGGTCGGTCAGGGTGTCGACGTTGTCCAGCGTCAGCGTCTGGCCGTGTTCGGAGACCAGGAAAAACCAGTTGCCGCCGTAGGCGACGTCACCGAGGAAGCGGCCGTATCCCGGCACTTCCACCGCCACCTGTTTGCGTGAGCGATAAGCGGGCACGTTGCCGAGCGTCACGGCACCGTCTTCATGCAACGTTGCGCTGACCGGGCCGACCGGTGTGTCGATCTTGTGCACCCCCGGCGCGATCAGCCCCAGGTGCTGCAGCGATGCGACCAGGCCGATGGTGCCGTGGCCGCACATGCCGAGGTAACCGGCATTGTTGAAGAAAATCACCCCGCAGGTGGCGTCCGGCGACACCGGCTCGCAATACAGCGCGCCCACCAGCACATCGTTGCCACGCGGTTCCAGCAGGCAGGCGCGGCGCCACTGGTCATGCTGATTGCGCAGGGCGTCGCGTTTCTCGGCCATGGTGCGGCCGGGCAGGTCGGGAAAACCTTTCATCACCAGACGCGTGGGTTCGCCGCCGGTGTGAGAATCAATGACGTGTACTCGTTTCATGGACAGGTCCCGTTGAGTGATTTCAGTAAGCGCCGGCAGCGCGAGAATTGGCGGCGGAGGCGGGGGACGGCGAAGCGACTTCGCTTTCATCCTCTTCCGATTCCAGACGCAGCAGGTGTGCCGGTACGCCGGTGGCGGCGCCCCAGTAATAGATGCCCATCGCACAGGCTGCGACGACCAGGGTGTCGAACGGATGGGTGAGGACGCCCAGGCCGCCGAAGGTGCCGAGTTTCGACAGGACGATGGTCACCGCGTAGAAGGCGATCAGCCACGCCGACGAGCGCACTTGCCGGGACAGGCTGAGGTGGGCGGTCGGCACGAAGCGGCCGCAGAGCAGGTAGACGACGAACATCAGGATTTGCAGGCCGAGCAGCCAGGACACGGTGTTCCAGCCCGACCAGTAAACGATCAGCGCAGCGATGATGAACGACACCGGCCCCAGCACGCCCATGCACTTGACCCGGAACGGGCGCGGCATGTCGGGTGCATTGCGACGCAGCGCGGCGACGGTCACCGGGGCGACGGCATAGCTCAGCACCAGCGCGGCGGAAACCACGTTGATCAGCGCTTCCCACGATGGGAACGGCAGGGTCCAGAACACCGACAGGGCGAAGGTCAGCCACAACGCCGGACGCGGGATGCCGGACTTCGCGTCGATGTGGGTGAAGACCTTGAAGAAGGTGCCGGTCTGCGCCCAGCCGTAGATCACCCGAGGCGTGGCGTTCATGTAGATGTTGCCGCAGCCGCTGGGGGAGATCACCGCGTCCGCGACGACCAGATACGCCAGCCAGCCCACGCCCAGTGCCAGGGCGATGTCGCGATACGGCAGGGCGAATTCCTTGGAAACCCCGGCCCAGCCATTGGCGAGCAGTTCGGTCGGGATGCCGCCGAGGAAGGCCGTTTGCAGCAATACGTAGATCGCGGTGGAAAGCAGCACCGACAGGATCAGCGCAATCGGGATGGTGCGTTGCGGGTTCTTCACTTCGCTGGCCACCGAAATGATCGGGGTCAGTCCCAGATAGGCGAAGATCACACCGCCGGCGGAGACGGCCATCTCGATACCCGAGAGTCCGAATGGGGCGAAGCCCTGAACCTGAAAGTTTTCCGGTTTGAAGAAGGTGAACAGCACGCCGATCACCAGCAGCGGCACGATGAACTTGAACACGCTGACCAGGTTGTTGGCCTTGGCGAAGGTCTTCACGCTGCGGTAGTTGAGCAGGAAGAACACGCACAGCAGGCCGAACTGCACCAGCCAGCCGAGCAGGGTCGGGTCACCGCTGCCGGCCTTGGTCAGGCTCGGAAACCAGGCCGCCGCGTATTGGCGCGAAGCGACCACCTCGATCGCCACCAGACTGGAAAACGCAATCAGCGTGATAAACCCCATCAGGTAACCGAGCAGCGGCCCGTGGCTGTAAACCGGGTAGCGCACCACACCGCCAGCGCGGGGCAATGCCGCGCCCAGTTCGCAGTAGACGATGCCCAGCAGCAACACCGCGAACCCGCCCAGCAACCAGGAAAAAATCCCCGCCGGCCCGGCAATCGCCGACACGTGACTGGCCGCGAACAACCAGCCGGAACCGAAGATCGCCCCCAGTCCGATAAAGGTGAGGTCGATCAATGAAAGTTGTTTTTTGAACTTGCCTTGGCCTGACATGGCATCGCCTTCTTGTGAGTTATTGGATAGGCAGGTGTGAGTCACTGGAACGGCTAATCAGTGAACTCATCGGGCGTCGGGCGATTGATGTTTTGCGCAGCTGCGGATGACGAATTCGGCACAGTTGCGAAGAAAGCCAGCGGCGCTCGACACGCTTCGAACGTTGCTGCAATCTGCACGCGAACGCCTCAGCCCGTTCCACTCACCGGGGAAAACCGTCACCATGCAGAACGCATTTGCGATCCTGAGCCAGGGCGATGCGCACAATCGTCCCTACACCCTCGAGGCGCTGCTGGCGGGGGTGGCGCCGCTGTTGCCGATGCTGGACGTGATTCCGAACGCGGCAATTTTCATCAAGGATGTGCAGGCGCGGTACGTCCTGGCCAACCGCACGCTGGTGCAGCGCTGCGGCTTGAAAGACCTGAAACCGCTGCTCGGCAAAACCAGTGCGCAGGTGTTTCCGGCGCAACTGGGACCGGGTTATACCGAGCAGGACCGGCGGGTGCTGGAAGAGGGATTGGTGCTGGAGGATCAGCTGGAGTTGCATCTGTACGGCAGTCGCGAACCGGGCTGGTGCCTGACGCACAAGCGTCCGCTGTACAACCGCGACGGCGAGATCATCGGCCTCGCGGGGATTTCGGTGGACCTGCAATCGGCCAGCGAAACCCACCCGGCGTTTCAGCGCCTGGCGGCGGTCGACGAACACATCCGCGCGCATTTCAATCGTCGGGTGACGCTGGGCGAGCTGACCCGGATCGCCGGCATTTCGGTGGCGCAACTGGAGCGCTACTGCAAACGGGTCTTTCACCTGACGCCGAGGCAGATGATTCAGAAAGTGCGGCTGGAACATGCCCATCGCTTGTTGCATACCGAGCTGCCGATCACCGAGGTGGCGCTGCAATGCGGTTACACCGATCACAGCGCGTTCACCCGCCAGTTCAAGGCGTCGACCGGGTTTACCCCGCGTCAGTACCGGCAGGCGACAGAGTGATGAGCGGCTTGCGAGTCATTGCGACTAGACTGAACAGGTCAGCCCCACTTGCTGCAGGTGAAACGAGATGAGCGAATTCTGGGTACGCCGATGCTCGTATGGCCTGTGCGCGATCCTGCTGATGCTGACGGCGTCCTGTTCGAGCAAGGCTCACTATGCGACCACCGGTGATCGCTGCTATGCCAAAGCGGTGCCGACGTCAGGCGAGGGTGGTCTTGCGTGGGGAGCGACCTTGGGGATCGCGCAAAAAAAATCCATGAATAACTGCATGCGCTACGCCGGACGTTCGGGCGGAACGCCCAACACCTGTCAGGTGGTGTTGGCCAAGTGCAAGAATTGACGTTGTGATCCAGGCGCCACCTCAAAGGCCGGTGGCGCTGTTGTCTTCAGACCAGAACTAGCGCGCGCGTTTCAACGACTGCGAAAGGGCCTGCCTGGCGATCAGCGAGGCAACGTCCTTGGCACCGTAGCAGCGGAATTTGACACTGTAGGCGTCTGTGTCGAGACGGACGATCTTTGTCACGAAACCGCCTTCGACGGTGACCTTGCGGATCGCCGGCATTGGTATCTCGACATCCAGTGTCCCGTCCTGAACCATGCGGTTCATGGCATTGGCATTCAAGTAAACGGCGTTTTCGGTGACGGTGACTCTGCCGCCCACCCACAATCCGCCATAGTGATTTCTGAATCCCTCGAGCACCCCGGCCAGTATGCCGACATTGCCGCTCCCCACGACCTCGTAGAATTCGCCCACATCGTCGTAGTTCAGTTCAGCATCGGTCACCAGAAAGTTGACCATCTTCGACTTCAGAACTTCTTCGGCCATCCCTGCATCTCCTTGTTCAAATCACAGCCCGGCATTTCAGCCGCCTGTTTACCTGACAAAAAACAAAATCTCCATGTGTTTCCTTCGTTCATTCATGCGTCGCAGTTGTCACTGTCCGTTCCCGCCTGTCTGGAGTTCACCCGATGCCTTCGCTCAAAACCCTGCCCGCTGCCTTGCTGGGGCTGGCCCTTGTCTGTCCGGTCAAGGCGCAATCCCAGGGGCTGGAACTGGGGCAAGTGCTGATCGGCGCCGAGGATCAGAGCGGTGACGATCTGTCGGTGGAAGAGGCGAAGGCTCGTCTGGCCCAGGTGCCGGGTGGCAGCAACGTGGTCGATATGCGCCAGCCATTGCAGGGCCGGGTCGCGAGCAATCAGGACGTGCTGGCGTATCAGCCCGGTGTCTATGCCCAGTCGGCGGGCAACGAAGGGACGAAAATCTCGATCCGTGGCTCTGGCATTAACCGTGCCCCCGGCGCCCACGCCTCGGGCCTGTACACGATGCTCGACGGTCTGCCGCTGACCGGCCCCGGCGGCACGCCTTATGAACTGCTGGAGCCGCTGTGGCTGGATCATGTGGAAGTGCTGCGCGGCGCCAACGGTTTTGATCGCGGTGCGCTGGCCCTCGGTGGCGCCGTCGATTACGTCAGCCACACGGGCTATAACGCGCCACTGCTGAATGTGCGCTATGTCATGGGCAGCCACGGTTACGCTCAGCGACAAGTCAGCTCCGGCCAGGTGCTGGGCGATTTCGATTACTACCTGTCGATGACCGACGCGCATTCCGACGGTTATCAGGATCACACCGCCAGCAAGAGCCAGGGCGTGATCGCCAACTTCGGCTATCGCTTCAATCCGAATCTGGAAACCCGCTTCTACATCCGTCACCGCGAGACCGACAACGACCTCGCCGGCCGGGTGACCAAACACTCCATCGAACACGATCCGCGCGCAACCAACCCGGCCTACGTGACGCGCAACGACAGCCGCGACCAACCCGGCAGCACCTTCATCGGCAACAAGACCACGTACTACATCGACGACGATTCGAGCATCCAGACTGGTCTGGTCTATCACGATTACCCGATGGACCTGCGCGAAGGCCCCAATCGCCTGAAGGTCGCCTACACCGATGTCAGCGGCACGTTCGACTACAAGCGCCGCGACACGCTCTGGGGGATGGAGAGCAACAGCACCGTGGGCCTGCGAGTCACCAAGCACCTGCCCAATGACGGTGCCAGCGAACGGGTGCGGATTCCCACCGGCAACACCGCCGGTTACGCGCCGGGCATCCACATGCGCAACTTCAGTTATCAGGGCTCGGATTCTGTCCTGCACGTGGGCAATGACCTGGAAATCGCCGACGACCTGTGGCTGACCACCGGCCTCGCCGCGATCTACACCCGTCGCGAAAGCGCGGTGACCTACCCTGAGGGTGGCGGCAAGACCAGCCTCGGCGACTGGGATTACGCACCACGTCTGGGCCTGCGCTATCAGGTGACGCCGGACCTGCAACTGTTCGGCAACCTCAGCCGTTCGGTCGAAGCGCCGCATCCGTGGTCGCTGATCTATAGCTCCAACATACGCTTCCCGACCGGCAGCGGCGCCGCCACCGGCACCCAGCGTGATCCGGTCAAACTGCAAAACCAGACCGCCACCACCCTGGAACTCGGCGGCCGAGGCGACAGCGCGCTCGGCGAATGGAGTCTGGCGTGGTACTACGCTCAGGTGCGACACGAATTGCTTTCGGTGTTGCCGGACGCCAACGCGACCACGCCTTACGAACTCAACGCCAGCCCGACCGTGCACCAAGGCGTGGAAGCCAGTCTGCTCAGCAACCTGTGGTCAGCGAACGATGGCGGCAAGTTGAGCCTGCGCCAGGCCTACACCTTCAGCGACTTCCATTACCGCGACGACGATCGCTTCGGCGACAACCGCCTGCCGGGCCTGCCGATGCATTACTACCAGGGCGAACTGCGCTACGACTTTCCACAAGGTTTCTTCGCAGCGGTCAACACGCAACTGGTCTCGAAAACCGCAGTGGATTACGCCAACAGCTATTACGCCGATCCTTACGCCACCTTCGGCGCGACCCTCGGTTACAACGCCCCCAAGGGCGACTGGCAGACCTGGCTGGACATGCGCAACCTGACCGACAAGCACTACGCCGCTACCGTTACGCCGGGCTATGACGATAAAGGACTGGACGCCGCACGCTCCACACCGGGTGAGGGCATGGCGATGTATGTCGGGGTGTCGTGGAGTCTGCTCTGAGGGCCAACCCTCAAACAATGTCATCGATCAGAATATGGTGCTGCCCGCGACTGCATTGTTCGATCCGCGCCTCGACCTTGTAGACCGCGCGCAGCATCGGTTCGGTGATGACTTCATGGCTGGGCCCGCTGCCATGGGCCGTGCCACCCGCGATGACCAGCACCTGATCGGCAAAACGCAGCGCCTGATTCAGGTCGTGGATGGCGATGAACACGATCACTTCGCGACGGCGCGCGAGGGCTTTCATGAAGTTCAAAACCTGAACCTGCCGGTGCATGTCGAGTGCGCTGGTGGGTTCGTCCATCAGCAGGATTTCCGGTTCGCGCACCAGCGTCTGGGCGATTGACACCAATTGCTGTTGGCCGCCGCTCAGTTCACCGAGGTTGCGAAACGACAGTTCGGTGATCCCGAGTGCTTCGAGAATCTCGTCCACCAGTTTCAGTTCATCATCGTGAACCGCCCAGTTGGGCGTCAGTTGCTTGCGCGCCAGCAGCACCGATTCGTACACCGTGAGCCGGGCGCTGGCGTTCAGGCCCTGGGGCATGTAGCTGATGCCTTGAGTGCCTTTTTTCGAGCCTTCCAGAATCACTTCGCCCGGCCCGTCGATCAGCCCGGCCATGCGCTTGAACAGCGTCGATTTGCCTGCCGCGTTGGGACCGACGACGGCCACGACCTGGCCGCCGGTAAACGTTGCGGTACTGACGCCGGAAATGATCTCGCGCTGACCGTAGCGGGCGCCGAGGTTGTCGAGCCGGATCTTTACCATGAGTTTTTCTTACCGTTGAGAATCAGAGAAATGAAGAACGGCACGCCGATCAGTGACGTGACCACACCGATGGGGAATATCGCTCCCGGGATCAGGGTCTTGCTGACCACCGAACTGGCGGACAGGATCAGCGCACCGGTCAGCAACGAGGCCGGCAGGAAAAACCGCTGATCCTCGCCGATCAGCATCCGCGCGATGTGCGGCCCAACCAGCCCGATGAAGCCGATCGTGCCAACGAACGCCACCGGAAACGAAGCGAGCAGACTGACCATGATCAGCGTTTGAAAGCGCAGGCTGCGCACGTTGATGCCGAAACTCGCAGCCTTGTCGTCGCCCAGGCGCAGGGCCGTCATCGCCCACGCACGTTTGGCGAAGATCGGCAGGGTGATGAGGATCACCACGCAGATCACCCCGAGTTTCGGCCACGTGGCCTTGGTCAGGCTGCCCATGGTCCAGAACACCACGGCTGCCACGGCTTGTTCGGTGGCGAAAAACTGCACCAGCGCCAGTAACGCATTGAAGGTAAACACCAGGGCGATGCCGAGCAGCACGATGGTTTCGGCGGTCACGCCACGACGCATGCTCATGAAGTGAATCAACAGCGCCGAGAGCATCGCCATGATGAACGCGTTAAGCGGCACCATGTATTGCGCCGCCAGCGGAAACAGCGCCACGCCGAAGGCCAGCCCCAGCGCCGCGCCGAAACCGGCCGCCGCCGAAATACCGAGGGTGAACGGGCTGGCGAGCGGGTTGTTGAGGATGGTCTGCATCTGCGCCCCGGCGAGCGAAAGCGCCGCGCCGACAGCGACCGCCATCAACGCCACCGGCAGGCGGATGTCCCACATGACCACCCGCACTTGTGCCGATGCGGTTTCCGGCGATAACAAAGCACCGAGCACTTCGCTGAGGCTGTAACGGGCCGGGCCCAGCGCCAGATCGAGCAACACGCTGAAGATCAGCAGCACGGCCAGCCCTAGCAGAATCAGCCGTTTACGCAGCACCAGCCGCCGGTAGGTGACGCTCTGCACAATCGGTGCTTCGCCCAGCGAACTCATGGCTTGTCCTCGGTTTTTTGCAGGCTGACGAAATAGCCCGGTTCATACGGCACCGGCAGGAAGCGCTCGTGCATCTCGCGAAATTCCGCATCGGGATCAAGATCGGCGAACAGTTCCGGGTGGAACCATTTGGCCAATTGCTGAATGGCCACGAATTGGTAAGGGCTGTTGTAAAACTGGTGCCAGATCGCATGAAACGCCTGAGTGTTCTGCGCCTTGATGCCGGCGTAGGCCGGGCGCTGGGTGTACCAGGCCAGTTTGCGCCGGGCTTCGGTCAGGTCTGCGCCCGGGCCGACGCCGACCCAATGGCCCCCCGGCGCAAAGGCTTCCCAGTCGGCGCTGGTAACCACCACATGGTCGGGATTGGCGACGATCACTTGCTCAGGGTTCAGTTGCCCGAAGGTGCTCGGAATGATCCGACGGGCGATGTTATTGCCACCGGCCATGTCGACGAACAGACCAAAGTTCTCGTTGCCGAAACTCAGGCAGCAATCATCGGTATAGCCACCGATGCGCTCGATGAACACGTTGGGACGGGCAGGATGGTATTTCTCGATCACGTCGGTGACGCGGTGGATCTGCTGGTTACGAAAATCGATGAACGCTTCGGCGCGCTCTTCCTTGCCGAACAACTTGCCGAACAGGCGCATGGTCGGCTCGGTGTTCTGCATGGGGTTGTTGCGAAAGTCGACGTACACCACCGGGATGCCCAAGGCGTCGAGTTTCTCGATGTAGCGGGCATCCTCGGTTGCATGCTGCGCTTCGATGTTGAGGATGATCACGTCAGGCTTCTGCGAGATCGCCTGCTCGATGTCGAAGGTGCCGCTCTCGAAACCGCCGAAGGTCGGGATTTTCGCGATGTCGGGGAATTTGCGCAGGTAGGCGTTATAGGTATCCGGGTCGGACTGGATCAAATCCTTGCGCCAGCCGACGATGCGTTCGATAGGGTTCTGCGTATCCAGCGCGGCCACCAGATACAGCTGGCGACCTTCACCCAGAATGACCCGGCGCACCGGCAGGTGAACCTTGACCGTGCGGCCCTGCAAGTCAGTCACGGTGCCCAGTGCCGGATCCGCTTCGCCAGCCTGTACGCGGCTTGGCATCAAGGAAGAAATCGACAAACCCAGCAGCCCGGCGATCAGCAGGGCGGCGAAGGTCTGGCGGCGGCGAAAAACATTAACCATGGTGTATGCCTTTGCAAAAGCCGGATCGGACCACGACGCCAGGCGCCGCTCCGGGCCGGACGTTTCAGAAATCGACAGTGGCCGAGAGCAACAAGGTCCGAGGCGCGCCCTGGGAGAACGCGCCGTAGGAGGCGACGCCCGACCAGTATTCACGGTCAAACACGTTCTGCACGGTGGCCCGCAAAGTGGTCGGCCGTTCGGCGATGCGAGTGGCGTAGCGCGCGCCGACATCGAAGCGGGTCCAGGCGTCCAGTTGTTGGGTGTTGGCCTGATTGACGTACTGGCTGCCGGTGTAGATCGCGCCGCTGGTCAATGTCAGGCCTTCGACCTGCGGCACGTCCCATTCGGCCCAGAGGTTGGCTTGCACTTCGGGAACCCCGACCGGTTTGTTGCCACGGTTGGCAGCGACACCGGTTCGGGTCAGTTCGCCGTCGAGCAGCGTCACGCCCCCGATCAGGCGTGTGCCTGTTGCAATCTCGCCCGCCATGTTCAGTTCGACGCCCCGGTTGCGCTGTTCGCCATTGACCGAGAACACCCCGGATGCCAGTTCACCGCTGGGCTTTTCAAGCTGGAACAGAGCGATGGTGGACATGAAACGGCCGTAGTCGAGCTTGACCCCGACTTCCTGCTGGCGGGACACATAGGGGGAGAAGATCTCGCCCGCGTTGGCAGCAGCGGATGGTGCGATGTCACCCTTGCTCAGGCCTTCGACGTAGTTGTAGTAGAACGACACGTGATCCCAGGGTTTGGCGACGACCCCGAACAGCGGCGTGGATTTGCTTTTGTCGTAGGACGTGGTGATTGAGCCGGCCGTGTTGTAGTTATCCGACTTGATGTTCTGCTGGCGCACGCCGAGCGTGACCTGGAGGCGTTCATCGAGCACCGACAGGGTGTCGGCGAGGGCCACGCCCGACAGCTCGCTTTCGGAAACCTTCGGGGTATCCGGCTTGGCGATCGCGGGTTTCGGGCGATCGAGCGGGTGATAGATGTTCGACAGGATCGCCGGGCCGGAAATAATCCCCCGGGACAGGTTATCGCGGTAGCGGGTGACTTGTAGCGCCGTGCTATGACTGATCGGCCCGGTGTCGAACCGCAGCCGCGCACCGGCATCGACGGTGTAGCGCTGGACTTCGAATTTGTAATAGCCGGGGATCGACGAGGTGTCGCCCGCTTCGTTGATGATGGTCGGCGTCTGGTCGGACATGCGCGCGACATCCGATCGGCCACCGCCGGCGTGGGCGAACACTGTCAGGTTGTCGTTGAGGTCGTATTCGCCGCCGAGCAACGCCGATTTGTCGCGGGTTTCCGACCAGCCCCATTCCTGGCTGACGCTGGTGCGGCCGTTGGCTGCGGACGGAATCTCCACGCCGGAGGCAATCAGGAAGGGGCGGGATGCGGCGTCGAAACTCTCTTTCTGATTGATCAGGTCCAGGGTGGTGCGCAGGCGTTCGCCCTGGTAGTCAAGGGACATCGCGCCGATACCGACCTCTCGGGATTGCTTGTCGATAGCCGTATCGCCTTGCTGGACGCTGCCATTGATCCGCACGCCGAAGCGGCGTTCTTCACCGAAGCGTCGGCTGACATCGAGGTGGCCGCCGAGCTGGGTATTCAAGGCGTAACTGGTGGTGAAACGAGTCAGGTCTTCGTCCAGTGAACGCTTGGGTACCACGTTGATCACGCCGCCGACACCGCTGTTGGGCGACATGCCGTAGAGCAGGGCGCCGGGGCCTTTGACCAGTTCGATCCGTTCTGCGTACTCGGTGAACACCCGGTAGTTGGAGGCCACGCCGTACACGCCGTCGAACGCCAGTTCACCGAGGTTGCCTTCGCCGACCGGAAAACCACGGATGAAGAACGAGTCGACAATCCCCCCTGTCTGCCCTGTGGAACGCACCGATGAGTCGCGCTCCAGCAAGTCGCCGACGGTGACAGCCTGCTGGTCCTTGATCAGTGTCGAGGTGTAGCTGCTGACACTGAACGGAGCGTCCATCGCATCGCGGTTGCCCAGAATGCCAAGGCGTCCGCCGCGGGCGACCTGACCGCCCGCAAGCACCGGCGGCAAGCTGTCGGTGCGCGTGTCGATGCCTTCGACCTTGGTGTCCGCCAACGTGACCCGGCGCACTACCAGCGTCCAGGTCCCGTCGCTGCGAGCGACCATCTCCAAACCACTGCCTTCGAGCAGTCGAGACACCGCTTCCTGCACCGAGTAGCTGCCGGACAACCCAGGGCTGACGAGGCCTTCGGTGATCGACGGCTGAAACGACAAGGCGATACCGGCGTCCACGGCAAAGCTCGAGAGGGTCACGCCAAGCGGGCCGAGCCCGATGTTGTAGGCTCGCACAGTGACCGCGTCCAGCTGCACCGGCCTGGCTGCCTCGGCGAGGGCGCTGCTGGCCAGGCCCAGCACAACGCTGAGCAACACGCTGCGCATAACGGGCTTTAGCAGACGATCCGCAAGCAAGGGTCGTGCAACGAGCATGAAGGGGTGACCCTATGGACGAGGTGGAATGGTTGTTCCTTTCATTGCCAGCCGAGATCAAAAAAAGTATCACCCGTGTGGTGATTTTTTTGCTCAGGCGGGTGAGAGCGTCACCCAGTAACCGCTCAAGTGCCCGGAGACGCGCACGGGATAGGTCTGCGCCAGCATGTTCAGCGAACGTTGGGTGTCGCTGATGGGAAAGGCTCCGGAAATGCGCAAATCGGCAATGGCTGGATCGCAACGCACAAAGCCTCGGCGATAGCGCGCCAGTTCGACGACGAAATCCGCCAGCCGCATTTTGTCGGCCATCAGCATGCCTTGGGTCCAGGCGCCGAGGTTGCGGTCGGTAGCGCTCAGTGAGCCAAAGGCTTGAGATGAAAAGTCGGTACGTTGCCCGGCGTTGACGATGACGGGCGCACTTTGAGGACTGTCGGCCAGTTCGACCTGCACAGCGCCTTCGAGCACTGCGAGTTGGGTGTGCGGCTGCCATTCACGAACGGTGAAGCGCGTGCCCAGCGCCTGCATCCGGCCTTGGCGGGTGCTGACCAGAAAAGGTCGAGGCTGCGCGGCGTTGTCCGGCGCAGTCTGCACCAGGATTTCGCCTTCGCGTAAATGGATCAGCCGCTGTCGGGTGTCGAACAGAACGTCGATGGCCGTGTCGGTGTTCAGGGTGAGTTGCGAGCCGTCGGCCAGGGTCAGTTCGCGGCGCTGCCCGACGGCGGTGTGGTAATCGGCGGACCATTGCTGCGACTGCGCCAGTTTCCAGCTGCCCCAACCGGCGGGTATCGCCGCCAGCAGCAAGGCCAGTTTGCCCAGGGCTGCGCGGCGTTCCGGGTTGCTCGGGCGATCCAGCGCCGACATCGCCAGCGACGGCGGCAGGCCGCCGAACTTGCTTTGCAGCAACTGCGCGCGGGCCCATGCCCGGTTGCGCTCGGGGCTGCTGACTTTCCAGTACTCCCACTCCGCACGCTCGGTTTCGCTGAGGTCGTTTTCGCTCAGGCGCATCAGCCACTCGGCGGCTTCTTCGAGGATTTTCGGATCGAGCGGCGGTTCACTGCGGCGCGTAAGCATTCATTCCACCAGCATCAGGCACTGCACGAAAGCCTGTTTCATGTAGCGCTTGACGGTGATCAGCGAAACGTCCAACTGCTCGGCGATGTCGGCGTATTTCAAGCCGCCGATCTGCGACAGCAGGAACGCGCGTTTGACCAGTGGCGGCAGGGTGTCGAGCATCGCGTCGATTTCGTGCAGGGTTTCCAGCACCACGAAGCGCAACTCGGGGGAGGGCACTTCCGGTGCGGGCAAATGCGCAAGGGCATCAAGGTAGGCGCGTTCCAGAGCCTTGCGCTGATACCAGTTGATGAGGATGCCCTTCGCCACGCAACTCAGGTAGGCCCGGGGTTGCTCGATGGTCGTGACCTGAGAAGCGAGGATCCGAGTGAAAGTATCCTGCGCCAGATCTGCCGCATCCATGGCGTTACCCAGTTTTTTCTTCAGCGTGGCGTACAGCCAGCCGTGATGGCCGCTGTACAGCGCTTCGATCACGCGCAGATGATTGTCGTTGTTCGCGGGAAGGGTTTCGCTCATGGCTGCAGTGTTTTGCAATTGAGAAGTATTCCCAATGCTAGTTTACAAAGAGCCTGCGACGCAAGCGCGATTCGTATCCGTTTTCAGGCGCGTGGCATTCTCATCAACGCGTCCGCCATGGCATCGATTTCCGCCTCGGTGTTGTAGGCGTGCAGTGATGCCCGGCTGACTTCCAGCAGGTCCCGCTGCTGCATGTCGAGCAGCGTCGAGCGGAAAGTCGAGGTGGTGACGTTGATGCGTTTGTCCTGCGCCGCCAGCCATGCCTGGACTTGCGCGGCACTGGCGTCCTGGCAGGTGAACGTGACGATGCCTGACTTGACCGCGCCCCGATCCTGCGACGTAACACCCGGCACGTCAGCCAGGCGATTGCGCAGGTGTGCCGACAATCGTTGAATGCGCTGCCACATCGGTTCGATACCTTGCGCCAGTGCGTAATGGGCCGCCGCGCCCATGCCGAGTTTCGCCGCGACGTTGCATTCCCAGTTTTCGAAGCGCCGGGCATCGCCACGAATTTTGAAGGTGTCCGGTGTCAGCAATGAAGCCGCATGCAGGTCGAGAAACGCTGGCTCAAGGTTTTCGCACAAAGTCTTTTCGACGTAGAGAAACCCCATGCCCCGAGGGCCACGAAGGTATTTGCGGCTGGTGGCCGCCAGCATGTGGCAACCGATTTTCTGCACATCGATCGGCATCTGCCCGACGCCCTGACAGGCATCCAGCAGAAACAGAACCCCGGCCGCGCGGGCGAGGGCGCCGATCTGCTCGATGGGTTGCACCGGGCCACCGTTGGTGGCGATCACCGGCAGCGACACCAGGGCAACCCGGTCATCGCCGAGCATGTCCCGCAGCGCCGGCAATGACACCTGGCCCTGTTCATCGTTGGGAATGACCCTGATCTCGATGCCGCGCTGTTGCTTGAGTTGCAGGTAGGGAATGTAGTTGCCGGCGTATTCGGTGGTCGATGTCAGCACCACATCGCCAGGCCGCAGCGGCAATGAATAGAAGGCCATGTCCCAGGCGCGGGTCGCGTTTTCGATCACCGCGATCTCTTCGGGACGCGCGTTGATCAGTTGGCCGATGGTGTCGTAAACGTCTTCCACTTCCCGGGCCTGTTGCCCGGCGGCTTCGTAACCGCCGATCCGGGTTTCAAGTTGCAAGTGACGGGTCACCGCTTCGATGACTGGATTGGGCATCAGCGCCGCGCCTGCATTGTTGAAGTGAATCAGTTGCTCGACACCAGGGGTGTCGGCGCGCAGTTGTTCAATGTTCAACGAAAACTCCTTGGTCAGTCGCCCGGCGGCATCTGGCTCGGTTGCATGACCATCGGCCGGTAGCGCAAGGCAACGATGGGCATCAGCGCGAGCATGTAGGCGAGGCAGACAAACAGGTAGGTGTACTGCAAACCATAGACCTGGCTGAGTAACCCACCGGCCGAAATGCCGGCGATGGACGCGAATTGCGCAGTGCTTTGGGCAATGCCCAGCACGTAGCCCTGGCGCGAGCTGTCGGCGGTTTTGGAAATCAGGGCCATCAGCACCGGCGTGGTGGCCCCCAGCAATACGCCCCAGATGAAATAGGCACCGACGAACACGATCGGGTTGCGCGTGTAGCCGGCAAGGGCCGTCAGCGCAATACAGCCGAGGACGACATAAGTGATGCGTTGCAGGGTGTCCTGCTGGGTACGGTGCTCGAAGTAACGCGACCACGCGGTTGCCGACAGAATGAAACCCAGCGCCAGCAAGCCATAACACAGCCCGACCACCGAGTTGCTGACCTCGAACACCGAGCTGACGTACAGCGAGAACGACGTCTGCGGCAGCATCCGCGCCAGCAGCAAGATGCCCATGACGCCCAGCAGCGACAGCAGGGGCGTGCCCTGCCAGACGCTGGTGTTATGGCTGGCAGGCGCCGCTTTATCAGCGATCGGCGCTTTCTTCACTGGCGGTACATCCGGCAACGTCACGGCTGCGACCACGGTGCAGATGGCGCATAACACAGCGGCGATCATGTTGATCCAGAAGAATGTCGCGTAATCGAGGATCAGTCCGCCGACCACTGCGCCGAGCAACGAGCCGACGTTGGTGGAGATCTGCAGGATCGCGAACAGCCGTGCCCGCCGCGAAGGTGCTTCAATGCTCACGCCGTACGCCTGGGCCGGGGCGATGTAGCCGGCGAAGGCGCCTTGCAGGAAGCGCAGGATCAGGATCACCCAGATGTCACTGCACAGGGCCAGCCCAAGCTGGGTCAATGACAGGCCGGCGAGGGCGCGGATCATCATCAACTTGTGGCCGTAGCGGTCGCCGATACGGCCCCAGAATGCGCTGGTCAGAATAATGCCCAGCATCGGCCCGACGTACACGGCGATGCTGGCGAAGCTGAAAAGCGAGTCTGACGAGGTCAGCCCGCGCAGGTGGACAGGCCAGAATGGCCCACTCATTTCCATCGCGCCCATCGAAATGAGCTGGATCGCGAACAGAAGATAAATCAGGACTCTTACGCGCGAACCCGCGATGGCACCTGCTTGGGTCATGAGTCAGCCTCGGTTATTGAACGACATTGAGCGGGTTGGTCAGCGTGTGCTGAATCCGGTAGTTGGAATACTGCATCATGTGCATGCGCAGCAACGAACGGGTCGGCCATGGATCATTGAGGAAGGCCTTGCGTTCGACTTCCCATAGATCCGGCGCGACACGCTCGCGCACCGCTGCGAACGCCTGCTCGGTTTCTTCACGCAGAATGCCCCACATCCGGTTGTTGTCCAGCGCGTACTCCCTGGTCAGCCACAGGGCCATTTCATGCAGGTGCGTGAGGAAGGCTGCGTCGAGCACGAACATGCGTACCGGCTCGATATCGCCCTCGAACACTGTCGGCAGAATGCCTGGCTGCACGTGCGGTTGCAGGGTGTAGCCACGTCCCTCCAGCAATGGGGCGTAGGTCCTGCCGTCGCCGAAATCGCGGATCAGCAGACTACGTGCTTTGCCATCCGGGGAAAACAGCACCATCGTGTTCTGCTGATGCGCCTCAAGCCCGATCCCGTACATCAGGTAGATCGCCACCACCGGATGGGTGACCACTTTGGCGTACTGACGGAACCAGTCTTCCACCTGAGCGGCATTGGCCCGAACGCCGTCGCGCTCGATCAGCTCGGTGAACAGTGGTCGACCGTTGCCCGGCAAGCGAGTGAACAGAGAAGCCACGGTGATCGGCAGACAATCGTCGTTACGCTCAAACGCTTGCTGGCTGGCACGGAACACCACCGACAGATGCCGGCCGGGGTGGTCGTCCTGAGTGATCGCGTGCTTGTAACGCACGCCGATCTCCTCCGGGAAGATTTCCAGGCGTTGCTCGAAACCGTTTTCGACCTCGAGGATCTTCGTGATGACGGTGCTGATGCGTGGCCCCATGTGAATCGACTTGGCTTGCAGGCTGCGCAGTTCGCTGGTCATCCACACGGCAATCGGCAACTTGATCAGCGGCGCGCTCTCATTGAGCACCGGCATCATCGTGCGGTAGGACATGGTCGGCAGGGTCTGGATGTCCGGACCGTCGGTGATGAGAATGCCTTCTGCAATTTCCGCCGCAAAGTTTTTCAGCACGTAAGCCTGCAAATGCCATGAGTGAATCGGTAGCGGCAACCACTGGGATTCGTCCAGGCCCTTGTCGTTGAGCGACGCCTTCCATTGCGCCCATTGCGTTGGGAAGTTACTGGCGAACCAGCTGTGGTAATCGCTGACGTGAGGCATGCTTTCGCTTTTCGCCATGTCGGCCCGCAGCGCGGCAATGCGCAGCGGCACCTGGGCGTTAAACTCCGGTGACAGTTGCTCGACTTCCTCATCGCTGAGGCCCGGGCGGGCTTTCCAGGTTGGATAGTAGGGGTGACCTTCCAGCGAGCCCCACTGGTCGAGAAGGATCGCGGCGTCCTTGGTGCTGGCGTGCTGGCGCAGGTAATCGGTCAGGCTGTCGAGGCCCTGTTCCCGGGCGGCGGCGGCCAGTCGAGCGTTCCATTGCTGGCGATGCTGACGCGCGTGGGCGTCGTTCATCAGGCTGTTTTCCATGTCTGACTTGAGCCCGGCGATGCCTTCATCGGTGGGTTCGAAATCGAAGCTGTCGCGCAGCACATCCAGCAGGTCATGATGGGTGTAGATCACCTGGCGTACGCCTTCATCGGTCATCAGGATCACGTCGCCGTCATTGACCACGGTATCGGCCGGGCCCTTGGCGATGTTGGAAAAGAACACATGGGAACGACCGTCTTTCAGCGCGTACGTGGCCTCGTTACCGGCCTCAGAGAAGCGCAGGCCCGCGCGATCCAGAATGTTTTCGGCAAACAGGCAACGGATCATCCGTCGCAGGGCGTTCTTGCGGGAGTAGGCGATGAGTGTCTTGAAGTCATCCATATCAGCTATCTGCTCGTCGAGAAATTAATGAAAAGTTGAACCCGCTCACGCAGTGCGCGGCCAATGGCGGGGGAAGTAGTCGAGCGCCGAGTCGCGCAGGCCCTGCATGTAGGAAACGCTCCATTGCAGGACTTCTTCGATGTAGGGGACTTTCAGTTCGAAGCGCCGGGCCATTTCCACCAGCAGCACGAGGCCGTAGGCAACGTCTTCGTTGAAGGCGCGGCTTTCGCGCTCGATCACGTAGCCGGCGCGGTTGTCGTCGGCCGGAATCATTGGCGCGAGGATGTCGTTGTAGGCCTGGTTGGTGCGCAGGATCGACAGCATGCTGCTCTGATCGCGGATCTGCTCGCCATAGGCCTCGACGATTTCCTGCTTGAGGGATTTGACCGATGACAGGTCGATGCCCATGCGCTGGCTGATCACGCTGCACAGTTCCTGACTTTCCTGATCCATGCGCTCCAGAAAATAGGCGCCCAGCTCGGGGCATTCGGTCCACCAGCACATTCGTTGCGGGAAGATCTTGCGATGCCATTGGCCGTAAGGACCGATCAAACCGTAGATCACCGAGCTGTGCATGATCGGATTGCCCGGTGTCAGGGTGATTTCCAGGTAGTGGTCGAGCATCGTCACGCAGGGGCCATAAAGCGTGGTGAGGATTTTTTCCAGGTGCAGCCGTGATTGCGCTGATTCGCGGTCGTGCAACGCGACATACAACTGGCTCTTGCCGCCGCCCATCTTGACCGACACCCCTGGCTTCAGATCGAACGCGGTGTGCGGCACATCCTTCATGCCCCAGATCACCACGTTCGAACGTTCGCCCAGCGTGGCTTGCGCCAGCCAGTCGAAACCGCAGAAACCCGGGATTGCGCCGACGTACACCGGTTTGCCTGAACTCAAATGCGGTGCGATGGCTTGCAGGGTCTGCGGTCGTGCGTGGGCCGGAACCGTGATGATCACGATGTCAGCGTCGGCAACTGCAACACTCGCAGCGCTGCTGACCTGGTCCGGTCGCGCGCTCAGCGTCGAGCCGTCCGGCATCAGCGCCAGCATCGGCAGATTGGCGAGGTGACGATCAACCACCTCTTGATTATTGGTGAGTATCGAAACGTGAACATTGGGCAACTGTTTAAACAGGATGGCATTCAGATGCCCGGTCCGGCCTGCGCCGCAGATGGCGACTTTCAGCGGTTTCATACAGAGACTTTCCTGTGTGGGAGACGCGTCAGGCGACGCTCAATTGCAAGGGAGTAGCGTCGGATTCCAGCCAGCGGGTCTTGCCCAGCCAGCGATCCAGTTGCGGTGCGACGTCCGGGTCCAGCAGATCCCGCTCTTGCAGCCATTTGTCGTCGAACACGGTGTGCAAGTACTTCTCGCCGCCGTCGGCAATCGGCACCACAACGTTGCCGGTCAACGTGCCTTTGTGAATCAGCTCCAGCGCCTTGAAGATCGCTCCGCCGGTGGATCCGCCGACCAGCAGTGCCAGGTTGCGCGCGATGTAGCGGGCGGTTTCGAAGGCCTGGGAATCGGTGACCTGCAAGCCCAGGTCGATGCAGCTATAGTCGAGCACCAGACCGACGGTGTCGCCGGCAGGCGTGCCGGTTCCCGATTGGTAATAGGGATAGCCGGGATGGCCGAAGACGATGGAACCGGCCGGTTCGACGGCGACGGTAACGATGTCCGGGTTGTGCAGTTTCAGGCCACGGGCAATGCCGGTCATCGAGCCGCCGGTGCCGACGCAACCGACGTAGGCGCCAATGTGGCCACCGGCCTGGGCGATGGTTTCACGCACAAAATCGCTGTAGCCGCCAGCGTTGGCCGCGTTGTCGGACTGGTTCATGAACACCGCGCCGGGGATCTGCGAAGCCAGTTCGGCCGCCAACCGTTGACGCTCGACCACGGCCACTTCGTCTTCGCGGTAAGTGCCGGCGACAAAACGGATTTCGGCGCCCAGAGCCTTCATCACCGCGATCTTGTCCTGCGCTGCATGGTGATCGACCACCGCAATGAAATGCAGGTCGAACTCCACGGCTGCCATCGCCAGGCCGATGCCGGTATTGCCGGAGGACGACTCCACGACCACACCACCGGGTTTCAACTTTCCGGACTTGAGCGCCGCCAATACCATGTTGCGCGCCATACGGTCTTTAATGCTGCCGCCGGGGTTGTTCTTCTCTATCTTGAGCAAAAGTCGAGCGTTGCTATCCGGAACATCAATGCCCAACATTGGTGTATTGCCAATAAGATCCGAAACTTTATTCAGTATCATCTGGACGTCTTCCCTTAATAGTCAGGTGTGAATGCGTAGTTACCTTCCGTACAACAAGTCGCCATCAGTCGCCGTGGCAACGGGTGACGATGAAATTCGTTTTCCAGCAAGTCCATCTGATAACCGGCGGTATTGGCATAGATCAATAAATCGCCGGTTTGCGGTGTTGTTTCAAAGTTGATCAATCGATGAGTAATCACATCATCGTCCAGGCAACTATGCCCGGCGATGTAGGCTTGCATTGGAACTTGTCTTGATTCTTTCGAAGTGATCAGGATTGGATCGACAAGGTATTCAGACGAGAACCAGGTTTCGCACGCGCTGAAACTGCTGCCTTCGGCGAATATCACAACTTTGTTGTCGGCCAATTGTTTGGTGCGCGTTACGCGAAAGACGGTGATCGCCGCTTGATCCACCAGACTTCGGCCGGGCTCCAGTGCCAGTTTTATATTCTGACTCTTCAAGTAACTGGCAATGGTTTTTTCCGGGGAATGCTCCGACGCCAGGAATAAGTCCAACCACTGGCAAGCCGTCAGACTGCTGCCATAAGGGTAATAAGAGTGGGGTACTCGACGGTTCTGATAATGACCAGGGTTGTTGTCGTTCTGCAAAAAACTGTCGTACTGCCGTGGGTCGACATAGCGCATCGGCAGGCCACCACCGATGTCAATCATGACCGGGTCGAGGCCCATTTCCCTGGCGGCATCGAAGAACCCGGTCACTTCACGGAAGGCCTGTACTCGGGTTTCGTAGCCGTATCCGCCGAGGTGGAAATGGAAACCTTCGAAGTGCAACGACTCCCGATGTTCCGTCAGCCATTGCAGGCACTGAAACACGTCATCGGCGCCCATGCCGAAGCGGCTCGCCAGGCAACTTGTCGGCCTGTAACGCAGTAGAACTCGGGCTTTGGCCGGTGCCGGCGTAGTGTCGAGCAGTGCTTTGAGCTGGCTGAACTCTTCCCGTGAATCCACACAAATCAGCGAACCGCCTTGCACCAGCGCTTGATGAAACGCGGTCGTCTTCGCCGGCCCGGTTGCGCACAGATGTTCCGCTTCGGTCCCGGCGCGCAGCGCAGCTTGCAGTTCAAACAGGCTCGATACGTCAGTGCCGATGCCTGACGACGCAGCCGCAGCCAGCAGGCACTGGGACTTGTTGGCTTTGGCGCCGTAGAAAATCGCGTAGTCAACGTTGTGCTTCTTCAGCACCGATTGCAGCGCTTGGGCGTTGGCCTCAAAGGCATGTGGCCACACCAGATTCAGCGGCGATCCGTGTTGTTTAACAAGTTCAACAAGTGCTTGGGGTGAGTGTTGAAGAAAGTTTTCGATAACAGGATCAAGTAACGGTTTCAGCACTTTTGTGTACTGAGCTACAGTTGTTTCTTTAATGGGCGGCGCAATTAATTCAGGCATAGAAAACCTCTGGCGTAAATAATCGCCATATGTATGTTGCGTGTTCTTGCTGCTCGTCAGATACGAATGTTTAAAAAGGTGGAGGCGGATGACAGATCCGCTCTGGAATTAAACAAGGGGCATGTTCTTTCATAAAATTTTCACAAATCTGTTTCATGAGAACCCCACTCCTTAAGGCTCAGGCAGGCAAGGAGAAGGCCAATAAAATATGGCCTTGTCGCTTTTGAAGTGCCATTGCCTGACATGTAAATGACATCATTGCGCCGAACTTTCCGTGAACAAAATCGCAGGTTTTGATTTGAGTCTCGACCCTGTCAGCGGCTCGAACAATATTGCGAACGGGAACGATTATCAAGTAAGGTTTTCAAATATTTTTGAATGAACACACACAACAGGGGAGTGCGAAGCCGTTTGTTCGCCTGCTCAAGTAAGCGCTCGCGTATTGATTAAAAATTCTCTTAACGCCTTGTTATTCAAGGTGTTGACGATTGATTCAATGCGCCTGAAATCAACCCGGTTTTTCCCCTGTAACAGGTGTTCGAATTTTTTTGAAAACCCACGACTGAAGCACGCTCAGGAGAGTCCCGATGACTGTTCGTCACAGCACCAACGCTACGCTTCCCATCAGCTACCTGTTCGTTCCCGGCAACCGCCCGGAGCGTTTTTCCAAAGCGGTCGAAGCCGGGCCGGACGCGATCATTCTCGACCTCGAAGATGCCGTTCATCCGAACAGCAAAGCCGTGGCCCGGGCGTCGATCTGGGCCTGGCAACAGAGCACGCCTGAAACCGCCTGCCGGCGTTACATCCGGCTGAACAGCGTCGGCAGTTCGCTGTTTCGCCAGGACATGACGTGGCTGGGCGATATGCGCTACCCCGAGCGCTGCGCGGGGATTTTCCTGCCCAAGGCCGAATGCCCGCAGAGCCTGTCCCATGTTGTCGGGCGCCTGCTGGAATGGAACCCCGAGCTGCAGATCGTCGCCATCATCGAGACCGCCAAGGGCTTGCATCAGGTCGAGGCGATTGCGGCGATTCCCGGGTTGGCGCGGCTGGCATTCGGTTCGCTGGATTTTTCCCTGGACATCGATTGCAGCCAGATTCCCGAAGCGTTTCTGTTCGCCCGCAATCGCATCGTGCTGGCTTCGCGGGTGGCCGGGTTACCGGCGCCGATCGATGGCGTGACCCCGGCCATCAGCGACATGGCGGTGGTCGAGCGCGACTCGCGTTACGCCCGGTCGCTGGGGTTCGGCGCCAAGCTGTGTATCCATCCTTCGCAAATCACCACGGTGCAGAAAGCCTTCCTGCCCAACGCCCGCCAACTGGCGTGGGCGGATCGGGTCCTGAGCGCGGTGGCCGGAGGCAGTCACGCGGTGCAGGTCGACGGCGAAATGGTCGATCTGCCGCTCATCGAACAGGCCCAGCGCCTGCGGGACATGGCCAGCCAGTACGCGCTGCTCGCCAACGCGGATGCCTGCTGAAACCGGGGGTGAAGCATGGGACATGGTTACCAGATTGCCTTGCGTGCGCTGTGCGACGTGCGGCAATCCGAGCAGGTCGATCCGCTCAACGTGCAACGTCTGCGCGAGGCGATCATCCAGGCCGGGCATTGGCTGGAACCGATCATCGTCGAGCGTTCCCGGGGCATCGTGATGGACGGCAACCACCGGTTCAACGCAGCGCGGGCACTGGGGTTGAAACGCGTGCCGTGCATCCAGCTCGACTACGCCGACCCACGGGTTTGTGTGCGCCACTGGCAAACCGGACAAGCGTTCGAAGTGGCGCAGATTTTCACCACCATCGAGCGTGGCGAATTGTTCCCGTACAAGACCACCCGCCACGCGTTCGACCCCGCGCTGCCGGTGGTCTCCATCCCGCTGCACTGCCTGTATGACTGATCGGCGTCGGAGGGTGGGTTTCACTGCCCCATCCTCCGGCGTTTTCCCCTGCGGGCGATCCGCGCAAAAAAATATTCGGCCACGCTGATACTTTTTCGATTGTCGACTGGCAAATAGGAGTCATTACCATTTTCAGCCATTCGAGAAGGACCCAATCGTCATGTCTGTTGCACGCCGACCCTGCAGTGAACGCGCCCTCACACTGGCCATTCGCACCGCGATGCTGAGTTCTATCCTGGCCGCAGGAAGCGCCACTGCCTGGGCAGCAGACCCCAAGCAACCCGAGCAACAGGACGCCGCCGCCACCGAAGGGCTGACGCTGGACACCACCAACGTCAACGCCCGTTACAACGGCGCAACCGCATTGCCGGAAGTCCTCGCCGGCGGGCAGGTCGCCCGAGGCGCAAGGCTGGGGATGATGGGCAACAAAGACGTGATGGACACGCCGTTCAGCGTGACCAGCTACACCGCCAAAACCCTCGCGGATCTGCAAACGGTCACCGTGGCTGACGCACTGGAACGCGACCCATCGGTGCGCTCGACCGGGCAGACCGGTGGGATCGTCGATTCGTTTTTCATCCGGGGATTTGCGATAGGCGAGGGCAACCTCGGCGAGCTGGCCTATGACGGTGTGTACGGCGTTGCGCCCAACTATCGCGTGTTCACCGAATACGCCGAGCGCGTCGAAGTGCTCAAGGGTCCGGGCGCGCTGATGTACGGGATTTCGCCCAACAGTGGCGTTGGCGGCGTGATCAACATCGTACCCAAACGGCCGCTGGCCGAAGACCTGACCCGCTTCACCGGCAGTTACGCGTCGGACTCGCAAGTGGGTGGGCACCTGGACATCAGTCGGCGTTTCGGTGACGAAAACCAGTTCGGCGTACGTTTCAATGGCAGCCTCCAGGGCGGCGACACTGCGGTGGATGATCAGGAGAGGGACCTCAACATCGGTGCCATCGCCCTCGACTACCAGGGCGAGCGCTTGCGTCTGAACCTGGATTTCATCAGCCAGAAAGAGAGCTTCGAGGCGGCGTCGCGCCCGTTCACCATCGCACCGGGCGTCGAGATTCCATCGGCGCCCAACGGCCGCACCAACCTGCCGCAGGACTGGGGCTGGTCGGACACCAAGGAGCAGTCGGCCTTGCTCGGCGGCGAGTACGACCTCAACGATAATCTGACGGTATTCGCCCACGCCGGCGGTGGCCGCTCCGACGTCAAGCGCATGTCCGACCAGGTGCCGCGAATCCTCAACGACGCCGGCGACACCAGCAACATCCCCGGCTACTACAAATTCAACGTCGACCGTTCGACGGCCGACGTGGGCATGCGTGCGCTGTTCGCCACCGGCCCGGTCACCCACACGACCACGATCATGGCGACCCGTTATCAGGACGAGTTGTCCCGTGGCATCAACAACGGCACAGAGATCCGCTCGAACATCTACCACCCGGTGGACGTGCCGAAGCAGTACATCAACTCGCCGAAAGTGCTGCGCGTTTCCGAATCGGAACTGTCCGGCATCGCGTTGACCGACACCCTGGGCTTTCTCGATGACCGGATCCAGTTGACCCTCGGCGTGCGCCGTCAGGACATCGAATCGCGTAACTACAACGCTTCGGGTGCGGTCAGCTCCCGTTACGACGACAACGCGACGACGCCGTTGGCTGGCGTGGTGGTTAAACCGTGGGAAGACGTTTCGCTGTACTACAACTACGTCGAAGGCCTGAGCAAAGGTGATATCGCTCCGGGCACTGCAGCAAACTCCGGCGAAACCTTCGCCCCCTACAAGTCCAGGCAGCACGAAATCGGCGTGAAGTACGAACACGGCACGTTCATGACCACCCTGGCGCTGTTCCAGATCGAGAAGCCGAGCGGCGAAATCGGCGCCGGCAACGTGTTCTCGGTGCAAGCCGAACAACGTAACCGTGGTGTCGAGCTGAGCATGTTCGGTGAAGTTGCGCCGGGCACCCGCCTGATGGGCGGCGTGACCTTGCTCGATGGCGAACTGACGGATTCGGCCACCGCCGCCAACCGTGGCAACAAACCGGTGGGCGTGCCGGATGTCCAGGCCAACCTCTGGGCCGAGTGGGACACACCGTGGGTCGAAGGTTTCACCCTGACCGGCGGCGCGATCTACACCGACAGCCAATACGTCAATCAGGCCAACACCCAGGAACTGCCTTCCTGGACCCGCATAGACGCCGGCGCTCGCTACGCCACCAAGATCGAAGGTCGGCCAACGACATTCCGCGCCACGGTGCAGAACGTGTTTGATCGCGAGTACTGGTCGGGTGTGGCGTCCTATGGCGCGTTCTCCCCGGGCTACCCACGCACGTTGCAGTTGTCGGCGACCGTCGACTTCTGATCCGGGGGCGCACTGTCGGGTGCGCCTTCTTCTATATAGAGCTACGCACAGCGGTTGATCACAGAGCCTTCAAGGAAAGGAGTATTCGAATGTTAACCAGCCCGGCATCGACTTCCTCTGGTACGCCATTGCCGATCCCGAAAGTCCAGCGAGCCTTCGATTTCGAGCGCAGCACCAACGAGCATATCCGTGAGCTGCTGCATTATTACGGGCTGCGCACCAGCCTGATCCGGATCAAGGTGATCGATGCCTTGCTGGTTGCCGCACGGGAAGGACGCGCCGTTGGCGGGCGCGGGGTGCATGGGTATCTGCAGGCATTTGTCAGCGGCATTCAGTTCATCAGCGTCAGGGAAGTGCTCAAGCGTTTGTGCGAGGAGGGCGTCATCGTGTTTCATTCCGACAAAAGCTACCGTTTCACCGGCGAGGCCTATGCGATGCTGGAGCAGCATGCCGATCGCTGAGTGATCGGGTGTGCCGGCCAGATCAAACCACCTGTTCGCAGGTGGTTTTTTCGTTGGGGGCCGTCAATTCTGATTCGCGCAAACACGGCCAGCGCCCGGCTCATATTCACTTCTTCATTTCCGCACCGGGGCAGCAGCACCTATACCGTCGATGGCACGCCCATTGCGCTGGGTGGGATGAAAACTGCGTGTGGGGCGGCGCTTATCGCCAGCGGCCCGAAAGGCGTGGTGGTCAGCTGAGTCCCGTAGTCAGACAGACCTAAGCTAATGCAAAAAAGATATTTGTTCGGTGTTTTTAATATCGTTTAGTTTTGTTTCATAGACGAACCAAAAGCATCAAACCGACAGACCCCCGATTGCCATGACGGCACACGCTGAATCGATCACGGACTCTTCAGGTTTGATTCACACGGGAGTGAATCATGCCGCACACCTCAGACATCACCGCATTACCCATCCTCGACCTGTCCCAGCTCGACGGTACGCCGTCGCAACGCCAGGCATTTCTTGATGACTTGCGCCATGCCGCCCGCGATGTGGGTTTTTTCTACCTGACCGGTCATGGCATCGACGCCGGCCTGCTCGAGCAAGTGCAGGACCACGCGCGCCAGTTCTTCGCCTTGCCTGACAGCGAGAAAACCGCTGTCGGCATGATCAATTCGCCGCACTTTCGTGGCTACAACCGCGCCGCTTCCGAGATCACCCGTGGCCAGCCCGATCAGCGTGAGCAATTCGATCTGGGCGCCGAGCGTGAGGTCTTGCCGTTGAACGCCGACAGTCCGTTGTGGGCGCGGCTGCAAGGGCCGAATCAATGGCCCGAGGCGTTGCCGCAACTCAAGCCGCTGTTGCTCGACTGGCAGCAGGCGATGACCCAAATGTCGCTGCGCCTGCTGCGCGCATTCGCTCAGGCGCTGTCCTTGCCGGAAGACGCTTTTGACCGGTTGTACGGCGACAAACCCAACGAACACATCAAGCTGATGCGCTATCCGGGGCAAGCCTCGACGGCGAGCAATCAGGGCGTCGGCGCGCACAAGGATTCGGGATTTCTCAGCTTCCTGCTGCAAGACCAGCAGGCCGGCCTGCAAGTGGAAATCGAAGAGGGGCGCTGGATCGATGCGCTGCCTCGGGACAACACCTTGGTGGTGAACATCGGCGAATTGCTGGAGCTGGCCACCAACGGTTATCTGCGCGCCACGGTGCATCGTGTGGTGTCGCCGCCGGTGGGCAGCGAGCGCTTGTCCATCGCGTTTTTCCTCGGTGCGCAACTGGATGCAGTGGTGCCGCTGTATCCCTTGCCGACGGCGCTGTTGCGTGAGGCGCGCGGCCCGGCGAGTGATCCGCTCAATCCGCTGTTCCGCGATGTCGGCTGGAATTATCTGAAGGGTCGACTGCGCTCCCATCCCGATGTCGCGCAGCGCTTCTACGCCGATGCCGCGAATGCTCCGACACCGTTGCGCAAGACCGCCAACGCCTGATCCATCACTCGCAAAAGGATTTTTCCCATGTTGAAAACAGCAGTGTTGAAAAAAGCAGGCCTGACCCTGGCCGTCCTCGGCGCGCTGGTGACTTCGTTTGGCGTTCAAGCGCTGGAGCCATTGCGGGTTGCCGCCGACCCGGTGCCCCACGCGCAGATTCTGGCGTACATCCAGAAACTCGATCCGCAGCTCAACCTCAAGGTGATCGAAATCCCGCAGGGCGTGAACTCCAACGAACTGCTGGTGCACGGCGATGTGGACGCCAACTACTTCCAGCATTTGCCGTACCTGCAATCCCAGGAAAAGGCCCTCGGCGAAAAGCTCGCGGTGGCCGCCACGGTGCACATCGAACCACTGGGCATCTATTCCCATCGCCACAAAACCTTCGCCCAGGTGCCGGACAAAGGCACGGTCGCGGTGCCGAACAATGTCACCAACCTGAGCCGCGCGCTGTACCTGTTGCAGGACAACGGCCTGATCAAGCTCAAGCCTGGTTTCAATGACCCGGCGGCCGATCAGGCAACGCCCAAGGACATCGCCGAAAACCCGAAACACCTGAAGATCCTCGAAATCGAATCGCCGCAACTGCCCCGTGCGCTGGATGACGTGGACCTGGCAGTAATCAACGGCAACTACGCGCTGGAAGCGGGGCTGGTGCCGGCCAGGGATGCGCTGGGGCTGGAGAAGGCCGAGCACAACCCTTACGCCAACATTCTGGTGACCACGCCGAAACTGGAAAACGATCCGCGCATCCAGCAATTGGCCAAGGACCTGACCTCGCCGCAAGTCGCCAAATACATCGCCGAGAACTTCAAGGGCTCGGTGATTCCGGTGGCGGATGCCAAGCCATGATCGTCGTCGAGCAGTTGAGCAAGACCTATCCGTCAGCGTCGGCTCCGGCGCTGGATCAGGTGTCGCTGAGCATTCCCGATGGCGCGATCTACGGGATTCTCGGGCGCAGCGGCGCGGGTAAATCGACGCTGCTGCGTTGCCTCAATCTGCTCGAACGCCCGGATGCCGGGCGGATTCTGCTGGACGGCGAAGACCTCACGGCGCTGTCCGACCGTGAGTTGCGCCGCCAGCGTCAGCGCATCGGCATGATCTTCCAGGGCTTCAACCTCCTGCATTCGCGCAACGTGTTCGACAACGTCGCGGTGCCGCTGGAAATCGCCAAGGTTGCCAAGCCACAGCGCCATGAACGGGTTCGCGAGCTGCTGGATCTGGTGGGGCTGGGCGACAAGGCCGAAGCCTTTCCATCGCAACTGTCCGGCGGGCAGAAACAGCGGGTGGGCATTGCGCGGGCCCTGGCGGCACGGCCGGCGTACCTGCTGTCGGACGAAGCCACCAGCGCCCTCGACCCGGAAACCACCGCGTCGATTCTGGAGCTGTTGCGCGACATCAACCGCCAGCTCGGTTTGACCATCGTCCTGATCACCCACGAGCTGGACGTGGTGAAGTCGATCTGCGATCACGCCGCGTCCATGGCCAACGGAAAACTGGTGGAGGCGGGGCCGGTGGCTCGATTGCTGGCCGATCCGCAGTCCGCCCTCGGCGCTTCCCTGCGGCCCAGTTGCGGATTGCCGCTGGGGCATGACGCGCCCGGTTTGAGCTTTCTGCGGCAATACGGCGTACGGGCGGCCCACTCATGAACCGCGTGATCGACTGGAATGAAATCCTGCAACTGGTGCTCAACGCCACCGGCGAAACCCTGTACATGGTGCTGCTCGCCGGGTTGTTCACGTTACTGATCGGTTTGCCGCTGGGGGTGTTGCTGTTCATCAGCCGTCGTCAGGGTCTGTACCCGTTGCCGAGGCTCAATCAGGCCTTGGGCGCGGTGATCAACCTCGGTCGTTCGCTGCCGTTCGTGGTGATGCTGATTGCCCTGATCCCGCTGACCCGCCTTGTGGTCGGCACCACACTGGGCAGCACCGCCGCCGTGGTGCCGATCACCATCGGCGCCTTTCCTTTTTTTGCGCGGATCGTCGAGAACGCTTTGGACGAAGTCGAAAAGGGCCGGATCGAAGCGATCCTCGCCATGGGCGGTGACATCCGCCACGTGATTTTCAAAGTGCTGTTGCCCGAAGCGCTGCCGGCCTTGCTGGCGGGCGTCACCCTGACGCTGGTGATGCTGATCGGTTTTTCTTCCATGGCCGGGGTGATCGGGGGCGGTGGACTGGGCGATCTGGCGATCCGCTACGGCTATCAACGATTCAACAATGAAGTGATGGTTGCCACCGTCGTGGTGTTGGTCATCCTCGTCCAGGGTGTGCAAAGCCTGGGCGATCGACTGGTGCGTTCGCTGGCTCATCGACGTTAAGGAATTTTATGGGTGCGCCTGTCGCCGTGGTCTCCGAGCCACTGATTCGTGTACGTGAACTGAGCAAGACCTTTGGCTCGAACCGGGCGCTGGACCGGGTCAGCCTGGATATTTTTCCCGCCGAAGTGGTGGCGCTGCTCGGCGCCAACGGTGCGGGCAAATCGACGCTGGTGAAAATCCTCGCCGGCAGCCAGACCCACGATGGCGGCGAGATCTGGATCGATGGTCAGCCCCGGCATTTCAGTTCGCCGTTGTCGGCGCGTCGTTTCGGCATCGTCGCGGTTCATCAGCAGATCAACGAGGGCATCGCGCCCGGCTTGAGCGTGGCGGAAAACCTGCTGCTCGATGAACTGTGCCGGCCCGATGCGGACTTCTGGCTCAATCGCAGACGTCTGCTAGAGCGCGCCGCGAGCATCGCCGCTGGCCTCGGGCTGGTGCTGCCGCTGGAGCAGCCGATCGAACACCTCGGCCAGGCCGAGCGGCAATTGGTGGTGCTGGCCCGCGCCTTCGCCCTGCAACCACGCCTGCTGATTCTCGACGAGCCGACAGCGGCCCTGTCGGATGCCGAGGCGCAGCGCCTGTTCGGGCTGATCGACACCTTGCGCAGCCGTGGTGTGGCGATTCTGTACATCTCCCATCGCCTGTCCGATCTGCAACGGGTGGCTGACCGCGCCGTGGTGTTGCGCGACGGGCAACTGGCCGGTGAGTTCAGTGCCCGGCAATTGCCAGAGGCACTGGAAGCGATGCTTGGTCAGGCGCTGGAGGCTCACGTCTACACACCGCGAGCGGTGGGCCGTGAACTGCTGAAACTGCGCGGCGTGAAAGTCCTGCCGCGCACCCGTGCCTTTGATTTGTCCTTGCACGAAAACGAAGTGGTGGTGCTGACCGGATTGCTCGGCGCCGGCAAAAGCGAGATCGCTGAAGTGCTGTTCGGGCTGCGCAGAACGTTGTCCGGCTCTCTGCAACTGGACGGCATCGAGTGGCAACCGGGCTCGCCCCGCCAGGCAATCCAGAATGGCGTGTTCTTCGCCGCCGAGGATCGCGCGAGCCAATCGCTGGTGGCGGATTTTTCATTGCGCCGAACCCTGACCTTGCCGTTCCTCGAACGCTTCACCCGTGGCGGTTTCATCCGCAACCGTGCCGAAGCGGCGGCGGTGGAGGCGCAAGTCGCCGCGCTGGGAATCAAGACCGCCGGCATTGATGTGCCGATGAGCGCGTTGTCCGGCGGCAATCAGCAGAAAGTCGTGCTCGGTCGCTGGCTGCTCGGCGAGGGCAGGGTGCTGATCCTCGACGAGCCGTTTCAGGGCGTCGATGTGCGTGCCCGGCGCGAGATCGGCCAGTTGCTGCGCGACAGCGCCGCTGGCCGCGCCACGCTGGTGATCTGTTCCGATGTCGATGAAGCGCTGGAGATCGCCGACCGGATTCTGCTGGTGCGCGATCACGCAGTGGTGGCCGAGTACCCGCGCGCGGGGCTGGATCGCGCCACTCTGGTCGCAGGGCTGGCCGGCAGCGATCCGCAAAATTCTGTTGTTCATGCCGCGCCAAGGAGTAGAGCGAGTGCCTGATTCGAGTTCCCTGTTGTCATCCGCCCTGGCGCCGTCCGAGCGATTCGTGCAAGCGCTGATCCGCTATGGCCTGCTGTGGGTGCTGGCGTTGATCGTGGTGTTTTTCAGTGTCGCGGAACCGGCGTTCCTGCGGGTTGGCAACCTGTTCAGCATCTTGCAGTCGGTGTCGATTGTCGCGCTGCTGGCGTTGGGCGTGACGCTGACCATGGCCGTGGGCGGGCTGGATCTGTCGATCGGCGCGGTGGCGGCCATGAGTCTGATGATCGCCAGTTACGTGATGGTGGTGCTCGGCTGGGGCGCGGTGCCGGCGGTGCTGATCAGCCTGGCGGGTGGCGCACTGGTCGGGCTGCTCAACGGCTGGCTGATCGTGAAGATGCGCGTGCCGGACATACTCGCGACGCTCGGCAGCATGTTCCTGGTGATCGGCGTGCAACTGATCCCCACGGGCGGCCGCTCGATTGCGGTGGGCATGACCCTGCCCAATGGCGACGAAGCCGAAGGATCGTTCAGTGCGTTGTTTCTGGCGCTGGGCCGTGGACGGCTGTGGGACATCGTGCCGATTCCGGTGTTGATCACGGCGGTGGTCGCGGTGGCGGTGTGGTTGTTTCTCGAACGCACGCGCATCGGCCGGTTGCTCTATGCGATTGGCGGCAACGAGCAGGCGGCGCGTCTGGCCGGTGCGCCAGTGCAGCGCTTCAAGTTGCTGGCTTATGTGCTCTCGGCGTTGCTCGCATCGCTGGGCGGCTTGCTGCTGGCGGCGCGGTTGGGGCGCGGCGATGTCAGCTCCGGCAACGGTCTGGTGCTCGATGCGCTGGGCGCTGCGCTGATCGGTTTTGCCGTGCTCGGGGCGAAGAAGCCCAACGCGTTCGGCACGCTGGTCGGCGCGCTGCTGGTGGCCTCGTTGCTCAACGGCCTGACCATGCTCAACGCGCCGTATTACGCGCAGGATTTCGTCAAGGGACTGGTGCTGGTGCTGGCCCTGATGTTCACCTTCGGCCTCGCGCATCGGGCGCGCTGAGCCGGTTCATTGATGCTTCAAGGAAAGATCCATGCACGGTTCAATCAAACAGTTCGCACGTCATTGCCTCGCCGGGGCGCTGCTCTCGGCGCTGGCCCTCAATGCCCAGGCCAAGGCCTTGCCCGGTGCGCCGGCGCCGTTCGATAAAGGTCAGGTACAGATCGCGCTGGTGGGCTATCTGTTCTCCGGGGATTTCCCTGAAGCCTATCTGCGCGGGGTGGAGAAACAGACCGAAGCGCTGGGCGCCAACCTGCGGGTGTTCGACGCGCGGCAACAGGCGGCGAGCCAGGGCGAGATGATCGATCAGGCCGCCGACCTCGGTGTCGACGGGATCATCGTGCAACTGGGGCTGGCGGAAACCCTCAAAGGGCCGATTGAGCGGGCGCTGGCCAAAGGCATCAAGGTCGTCGCATTCGACGTCGACCTGAACACGCCGCAAGTGACTCAGGTCGAGCAGGATCACCACGCACTGGCGCGGCTGGCACTCGATCAAGCGCTCAAGGACAACGGCACCCGTTTCGACGCCGGTTACGTCTACATCAGCGGTTTCACGCCGATGGAGCGCCGCGACGAGATCTGGAGCCAGGTCAAGGCGAACAACCCGGGGATCATCGAGAAGGCGCGCTTCGGCACGCTTAATCCGCCGATTGCCAACTCGGTGGCGGATCAGGCCAGCGCCGTGCTGCGGGCCAATCCGGGGATCAGCGTGATTTTTGCGCCGTTCGACGAGTTTGCCAAAGGCGCGAAGATCGCCGTCGATGAGGCCGGTCTGAGCCGCAAGGTGAAGATCTACAGCGCCGATATTTCCACCGCCGACATCCAGATCATGAAAGAACCGGACAGCGCCTGGGCCGCCACCGCTGCGGTCAATCCGCAAGTGGCCGGGGCGATCAGCGTACGCAGCCTGGCGATGCTGATCGCCGGGGAAAATCCGGGGCACAAGGTGCTGGTGCCGCCGACTCTCATTACCCGTCAGCAACTGCTGGATCTGGACGTGAAAAACGTGCGCGACCTCGGGCAAAAACTGCCGGCCTTCGGTGACACCGCCAATGTCGCGCGGGCACCGTGGATTCCCGTGGCGAACTGAGGAACCGACATGCACGACAAGGCTGCGCGCCTGCGCAAGAGCCGTTCGCCGAAAGCCGATGTGGCGCTGGGCGAACGGCTGCCGCCGGGGCAGGTGCTCACGGAGCGTTTCCCAATCCTGCACGAAGGCGAGGTGCCGGCGTATGACCTGGCGACGTGGTCGCTACGACTGTTCGGCACTTTGGCCAATCCGGTCGAGCTGACCTACGCCGACCTGCAAGCGCTGCCGCAACGCTCGTTGCAATGCGACATTCATTGCGTGACACGCTGGTCGAAGTTCGACACCCGCTGGAGCGGCGTGCACCTGCAAGACCTGTTGCAGGCCCTGGACATCCGGCCGACATCGTCCTTCGTCATGGCTCACGCCGATCACGATTACCAGACCAACCTTCGTCTCGATGACCTGCTGCACCCGCACAGCCTGCTGGCCACCCATTACGACGGTCAGCCGCTGACCGCGCAACACGGTTGGCCACTGCGTCTGGTGGTGGCGGGGCGATACTTCTGGAAGAGCGCGAAATGGCTGCGCGGGCTCGAATTCACTGATCAGGAACAACCGGGCTTCTGGGAGCGCAACGGCTTTCATTTGCACGCCGATCCGTTCATTGAGCAGCGTTTCAGCGGTGATGCGCTGGACATTGCCGAAGATGCCTGGCGGGAAAAGGACTTCGACTGACGGCCTCTAACTTCGCACCGAAAAAAGCACAGATTAATAACGCTCTCTACAACAACTTGGAGTGCGTTTTTGTGCGTGATTAGTTGTTGGTTAGTTGGGTATTCATGTTGTTGCGCAAACACAAGTGTTGCTCAGGCAACACTCCGTTCGTCGGGCATAACCTAAGCGTTATTGGTTCTTTTGCGGCAGAGGACCGCTCGTCTAGCATCGGTAAACAGGGGGTTCTACTAACTTTGGGGTTCTTGCGCTCTAACAGCCGATAGTTGCTCAACACACTTGGCTGCCTTTCTGAATATCAAAACTACAGCAGAAATTGCCGTGCACTGATTGCCGACACTTCATGATTCGGCAGCGGCCGGTTATTAACTGCGATTCAAGGAGCTGTCGCATGATTCACCGTTCGCGTTCATTACTCGCCATCGCTGTTGTCAGTGCAATCTGGCAACTTCCTGCGCAAGCCGAAGAGTCTTCCGCGCGCGTCGACGATGACACACGGCTGGGTACCGTGCTGGTCACCGGCACCCGGGGCACTGCTCGTACAGTGCTGGATTCGCCGGTGCCGGTGGATGTGCTGACCGCCGAGGACCTGAAGACCGCCGGCGCCAGTGGCGGCGAACTGGGTCAGGCATTGCAGACGCTGTTGCCGTCGTTCAGTTTTCCGCGCCAGTCCAACTCCGGCGGCGCCGACCACGTGCGCGCCGCACAGCTGCGCGGGATGAGCCCGGATCAGGTGCTGGTGTTGGTCAACGGCAAGCGCCGTCACACCTCGGCAGTGGTCAACGACTCGTCGAAAATCGGGCGCGGCACGGCGCCGGTGGACTTCAACTCGATTCCGATCAGCGCGATCAAACGCATTGAAGTGCTGCGTGACGGCGCCGGCGCGCAATACGGCTCGGACGCGATTGCCGGGGTGATCAACATCATCCTCGACGACGCCCCCGAAGGCGGCGAAGTCTCCACCAGCTACGGCGCCTACCACACCCACCAGGACGCCATCGGCAAAACCACCACCGACGGCCAGAACAGCGTGACCACCGCCAAGATCGGTACGCGGCTGGGCGAGGAGGGCGGTTTCATTCGCGGCGGCACCGAGTACAAGGATCGCAATCCGACCAACCGCGCCGGCTACGACGGTTTTGCCGACACCCCGGGCCAGCGCAACTACGTGATGGGCGACGGTGTGGCGCGGGACGTCAACGCCTGGTTCAACGGTGAATTGCCGTTGGCTGGCGGCAAGGCCTACAGCTTCGGCACCTACAACGAACGCCACACCACCGGCGCCGAGTTCTATCGCTACCCGTCCGAGCAGCCGCAGTTCTACCCCAACGGCTACTTGCCGCAATCGCTGGGCGACAATACCGACATCTCCGCCACCGCCGGCTACAAAGGCCTGATCGGCGACGACTGGGATTTCGACAGCAGCGTCACCCACGGCCGCAACCGCTTCGAGTCGGCGACCCGTCGCACCCTTAACGTCAGCCTCGGCGCGGACTCGCCGACCCGTTTCGACACTGGCGACTACGAGTTGCGTCAGACCACCACCAACCTGGATTTCAGCCGCGAATTGCGCCTCGGCGGCCGCTCGTTCGTGCTGGCGGTGGGCGGCGAATATCGCTACGAAAACTACCTGACCTTCGCCGGGGACGAGGCCTCCTGGATTGGCTCCGGGGCCGATGGCGCCAACGGCCTGCGTCCGAGTGAAGAGTCGGATCTGGATCGCAACGTGTTCGGCACCTACGCCGAATTGTCCGGTGATCTCACCGAGCGTTTCTTCGTCGACGCCGCCACGCGTTGGGAACATTACGACGACGCCGGCAGCAAACTCACCGGCAAGCTCAGCGGTCGCTACAAGTTGACCGATCAATGGGCGTTGCGCGGTGCGGTGTCGAACAACTTCCGCGCGCCGTCGCTGGCCCAGAGCGGTTTCCAGAACACCACCAGCAACTTCGGCGACGGCGGCACGCTCACCGACATCCGCGTGCTGTCGGTCAACGATCCGATTGCCCGTGCCCTGGGCGCGGAAAAACTCGATCCGGAAACCTCGAAGAACTTCAGCCTCGGCTTGACGTTCCAGTTGAACGAACGCTTCGATGCGTCGCTGGACGTGTTCCGCATCGACGTCAAGGACCGGATCACCCTGTCGCAGCGAATCGGCAGCGACGCACTGGAAAGCTACATCAACGATAACTTCGGCGTGCCGGGCGTGCACGACGTCAACTTCTTCACCAATGCCGCCGACACCCACACTGACGGCGCCGAACTGGTGCTCAACTACCATCAGCCGTTCTACGACGGGCAACTGGGGCTGACCACCGCGTACACCTACAACCACACCAAGGTCACCAGCACCAAGGGCACGCCGTCGCAGCTGACCGCCCTGGGGATCGGCAATGACGCGCTGGTCGGCGTCGAGGAACGCAACACCTTGACCGACGCCGCACCCAAGGATCGCTTCGTGTTTTCCGCCAACTGGACCAGCGAACACTGGGGCCTGCTCGGGCGTCTGACCCGTCAGGGCGAGACCACTCGGGTGTTCGATTTCGGCGACTCGCAGCCTGAGCAAACCTACGGCGCGGTGTGGCAACTGGACGCCGAGGTGACCTACAAATTCACCCCGAAATTCAGCATCGCTCTTGGCGGCAACAACCTGACTGACAACTACCCGGAACGCTCGGGCTCGGCCATCAACTACGGCGGCAACCTGCCGTATGACGTGCTCTCGCCGATCGGTACCAACGGCGCGTATTACTACGCCACCGCCACCTACGGCTTCTGAGTCTTTTCCGCCATGGATGGCGGATCATCAGCGGGAACCTTCATGACTCAAACCAATGGCCCCAAGCGGCACCTGCCGGTGTTCCAGGCATTGCTGATCACGCTGGGCATGGTCATCACCACCGATATTCTCAAAACCGCGCCGACCGTAGCCTTGAACGTCGGTCCGGAACATTTCTATTGGGTCTGGGTGCTCGGCGGGCTGGCGTCGATGGCCGGGGCCTTGTGCTTTGCCGAGATGGCCACCGCGTTTCCGCATCCGGGCGGTGACTATCATTTCCTGCGCACCGCTTACGGCGAGCGTATGGGTTTCCTGTTTGCCTGGTCGCGATTCTCGGTGATGCACACCGGGTGGATCGCGTTGTCGGCGTTCATGTTTGCCGACTACTTCAATGCGGTCGTGCCGTTGGGGCATTACGGATCGGGAGTGTTTGCCGGTGCGATCATTGCCGCGTTGGTGCTGTTGAATCTGACGGGCAAGCACGTTGGTTTCATGACTCAGACGGTGTTGGTCGGGCTGCTTGCTCTCGGGTTCCTGAGCATTGCCAGCGCCGGGGTCTGGCTGGCGTGGCAAGGGATCGAACCCGCGCTGCCCAGCGATCCGGTCGTGCCCGAACACACTGGTGCGGCGGGATTTTCAGCGGCGATGATCTTTGTGTTTCTGGCCTTCGGCGGCTGGAGCGATGCGGCGACATTGTCCGCCGAAGTGCGCGACGGTCGACGCGGCATTTTCATCGCCATGCTCGGTGCGCTGACGGTGCTGATGGCGATCTATCTGGCGCTGAACTGGGCGTTCGTCCAAGGGCTGGGATTCGAAGGTCTGGCCGCGAGCAACGCGCCGGCGGTGGAACTGTTGAACCGCGCTTTCGGGGCTCCCGGCGTGCTGCTGATTTTGCTGATGGTCGGCATCGCGGCCATCGCCACCATCAACTCGACCTTGCTGGTCGGCGCCCGCACCACCTACGCCGCCGCCCGCGATGTGCCGCAACTGCGACGTTTCGGCGAATGGGACGAACGCGACGGCGTGCCGCGCAAGGCGTTGCTGGCGGAGGGGGCGGTCGCGTTGTTGCTGGTGTTGTTTGGCAGTTTTACCCAGAGCGGTTTCAACACCATGGTTGAGTACCTGACACCGGTGTACTGGTTGTTTTTGAGCTTGAGCAGCCTGGCGTTGATCATTCTGCGGCGGCGTTTCCCCGAGATCCCCCGGCCGGTCAGGGTGCCGTTTTATCCGGTTTTGCCGCTGCTGTTTTTTGGCTTGTGCGTTTACATGCTGTATTCCAGCGTGACAGTGGTGGGGTTGGGGGCGTTTCTGGGGATCGGGGTGTTGGTGGTTGGCGCGTTGTTGCTGGCCGGGTTGAGCCACCTGGTGTCGACACCTCGGCAGGCTCTGCAAAAGGCCTCGGATCAGAAGGACACCGCCGCCGGCTGAGATAACCGTAGCACCGACAAATCCCCGGTAATCCGCTTGTAAGCCAAACGAATCGCCTCAATGTCACTCTCACGTTTCGCGCTGCTCTCGTGCAGGATCACAATCACCTTGGTCGCCAGCCGCTCGGGTACTTTCGCGTCATGGTCTTTCCACTGCCCATACGCATCGAACACGCTGAACCCGTCCGGGAACCGCGTCGTCACTTCCTGATCGAGAAACTCGCGCCAGCGCGCCGGGCTCACCACACCTTTCTTGCCTTCCAGCGGCCCCACCGAGAAGTACAACTCGGTGCGCACCCACTGCGCCTGCGCCGGTCGCGTGGCATCGCCTTGCAGGGTCGAACTGACGGGATCCTTGGTATGCATGGAAACCGGAGGAGGGCTGGCACACCCGGCGACCGCCAGGAACAGTGCTGCCAGTAGAAAACGTTGCGGCATGGAACTTCCTTATTGTTAAGAACTGTCCCGAATTATAGAGGGGACGGTTAATAGCAATAAAAGATTAAAAAGTGGATTAACGTTGAACTAATGGAATAAGCAAACAAAGTGAAAATAATGCCCGTTGGTTAGAACGATTATTTCTTTAAGTTATTTGCTTGGTGTTGGATCGCATATCCATGACATTTAAAAACCTGCTCCCGCATTTGCCGGATCTGTCATGGCGTTTACTCTGCTGCTGCAACGGTTCAAGTCGCACGGAACGCTGCACTTGAAGCGTTTGAACAGCACTTTTTGCTGCTCGATGGACAGCTTGTTGCGGATTTTTCAATCCTTAGAATCCGCTCCATCAACTTCTCATCCAGTTCTTAATCCTCAGGGAGCTACACCATGATGAACGCCATGCAGATGCAAATGCCGATGAACGCCAACATGCCGATGATGCCGATGACGGGCATGCCGATGATGATGGCGACCATGAGCTGCGACATGATGGACGACGGCATGATGTGCAAGATGATGCCGGCCGCTGGCATGGACATGGCCATGTTCAAGAACAGCGCGCAAATGATGCAGATGATGATGGACTGCGGCATGCCGATGATGATGCATTGCGGCAACATGAGCATGATGTGCATGTCCCCGGCGGCCATGGCCATGCCGATGATGAACATGATGATGCCGATGCCGATGATGGGCATGCCGATGCCATCGATGAAGTGCGTGATGGAATGCACCATGATGGCCGACTGCATGATGTGCAAAATCATGCCGATGCCGGGCATGAACATGGACATGATGAAAAACTGCTGCGCCCTGATGATGAAGATGATGAACGACTGCAGCATGCCAATGATGATGAGCTGCAACGGCATGCCGATGATGTGCTGCACCTGCTGATTTTCGCCAGCGCATGAAAAAGCCCGACCGGGAAATTCCCGGTCGGGCTTTTTCATGTCTGTCTGTTTTTCAGTCCAGGCGTTCGGGGTAGGTCACCACCAGGTACGCCACCGCTTCACTGTCGGCGGGGTTGCGATAGCGGTGGGGCTGGTCGGCGTAAAACAGAATCGAGTCGCCCGTCGACAGCAGATAGCGCTCGTCGTTGACGCTGATCTCCAGCACGCCCTGAGCCACCACCAGGTTTTCCTGCACGCCCGGGCCATGGCCTTCGGATTGATCCTCGCCCAGCGGGCTCAGGCGCAGTTCATAGAATTCCGACTGGCGCGCCACATCAAAGGGAAACAGCGCACGGCTGACAAAGGCACCGCTGGCGCTGACCAGCCGCTTGCTCTGGCTCGCCGACAACACGGCTACGCCTTCAAACGCGCGATGTTCGAGAAACGCCGCCACCGACACCTTCAAACCCTTGGCGATTTTGCACAGCACCTTGATCGACGGCACGCTGCGTCCGGATTCGATCTGCGCCAGCATCGCCCGGCTCACACCGCACTGGCGGGCTAGGGCGTCGAGCGACAGATGCCGCTTGCCGCGCAGCCGTTGCAGGTTTTGCGCGACCCTTTCGCAGATCGGGTCTTCTTCCAGGGATTCGAGATTGTTCAGGTCCAGCACAGGTTCATCGGCGCTCGCCAGAAAGCGCGAGGGTTCACGCGCGTTCACGCTTGACGCGTCTCGCTGGAACGAGCGGCCTGCACCCACTGCCAAGCCTGATAACCGGCATTGCGCGCATACATTTCCCACATCAGCCGGGCCTGTTGCTGGGCGTGGCGGCGTTTGCGGTAGACGGCGAAGTCGATCAGGTTGTCAGTCGGTTTCATGGCGCACTTCACTGTGTTCAATGACGGGATGAGGTGAGAGTACGCCGAGACTTTTATAACGATAAATACTGATTGTTTATTTATTAATTCAATTGGGTTCTATATGAAATGATTGGCGCGCCGATGGCAATCGGCGCGCCAAATCCTTCATTTGCTGGCGTTCAACACAATCCGGTACCGCGCCTTGCCGCTGCGCAGGTGGTCGACGGCTTCATTGACCTTGCTCATCGGAAATTCCTCTACCTGCGGCAGGATCTGATGCCGCGCGCAGAATTCCAGCATGGTCGCTGCCGTGGCGGGCGAGCCAACCGGGGAGGCTGACAGGGATTTCTGTTGAGGAATGAGGTTGAACACGTGCACCGGAATCGCGTCGGGCACGATGCCGACGAAGTGCAGCCGGCCCTTGCCGCGCAGGGTGGCGAGCATGGCCATCCAGTCGAGGTTGGCGTTGGCGGTGATCAGCAGGAAGTCGAGAGTGCCGGCAATTGCTTTCAGCGCTTCGCTGTCGGTGGAGGCGACTACCTTGTGGGCGCCGAGGCGCTTGGCTTCATCCTGTTTGCTCAGGGAGGAGGTGAAGGCGGTGACGTCGCAACCCCAGGCATTGAGAAACCGCAGCGCCAGGTGACCGAGGCCGCCGATGCCCACCACGCCGACCCGGTCGGTCGGCTTGATGTCGAATTCCACCAGCGGATTGAAGACCGTGGAGCCTGCGCAGAACAGCGGGCCGGCGAGGGCCGGGTCGAGGTTGTCCGGAAGTTTCAGCGCCCACGCCCAGTGGGTGCGCAGCCGATCGGCGAATCCGCCATGGCTGCCGATGATCGTCGGTCTGGCGGTGGCGCAAAGGTGATGCGAACCGCCGATACAGGACGAGCAATGCATGCAGCTGCCCTTGTACCAGCCGATCCCCACGCGCTGGCCGACTTCCAGACCACGTACCTGCGGGCCTGTACGCACGATGCGGCCGACCACTTCATGGCCGGGAATGAACGGGTATTGGCTGATGCCCCAGTCGTTGTCGATCAGCGACTGGTCGGAGTGACAGACGCCGCAGTACTCCACGGCGACTTCGACTTCTTCATCTCCCAGCGGGCCGGGGTCGTAACTGAAGCGCTCCAGCGGCGCGCCGGCCGAGGTGGCGGCCCAGCCGGTGAATGTCGTGGATTCGGTGTTATTGCTCATGGGACACCTCCAGGTCTGGCGCTGCGGGCGCAGCCTGAAGAGTCTAGCGTGTCATCGAGCGGGCGCTAGCCAGGTGTTAAGCACGCGTCGATCCAGTTCTTCCCAATCTGCCATGCCCAAAACGCGCGTGGTGTTCAGGCCGCGTAAATAGCCGCGCAGCTGATAGGCGACGGCCCGCACTGATTCGGAATCGGCAACGTTCTGGCCCAGGACCGTTTCGTATTCGACAAGGTATTCCGCCACGCGGTCGCGGAATTCGGGCACGACGGCATCGCGGATCAGATCAAAGGTTCGCACGGGTAATCCTCATCTGTTTTCGTTGTGATTGAGTGTGCCGCAGTCTGCACGCCGCGCAACTATCGGTTCAAGTAATAGTGACCATCAAGAAACGCAAGTTCTGCTTTGGTGCCGATGGGCGGAAAATCGCCTCCATCGAACACGCCGCTGAAGGAATTGCGCGATGAAGACTTTGAACCGACTGGCTGTAGTCGCCCTGCTGATGGGCGGGGTGGCCGCTACCGTAGCCCCGGCTTACGCAGACGACGCCAAGTCGTGCCATTTTCAGCCCGTCGCCGCCAGCAGCGCCGCGCTGCAGCACTCGCAAACCGTCGGTGTGCTGTACAGCGAAAACACTCTGGACAACCTGCAATACCTCGAGCGTTACCACGATGTGGCGGTGAACGGTGCCAAGGATGCGCTCGATGCGCGGATCCGTGACGCCTTCGTCGACAGCTCCGACCCGGAACTGGCCATCGACTGGCTGATGAGTTCGCTGCAACAACAGTTTCTCTCGGTGACCGTCTACGAAAACCTTGATGCGCTGGTACAGGCCCATCCGGACGTGGTGGTGATGCTCGACACCCACAACCGTCTGCTGACCCAACGCAACAGCCAGGTCGAAGCGCGGTTCGCCGCACGCTTCTACGACGCCAACCTGCAATACATCGGCAAGGCCGAGGGCGCGGTGGAGAAGCAACTGCCGTCGGTGTGGGTACACAACAAGGCCGCGCCCGAAATCGCTGCCGGAATCGAACAGCAACGCGATCTGCAATTGAGTGCCTTGAAGCAGTTCGATGACTCGCTCAAAGCCCTGGTGAGTGCAGGCTGAACACCTAAAGCAAAAACGGCAACGGCAGTGCCCGTGACACTGAACGTTGCCGAAGAACCGAACCTTTTATTTTCAGGATTTTACCCATGCGTGCCTTTCTTATCCCTGCCATGGCTTCTGCCACTTTGCTGCTGACCGCTTGCGCCTCTGCGCCGAACGATCCGACGCTGACCCTGCAGACGCACAAGACGCCCGCCCAGTACGCCGAATGCGTGGTGCCGAAACTGCAGGGCAGTGCGCTGAAGCCGACCGTGTCGCAGACCCAGCGCAGCTACCGGATCGTGGTGCCAAGCAAAGTCGCAGCGGACAACGTGCTGGAGGCTTACAAGGCACAGGACGGTGGGAAGGTCTTTTTGTATGAGCGCCACTTGCTGGCGTCGAGTTTCATGCCGTCGAGTTTTGAACGGGCTGCCCAGGAGTGCCTGTAACGCCTGACGGTTAACGCTTTTGACGATGCTCCTTTGGTTGGCCGCAACCAACCAATTCCTTTGCCCCGCACCTTGCGGGGCTTTTTTTGCCCGGCGTTTGGCGCAGTCGGCGCTACGCTGGATAGCGGAAAAGGTTTTCGGGAGTACAAGAACATGAAGAAGGACAGCAGCGGCGCGGCGACCGAGAATCCCTCTGTGCTGATCGACGCAAGAATCAAGGAACTAAACGACTGGCGCGGCCAGAAGCTGGCCGAGATCCGCGCGATCATTCATGAGGCGGACCCGGAGGTCGTCGAAGAGTGGAAGTGGCGCGGTGTTCCGGTCTGGTCACACAACGGCATCATCTGCACCGGGGAAACCTACAAGGCGGTGGTGAAAATGACCTTCGCCAAAGGCGCGGCACTGGAGGATCCGTCGGGACTGTTCAACGCCAGCCTGGAGGGCAATACCCGGCGGGCGATTGATATTCACGAAGACGACAAGATCGATGCAAAAGCTCTGAAAACGCTGGTGCGTTCGGCGATTACGTTGAATTCAAAGAAGTGATTTGCCGTTGAGGCAGAGGTGAAACGCAGGAGGGTGAAACGCAGGAGGGTGAAACGCAGGAGGGTGAAACGCAGGAGGGTGAAACGAGGAAAAATGGCAGGGGCGGCTGGATTCGAACCAACGCATGGCAGGATCAAAACCTGCTGCCTTACCGCTTGGCGACGCCCCTGTAGCTATTGGTTTCAGTCCCGGGAGGACCTCTGCAACAGTGGGCGGCACTTTACCAGCGCTCTTGCGTTCTGTGAACCCCTGAAGCCAATAAATTTCAGGGAAAACAGCTACTTATTTCCCGGACGGTATCGCCGGTCAGGTTTTTCGGGCTTTTCAGCGATTGCCATGAAAACCGGCGCGACCGCTGCAGCCCGAAAACCTGGCCAAGACCTGCCTCGATGAACCGATCAGTTGCCGTCTGCAACCTTGCGTTCGATTTCGTCGACCTTGCGTTGCAACTCCTCAGCGTCCTGCTCCTTGGTGCGGGTCGACGAGGGCGTGATGACCTCATCCACGCCGCGGGTCTTGTCGTCCGGATCCTCAAGATCGCGTTTCACCACATCGACCGGTTTGCCGGACGTATCCGTGGCTGGGGCTTTGCTGTCGTTGTTCATGGCGCTGACCTCCGTTGGCTTAAACGTTGGATGCAGCGCTCTGGCGCGAGTTCGAGTTTTTTAGCGGCAACCGTGCGGAAAACTGCGGAGCCGGGTTGATGAACGCCGGTAGCTCACCGGCAACAAGCCGATATTTGTTCAGGCGACAAAACCCAGCAACAGCGTCGCCAGAATCACCGTTGAAGCGCCGCCGATCCGGGTGGAGATCTGCGCAAAGGGCATCAGTGACATCCGGTTCGAGGCCGACAGGATCGCGACGTCGCCGGTGCCGCCCAGACCGCTGTGGCAGCAGGTCACGATGGCCGATTCGATGGGGAACATCTTCATCAGGTTGCCAATGAAAAAACCGGCGACGGTCATCGACACCACGACGCTGAGGCACACCAGAACATAGCCGATCGAAAACACCTTCACCACGCTGTCGAGCGGTACATACAGCATGCCCAGGCCAATCATTACCGGCCAGATGAAAGCGGCGGAAACCAGTTTGTAGAAAGACTGCGCGCCTTTTTCCAGTTTCTCCGGCAACACGCGCACGTATTTGAACAGCACCGCCGCGAGAATCATCATCACCGGCCCCGGAATCCCGACGACCTTTTCCAGCAGGCCACCGAGGACGAAGAAAGTGCAGATCACCAGCACCCCGGCGCCCATGACCCGCAGGTCGATGCTGGTGCCGGTTTCTTCCTTGACCTTGAATTTGTCGTTCTCGGCCCGGGCCCGGATCAGTGCGCCTTCACCGTTGATGGCCGGGCGTTTCAGTGCCAGTCGTGCCAGGTAACCGGCGCAGATGATCGCTGCAATGTTGCCGACCACGGCCGCCGGGACCAGTTGCGCGACGTAGATGTCCGGCGTGCCGCCGAGGATCGCCGAATAGGCCAGGGACAGCGGCAGGATGCCTTCGCCGATGCCGCCGCCAATGATCGGCACGATGATGAAAAAGAACGTGTGGTAGACGCTGTAGCCGGCGAGCTTGCCGACGATCAGCCCGCTCGCGACGGCAGCCAGGGTACCGGCCAGCAAGGGGATGAACATGCGGATCATGCCCTGGACCAGAATGAACCGGCTCATGCCCAGGATGCTGCCGACCACCAGGCTGGCGATCACGAAGTACAGGAAGTTGGCTTCCTTCATCAGCATTTTGGTGGCGTCGATCGTCGGCGCGCCGAAGAAGCCGTAGAACACCAGCACCGACGGCAACATCAGGCACAGGATCGCGCCGCCACCGATTTCCCTGAGGATCGGCAGACGCGAGCCCATCTGGCCGAAGAACACGCCCATGGTCATGATCACGGCCAGTCCGCCGATCATGTTCTTCGGCAGAAAGCCGAGGTGGGCCGACAGAAACACGATCACGGCGATGCCGAGGAAGATCGGCAGCGGGATCACGCCGATCTCATAGCTGCGCAGGCGCTGGATGAAGCCGCCGGCGCGCGGGCCGTCGACGTTCAGGGATTGCTCAAGGGAGTCGCTCATGACGCATGTCCTCATGTTTGTTTTTATCGAGGATTGACGGGAAACCACGGTGCACCGGGCTCGGGTGGCTAGGCGGTGATTCGATGGTATCCTTCGCAAAATGCGTGATAAACAGCGGAAGCATGCGGCCTATGAACACGAATCGTGACCAATTTCCCTTGCCCGAAGACCTCAAGGTCTTCCTCACCGTCATCCGCAAGAACAGCTTCGCCAGCGCCGCCGACGAACTGGGCTTCTCACCGGCCTACGTCAGCAAACGCATCTCGGTGCTGGAAACCACGCTGGCGACCAAGCTGCTGCACCGCACCACCCGGCGCATTGCGCTGACCGACGATGGCGAGCGGGTGCGGATCTGGGCGGAGAAACTGCTGGGGGATTTCGATCAGTTTCTCGGCGAGATTTCCCAGGCCCGACACCAGCCGGCAGGGTCGCTGCACATTTGCAGCAGCTTCGGTTTCGGCCGCAATCATGTGGCGCCGGCGATCAGTCAGTTATCCCGGGCTTGCCCGAAACTCGACATTCGGCTGGACGTGTTCGACCGCGTGGTCGATCTGGTGGGCGAGGGCTTCGATCTGGAAATCCTCGTCGGCGATGACCTGCCGGGCCAGCATCTGGCGCGCAAACTGGTGAGCAACCGGCGCGTGCTGTGCGCCACGCCGGAATACCTCGAACGCCGGGGCACGCCGCAGTCCCTCGAAGACCTGAAAGACCACGATTGTCTGGTGCTCAAGGAGCGCAACAACGCGTTCGGTATCTGGACCCTGAGCAAGGACGGACAGGAAGAAACGGTGCGAGTGAATGGTCCGTTGTCCTCCAACAGCGGCGAGATCGTGCTGGAGTGGGCTTTGAGCGGCGGCGGGATCCTGTTGCGCTCGATGTGGGACGTCAAACCGATGCTCGAGCAGGGCAGGCTGGTGCAGGTACTGGACGGCTACACCCAGAGCGCCAACGTCTGGGCGGTCTTTCCGACCCGGCTCAGCGAGTCGGCGAAATTGCGGGTGTGCGTAGAGTTTCTGGAAGAGTATTTCCGCGATTTGTCCGTGGAATGAAAACGGGTGGTTCAATGAACCGCCCGTTTTTTTGCCATCAACCCAGCCAGGGATTGTCCGCCAGATGCCGTGCCTCGAAGGCGCGGATCTGCTCGGTGCGTTGCAGCGTGGTGCCGATGGCGTCCAGTCCCAGCAGCAACGACTGTTTGCGCAGCTGATCGATCTCGAATCCGATCTGCGTGCCGTCCGCCAGCTCGATCGTCTGCTGCGCCAGGTTGACGCTGATCCGCGCGGTCGCCGGGACGCTGATCGCCTCGGCCACACGCTTGAACTGCACGTCGTCCAGCTGAATCGCCAACACGCCATTACGCTGGCAGTTGTCGTAGAAAATCCCGGCAAACGTGGTGCCGATCAAGGCCCGGATGCCCACTTGCTTCAAACCCCACACCGCGTGTTCGCGGCTGGAACCGCAGCCGAAGTTGGGGCCGGTCACCAGAAACGCCGCGTCCTGCCAGGCCGGCTGGTTGAGCACGAATTCAGGGTTGGGTTCGCCGGAGGCGAGAAAGCGCAGATCGAAGAACAGCCCGCGATCCAGCCCCTGACGATCAATGCCCTTGAGAAACTGCTTGGGCATGATCACGTCGGTGTCGATGTTGGACCCAAGAAACGGCGCGGCGCTGCCGCTGACGGTGTCGAAAGGTTGCATGGTTCAAGCCTCCAGCGCGACGGTGCGCACGTCAGTCAAATGGCCGGTGATGGCGGCGGCGGCGACCATCGCCGGGCTCATCAGGTGGGTGCGCGCACCGGCGCCCTGACGGCCTTCGAAGTTGCGATTGGTGCTGGACGCACAGCGATCCCCCGGCGCGAGCACGTCGTCGTTCATCGCCAGGCACATCGAGCAGCCTGATTGCCGCCATTCGAAACCGGCGTCGAGAAAGATTTGCGCCAGGCCTTCGTCCTCGGCCTGATTGCGCACCAGGGTCGAGCCGGGAACGATCATCGCCCGCACGTGGGCCGCCACACGCTTGCCGCGCACCACCCGGGCGACGTCACGCAAATCTTCGATCCGCGCATTGGTGCAGGAACCGATGAAGGCATGGCTGATCGTCACTTCGTTCAGGGGCATGCCGGGTGTCAGGCCCATGTAATCGAGGGCGCGCTGCAGGCCCTGACGCAGGATCGGATCGGGCTGAGCGGCCGGGTCCGGCACGTGCCCTTTGATCGGCGCGGCCTGATCGGGACTGGTGCCCCAGGTCACCATCGGCTCCAGCGCGGCGACATCGAGGATGACTTCGCGATCGAACACCGCGCCCTCGTCGCTGTGCAGGGCTTTCCATTGCTCGACGGCCTGCTCCCAGAGCTTGCCCTTGGGCGCGCGCGGCTTGTGTTGCAGGTAGGCGAACACCTTGTCGTCCGGCGCCATGAACGCACCCCGGGCGCCGGCCTCGACGGCCATGTTGCAGATAGTCATGCGCGCCTCGACGCTGAGGGCGCTGATGGCCGGGCCGGTGAATTCGATGGCGTAACCGGTGGCACCAGACGCACCGATCTTCTCGATCAGCGCCATGATGATGTCCTTGGACGTGACACCTGCGCCCAGCTCACCGTTGACCGTCACCCGCAGGGTTTTCAGGCGTTTGTAGACCAAGGTCTGCGTCGCCAGCAGGTGTTCGATTTCCGAAGTGCCGATACCGAAACCGAAGGCGCCCAGCGCGCCGTAAGTGGTGGTGTGGCTGTCACCGGCCGCGACCACCATGCCCGGCAGAATGAAACCCTGTTCCGGCGCCACGACGTGTTCGATGCCCTGGCGCTTGTCCAGCACATCGAACAGCTCGATGCCGAAGTCGCGGCAGTTTTCTTCGAAGTACGACACCTGCCGCGCGCCCCCGGCGTCGGGCATGGTCGCGATGCGTTTCGGTGCGGTGGGGTTCACATGATCGACCACCGCCAGCGTCGCCCCGGGCCGCCACACCGTGCGCCCGGCCTCGCGCAGGCCGCTGAAGGCTTGCGGGCTGGTGTATTCGTTGGCGACCTGGCGATCGATGTAAAGCAGCACGTGGCCCTGATCGTCGAGGGTGCAGACGGTGTGACTGTCGATGTGCTTCTGGTACAGCGTTCTCGGGCTGGGCATGGCTTGCGCTCTTTTCTGACCGGGGCAAAAACAATATGAGGACAGAATATTGATCGCGGAAATGGCATCAAGAGCGCTTCAGTGAAGCCGTTGAACACGGATTGTGAGCAATTGCCGTAAACCTACGCCCGTGTCTCCTCCGGCAACCTGGCAATCACCTTGATCTCGAACTGAAAGCCATACAGCCAGGTCACGCCGACCGCTGTAATCGTCGGGTGCGGCGCCTCGCCCCAGAATTCGGGGACCACTTCCCAGATGGTTTCGAAGGTCGATTGCGGGTCGACCATGAACACCGTCACGTCCACCACGTTATCGAAGCTGGCGCCGGCCGCGCCGAGAATGGCGTTGAGGTTGGTGAAGGCCAGTCGCACCTGTTGCTTGAGATCCGGTTCCGGCGAGCCGTCTTCAAGGCTGCCGACCTGGCCTGAGACAAACAGAAAACCGTTGGAGCGAACGGCCGGGGAGTACCGATTGCGCTCGTAAAGCGCATGGCGTCCGGGCGGGAAAACCACGTCGCGTTTTGGCTGGGCGTTAGTCATGGGGAGTCTCCTTCAATGGGTTGAAAACCTGCGATGGAGAAACTTTAGGGACTTGCCTCGGCGCGATAAACGCGCAACCTTGGCGTTCACTGTTTGCAAATCCCAAACAATCGAGCCGCTATCAGAGGTGGGATATGGACCGTTTTGACGCGATGCAAGCCTTCGCCAGGGTGGTGGAGGCGGGTAGTTTCACCAAGGCCGCCGAAACCCTGCACATGAGCAAGACCACCGTGACCCAGCTCATTCAGCAACTGGAGGCGCGGCTGCGGGTCAAGTTGCTCAACCGCACCACGCGCAAGGTCAACGCCACGGCGGACGGCGCGGCCTATTACGAGCGGGTGATCAAGTTGCTGGCGGACATGGACGACGCCGAGACCAGTCTTCCCGGTGCGGCATCGCAGCCCAAGGGCCGCTTGCGGGTCGATGTGCCCAGCCCTCTGGCCAATCTGATTCTGGTGCCGGCGCTGCCCGAGTTTTACGCGCGCTACCCGGAGATCCAGATCGACATGGGCGTCAGTGACCGGATCGTCGACATCATCGATGAAAACGTCGATTGCGTTATCCGAGGCGGGGAGCTGCGCGATCAATCGCTGATGGCCCGGCGGGTCGCCGATCTGCAATTGGGCGTGTATGCCGCTCCGAGTTATCTGGCCCGCTCCGGCACCCCGATGCATCCACGGGAGCTGGAGGACAGTCATCATCGGGTGGTCGGTTTCCTCTGGGCGCGTACTGGCAAACCGGTGCCGTACGCTCTGCACAACGAGCACGAAGACTTGCAGATCAAGGGTCGTCACGTGCTGGCGGTCGATGATGGCAACGCCTATCTGTCGGCGGGCCTCGCAGGGCTGGGCGTGTTGTGGTTGCCCAGGTACATGTCCAGAGCACACGAGGCGAGCGGTGATCTGGTGCCGCTGTTTGAAGACTGGCGCCTCAATCCGATGCCGCTCTACGTCGCGTACCCGCCAAACCGCCACATCAGCCGCAAGTTGCGGGTGTTCATCGACTGGATCGCCGAAGTGATGGCCCGTCACGCACCGGTCATGGATCGCTCAGGTTCGCCAGCAGAAGGTCAGGCTCATCGTTCAACAACAGGGTGAGCGGAATGGCGTTACCCAGAGGTAGCGCGCCTGGGCACCGCCACGCATTTGATTTCCACCAGCAGCCCCGGATGGGCCAGTTCGCTGACGCCGATGCAGGTCCAGGCGCAGAAGCCTTTGGGGAACACACGGTTTTTCACTTCGCGAAACACCGGCATGTGTTGGCTCATGTCGACGTGATAGGTGGTCATCTCCACCACATCGTTAAAGGTGCAGCCACCGGCCTTCAGCACTTCGTGGAGGTTTTCCCAGGCGCGGATGAATTGCTGCTCGGGGTCTTCGATGACTTGCAAATCAGCGGTGCGGCCCACCTGACCAGCGCAATAAAGCGTATCGCCGACCAGAACCGCCGGGGCGTATCCGGCGCGTTCGACGATGGGTTTCATGGATTCGGGGATGATGATTTTGCGATCTGGCATGGTGTTTTCCTTCAATGACGGATTTCAGCGACCGTGCGCGGCCGCTGCCAACTGCTCGGTATCCACCCGCACGAATACCGAATCACCCACCGCCGTCAGCACATCCCCGGCGTACACCTCGCAGATCACCCGGGTCTTGCGCCCGACGTCACCTTCGACTTTTGCCTTCAATGTCAGCGGCACGCCCATTGGCGTTGGTTTGATGAACTTGATGCCCAGGTTGCCGGTGACGCAGTTGATGCGCGGCAGGCTTTCGGGTTCGCGCTGTTCGGCCCGGTAGTGGTAGGCCATTGCCGTCCAGTTGGAATGGCAGTCCACCAGCATCGCGATCAGGCCGCCGTAGACCAGCTCCGGCCAGCCGCTGTACTTGGCCTCGGGCACGTGCTCGGCCATGACGTGTACGCCGTCTTCGTGCCAGAAACTTTTGATGTGCAGCCCGTGGGGGTTGTGGCTGCCGCAGCCGAAGCAGACGCCCTCGGGGGCGGCGGTGTCTTGCAGGGAAATGTCGGGGGTGGCCATGCCGGGATCATCCTTAAACTGTAAGCCGAGCCCCGCGGATTCTAACCCCGAATGCTCAACGTGAGGATTGCTCCTTTTGCGTGGGCCGTTGTGGATCGGTCAGCAGTTTTTTGCGAGTCGTCGAGTGGTTCGGCAATTGCTCACTGATGTCCCAGATTTCCAGCATTTTCGCGTATTCAAAGGCGTGGCGCGGGCTTTGCTGAATCCACTGCTCAAACGCCTGGCGTTCGTCAGGTGTGCAATCGTCCTCCTGCAGGCGCAGGCACCAGTGCGCTGCCTGGTTCAGGATTTCTTCGTCTGCGTCGGTCATTGACGGTTTCCACGATGGCTGGGGAGGGCATTTTACGTTGCCGCTTGCAAAAAAAACGTCAAAGCACCTTGAGTATTTAAACGGTTAGTGAACGTTCAACGGACAAAAAACGCTGCCGATGGACAGATCGCGCCGTGATTTCCGGGCTTCGTCGCTTTGTCATATTCCCTCACATTTCAATGCAGATAGTGGGCAGCCCAACCTGTTTCCAGTGAGGCTGCCCCGTGTTTCAACGTCTTGTGTGTTCGCTGTCCGTGCTGAGTCTGTCCATTGCTGCCGCCCAGGCGGCTGACCTCGATACCCCGCGCCTGGCAGGCATCGACAACTTCCGGGATATCGCCGGCACCACCACCGCCTATTCCACGGCCCATGACGGCACAATGCGCGCCGGTGTGTTCTACCGCTCCAATGCCCTGACGCCGACGGCGGCGGACCTGGCGACCCTCAATGGCCTGGGGATCAAGTCGGTGTACGACCTGCGCACGCCCAGCGAAATTGCCAGCACGCCGGACACGATGCCAAGCGGTGCGACCTACCAGAATATCGACATCATCGGCAGCACCACCTCTGGCGCGAACATCACCACCGTGTCGTTCAAAAGCGCGGCCGATGCGATTGCGATGATGCAGGAGACCAACCGCGCGTTTGTCAGCGATGCCGGCATGCGTGGTCAGTTCGGTGTGCTGTTCAATGAACTGGCCGGTGTCGACGGCGCCGCGCTGTTCCATTGCACCGCCGGCAAGGACCGCACCGGCTGGACCGCTGCCGTTCTGTTGAGCATCGCCGGCGTCGATAACGCCACGATCATGAGCAATTACCTGGCGACCAACGACTACACCGCCGAACGGGTCGCCAAGACCCTGGCGATGATGCCGCCGAGCATGGCCGCGATCTACGCGCCGCTGCTGGGCGTCGAAGCCAGTTACCTGCAAGCGGGGCTGGATCAGGTCACCGCGCAATACGGCAGCATGGACAACTACCTCAAGCAGGGACTGGGTCTGTCCCAGGAAACCATTTATGTACTGCGCGGCAAAATGGTCGAGTACAACAGCCTGCCCGGCCAGGCAGGGCTGGTCGGCAACGCCGCCGCTGGCGCGCAACTGTTGCAGGAACTGCAGAACAGCAAGCTGTCGGGCACTTACAGCGCCTACAACTACTACCTGCAATCGGCCATCGACGCCGGCACTCTGGGCGGTGTCGAGTCCACGGTCGGCGGCCAGGTGCACGCCGATGCGGCCAGTTACCTGCTGCGTCAGAACGCAATGATCGAGCAAGCCGCCGCGCCGTTCTCCAGCGGCACCGACCTCAAGGTCGGCCAGTACCGGTTGTGGAGCACCGCGCTCGCCGGTTATCTGGGCACCGACGGTTCGGCCCATGCGCAAAGCAGCAATGAACACAGCCAGGGCCTGATGGTTGGCGTCACCCAGCGCTTCTCCGAACAGCTCAGCGCCCGTGGCGGGATCGGTTACAGCAAAGGCTCGGTGGGCGGCGCGGGCGGCGAGGTCGATACCGATTTCACGTTCTTCAACCTTGGCGCCCGTTATGGTTTCACCAGCCTGGAACGAGGCCTGTTTGTCGACGCCAACATCAGCGCCGGTTACGTCGACTACGACAGCAAACGCGATCTCGGCGGTGGCCTCGGTTCGGCGAAGGGCGACACTCACGGCAATCTCAGCGACGCCACATTGGCGCTGGGGTATCGCATGCCGCTGAACACTGTGATTCTGGAGCCAAGCCTTGGCGTGCGCGTCAGTCGTCTGGACCTGTCAGGCTTCCAGGAGAAGGGCAGCGAACTGGCCCTCAATGTCGATGACATTCAGGAAACCCGCCGCAGTGCGGTGGCCAATCTCGACGTCTCGTTTGCCCCGATGCCCATGGGCGCGTGGCAACTGGTGCCAGGCGTTCGGGTTGGTTACGAGCGTGTGCTGGGCGATCATCAGGTCGACAGCGAAGGGCACCTGCTGGGGCTGGATATCGAGCAGCGTGCAGCGTTCGACAACCGCGATCAGTTCAGCGGGGGCGTCAACCTGATGGCCAATCTCGGTGCTTTGAGCCTGGGCGCTGAAGTCGGTGCCAGCGGTGGGGGCGACAGCCACGGTTTCAGTGGCGCGCTCAAGGCCAGTTATCAGTTCTAAAAACTGTGGGGGCGAGCCTGCTCGCTCCCACAATGGTCTGCTGTGCTAACGCAGTCCCTTTCGCACATCAGCCGGGCTCACGCCGTAGGCACTCTGGAAGTACTGGCTGAACCGGCCGACATTGCTGAAGCCCAATCGCAGCGCCACTTCGGTCACCGAGGCAGGAGTGTCCTGGCGCAATGTTTCGTAAGCACGCTCCAGCCGCACCTGCCGCTGATACCCGACAATCGACGTCCCGGCAAACCGCCGAAAACCCTCTTGCAGCGCGCGCAGGCTGACGTTGGCCAGCCGCGCCAGATCCGTGCCACTGACCTGAATCTCGGGATGCGCCTGAATGTAATCGATCGCCTGCCGCACATGCCTCGGCGCAATCAACGCCTCTGGACGACGCAGGACCTGGCTGAAGTTGTGCGGCCAGGCCTCCAATACCGCGTCCACCAGCATCTCCCGCAGCCGTGACGGCATCAGCGAACCGGCGTTCAGCAGCAGATCGAACTCGGTGCCGGTGGCCAGATCAATCAGCGCGCGAATGCCCTGAAACGCCGGGCTGTTCAGATCCACCCTCGGCTCGAAATGCAGCTTGTGCACGATCGGTTTGCCCAGCAGGGTCGACAGCCGTTGGGTGAGCGCCGCACGGCTGATCGACATGCCGTGCTGGGCATGATTGTCGATAAAACGCATCGAGCGCAGGTCAGCCTTGTCGATGGCCAGCCCCACATCGCGCAGCCCGACGGATTCATGGTTGAAAACGATCTTGCCGGCGGTGGGAATGACGAAGGTGATTTCGTCGAACGGCTCGGGGAAGGCGACCGTGAAATCGCCCCGGTAATGCATGCGCCGGAAACTCACGCCTTCGTACCGCCCGTAAACGCCGCCAATGATGATGTCTTTGGGCGGCGGCGGAGTGTCGCCATAACGGTTGCCGAACATTCGCGAGAACAGGGCGCCGAAGTCGTCACTGGCCATGTTGTCGGATCGCAGGATGAGGGTCTGGCGTGTCGGGCTTGAGTACACCGGGAGGTTCACCTTGGTGGTCGGGGCATAGGGGCGCGAGGACGTTACCAAGGGAGAATGACGCTGATGTAACAACGCCGGATGCTGTACGTGAACGCCACGCACAGCATCCGGCGAGGTTGGGTCAGGTGTGATGAATGTCGCGATCCTTGGTCTCCGGCATGAAGAAGATCCCGAGAATAGCCGTCATCACCGCAATCACGATCGGGTACCACAAGCCGTAGTAGATATCCCCGGTGGCCGCAACCATCGCAAACGCCACGGTCGGCAGGAACCCGCCGAACCAGCCGTTGCCGATGTGGTACGGCAGCGACATCGACGTGTAGCGGATGCGCGCCGGGAACAGCTCGACCAGCCACGCCGCAATCGGGCCGTAAACCATGGTCACGTAGATCACGAGGATGGTCAGCAGCAGCAAGACCATCGGGTAATTGGTCTTCGCCGGGTCGGCTTTTTCCGGGTAACCGGCTTCTTTTAACGCGGCGCCGAGGCTGGCAGTGAACGCGTCGTTACGGGTCTTGAAGTCGGCGGCCGGCAGGGTCGTGCCTTCGAAGCTTTCGATGACCTTGTCGCCGATACGCACCTGAGCCACGGTGCCCGGTTCCGCCACCACGTTTTCGTACGGGATCGCCCGTTTGGCCAGGATGGTTTTCGCCAGATCGCACGAGCTGGTGAATTTGGCCTTGCCCACCGGATCGAACTGGAACGAGCACTGGTCGGGGTTGGCGATCACCTTGACCGGGTTTTTCTCCTGGGCCACGAACACGTCGGGGTTACCGTACTGGGTTAGCGCATGGAAGATCGGGAAGTAGGTCACCGCCGCCAGAATGCACCCGGCCATGATGATGCCCTTGCGCCCGATGCGGTCGGACAGGCTGCCGAAAATCACGAAGAACGGCGTACCGATCAGCAGCGAACCGGCGATCAGCAGGTTCGCGGTCTGCGGGTCGATCTTCAGGGTTTGCAGCAGGAAAAACAGCGCGTAGAACTGCCCGGTGTACCAGACCACCGCTTGCCCGGCGGTGCCGCCGAGCAGGGCCATGATCACGATTTTCAGGTTGTCCCAACGGGCGAAGGACTCGGTCAGCGGGGCTTTCGACGACTTGCCTTCTTCCTTCATTTTCTTGAACACCGGCGACTCGTTCAGTTGCAGCCGGATGTACACCGAGACCGCCAGCAGCAGGATCGACAGCAGGAACGGAATCCGCCAGCCCCAGGCCTCGAACGCTTCGGTGCCCAGCGCGGTGCGGCAGGCGAGGATCACCAGCAACGACATAAACAGGCCCAGGGTCGCGGTGGTCTGAATCCATGACGTGAAATAACCGCGTTTGCCCTTCGGCGCATGCTCGGCCACATACGTTGCCGCGCCGCCGTACTCGCCACCCAGCGCCAGGCCTTGCAGCAGGCGCAGAGTAATCAGAATGATCGGCGCCGCGACCCCGATGGTCGCGTAACCGGGCAGGAAACCCACAATCGCCGTCGACACACCCATGATCACAATCGTGATCAGAAACGTGTGCTTGCGCCCGATCATGTCGCCCAGTCGCCCGAACACAATCGCCCCGAACGGCCGCACCGCAAAACCGGCGGCGAAGGCGAGCAGGGCGAAGATGAACGCCGTGGTCTCGTTCACCCCGGCAAAGAAGTGCTTGGCGATGATCGCCGCCAGGGAGCCGTAGAGGTAAAAGTCGTACCACTCGAACACCGTGCCGAGCGACGACGCAAAGATGACCTTGCGCTCCTCCCGGCTGACGCTGTGGTGCGGGGCACTGCCTGTGGACATGCTGTCGAGTACTGCCATGGGTGTTCTCCGTCGTGCTTGTTTTTTTAGGCCGGAGCACTTCATCAACGTCGCGTACCCAAGGCCTGTGGCGGATGCCGGTTCAGGTATTTCGTGGAGCGTGCACAGAATCACCGCCCCGCGCGGGAGGGCGGGGTTTCATTGAGCATAATTGGGATTGGGGGGATATCCAGTGGCGGGGATTGATCGACTGATGCAGGGGCGGCAGGAGAGACCTGCCGCCAAGGGTTTTATTCCGTCGGCACAACGTTATCCAGTACCTGATTCACCGCCAGTTCCGCCAGCATCACGATCTGTGCGATGCCTTGTGCGGTTTTGCGGTGGGGGCCTTCGAGGGCGTCGACGAGGTTGTTGAGCATGACGTTGGCCGAGCCGAGAGTTTCGACGGCGTCGGCGAGCAGGGATTCGGTGTTGCTGGCCGGGTTGGCCTGGTAGAGGCGGTTGGGGACGTAGGGCGCGGCCATGATGTAGGGGGCGGGCGGGCCGAGGTAGTAGTTGAGGGCGCGTTCGGCGGCTTCGTTGAATTTTTTGGAGTCAGGGCATTCGTAGGGGGATGTTGGATTGGTGATGCTGGCCGGTTCGGTGACCGGGGGATTTGGCGTTATTTTGAACATGGGATGTCATCCTTCTATAAGGCCGCATCCATTTCGCTGCTAAACGAAGGGGGTGGCGGCTGTGTGCGAGTTAGCAGACCGGTAGACATCCCCAAAACCCGGCGCACCCGAAGGTGCCAAGCACACAGCCACCATCAAGTGCAGGCGACCGCCTGACTGATGAGACTCGTACAACCGGGGAATATCTGCCGGGCTGCTAAACCCGATCACTGCAAATCAGTGACCCGATCCAAGTTACCGGCCGACCCCAAGGCGCACAAGCCGGCGGATTCTGGCGTAGCGGTAGGCTCTGGCGCAAGGATTTGTAGGCATCCGGAAGCATTCCGACATGTCTTTAAACGGCGTGATTCAAACCTGTTTATCGATCATCGCCCGACGAGGAGAAACCTGACGCGTTAAGCCCCAAAACCATTCGTCGCCAGCCCCGCACTCATCACGCCGCCCCTCGCTCAAAAGCTGCATGACCAAAACCATCAACGCCGAAGACTTGCACATCGACCTGCATCCGCTGAACGAATCAGCGCTGTTCAAATGGCTGCTCGCCAGTTTCCTGATGGGCAAACGAATACAGGCCGACATCGCCGCCGAAGCCTACCGAGTGATCGTTGAACAGCACCAGCGTGACACCCCGCGCAAACTCGCCCACTGCACCCACCGCGAACTGGTGCGGATGCTCGGCCAGGCGCATTACGTGCGCTACGACGAAACCACCGCCGAACGCTTGCTGGCCCTGGCCGCCAAACTGAATGACGAGTACGCCGGTCGGGTGATGAACATGGTCGAGGCGAGCGCTGACCGCCAAGACTTCGAAAAGCGTTTGCAAGCCTTCGACGGCATCGGCCCGAAAACCGTGGAAATCTTCATGCGTGAAGCGGGCAAGGTGCTGTTTTGAGTGTGTCGTCGATCTTCATCGGTTGCGCCGGCTGGAGCCTGCCCCGGCAGCACTGGCCGGCCTTCCCGGAGCAGGGCACTCATCTGCAACGTTACGCCGCGCTGCTCAATGGCGTGGAAATCAACAGCTCCTTCTACCGTCCGCACAAACTGCAAACCTATGCCCGTTGGGCCGAGTCGGTGGCGGACGGATTTCGCTTCTGCGTGAAGATGCCGAAGTCGATCAGCCATGAGCGACGTCTGCGGGACTGTGAACCTGAGCTCGACGCCTTTCTCGAGCAGTGTTCGGGACTCGGTGATCGTCTGGGTTGTCTGCTGCTGCAGTTGCCACCGTCGCTGGCGTTTGACGAAGCGGTTGCCGAGGCGTTTTTCATCGGCTTGCGCCAGCGTTATTCCGGGGCCGTGGTGTTGGAGCCGCGCCACGAATCCTGGGCCGCCTCCGAACCGTTGTTGATGGCGTATCGCATCGCGCAAGCGGTGGTCGATCCCTCGCGAATCAGCACCGACACGGCTCCGTGCGGCTGGCCGGGCGTGCGCTACTGGCGGCTGCACGGTTCGCCACGGATTTATCACAGCCCCTACGACTCGGCGTATCTGGAAACGCTCGCCGGCGATTTGCAGGTTGCGGCTGTCGACGGCGTCGACACCTGGTGCATTTTCGACAACACCGCCAGCGGCGCGGCACTCGGCAATGCGCTGGAACTGCGGCGGATACTGGCGCAGGACTGACACACCGCGTCGGGACTTCCAACCGCCGGCCGGGTCTGTAAACTGGCCGCCCGAAACGGCGCGCGATGGCGCCGTCCTCACTGCCAGCGAAGGACTTTCCCATGGCCAACCAAGACATCACTTACACCCCGGACCCGGATGCAGACTCGATCTCTTCGGACGTGACCGAATTCAACGGCATCCTGATGTCGACCCAGATTCCGACCCGTACCGACGGCAGCCTGGAACTGGGCGACATCATCGCGCAAAGCGAATGCACGTTGCAGGCGCTGAAAGTGGCGCTGGAAAAGGCCGGCAGCTCAATGGATCGCGTGTTGCACCTGACCATTTATCTGACCGATATGGCTGATCGCGCTGCGTTCAACGAGGTGTACAAGCGCTACTTCGCCAAGCCATGGCCGGTGCGTGCGGCGGTGGGCGTGGCGGCGCTGGCGGTTGAGGGGATGAAGGTGGAAGTGACTGCGATGGCCGCCAAGGCCTGATTCAGCCCAGCGGCACTTTCCCCTGTGGGAGCGAGCTTGCTCGCGATAGCGGTGGATCAGTCAGCATCTTTATCAACTGACAGTCTGCTATCGCGAGCAAGCTCGCTCCCACAGGTTTTTGGGTGTCTGCGGGATCTGGGGCAAGCCAGCTCCCACAGGGAATGCGGTGCTAAGGGCATTGTCGGCAGCTGCCACCCGGCAGCACAGGCGTGCCGGCCACGCGTTTCGCGGCTACAATGCGCGCCTCGACCGTGACAGCCTGACTAAAAACTATATATGTCCTTGCCCAAACATCACCTGGAACTGCTCAGCCCCGCCCGTGACGTGGCCATCGCCCGCGAGGCCATCCTGCATGGCGCCGACGCGGTGTACATCGGCGGTCCGAGCTTCGGTGCGCGACACAACGCGTGCAACGAGGTGAGCGAAATCGCCGAACTGGTGGAATTTGCCCGTCGCTATCACGCGCGCATCTTCACCACCATCAACACCATCCTGCACGACAACGAACTGGAGCCGGCGCGCAAGCTGATCCATCAGTTGTACGACGCCGGCGTCGATGCGCTGATCGTCCAGGACCTGGGCGTGATGGAGCTGGACATTCCACCCATCGAGCTGCACGCCAGCACCCAGACCGACATCCGTACCCTCGAGCGGGCCAAGTTCCTCGATCAGGCCGGTTTCTCGCAACTGGTTCTGGCCCGTGAACTGAACCTCAAGGAAATCCGCGCGATCGCCGATGAAACCGATGCCGCCATCGAGTTCTTCATTCACGGCGCGTTGTGTGTGGCGTTCTCCGGTCAGTGCAACATTTCCCACGCGCAGACCGGGCGCAGTGCCAACCGTGGCGACTGCTCCCAGGCCTGCCGTCTGCCGTACACCCTCAAAGACGAGAAGGGTGGCGTGATCGCCTACGAAAAACACCTGTTGTCGATGAAAGACAACAACCAGAGCGCCAACATCCGCGCACTGGTCGAGGCCGGTGTGCGTTCGTTCAAGATCGAAGGTCGCTACAAGGACATGGGTTATGTGAAGAACATCACCGCCTATTACCGCCAGCGCTTGGACGACGTGCTCAACGACCGCCCGGACCTGGCGCGCGCTTCCAGCGGCCGCACCGCGCATTTCTTCATGCCGGACCCGGAAAAGACCTTCCACCGGGGCAGCACCGACTACTTCGTCAGCGAGCGCAAGATCGACATCGGCGCGTTCGATTCGCCGACCTTCACCGGTCTGGCGGTGGGCACGGTCGAGAAAGTCGGCAAGCGTGACATGCAGGTCATCACCCACGAGCCGCTGTCCAACGGCGACGGCCTCAACGTGCTGGTCAAGCGCGAAGTGGTGGGGTTCCGCGCCAACATCGCCGAAGCCAAGGGCGAGTTCGAGGAAGAAGGCGAGAAGCGCTACCGCTACCGCGTCGAGCCGAACGAAATGCCGGAAGGCCTGTACAAGCTGCGCCCGAACCACCCGCTGAACCGCAACCTCGACCACAACTGGCAGCAGGCCTTGCTCAAGACCTCTGCCGAGCGTCGTATCGGCGTGAGCTGGCTGGCGAAGCTGCGTGAAGCGCGTCTGGAACTGACCGTGACCAGCGAAGAGGGCATCAGCGCCAGCGTCGCGCTGGACGGCCCGTTCGGCGTCGCCAACAAACCGGAACAGGCGCTGGAGACCTTGCATGACCTGCTCGGCCAGCTCGGCACCACCGAGTACCACGCGACCTCGATCAAGCTGGATGCGCCGCAAGCGTTCTTCATCCCGAACTCGCAGCTCAAGTCGTTGCGCCGCGAAGTGATCGAAGCGCTGACCGCCGCCCGCGTTGCCGCCCACCCGCGCGGTTCGCGCAAGGCCGAGACCACGCCACCGCCGGTGTACCCGGAAGCGCACCTGTCGTTCCTGGCCAACGTCTACAACCAGAAGGCTCGCGACTTCTACCACCGTCACGGCGTGAAGCTGATCGACGCCGCGTACGAGGCCCACGAAGAGGCGGGCGAAGTGCCGGTGATGATCACCAAGCACTGCCTGCGGTTCTCCTTCAACCTGTGCCCGAAACAGGCCAAAGGCGTGACCGGCGTGAAGACCAAAGTCGCGCCGATGCAGCTGATTCACGGCGATGAAGTGCTGACCCTGAAGTTCGACTGCAAGCCGTGCGAGATGCACGTGATCGGCAAGATGAAGGGCCACATCCTGAATCTGCCGCAGCCGGGCAGCGTGGTGGGGCATATCAGCCCTGAGGATCTGATGAAAACGATCCCGCGCGCGCCGCACTGATTAGCAGGCAATAAAAAACCGGTGACGAAAGTCACCGGTTTTTTTATGCCTGCCAGAAACTCAACTGGCTTCGTAGCGCGATCCTGTCTGCGGCGCCGCTTCGCCACTCAACGCATCGACCATCGGCGGATGCTCTTGCGCCGCCTGGCGCAGATCCTCGGTCACCCGCAGTTCGGCGCCAGTTGGTGAGAAGGTCGCCGCTGCTGCGAACGGCGCCGGATTGGCCGGCACCGGACGCTTGCCGCGACGCCAGAAGAAGAACGTCACCATGCTCAGATTGACCAGCGCGAAGGCCCAGAACAGGCCAGTTTCGCCATGGGCGTTCATCGCCGGCGAGATCAGCAGCGGGCTCATCGCCGAGCCCAGCGAGTTGATCAGCAACATGCCCTGAATCATCGGCACCAGGGTTTCCACCGGCGCCCGGTCGGCAGCGTGGCTGACCGCAACCGGGTACAACGCGAACACGCCGCCGCCCAGCAGGAACAGCATCGCCGCGAGCATGGCCGAGGACAGCGGCACCAGCACGATCACCAGCGACAGCACGGTGCACGCGGCGCAGAGCACGGTCAGCACTTGCAGGCGATCCTTGCGGTCGGACCAGCGCCCGACCGGGTATTGCAGCAGCATCGCGCCGAGGATCGTCCAGGCCATCATGCTGCCGACTTCGCCGACGTTCAGGCCGATGCGTTGCAGGTACAGCGGCAGCAGGGTGTAGATCGCCGCGATGGTCACGCCGGAGCCGAAGCAGCCGACCAGACCGGTAGGCGATACGCCCAGCAGCGCCCGAGGCTTGAGCGGTTCGACCTGTTCCAGCAATGGCGATACGCGCGGCAGGATCACGATCGGCAGCACCGACAAGGTCGCGAGCATGCCGGCGACCATGAACGGCGCGGTGTCGCCCAGCCCGGTGATTTTTCCCAAAAACGCCTGACCCAGCACGCCGGCGCCGTAGAGAACGATCATGTACAACGCGAGCAGACGGCCGCGAATCTTCGCGTCACCGGCCAGCAGCAGCCAGCTCTCGATCACCAGAAATACACCGACCGTGGCCCAGCCGTTAATCAGGCGCAGGACGACCCAGCCCCAGGTGTCATAAAACAGCCCTTGCAGCAGGATGGTCGCGGCGATGAGCGAGGCGAAGCTGCTGTAGGCGCGGATATGGCCGATGCGCAGGATCAGCCGGTCGTTGAAGATCGCGCCCAGGGTCAGGCCGATAAAATAGGCCGAGGACACGATGCCGATCATCGTCGCCGATTCGCCGGCCGCGCCCAGGCGCAAGGTGGTCAAAGAAGACAGAAAGCCGTTGCCCAGGGCAACAATGAACAGCCCGAGCAGGGGCGCCAGCGCCATGGCCAGCAAACGCGGTGTCATAAAAACCTCAAGTGATCGAACAGCGGAACGTGCGCCTCTGCGCATGCGAGTGCCAAGCCGAAGTGTGTTGAAGACAAACGACCGCCGAACGGGCAGGGCGATTGAGCCTGGCGCACTTCGTGAAAGTGGCCGGCTGTTCAAACCTGAGGGTTGTCATGGCTGCGGGCAGGCGCCGGTCGGGCGACTGCGAGAGGAGGCGCGATTTTAAGCCTTGTGTGGCGTTTGCCAAGGTGCCGGGCCTGCGACGTTGGGACGCAGGCTCGCTGGTGTCAGCAGCGATCGCACTGACGTGCTTGCGTCGTTCGCGAGTAATTTGCTGCGGCGCCGGTTAGCATGGCGGCATAACAACGAAACGATGGACCCCACCTTGATCGAACGACGCCAATTCAGCGGTGGCATGAAGGGCAAGAACCTTCGCTACCTGAACGAGCCCGCCAGCGGGCCGGGACGCATGACCCGCACCGGGTTTGTGCTGCTGGAGCATTTTTCCCTGCCGGCCTTCACCCAGGCGCTGGACACCCTGGTTACCGCCAATCTGCTGCGTCCCGGTCTGTTTTCCACGCGCACCTTTGGCTTGAGCGACGGTGAAGTGATCAGCGACCTGGGGCTGGTGATTCGCCCGGACTCGCGCCTGGAAACCAGCGTGTTGCAGGAACTGGATCTGCTGGTGATCTGCGGCGGTTACCGCACGGAATTGAAGGCGAGCGATGAGCTCATCAACCTGCTGAAAATGGCCGCCGAGGCTGGCGTGATACTGGCCGGGTTGTGGAACGGCGCGTGGTTCCTGGGCCGGGCAGGGGTGCTGGAAGGCTATCGCTGTGCGATTCACCCGGAGCATCGACCGGCGCTGGCGGAGATTTCCAAGGCGACCCAGGTCAGCAGCGAACCCTACGTAATCGACCGCGACCGGTTGACCGCGTCCAGTCCGTCTGGCGCGTTCCACATGGCCCTGGATTGGATCAAGGGCCTGCACGACAAGGCGCTGGTCGAAGGCATCGAAGACATTCTGGCGTTCGAGGAATCGCGTTACCGGCGGATCAAACCGACCGAGAACCTCTGCGTCAGCGCGCCGTTGCGTGAAGTGGTGAAGCTGATGGACGCCAATCTGGAGGAACCGCTGGAGCTGGAACAACTGGCGGTGTATGCCGGGCGCTCCCGGCGTCAACTGGAGCGGCTGTTCAAGGAACAACTGGGCACCACGCCGCAGCGTTATTACATGGAACTGCGCATCACCGAGGCTCGGCGCCTGCTGCAACACACCGAGCTGTCCCAAGTGGACGTGCTGGTGGCCTGCGGATTCGTTTCGCCGAGCCATTTCAGCAAGTGCTACAGCGCCTATTTCGGTTATCGCCCGTCCAAAGAAAAACGGCTCGTCAAATGACGAGCCGTTTGGCGTGCGGCTTCAGAGGTGATCGGCGTCAATGATCGCCTGAGCGAAGGCTTTCGGGTCTTCCTGCGGCAGGTTGTGACCGATGCCGCCGTCGATCAGGCGGAACTGGTATTTGCCGGTGAAGCGCTTGGCGTAGTCCTCGGGCGCCGGGTGCGGCGCGCCGTTGGCATCGCCTTCCAGGGTAATGGTCGGCACGCTGATCGACGGTGCGGTGGCGAGTTTCTGTTCCAGTGCCTCGTACTGGCTTTCACCTTGCACCAGGCCCAAACGCCAGCGGTAGTTGAACACGGTGATCGCGACGTGATCCGGGTTCTGCAACGCCTTGGCGCTGCGGTCGAAGGTGGCGTCGTCGAACGCCCATTTCGGTGACGCCAGTTGCCAGATCAGCTTGGCGAAATCATGGGTGTTCTTGGTGTAACCCGCCTCACCACGGTCAGTGGCGAAGTAGAACTGATACCACCATTGCAGTTCGGCCTTGGGCGGCAGCGGGTTCTTGCCGGCGGCCTGATTGCCGATCAGGTAACCGCTCACCGAGACCAGCGCCTTGACCCGCTCCGGCCACAGCGCCGAAACGATGTCTGCCGATCGCGCGCCCCAGTCGTAGCCACCGAGCACGGCCTGCTTGATCTTCAGCGCATCCATGAAATCGATCACGTCACTGGCCAGCGCCGCCGGCTGACCGTTGCGCACGGTCTTGTCGGACAGGAAATGCGTGTCGCCATAACCCCGCGCATACGGCATCAGCACCCGATAACCCTTGGCCGCCAGCAGCGGCGCGACGTTGTCATAGCTGTGAATGTCGTACGGCCAGCCGTGCAGCAGAATCACCACCGGGCCATTGGCCGGGCCGGTTTCGGCGTAGGCCACGTCCAGCACGCCGGCCTTCACATGCTTGAGCGGGCCGAAGGGCAGGTCAGCCGTGACGATGGCGGCTGCGGTCTTGACTGGATCGGGCGTTGCGGTTTGTGCCTGGGCGAGCGCGCCGAATTGCAGCAGCGCAGTCGCAAGAATCGACAAGCCCAACAGGCGACGACGGTTTTTCCCAGTAGTGACGGTGGCGTGTGGTGCGTGCTTCATGGCAAGTCTCCTTATGATCGGCGAGGGCCGGGTTCTGGCTGAACCCTTCGAATCTGGAGCCCATTAAAGACTGGCCACGTATCTGCGCTGTTTCCGTTTTCATCAGCTGATGCGCGGGCATGTATCCGGGAGGCGTTCGTACACACTGGGATACAAACCTGCGGCCAACAAAAAGCCCCGAATGTTCGGGGCTCTTGCTTGCCTTGGGCTTCAGGCCTGCGTGACGTGCTTGGGCCCGGCCAGCGCCCAGGCGATCAGCCCGAACAGCGGCACAAACACGATCAATACGATCCAGACACCTTTGTTGCTGGCTTTCCCCTCACTCTTGCGCACCCTGTTGATCGCCCACAATTCGATGAGCAAAAGCACGACGGCCAGTACGATCCACGTGGTTTCAATTTGCATGAGCTACCTCCTGATGGTCTTTGGCTTAGGCGGGCCGTGACACTCAGGGTTCATTAAATTTGCTGGATGGCCTGCCTGGCTCACGTGCACAAATGTTCTAAACCCATCGGCAAAGTCGCGGTAACGTAGACGTCCTTGACGAACAACCACTGCCTTCGGAGCCTTGCGTGGACAAACGCAACTGGATCGACTTGTCTCAGGATGCCGACACCGGGATCGAGTCGATTCGTGCCCATTTCCAGGGCCACGCCTACGATCCGCACTGGCACGACAGCTTTCTGGTGGGCGTCACCGAGCAGGGTGTGCAGCAGTTTCATTGCCGGCGCGTGCGCCATCTGAGTACGCCGGGCAAGATTTTCATGCTGGAACCGGGTGAGATCCACGACGGGCACGCGCCGACGGAGGAGGGTTTCACCTATTCCATGCTCTACCTCGACCCGCACTGGCTGGAGCGCGAATTGCGCGTGCTGTTCGAGCATGCGCCGGACAACAGCCAGCTCGGGTTCACCGATACCCTGAGTCAGGATTCGCGCCTGTCCACGGCCATCAATCAGGCCTTCAACGCCCTGCATCACGGCGACTTGCGCATCGTGCGCCAGACCGCCATCGACACCTTGCTCGGTTCGCTGACGTCCCACCTCGACTGGCGTAAGCGCCAGCCGTTCGATCCGCGCCTGCCATGGGTGGCCCAGGTGGCGCGGGATTATCTGCATGCGCACGCCTTCGAGGACATCGGGCTGGACGACCTGGCCCAGGCCTGCGGGGTCGATCGCTTTCGTCTGACCCGTGCGTTCAAGGCCGCTTTCGGGCTGGCGCCGCATGCCTATCTGATCCAGTTGCGCCTGGCCCGCGCCCGCCAGTTGCTGGCGCGCGGCGAAACACCCGCGACCGTCGCCAGCGCCCTTGGTTTCGCCGATCAAAGCCATCTCGGGCGCTGGTTTCGCCGTGCCTATCACCTGACGCCAGCGGACTACCGCAAGCGCTGCTCAAACCTTCCAGACTGAACCCCGCACAACCGCGACCATGGCCTCCTGTTTTGATTCGGGAGTCCTGTCATGGAATCGTTGCTGCCTTTTCTGCTGTTTTCCTTCGTCGCCTCGATCACCCCGGGGCCGACCAATATTTTGGTGATGAGCCATAGTTCGCGGCGCGGTCTGACGGCCACCGTGCCGATCATCTTCGGTGCGTGTGTGTCGGCGGCGCTGGTGGTGTTGGTGGTCGGACTCGGCGTGGGGGAAACCTTGCTGCGCTATCCCCGCGTGCAGCAGGCGATGGCCTGGGCCGGCGTGTTGTGGCTGAGCTGGCTGGCGTGGCAAATCTTTCGCAGCACGCCGCCGTCGCTGGAGTCGTCAACGTCTAGTGATGACGGCTTCAACGTGTTCGGCGCCGCCGGCCTGCAATTGATCAACCCCAAGGTGTGGATGATGGCCGTGGCGGTGGTGAGCGTGTTTGGCGGCAACGGCGACGACAGCGCGCGGATGCTGCTGTTGTCGGCGGTTTTTCTAATGGTCTGCCTGCCGTGCATGACGGTGTGGGCGCTGCTGGGCGTGGGCAGTGCGCGGTTCTTTGGATCGCCACGGGCATTGCGGCGCATGAATGCCGGGCTGGCGTTTTTGTTGTTGCTGTCGGCCTGGTTGGCGGTGTTGGTGTAGCCGGCGCGTTTGGTCACATAAATTTGAATTGCCCGCCGTTGCCCCCCAGAATCGCGCCCCGATCCGGCCACCAGCGCCGGGCGTTCAGAGTGAAAGGGGTTGCGGTTGAACGAACAGACATTGTCCATGCGCCTGGAGCGGGTGGCGGCGCACGTGCCCGCCGGTGCGCGGCTGGCCGATATCGGCTCGGATCACGGCTACCTGCCGGTGGCCCTGATGCGCCGTGGCGCGATCGCGGCGGCGGTGGCGGGCGAGATGGCCGAGACGCCGTTCCGTTCGGCGCAACGCACCGTGCGCGAAAACGATTTTGAGCAGCAGATTACCGTGCGCCTGGCCAATGGCATGTTGGCCGTCGAACCGGAAGACGGGATCACGGCAATTACCGTGTGTGGCATGGGCGGCGAAACCATCCGCGACATCCTCGAAGCCGGCAAGGCGCGCTTGAGCGGCCGCGAACGCCTGATCCTGCAACCCAACGGCGGCGAGCAACCGCTGCGCCAATGGCTGATGGACAACGACTACCGAATCCTCTGTGAGGAAATCCTTCGGGAGAACCGCTTCGACTACGAAATCATCGTGGCCGAGCGGGGCGGGCCGGTTTCCTATACCGCCGAGGAACTGTACTTCGGGCCGCTGCAGTTGCATGCGCGCAGTCCGGCGTTTGTCAGCAAGTGGCAGCACCGGCTGAGGCACAAGCAGCAGACGCTGGCTCACTTTGGACGGGCTCGGCATGCCGTTTGTGAACACAAGGTGCAGGAGCTGACGCAGCAGGTGCGCTGGATTACTGACGTGCTGGGGTGAAGCAGGCCCAACGCTGATATCATCCAACAACTTTCAAGCAGGCCAAAAAATACCATGAACCGTCAGAAAAAACTGCAACAGCTCTTCAAGGAAAAATCCAGAAAGGCCAACGCCAAACTGGCACCCAAGAGCAACAAGCCGAAGTACATCAGCAAGGCGGATCGCTTGAAGCTCGAGGCGCAAGCGGCTCCAGAGTCGATTGAAACCCCTGAGGCTTGATCAAGCTGGCGCGCAGCAGGTTTTACCTCAGGTACTCGGCGGTTTCGCCAGCTCGATTCCCGCCGCCCCCAGCCGCTTGAGAATCTCGAACAACAAATCACTCTTGGTCGTCCCGACAATCCTCGGGCTCGCCACATACCCGGTCATCGTCAACGTAATCCCGTCCGGCGTCAGCTTGCTGAAGCGCACGAACGGCGCCGGTTTTTCGAGGATGGTTTCGTGTTCCTTGTAGGTGTCGAACAGCAGGTTCTGCACCTGTTCGGGGTCGATGTCCAGCGGGAACATCAGCTCCAGCGTCGCCACGCCCTGGGCGCTGCCGCCGAGGGTGACATTGCGCAGGTTCTGCGAGATCAGTTGCGAGTTGGGCACGATCACGATCGAGCGGTCACTGAGCTGGATTTCGGTGGCGCGCACGTTGATCCGGCGGATGTCGCCCTCGACGCCGCTGATGCTGATCAGGTCGCCGACCTTGACCGGGCGTTCGGTGAGCAGGATCAGGCCGGAGACGAAGTTCTTCACGATCTCCTGCAAGCCGAAGCCGATGCCCACCGACAGGGCGCTGACGATCCACGCCAGATTGGTCCATTGCACCCCCAGCGATGACAGGGTCAGCAGGATCACCACCGCATAACCGATGTTGGAAAACAGCGTGCTGAGCGAGGCGCACATGCCCGGGTCCATGTCGGTCTTGGGCAGGAACTCGTTGTCGAGCCAGCGGCGCAGGGCGCGGATCAGGTAGATGCCGATCAGCAGCGCCAGCATCGCGTTGAGCAAGTGGCCGGGGACGATGTTCAGCTTGCGCAGGCCGGCGCCGCCGAGGATCGTGCCGATGTTGTTGGCCAGTTGGCCCAGGGTGGTGCCGATCCCGCCGACGAACAGGGTGATGACCGCCAGCAGCAACAGCGCGGCTCGACCGAAACCGGCCAGCAGGGTCGAGGCTTGTTCGAGTCGCCGGTCGCCGACGCCCAGCAGTTGTTTCAGCGCCTTGCCGCTGGAGTGGCGGGGCGAGAAGAAGTACTCGCAGCTGTCCTTGAGCAGCTGCATCAGCAGGTAAAACCCGGAAAACACGATAAACGCCCACACCAGTTCATAGGTGATGAACCGCGCCAGCGATACGTAACCCGTGAGCAGGACGCCGAACGACAGCACCATCGCCAGGGTGGCAACGGTGTAAACCACCCCGGCGAAGGTATTGCCCGCCACTTGGCTGTCTCCGGCTGCGGCCAGTGTTTTGCGCACCCTGCCGACGCGCATCAGCAGCGTGGTGACGATGCCCAGCACCGCCAGCGCAATGATGCCCCGGCCTGCGAGCACAATCTGACTGCTCATGCCGGCGGCATTGCTGACTTGCACCGCCGTCACCAGCACCAGCAGCGTCGCGGCGAGAATCCGCGCGTAGGGATGCAGCGCGAGCGCCACCGGGTCAGCCACCGCCGGCAGTCGCCAGGACGGGTGCTCGGTCGAGAGCAACGCGCGGCTGAGCCCTGTGATCAGCACGCAGGCATAAACCACTTTCCCGAACTCATCGGAAAATGTCGCCAGCATCGGCGGCAACGGCACGTGACGGGTGCAGGCGTAATAGAGCAGTTGCAGGGCGATGGCGGTGGTCGCGAGTGTCGCCAGCGCCGAGGCGAACGCCAGCGAACTGCGGCGCAGTCGACCCTCCGGCATGCGGTGGATGCACACCCACGCCAGCCAGCGGTCGGCCAGTCGCCGCCCCAGCGTCCAGACGACAAAGGCCAGTACCACCAGCAGGGCGGTGTAAAAGCGCTGACCCGGTTGCCAGGCTTCGGCGCCGGTCTGTTGCACCTGATCGACGAAAAGCCTCAGACGCTGGCGGTCATCCGCCGACGGATTGACAAGGGGAGCCCAGAAGCCGGGATTCAGAATGCTGTGGGTGCTGAGCGTCAGTTCGCTTTCGAGCAACGTGCGGCGGATACCGGCGATCTGGGTGATCAGCTCCGTGGCGTTTTGCTTGAGGGTGGCGAGGTTCTTCAACGCCGTATCGACTTTGGTTTTCTGCTCGATCAACGTCGCCCGTTGCGCGGCGATATCGGCTTGTTCGGCAGCGACCGCTTCGGCCGGCGCGGCACCGAGTACGCCCAGTTGCACGGTCAGTTGCGCCTGCTGCGGCAACAGCGATGCCGACAGCCGATCGATGTCCAGAATGAACGTCTGCACCCGGTCCTGCGGGCCTTCGAGCTGGTTGTAATTGTTGGCGGACGAGATCTGCTGCTTGAGGCCGTCGAGGCGCAGTTGAAGGGCTTGCAGATCACTTTGCGTGACGCCGGGGAGCGGGGCGCCGACATCGGGCGTGCCGGGCAGGTCGGCGGCCGACACCATCGAGACACCCGGACAGAGCAGCGTCAGGGTGATGAACATCAATGACTTCAATGCATTACGCATGGGACTGGGCGATTCCGGTTGATCACACAAACATTGAGGTTAGGTGATGGGGCCGGAGGGCGCGGAAAAGTTTCGGTGACCCGGGCGACGGGCCACCGTTCGCGGCGTTGCGGTTATTCAGATCGACCGCTGATTGACCCGCTGCATCAATTCCTCCGCCGATTCCTTGCGCTCGGAATAGCGATCCACCAGATCCGGGCGATCACGCAGCAACAGCGTGAATTTCACCAGTTCTTCCATCACGTCCACCACCCGGTCGTACAGCGCCGACGGTTTCATGCGGTTGCCTTCGTCGAATTCCAGATAAGCCTTGGGCACCGATGACTGATTGGGGATGGTGAACATGCGCATCCAGCGGCCCAGTACGCGCAGTTGATTGACCACGTTGAACGACTGCGAACCGCCGCAGACCTGCATCACCGCGAGGGTCTTGCCCTGAGTCGGGCGGACCGCGCCGAGGGCCAGCGGCACCCAGTCGATCTGCGCCTTGAACACCGCCGACATGGCGCCGTGGCGTTCCGGGGAGCACCAGACCTGGCCTTCCGACCATTGCATCAGTTCGAGCAGTTCCTGGACTTTCGGGTGATCGCCGGGTGCGTCGTCCGGCAGTGGCAGGCCTGAAGGATTGAAGGTCCGCGTCTCGGCTCCGAAGTGCTCCAGCAGGCGGGCGGCTTCTTCCACCAGCAAACGGCTGAAGGAGCGCGGGCGGGTCGAGCCGTAAAGCAGCAGGATACGCGGCTTGTGGGCGCCTTCGTCACGCGTGGTTGTTTGAAACAGTGAGGGATCGAGGTTGGGCAGGTCGGTCATGTCGGCTCCGGTTACAGCGTGCTGATGCGGTCGAGCTCGCGCTTGAGGGCATCACGGTCAAGTTGGGCGAAGGGCAGGGCGAGGAAGGCTCGGCAGCGGGTTTCGATGCGGGCGAGGGTGGCGCGGAAGGCGGCATCGATGGTCCGTTCATCGCCGACCACATCCGATGGATCTTCCAGCCCCCAATGCGCTTTCAAGGCCGGGCCGAAGTACACCGGGCAGGCTTCACCGGCGGCCTTGTCGCACACGGTGATGACGATGTCCGGCGGGTTGTCTTCGAAGGCCTCGTTGCCCTTGCTGCTCAACCCGGCGATGGAAATGCCGGCTGCCTGCAACGTGGTCAGGCTGCGCGGCAGCACCTGGCCCTTGGGGAAACTGCCGGCACTGACCGCTTCGAAACCGGCCGGCGCCAGATGGTTGAACATCGCCTCCGAAAGAATGCTTCGGCAGCTGTTGGCGGTGCACATGAATAGAACTCGCATTTTCGATCCTCAGCAGCAGGCAGACGTATTGAGCGGGCGATCGCCCATGGCCGCCAACCGCGCGCTGTTTTCTTCCAGCCAGGCGGTGTTGGCGGCGAGCGTGGTTTCAAGCAGCGTGCGAATCCATGCCGGCAAATCAGGGTTGAGCCGGTAATAAACCCATTGGCCCTGACGGCGATCCAGCAATAGACCGCAGGTGCGCAATTGCGCGAGATGGCGGGAGATTTTCGGCTGACTGTCGTCCAGCGCGCAGACCAGTTCGCAGACACACAACTCACCCTCACGGGTGATCAGCAGCGTGGCCCGGGCGCGGGTTTCGTCGGCGAGGCATTTGAAAACGGAAGCGGGGGTGAGCATGACGATGCCTTCAAGATATACGGTTGTCCGAATATACGGATATCCATATGTATTGGGCAAGCCTGGAGTTTGATGACGGTGGCAGCTCTCGACCGAAGATTTGTTTAGCGCAGGCGCTTCAACGCTTACTGAACGCCAAGCGCGCAGCAAACAACACGAAAATCATCCCGGTGGTGCGATCCATCCAGCGAATCACCTTCTTCCGGCGCAGAAAACCGGACAGTGGCTGCGTCGCGCCAATCAACACCAGCGACCAGATCAGCCCCAGCACCACATGAATGCTCACCAGCCCGAATGTCCACGGCACCAGCGGCTGACCTTGCGGAATGAACTGCGGCAGAAACGACACGTAGAAAATCCCGATCTTCGGATTCAGCACATTCCCCAGCATGCCCTTGAAAAACCAGTTCGCCCCTGGTTTGCCGTCGGCCTCGGCCGGTGCCAGCGAGCGGCGAGGGCGCAGCAACATGTTCAACCCCAGCCACGCCAGATACGCCGCGCCGCAATACTTCAACAGGTTATAGGCCAGCTCCGACACCGCAATCAACGCCCCCAACCCAAACGCCACCGCCGCGCCCCACAACAGACAACCGGCATTGATCCCCAACGCCGCACGCAACGCCTGCTGCTTGCCCTCGACGGTGGCGGTGCGCAGCACCAGCGCGGTGTCGAGGCCAGGTGTCAGGGTCAACAGCGTGGCGGCGAGGGTGAAGGCGAGGAGGTTGTCGGCGATGGACATGGTGCGTGGGTTCCCTGTTCTGGATGCGGGAACGGTAGCGGTTTCAGGCAGGGGGATCCAGCAGGGAGATGAAGTGGGCGGTAGTTTATGTAGTTAGTTGCCGACACTTACAAGGCCACGCAGGAGAGGTGCACCTGTAACGCGACCTTTCCTGAAACGTGATAAACCAAAGATGGTCATGTAGCATAGAGCCATCATCGCTACCCCGGTGCTACTCACTTCTGCCCACTCAAAAAGGTTTGTAAATGATAAAAACTATCCCGATGTGGAAAATGGTGATGGAGATCAAAGGCAAGATAATAGGACTTTTCTTGCTTGCGGCCATACCTGCTTTCATCGCTGGCAGTGCGTGGATGTTCGTTGAGACATTGAAAAAAGGGCAAATTCGCCACGCTATGGTGGGTTTTATTGCGGTGGTTTTTTTTGGTGCGTGCAGCGTTGTACTTGCACCGTCAAAAAAATATGTGCCTGGAAAAACATTCAAGTTTTATAGAGATAAAAGATTCTGTTCGAAGAAGTACATAAACTATGCTTATGCAATTACTGTTTTGATTTTTGCTGTTTGTGCCTCGGTGTCTCCAGAAGACGCGCTGAAGTCAATAGGTTATGGATCAACAGCTCTTTATGCTGTTTATATTTACTCTAAAAGCGCGAGATTTCACGCGGATGTCGATTTTTCGACGAATGAATATCTGACCACCGCTCTGGGGTTTTCTGCAGGGGAGAAAGTTCTGATCAGCTACCAGAATTTTGATGCCGAGGAGGTTAAGGCTGGTAGTAATGCTTTTGCCGCAACTGCGACCAAGTTTATTCTAGCGTCATTTGATGGAGAGGCCTGGACGAAACTGTCAAAGGACCTGAATCAAGTCTCGGGCATTGGTATCGTTGGTAAGGATGGTCAGAGTTATGCCATGAAACTGGAGTTCAATGATGGTGTCGATGCTTTGTTTTACATTGGGCTCTATGACAAGCTCACATCAAACCCGTTTATGGTAATTCGAGGGCTGTTGGACGCAATTGATGCAAGCCTCTTGAGTGACCAGGATGCACCACAGACAACCAAAAGACGTCGGGTGGTGGTCAACTCCAACAGTTCAGCTTCGACTTCAGAAAATGTTTCGGCTGATGCAACGCTTGCCGCCGGGGCACCTGTACGCAATATTGAGGTTGCTCCTGAAGTGTTGAACGCTATCCAGAATGCCGAAGTAACTGTTTCCGGTCGCAGGCTGGAGCTTTAACAATGTCTCATTGCACGAAGTTTGAATTTTCATATGTTGATGAAGAGGCCATTGCCAAAGCTTTCGGCAAGATGGGCCTCACCCCGACAACCGGCCTGGTTTCAATGTTTGCCAGCGACTTCAGTAAAAAGGTGCTGAGCGCAATAGGCTATATGGGGCAGCAACAATTTAGAGCTATTTATGGCACGGCTGGTGAGTTCAGTCTGTTTGTTTGTCAGATTGAGGAGGGTTCCTACAAACTCCTCATCGAACGGGAAACTGTTTCGGCCAACGATGAAGCGATCATGTCTGATTTGGCTTTAAGCTTTCAGAAAGCCTATATCAGCGTGGCCATCGATGAAACCGTAAAACGCATAGATGCGTCAGGTTTTCCATCAAGAGTGAAAGAAACTGTTCAAGGCTTTGAGGTTGAGTTCGGACCCAGCTACGAATACAGCATTCATGTCACTTTTACAGGCGATGAGGTGATGGAGGAAGTGCATGGCGTCAAAGGCGATATTTGCACAAAACTCACTGAAGAGCTTGAGGCACTTCTTTCCCGTCCTACTGCGGAGCTCGTGACCGAGTGGAAGCCAGCCTATGCCGTAGTCCATGAAGAGCAAACCCTTCAAATTCTCAGGGCCAATTTCTAGATGGAAATCAATGTACATCACATGGACTTGAGCAGCGTTAACGGCCCCGGGTTGCGCTTGACACTGTGGGTGCAGGGTTGCGCGCTGAATTGTAAGGGATGCTTCAATCAGAGTACCCACGCTCGCGAGGCGAGTACGCTGATGTCTGTTCATGACCTGGCAAAGAAGATCAATGCACTCGACATCGCTGGGGTTACTCTTTCCGGGGGGGAGCCGCTCGACCAGGCGCCAGCCCTTGAAAAGCTGATACATGCCGTCAATGGTGAGAAAAACTGGATACTTTATACGGGCTATACGCCAAAAGAGATATTCCAAAATGAAGCCATGATTAGAGTTGTCAAGGCCGTAGACTTGACGCTGGCAGGCCGGTATCTGCAAAACGCGAAACATCCCTATCAGCACAAACTGATTATCAAAACAAGTGATAGGGTTGATATCGACTTTTTCCGTGCCAGGAGACCTGTCGAGTTTGTTGTTTCAAACTCCGGGGTTACCAAAACCGGTCTTCCGGTGCATGTATAACTTAGTTCAGGCGCAGGGATAACAGGCATGAACCGTACCAAGCAGATAACAGATTACCTCAAGGCGCGTTACGCCATTCTGGTCATTGAAACGTTCGAGGAAGAGCGCGCCCTCAAAGAAATCTCTGAAATCGCCAAGACGCTCAGCCATCGTTTGTTCGTTTGGAACTCGACGATGGGTGTTCAGATCAATGGCGCCGTGGCCGGGGATAAAACCTTTGATTTGAAAATGGCCCTGGACTTTTGTGAAGAAAGAGCCAAGGAGGAAAACAGCAAAAACATTTTTGTCTTTTGTGACGCTCATAATTACCTTGCCCCAAGCTCGAATCCTGTCTATCGCCGTCGGCTTCGGGATCTGGCCATAAATATTCGTTCGCGTGGATATCGAAGTAATTGCATCATCGTGGCGCCAAGTTTTGAAATTGCCAATGATCTTCAGAAAGAAATCACGTTGATTGATTTCCCTTTGCCGTCGAGAGAAGAAATTAAAAGTCAGGTCAATGATTTTGTTAATTCCTGGCATGGCAACACTAGCGTCAAGATCGACCTGACTGGTGAAACCAAAGATAAACTCATTGACGCCGCTTTGGGGCTCACGGGGTTAGAAATTGACAACAGTTTGTCTCGTTCACTGGTATCCAGTCTTAGTGTCAATGAAAGTACCGTAAAGGATCTGCTTTTCGAAAAGAAACAAATCATAAGGAAGACAGGTATCCTGGAGTACATCGACTCCACGGTAAATCTTGAGGATGTTGGAGGGCTGGCGACTCTCAAGAAGTGGCTTCATTTGCGCAGCCAGTGTTTTGGGCAAATGGCTCAGGAGTTTGGTGTCAAAACCCCGAAGGGCTTGCTCTTGACCGGAGTCCCTGGCTGCGGCAAGTCGCTGACGGCAAAGTGCATATCGTCGTCCTGGAACATGCCCTTGTTGCGTCTGGATATGGGGAAAATCTTCCAGGGCGTGGTGGGTTCTTCAGAGTCAAATATTCGTTCCGCACTACACACTGCCGAAGCTATTTCGCCTTGCATCCTGTGGATCGACGAAATTGAAAAAGGACTTTCCGGTTCTTCCGGAGGAGCCTCTGATGGTGGCACGGCCACACGCGTATTCGGCACGCTGTTGACGTGGATGCAAGAAAAGACGGCGCCTGTTTTTGTATTTGCTACTGCTAACAACATCAATAGTTTGCCTCCGGAACTGTTGCGGAAGGGGCGGTTTGACGAAATATTTTTCGTTGACTTCCCGTCGACACTGGAAAGAAAAAAGATTCTTGAAATACATCTGAAGAAGTTGAAACGTGACCCGGAAAAATTTGATCTGGATCGATTGTCTGCTCTGGGAGGCGAGTCGAATTTTGGTAAAGACGTTGTGCTTTCAGGTGCTGAAATCGAAGCGTGGGTCGGGGACTCGCTGATTGAGGCGTTTTCACGGCGAATGAGCGGCACTGGTGATGCAAGTGACCTGACCATGGCTGATTTTGAAACGACTATTTCGCGTTTGGTACCCATGAGCAAAATGCGCAAAGACGAGTTTACAAAACTGCGTGACTGGGCCAATCAAAACGCAATCAGCGCTTCGGCCATGGTTGCCGGCCAGAATGATACGGAAACTCAGATCGGCGGCAGGCAAATTGACTTTTGATCTGAGGTGATTTTCAGTGGGACAGGCTTTTTTCTGGATGGGGGAACGTTAGCGGTTTCAGGCGGGTGGATCCAGCAGGGAAATCAGGCGCGGTTCGATGCAATCGGGTTGTATCTCGAGGATCGCCAGCGTGACTGGCAACTTGAAACGCCGAGGGCCGGCGCTGCCGGGGTTTACGTAGAGACGGTCACCGCGCCATTCGATGCGGGGTTTGTGGGAATGGCCGGTGATGATGAGCTTGATACCCGGATCGAGATCGGCGGGGACATCGGCGATGTCGTGGACGAGGAGGGTTGGCCAGCCGTTGAGGGTGAAGGTCAGGAGGTCGGGGAGGTTTTCGGCCCACGGGCTGTTGAGGTCGTTGTTGCCGCGCACGGCGTGGACGGGGGCGATTTTGGCCAGTTGGGCGAGGATGTCCGGGTTGCCGATGTCGCCGGCGTGGATGATCTGGTCACAGCCCTGGAGCGCGGCGAGGGCTTCGGGGCGGAGGAGGTTGTGGGTGTCGGAGATCAGGGCGGTTTTCATGGGTGGCTCTCCGTTGGTGGTTTGGGTGGGAGTGGCTGGTTTCGAGCCATAGCAGAAGTTCGACAGCACATCTGGCAGTATGGTTTTCTGACAAACCTGCCCTGAATCCATGGCAAAACCGAGTACTTTCACCCCATGAACAAAGGTCTGAGTGACGACAACCTTGATTACGTACTTGCGGTCCTTGAGAAGGCCCCAAACCCGGAATTAAGTGTGATGTGTGAACATCTGCAGATTGACAGTCGCGATCTGTTGAATCAATTGACGATCTCAGTAGCAAGACTGTTTATCACGGGCACTCGCGATTTTCATTACTGCGATGAGGTGATGAATATTGTCATCAGCGATATCGTCGACTTGTCCATTCACGCGGAAATGCCCCAGCCGGCATTTTCTATCTACCAGGCATTCGATGCAGGCGAGTATTGGCACAGCGACGATGACCGGGATGTGTTTCCTTGGGAGAAGTGGACGCGGCCTGAGCTGATGAGAATTTTGCGTGAGGTCGACGACGGCGCAAATGGGCTTTCGAAGTAGGTTCGACTTTGATTCGATTTGTTAGCCGCTTTAGATACCCCCGAAACCGAAAAGCCAGAAAGGTAATGCTCTGCCTCTATGCCCCTCATACTCCGATTCACTCTCAAGCTGTTTTCGACAATAAAACAAACTGATAATGGCTGGGATAAATAATAAGGTGAACAACCATTGAAATACGTCAGTTGATTTCAAGGTGGCCGCCACCAGTAAATTAATTAGAGTCATGCCAATAATGAATAAGTTGTATCTAATATGTCGACGCTTCGTTGAAGCAAAGCTTTCCCAATCATAAATCAGCCAGTCGTGGGAAAAATCGTCGCATTTAGGACACCTAAGGCTTGGCGGAAGCTTGTCTGCGATATAACCGCAGCTAGGGCATCGAACTTTCATGGCGTTATCCTGACACCTTCACATTAGTTGACATGCCATGTCGTGGTAAGCGCGAGATCTATCGAGGGATAACGCGATAGGGATGACGGCAAGCCCGACTACGATAAAGAGGGTAGCAGGACACAATCCATTTGCCCGTAGTCTGTCCACCGACTGCTGTTGGCCGAAGCTGCCATTCACAATGGCAGCTTCGGCCAACGCTCATTCCCTCTGTCGTTCCGAACTAGTCGGTCACCAAAGAGGGCTAGCGTTTAGCTCTTCACCTCAACATGATCCAACGCCAACTCACTCAGCATCACCAACTGCGCAATCCCGATCGCGGTCTTGCGATGAGCAGGCTCCAGCGTGGCCGCAAAGTTGTTCAGCATCTCGCTCGCCGATCCCAATGATTCGCTGGCGTTGGCCAGCAGGGATTCGGTGTTGTACGCAGGGTTGGACAGATACATGGGGTCGTGTTTGTGGTGGCTGCCCATGATCCGTTGCTGCGGAGTCAGGTAGTGATCGAGGGCGCGTTCGGCGGCTTCGTTGAGGGTCCGGGAGTCGGGGAATTTGTAGGGGGAAACCGGATCGGTTTCTGGTGGGTTCGGTGTTGGTTTGAACATGGATGAATCCTCTAGCGCGATTACCAAAAGGAACCATCACCCTTCGCTACCAAACGTTGGGTGGCGGCCATACGCGGGTTGGTAGACCGGTCGCACTAGAACCCGGCGCCCACGAATGAGCCCCACGCATGACCACCATGAAATCCGAGCCCAGAGAAAGGGCTGCACACGGTGACGCCATGAGTCTAGAACGAAGCGGGCTACCAAACCCCATCACTGTTTTTCAGTGACCCGGAAACGATAAAACCCGCGTCCCAGACGCACAAGCCGGCGGATTCTGGCGTAGTCGTAGGCAATGACGCAAGGCGTTGTAGCCTTGAGGAAGTAACGCTGAGTGTCTTTAAACAGCGAAGGCCGAAACCCTTAAACAATCTCCGAGGGTTCCTTCAATAACCGGTGTATTGGATCTTTCCCCGGCGCTCTGCTGCCCTGAACTGGCTCCGGCCAGGCCATCACGCAGGATTCCGAACCCGGCTGGCATCTCTGGAGGGCGGGCACCCGAACTGGCGACTGTATTCCCGGCTGAATTGCGACGGGCTTTCGTAGCCCACTCGATAACAGGCGCTCGCCACATCCAGCCCTTCGCCGAGCAACAGCCGGCGGGCTTCCTGCAGGCGCAGTTGTTTCTGATACTGCAGCGGGCTCATGGCAGTCACCGCCTTGAAACGATGATGCAATGTGGAGTTGCCCAAGTTGGCGACCCGGGCGAGTTCTTCGATGCGCAAGGGTTGGGTGTAGTGGTTGTTCAACCAATCGATTGCCCGTGTTACTCGCCGTGTTTGCGAGTCGCCGAGGGCAAGCTCGTACAGACGACGGCCGTGCACGCCTCGCAGGAGGCGGTAATACAACTCGCGAAGGGCGAGCGGTGCCAGCATGCCGATGTCTTTCGGTGTTTCCAGCAGCCGAACCAGCCGCAGCATTGTTTCCAGCAGGGGCACATCGACTTTCTCGAGGAAAAGACCAAGCTCCGGCTCGTCCGGGACACCTGCCGGCGGAGCGTCGGCGATGACCTGAGCGATTTCCGTGGGCTCGAAATCAAACCGGATACACAGGTAGGGCGCCTCCGGGCTCGCCATCAGCACGCGACCGGACACCGGAAGGGTGACCGAAACCACCAGGTAGCTGAGGGGGTCGTACAGGTAGTGGTCGTCACTCAGGCCGATTTCCTTTTGCCCTTGCACGATCAGGCAAAGTGCCGGTTTGTGCACGGTATGGATCAGCTCCGAAGGTGCATCGAAACGGATGACATGCAGGGGAGCTATGGCGGTCTCATAGATCCCGGGTGTGGTAAAGCGTTGCGTCAGCAGGCGAACCAGTTCGTCACGGTAGACGGCTGTGTTTTGAAGGATGAAAGCATCGCTCTGTTCCATTTCAAGGCTCTCACAAGTGTTCATGAGCGTCTGCCTGAAGCTTTTCAGGCAGACGATATTCACCCGACATCATCAAAGTACTCATTGCCGATAGAGGATCATTCCGGCGTGATACAGCACGTCGTCATGAAAGTGGCCATCAGCGGTGAAGCCGGTGTCGTCCCAGTACTGGATGTAATCACCGACCAGTTCGTAACGGCCCTGATAGGCGCTCTTGTTTTTACCACGGGCCTCGTCGTAACGACCAGTCGTCAGAAGCTCATGACGGATGAATCCATCCGCGGTGACCCACATGCCTGCGTAACGATGGTCCTGAGTGGTTTTTTTGGCATCTTTCATCACTTTTTTCCTCGGATTTTCAGACTGAGCCGATACGGCCCAAAGCCGTGCGATCAGAGCCGTTTTCGGCAACGCGAAAACCCGGAGTGCGATCACTGCCACCTTCAGTTACGCGCATGCCTGGCGTGCGGTCCGAACCATCTGCGGCAACGCGGAACCCTGGAGTGCGATCACTGCCGCCTTCAGTGACGCGCATGCCTGGCGTGCGGTCCGAACCATCTGCGGCAACGCGGAACCCTGGAGTGCGGTCACTGCCGCCTTCACTCACGCGCATGCCGGGAGTTCGATCAGCACCGTCAGCGGCCAAGTACAGGCTGGTCGAGGAAAGGTTGATCGCGCAGGCCACCATCGCGCCGATCACCAGTGAAAGGGAAAGCCGTTTTGCGTTTTTCATTATTCAGTCCTCATTGACGTTGTTCATCTGAGCGGCCTGCCGTGGCCTGTGTCTGCATCCGTTGCGTGGTTTCAGATTACGTAGCCGAGCGCAGCGGTGTTAGGACGAAACTGCCGCAGATTTGCCTGATCCTCTCGGGCTGGTCGGGCATGTCCTGCGGCGCGTTTGTGCTGCGGCTCAGCCGGCCGTGACAGTCATGCCGCCGTCGGCCATGACCACCGAACCGACCATGAAGCTGGCCCGATCCGAGGCGATGAACGCGACCACTTCGGCGATTTCTTCCGGTTGGGCGGCGCGGCCGATCGGTGCCGCTTCGCCATGTTGGGCGAGAAAGGCAGGGCCATCGTCGACCACATTGTTGAGGATATTGGTCACCACATCGCCGACACCGACAGCATTGACGCGGATGCCGTGGCCAATGACTTCAAGCGCCAGGGTGCGCGTCAGTTGGGCCAGCGCGCCTTTGGAGGCGGTGTAGGCGGCAATGGTGGGGAAGGCGAAATAGGAGGCGTAGGACGCGATGTTGACGATCGATCCGGACTTGTTGGGCATCATCGCTTTGACCGCCTCCCGGCTATGCAAAAAGGCCGCCGTGGCGTTGACCGCCTGAATGCGTTCCCAGTCTTCGCGGGTCATGTCGATGACCAGTTTGTTGATGATGATGCCGGCGTTGTTGACCAGAATGTCCAGCCGTCCGAATTGCTCGACGGCCAGGGCGACCGCGCGTTCGGCTGCCCCGTCCTGAGTGATGTCGGCCACCAGGGGGACCAGGCCGGGGCGGGCCAGTGCTTCCACCTCAGGGTTTATATCTTCAGCAATGACCTGGGCGCCGCGGGCATGCAGCAGCAGTGCGATGGCCTTGCCGATGCCACTGGCCGCGCCAGTGACCAGTGCGACTTTACCGGCCACTTCGTTTGGGGTGCTGTTCTTGAAGTCGGTCATGATGTTCTCCAGCGTTTTTGATCGAGTAGGGATAAGCCGTGTTGGCGCCGGCGAGGCGCTTTCATCGGCGACGGGCCTACTGTCTCGCAGCGAGGCAAAGTCGGCTTTCGTGAGATTGCCCATGCTGTCGGGGTTTTGCGCTGAATGTCAGTGAGGGAGGTTCGGCGCTCGATTCAACCCACGGGAAAAGCCCGATATCATCGAGCCGGTCACCGTGACACTGCGTGCGGGCAAGCATCGGAGACCTGTCTGGCTTCGCACAGCCGAATCTGAAAAGGACGAGTTCATGGCAAATACCGGGCGTACCTCCCAGGACGCGTTGTCGACATCCTCTCGAGACTTGCGCATCAACGGCGAGTCGATGGGTGAGTTCCTGCCAGGTGAACCGCAGGCGTTACCCTCGCGCCCGGAAATCACGGACGTGGTGATTCAGCTGTTTACCCATCGCAGCGTTACTGAGCCCATTCTCGTGCCTGCAGTGGTGGAACCGCTGCTCGTTCTGGTTCTGGCCGGGGCGGCGACGGTAGAGGAGCGCGCATTGGGGGGTGAGTGGGAAGCTGCCGAGGTCAGTGCCGGCGATTTTTTCCTCACCAGTTCCGATGAGCCGTATGAAATGCGCTGGCAGACGCACGGAGGCGATACCTTTGAAGTCATGCATCTTTACTTGGGGCTGCCCTTGATCGAGCAAGCGTCTCGAGAGCTGTCGGGCCAGCACGCCGGGCCTGTGCGTTTGCGCGATGTTTCAGGGGCACGGGACGGACGCGTCGCGTTTGTCATGGAGCAGTTGCGCACCGAATTGCTTCTGGAACGCTCGCCCAGCGCGCTTTTCGCCCGCTCTCTGGCGCAAGCGCTGGCCGTGCATCTGGTGCGCAGCTATCTTGCTGAAAGCCAGCCCGGGCGTCGGGTCAACGCCTTGCAAGCCTACAAGTTGCGCAAAGTCACGGACGCCATGCGCGCGCAACTGAGCGCTGAATTCAGCCTGGCCAAACTGGCCAGCCTTGCCGAGCTGAGCGAGTACCACTTCAGTCGCCTGTTCAAGCGGGCGACAGGGCTGTCGCCATCGCAGTACTTCATTCGCATGCGTATGGTTCGTGCGCGGCACCTGCTACTGGAAACCCGCCTTAGCGTCATCGACGTCGGGCTGGAGGTCGGCTACTCGAGCCCCAGTCATTTCTCGCAGGTATTTCGTCGTGAAGTGGGCGTAACGCCCAGCGAGTTCCGTGGGGCCTGAGCGGCGCCTCATTAAAAATTTGCAGGCGATGCACACAGACACGAATAGGCAAAAGTGGCGCAGGTTTCGGCACGCGCCGACGAGGCTCGTGCCCTTAATCTTTTCGACGTACCCCGCAGCAACGAACGCGTCTTCAGCGGTCGGTGCTGAACCTCAATGCAGACAGCAGGAGCTACGGATATGTCGAACATTCAAAACAAAGTCGTCCTGATTACCGGTGCAAGCAGTGGTATTGGCGAAGCGGCCGCCAGGTTGATCGCCGCCAAAGGCGCGCATGTGGTCCTCGGTGCCCGCCGCACCGAGCGTCTGGACAAACTGGTCAGCGAGATCCAGGCCGAAGGTGGTTCAGCAAGTGCCTGCGCACTGGACGTTACGGATCTGCAATCGATGCACGCCTTCGTGGCGTTCGCCAAGACGCAACATGGCAAGGTCGATGTGATCATCAATAACGCTGGGGTGATGCCTTTGTCTCCGCTGGCCTCGTTGAAGGTCAACGAATGGAACCAGATGCTCGATGTCAACGTGCGTGGCGTATTGCACGGTATTGCCGCTGTCCTGCCGGACATGCAGGCGCAGGGTTTCGGTCAGGTCATCAATATCTCGTCGATTGGTGGCCTCGCGGTTTCTCCGACCGCCGCGGTCTACTGCGCGACTAAATTCGCGGTCAGGGCTATCTCGGACGGTCTGCGCCAGGAAACGGACAAGATCCGCGTCACCGTGGTGTGCCCGGGTGTGGTCGAGTCCGAACTGGCGGATACGATTTCGGATGATGTGGCCCGCGAGGAAATGAAAGCCTTCCGCCGTGTGGCGCTCAATGCAGACGCCATTGCGCGAGCGCTCGCCTATGCCATCGAACAGCCCGATGATGTCGATGTGAGTGAGATCGTGGTTCGTCCGACCGCCAGTCCGCACTGAGCCGTTCCAGGCGCAATCACCCGTGGTTTGTGCCCCGTTCTGCCTGGCTATAAAGACTAGAAAAAGGGGACTGATTTGAATGGCACTTACTTAACATGTTTAGCATGCCCCTTTTTCCTGACCTCAGCCCTTGCTGACCGACGTGACTTGGTCAGCAAGGGGTAGGCCTGAGGTCGTCGTTTTATGGCTCGCGGTTCGATACGACCAGGTCGATTTCCAACGCGCCTTTGCGCTATCAGCATCAGTAAGTTCGCCAGACCATCCTCGTCTTCAGGACTCCCATATTGTCGTAGCGCCAGCCATAGCTGAAGGCTGTGTTTGAAGCTCAGTTCGCGAGGTAAGCAGTCCGCTAAGAGAGCCGATTGGGCCATGAGCATTCGGATCAGATTGTGGGCCAACAGATAGACCCATAACTCCTTGACGGCCATGCCCGGGGTTTTGCAGCTCAACCTTCCAAGGCCCAGCGTGGCCTTGAGATTTCGCAAGTCCAACTCGACATGCCATCGCCCCTTGTACAGCGATTTGAGAGCTGTTTTGGGTGTCTGCTTCGGGCAATGCAAGGTGGTCACCAACGTTTTTCCGCCAGTCTTCAACTCTCGCACTATCAGCCTTCCAGGGGCCTGTTCGTAATGTGTTTGACTCATCCAGGGCGGCCTTCTTTCGGGCTTTTTCAATTCGATCAAGTGGTCTTCAGAACCGAGACTTTGGCCCAGACGAAAGTCCGTGCTGCGCCGTCGGGCGCCATATTGTTCGAACACGCCATCGATACGCCGTCGCTGCAACTCGCACAGCAGAAAATAGGTCGCGTAGTAAGCGTCACCCAACAAGATGTCGCCTGTTTTCAACGTGCCGAGCATTGATCTGAGCAGCGTCTGTTCGTCACCGCCCTTACCTCGGAAACGTCCAAGTGCGGCATCTAAAACGGCGCCACTGGAGAGGCAAACGAGGCTTACCACTCGACACAACGGAAAACCAAGGCCAACTTTCTGCCCGCGAGATTGCGGATAGGCCCCCTGATTCGCAGCCGTATCGGGCATCGAGACGGTTGTCCCGTCGACAAGGCGGACAGGTCGCCCCATCCATCGCCACGAAGGCGGCGCCTGATCACTGATAGACGAACCGGTTTGTCGAACCAGCATGGAAACCATTTCTACCGGCAAGCGTTGCCTGGCCTTACAGAAAGCGCCCGTGCGAGTGCTATTGGGTTTCATGCCGCTACAGGATCGCTTGATGGAGAAATCGTTGACGGCATTCTGGCAGGAGCGATCGGCGCTCATCGCTTGAGCCAGGAACATCGACAGAGTTTCCGTTGGCGGATACAAGCGCTCCCGATGCTCTGGCAGTGCTGACTCAACTCGCTGCAGCAACTCGGGAGCCGTGAGCAGGTTGAAAAAAGCATAGGCATCACAATTCGAAGCATGGCGGCGAAAACGTTGCTGTTGATGCTGGAGAATTTGGCGTCTACGATCCATGTGGGCTGTGTCCTTGGTTTTCTGGTGTGTGTTCGCAACTATCACCGTAGACCAAGGCCAGCCCTTCTTCATTTTTTGCTTTCAGCTCAATCGGTTAGCTGTTAAGTAAGTGCCATTCGGGACTGATTTATTTTCTACTTTCTGAAAAAAACAGTCCCCCCTCGGTTTTATGTCAGAGCGTTACGCATTGACTTTTTTGAAGGAAATCTTTTAGAGCAGCCTGGTAAATAGCTAACGGTCGGTTGTCAGCCTCAAACAAGGCAAATGGAATCAAGACCAGATGTGAGAATGTCGTGGCGTTTATTGAGTAGGTTTTTTGCCTGCAAAAGCCATGTTCATTGTTTAGCGTGAAATCAAACTTGAACAGATTTTCCCTTGTGCACCAGCTAGGAATCAAACCAAGACTCAAACCGGTTAAATACTCTTGTCCGCAAGCACCACCAAACGTGAACTCTGAGACTTTTATCTCTAACGTAGGGAGAGGCGAATTTGTCGGCTTGGAGCTGACGTCTTTTGCATCTGGAATGGTTTTTTGTGTCGCTGCGTATGTGTCCTTGCCAAAGCGACTAACTTTCAATGGAGAGTCCATTTCGTAACTGTAGCTGGAGATGATTTCTGCGTTGTCGGCTCCAACGTGTTGGTTGATTGTGGGCTGCGACGAATATGAAGTGCAGCCAGAGAACAGCATTGCAATGCTGATAACAGTAAATCCATTCGCTATTAATCGATGCATGCTCGGTTTTCATCCCGGTTATTCATGGTCTAGGGTTCTGTCGTTCGACACCTTGGCTAAATTCAAGCGCCTCGTCTATCGTCATTTTGCTTGATGCAGTGCTTCGGTTGGTCGCTGCGCTGGGGCTCAAGAGACTATTCGGCAATTCCTTCCGTCGAAAGCCGACGCCATTGTCCTGCCTGACTACAACGACTCAAAGCGGGTGTAGACCTTACAACTCAATCGCCCACGTCTGACTCACCAAATCCTTGCCGAAGCTGTGAATCGGCTCTTCCTCGACCAGCTCAAATCCTGCCCGCTGGTATAACCGGCGGGCATCCACCAGATTGCTGGTAGTCCACAGGATCATCTTTTTGTAGCCGACATTCCGGGCAAAACGCAGACATTCCTCGACCAGCCGATTGCCGATTCCCAAGCCCCGCGCACTGGCATCCACGTAGAGCATGCGCAGTTTCGCGGTGGTTTCGTCGTGGCGGATGACGAACACCGAACCCACCACCTTGCCGTCCTTCTCCGCGATCCAGCAGCGCTCGCCGGTTGGGTCGAATTCGCGCAGGTATTTGGCGACGACCTCTGACACCAGCGCTTCGAACTCTGAATTCCAGCCGTATTCACGGCTGTAGATCGCGGTCTGCTGATGCACCACCAGACCCATGTCACCGGGTTGCGGATCGCGCAGCAGATAGGTCGTTGGCTGACCGCCCTCGAGCAGCGTCTGGATCTGCTTCATCGATGCGATCAGTTGCAGTTGCTGCGGTTCGGACAGGCGTTCGAGCAGGGTGATGACTTCTTGCCGCGAGGCTTGCTCCAGCGGCGCGAGGATCTCGCGGCCGAGGTCGGTGATGTGCAACTGACTGGCGCGGGCGTCGGTGGTGGAGGGGACTTTCTGGATCAGGCCTTTTTTGTCGAAACCGCTGATGAGGCGACTCATGTAGCCCGCGTCGAGGCCCAGCATCTGGCGCAGGTCGGTGCTGGTCAGATCGCCCTGGGACGCGAGTTCGTAGAGGATGCGCAGCTCGGTCAGCGAGTAGTCGCTTTGCAGCAAGTGTTCCTGCAACACGCCGATCTGATGGGTGTAGAAACGGTTGAACTGCCGGACGATGTCGGCGCAGTCGGTGATCGTGGACATGGCGTGATGCTCATATATTTGCTTTAAGCAACTATATAGTTGCCTTAGGCAAGCAAGTCAAATGAATGATTTCACGACCCCGAACGCAAAGTCAGCCGGAAAAAACCGCTCAGTCGTGTCCGTTCGTATGTTCTGAGGCTCACGGTTTCCAGATGCGTCGCCGCGTGACCGCGATGACAGGGCCATCTCTCCATGCCTGTAAAAAAAACTGACTAGAATCCAAACACACCCATTCATTCAAGGAACGACTCATGTCCGGTTTACGCACGTTGATTGCGACCACGACCTGTATTGCGCTGCTGTGCAGTTCGGTGACCGCGCTGGCCGATCCTGGTAACGGAAAGGGGCAGGGCAAAGGCAATCCGCATAACAGCCAGGATCATGGCAATCAGGGGAAAAAAGGCGGGGGCGGTTATCAGGGGCACGGTCCGAGTATCGATCGCGGCGGGGTGATCGGGATTGTGGAAGGCTATCGTGGCTACTGGACCCCGGGCCCGGCGTTACCGCCCGGCATTCAGAAGAACCTGGCGCGGGGCAAACCGCTGCCGCCAGGGATTGCGAAGAAGCTCGATGGTCGACTGGTCGGCAGACTGCCGCACTACGACGGCTATGAATGGCAGCAGGTCGGTACCGATCTGATCCTGGTCGCGCTGGCTACAGGGCTGATTTATGAAGTGCTGAATGGCGTCTTCGATTGAGTGATCAGCGCAGCGGGCGACTCGATGAACTGATTATTTGAACGAGCAGCCCTCCGAGCTCCGCCAGTGCCTCTGTCGACAGCTCGGCCAGTGAATTGGTTTGGATTTTGGTCCCCAGCATCAGATAGCCGGGAAGTGCACTGGCCAGATGGTGGTTGATGATCCAGTGCTCGGTTTCATGAAGAATGAAGTGCGGGGCAATTTCCATGTGCCATTTGCCATTTGCCATTTGCCATTTGCCATGTGCCATGTGCCATGGGGCAAGCGGTGCGCCAGCGTAGCAAAAGTGCAGACCTTTCTGCCGGAGGAACTGTGCCGTTACGTCCGACGTTGAGTTGACCGTTCGCGTTTCCCTGTCGCAGCATGCATTCACTCAAACGCCTTACCCGGAAAACCTATGCACACGCCTGTAGATCTTGATGAATTGTTAGCGCTTGTCAGAGATGAGCAGTCGTTCATTCGATTTGTCGAGGCGCTGGGGGCTGATTTTGCCAGTGAACGTTTGTTGGAACATAACGCTCCCTCATCAATAGATCGATCAGATAGCCAGGAATGGGAAAACGGAACGGTTGATGCGTTTCTCGATGCGGCAGCTGCATGGGCGCATGCCAGCAACCGATCTCCTTTGGACGATAATGCCCAATCGAATGTATGGCAGCGCTGTGCAGCGATTCTGTTCGCTGGAAAGTTTTATGAGTGACAGTTGTATTGTCGGGCACAGAAGTGACAGTTTCTTCTCCCCCGACAAAAGATGCGTCCTCTTTAAGCCGGTTCTCCGATCTTCAGAAAATGCTCGCAATGACGACAACTGTTACGTCCTGAAGATGTTTTACACCTGCCGATCTATTTTCAGGAGGACATCATGGACGCAATAAAAATTGAAGCCAGCGAGGCTGGTTTGCAGCCACAGGTCAAGGTTTAAAGGAAAGCTATTCATGGTCATTGATAAAACCGGGCGTTCTCTGATGAGGTCCGGTTTTGGCGTGATGCACGCCACAAACCGCTTCCGCTTGATGGCGATAGTCAGCGTAGTCGTCGCTGGCTGCTCCAGCTCCAAATCGCCTCCTCCGGTCGAGCGTGACGCGTGCCTGGAGGCTGGTCCGGCCAAAAGTGTTGATTACGATAATTGTGTAGCGAATCGAGAACGCGAAAGCAGGGTGGCGCTCGAAGCGCTTCTCGACGACAAATTCGTTTATCCCCCACAGCAGCAAATTCTCGAGGCCTCTGAAAGCAACTATCAGCCATCCGATTTTCCAGAATCCCCCGCACCCATGATCTACAAGGGGCTGGACTCGATATCGCTGATTGAGAAACGAGCGTTGCCTTTCAAAATCAGGATCGTCTGGAAGTACACATCGACAGGCGTGATACCGGAGCGTGGGGACGCCATCCGCATGGCTGAAATGGAGAAGTTGATAGTGCCGGCGGTAGAGGACAAGGGACTGGCGAAGTGGGTCTGCACGGTGACGGGTGGACACCAGCGGGAGTGGATTTTCTATACGCAAAACGATGAAGCGTTTACCGCCAGGACGCGGTCGGCGCTTTCGCAGCGCGGGCCATACCCTATCGAGTTGAGTGCACGCCGGGATGTGGTGTTGAGTACCGGTTCGCAGCCTGCTGACAACCTGGCGGAAGTGATTCGCATCACTCCCAAAAAATGCGTGGAGTGAAAGCTGCATAGCCACAAAGGACAGGGCGATACCCATCAGACATGAAAAAGCCCGGCGGATAAGGCCGGGCTTTCGTCGGGTACTGCGGTAAAAGCCTGCATTCAGGCGTTACGACTTTCGATCAGACGGTCAGAACCACCTTCGGCTACCGCATCACTGAACAGCGGATCGGTTTCGGTCGCGGCAACGGCATCACTGAACAGCGGATCGGTTTCGGTCGCGGCAACGGCATCACTGAACAGCGGATCGGTTTCGGTCGCGGCAACAGCGTCACTGAACAATGGATCAGTTTGGGTCGCAGCAGCAACTGCATCGCTGAACAGTGGATCGGTTTCAGTCGCTGCAAAAGCATTCAGGGCGAAGAGCGAGAAGGCGATACCGAGAAGGGTTTGGCGTTTCATGGTTCTGTACTCCGTGTGCAGTGGGTTGGTATGGAGCAGATCCTACGCTTTGGATTCGATATGAGAACTTCATTGAGTTAATGGTTGTTATTGATGCAGTCAATGATTGAGCTCGGTGGCCTGAGATGCGCTGAACGGCACCGATGACAACAACCCGCTTGCCAGTCACTGCGCAATAAACCTGCGAATCGCTTGAGTGGTTCCCACTGGCGCTTCCTCCATCAGCCAATGCCCCGCACCGGCGATCACCACGGTGTGATCCTTCGCCAGATCCGCCGCCAGCGGCGCCCACATATCCCCGGTGTCGCCGAAACCGTGCAACAGCACCACCGCCGGGCCTTTGCCGCCGATGCGCGTGTGGATTTTCGCCCCTTCCAGGGCGATGTCCTGAGTGCGGAACGAGGCGGGGAAGGGCGTCACGTCCGCATGGGCCGGAACACTCATGGCTAGCAGCAGGGAAGCGGTGAGCAGGGCGCGGATCATGGCGTTCACTCCAGAGGGGGGTGGCTGGAGCGTAGACGGATTTGATGTTTCAGACAGTATTCATACGAAATCCGGCAACAGTGTTTGTCCAGCTAGCCGATCTTTTAGCACTATCCCACCCCTTAATATCGTCTCCAACCCGTGAACAAACACGGCCCTCAACGAGGCGGTGAACATCATCACTCATCACTTTGCAACCGAAACCATGATCGACTCCAGTCCGGGATGGTTCTTTTTATAAAACAGTTCGCAGTCTGCTGCATCTTCAAGGAAAAACCAGATGGACTTCGAAAGTGCTGCATGAAACAAGACAAACAGGAAAATTGCGCAGTAAACCAATAGCAAACCATGGGTGCCGAACTGCGTCATCGTTGTTCCCATCATCATATAAGAGGCCGAATTTGCAAGTTGGCCGACAATAAGTGTGGCGGCCATTAATCTGATACGAACTCCAGACGGCACCGAGACAGTTCTCTTATCCATCCCGATCAGTGAAAGCGAGGCACTGGAAGCTCCTGCAATAAAGAGGCATGGAGCCAGTTGCCAGACTTCGACAGAGAGAGCCGCTGTGACGAGGGAGGCGGTTAATAAAGTCCAGAGTCCAATATATTTGTTTCGCTGGTTGTGTCTTCTGGCAACAAGCGGGCTCAAAAATAACAGGCCACCGATTGCGCCTCCCGCAAATATGGCGTTGAACAGGCCGACACTGCTTTCAGCGAGATTATGGGTGTGAATTTGAATTGGAATCAGCATGGGTACTGTGGCAGTAACAGCCAGGCTCAACATGAAACCAGCAACAGTCAGGAATCTTTCAGGTGGAAGAATTAATTTAAGTCTAATTCCCAAAAACATTTCCCGAACTCGTTGTACCGGCGATTTTATCTGTGTCGAGTCGGATTTGACGCTGTGCGGTAATACGAACGCTAACCCCATTGCGAACACACCCACAATGGCTGCAAAGAGAAGTGAGGCTTGTGGGGAAGACAATCCAATGACAACGCCCGCCAGGAGCGGGCCAATAACGCGACTTATGGTTACGATGATGCGCCGGATGCGAAAGGCATGTTCTATTCGAACTTTTTCTACGGTTTCAGCCGGATAAACACCGAAAAGAGATTGAACGACGCCGAAAGCCGCGACCGCAAGGATGTCAATTATCAGCAGAGCCTCTATCGAATACGAAGCGGAAACAGACACGTAGCGCAGGATGCCGGTCAACGCAATGGCGATACAGCCTATCCTTAGAGCGGTGCTGCGTCGCATGACTTCGACGCGGGAAGCCAAAAACAGTATGGAAATGACGGCGGCAAGGGCCAGCCCCGTTTCATAGGTTGCCAGCTCCAACAAGCTTCCACGCTGAACGATAATAAGGGGCACGGTTGCATTCCAACAGCTGAGATATATCCATATTAAAGCTTCAAGGCAAAGATACTTTCTAAATATGCTCAAGCCATATGTCCTTTGATTGCACGCAGAAATGGGGACGGATCTATTTTTTCACCACCGGATAATAGATTCGTCGCCATTTTTATCTGTTCGTATGGGAAATCACACCGCTCATATATTGGTGCAAGTCGCGAAAATCGTTAACGCTCCAGGCGTGCGGCGGGATCTTCACGCCATTCTCCCGCAAGGTCTTTGGAATCAAATCCCCGTTGGGGCGAAGTATCACCGAGGACACAATAACGCCCGGATAATCACTCAGTCGCTTCTTGAAAGCTGTGGTTGTCAGGTCAGGTGTCGGCGGATTGCTTTTCCTGGCCAACGGCCCGGTGCCCTTGATGTCGGCTCCGTGGCACACGGCGCATCGCTGGGAGTAGAGGGCTTTTCCATTGGCAGTATCGGCGAGGGATAGCGCCGTTTGGGTGAGGGCAAAGAAGCCTGACATGGCGATTAGGAATATTTTGAATCTCAGGCGTCCCGGTGTGGACACGCCCGCACAAAAAGCCCTGGTCATGTAAATCCGCACTTTTTCCTCCATGAATGCACGTCGATTCCGAGGCCGGCACGATATCCCATCGCGGCTGGTAAATCAGCGAGGCAGAGTCATCCAAGGCGCACCCTCGGCAAAAGCGCCCTCGATCCAGTCCTTGAACGCCGTAGTCGTCGCCGTATTGAACCGCGCCGACGGCCGCACCAGATAAACCCCCGTGTCGGCATCCAGTTGCCACTCGGGAAGCACCCGCGCCAGGCGCCCCTCGCGCAGTTCTTTGGTCATCAGCCAGTCGCCGCCGGCCAAAATCCCCACGCCCATGCGCGCGGCACACAGCTGCGCTTCGTTGTCGTTGCTGACCAGACGGCTGCGGATTTTCAGAGTGTATTTCTCGTCGCCTCGGGTCAGTCGCCATTCGGGATACGAATGCAACCCGGTAAACCCCAGGCAATGATGATCGGCAAGATCCGCCGGCGTTTTCGGCTCGCCGTGTTGTTGAAGATAGGAGGGCGCGGCACACAGGATTCGGCGGTGATCGCAGAGTTTCTTCGCCACCAGCCGATTGTCTGCCAGCTCGCCGATGCGGATCGCCGCATCAAAACCCTCAGCGACGATATCGACGAAGCGCTCGGCATATTCCACCTCCAGCGCCACGTTCGGATGGGCCAGGGCAAACGCCGAAACGATATCGCCCAGCAACAGCCGTCCCATGGCGGCCGGCAGGGCGATGCGCAAACGCCCGCGAACTTCGGCGGCACCCTCGCGCGCATCCTGCTCCGCTTCGGCAATCAGGCTGACCGCATGCCCGAACCGCGCCACCAGCCGTTGCCCCTCATCGGTGAAACGCAATTGCCGGGTGGTGCGCTCGATCAGCCGCACCCCTAGCCGCGACTCCAGCGCGCTGAGCCGTTTCGACAGCACCGAGGGATGGCGCTGCAACGTCCGGCCCGCCGCCGCAAACGAGCCGTGCTCGGCCAGGGCCAGCAGGGTGGCGACTTCATCGGCCTGACGGCTATCGAACAGATCCATGCAACGACAACCCTCGTGGATGACCCGAAAAAAGACTCAAGGCACCAGCACAACCGCCCCCGGCAAACCGCCCCGGTGCAGATCGGCATGGGCCCGGGCGGCGTCCGCCAGCGGATAACGACGCCCGACATTGGGCCGGATGATACCGGCGTCAATCGCTTGCAACACGTCCTTTGCGCGCTGCTGGTATTCCTCCGGCGTGGCGGTGTGGGCGGCGAGGGACGGTCGGGTCAGGAACAGCGAACCCTTGGCATTCAAGGTGCTGATCTCGACCGGCGCCGGCGCCCCCGACGCCATGCCGAACGACACCAGCAACCCGCGCGGGCGCAGGCAATTCAACGACGCCTCGAAAGACACCCGGCCAATCGGGTCGTACACCACATCTACTTTCTGGCCCTGGGTAAGGTCGACCACCGCGTCGGCCAGCGTCGCCGCATCGAACACCAACACCTCATCACAACCCGCCAACCGGGCCCGCTCGATACTCTCGGCGCTGGACACCACACCAATCACCAACGCCCCCAAATGCTTCGCCCACGGCACCATGATCTGCCCCAGCGCACCGGCCGCACCGTAGATCAGCACCGTCGAACCCGGCCCGACCGGGTAGGTGGACTTGAGCAAATACTGCGCGGTAATGCCCTTGAACAGCACAGCCGCCGCGTCCTCGAAACTCAGGCTGTCGGGGATCTTCACCAGCCGATTGGCCGGGTAGAGGCGGGCGCTGGCATAGGCGCCAATAGGTCCCGTGGCATAAGCGACCCGGTCGCCGACGACCACGTTCGTCACATCGGCCCCCACCGCCACAACCCGCCCGGCGCCCTCAAGCCCCAACCCGGAGGGCAACGCCAACGGCGCGGCACCGGAACGTTGGCTCAAGTCGAGCGGGTTGACGCCAATGGCCAACTGCTCAAGCCAGACTTCGCCGGGGCCGGGTGTTTGCGCGGTGGATTGCTCAAGCTGAATGACTTGAGGCTCACCGGTTTGATGGATGACGGCGCTGGTGACCATGTTGAACGCTCCCTTACGTTGATCGTGGGGAGAGTCTAAAGGCCTGCTCGGGGAGCACTAGTTGGGTTGATTGCAGTTCATATGTGCATTTAATGCAGCAATTGGATCAAGGCCCCGCATGGTTCGAATTCAACGAGCTTTACTGAAACGCAAACAGCCCGGGCCGACGCCTTCGTCGTTAACGAGGGTGTCGGCCCAGGCTGTTTTGCATTCCATTACCTCTTGAGCCGCGCTTTTTCCTGCAGCAGCGGGAGACTCAACACATCGCGCTGTAGAAGCCGCAGCGAAGGGCTCCTACAGCCATCGCCTGGTTACGCGACCTCGACGTGATCCAGCGCCTGATTCACCGCCAGCTCGGCAATCATCACGATCTGCGTAATACCGATCGCCGTCTTGCGATGCGAGGGATCGAGCGTGGCCGCGAAGTTACTCAGCATCTCACTGGCCGCTCCGAGGTTTTCGCTGGCATTGGCCAACAAGCATTCGGTGTTGAATTTCGGATTGGCCAGATACATCCGCTCGGGCTCGTTCAAGGACGACATGATCCCGGCGGCGGGGAAGAGGTAATGATCCAGCGCGCGCTCGGCGGCGTCGTGGAGTTTTTTCGATTCGTTAGAACTGTAGGGTGAAACCGGGACGGATTCAACCGTTCGCTCCTTTGGATCGGTGTCCAGCGCTGGATTTAGAGTTGCTTTGAACATGCCTAACTTCCTTCTAAATGATCCAGCGCGCGTTCGGCGGCGTCGTGGATTTTTTTGGAGTTGGGGGTTTCGTGGGGGGAGGGGGGGTCGGTTTCGGGTGGGTTGGGTGTTGGCTTGATCATGGTGAAACTCCTTGTGTCGTCATCAGGAGCCATCACCCACACGCTACCAAACGTTGGGTGGTGGCCATACGCAGGTTGGTAGACCGGGACACAAGGAGACCGGCGCGCCCGAAGACGCCCTGTGCATGGCCACCATAAAACCGGGGCGATTGACCGCCGCGATGGAGAGCTCTGCATCTTGTGTTTGTCTCGGGCTACCAAACCCGATCACTGTTTTTCAGTGACCCAGGAACGATAAAACCCGTGCCGTAGACACACAAGCCGGCGGATTCTGGCGTAGTCGTAGGCAATGACGCAAGGCGTTGTAGCCTTGGGGAAGTTACGGCGGGTTGCTTTAAACGAACCTGTTTAAGCGCTCAAAGGTGAGGGCTTATTTCCTGAAAACAGTCCCGTCCCTCATCGGCTGAAAGGGAAAGGGCGAAGCTATTTAGAGGTCGGAGAAGGCGGGGGCGTGCGATTAGTTCGCAGCAGAGAGAAGCGCTTGGCACGGAACCCAGCGCTCGGGGTAGGGCGGGGCACTTACGGCCCCACCCTGATGTTTCAGTTTTTGCTGGCGTTCAGCTTGCGCAGTTCTTCGTAGGTCGCCGACTGGACGAACCAGAAGCCGGAAATGATGCACCAGCACAGGGTGCCGGCCACGAAGATACCCAGCGCCGGCAAGAATCCGCTGGTGAAAATCGCGACGATAGCGACCAGCCAGATGAATGCCAGGGAGAGATAGAGGACGGTGTTGTTGACGCTGATGACGAAGTCTTTCACGGGGCATATTCCTTGCGGGATGTAGAAAAAATCCCCCTATCCGGGGGGCGGACGCATGCTATCACAGTGCCTTCACTGGCCAAGAGAAGTGAGCTCTTCATCTGAAAATAAATCCGTCTACTCTTTTCGTGCGGGTGTCCGCTATCGGCCAAAAGCGGACGTACGCAGTAACTGCTTACAGCCAAAAGCGGATGCTCAGATAGGAGAAAATTTTGTCTCACACAAAACCTGGCGCAGGACTTCACTTCGTCAACTGTTACGACATTGTTATTTATTGATTACGATAAGCTTGGCAACCATTCGTGTAAGATTTAGTCAAAAACAATTGCGTAACCGCACTCGCAGCGCGAGTCAAAACTAATCCTGGATACTTGCAAGGAAATAATCAATACAAAACCAAGGTACACGATCCTCGAGCAATAACGATCCAATAACTGAAAGCTTGTAGACAATGCTTCCGTTGAGTTCGTACGATAATGTCCAAGAATTTATGAAGTCCTCGACTCGAAAAACATCAAAACCGATTTGCCATGCCTCGTTCGTTCCGCCCTCCATAACAATTGATGAGTAGCGAATGTAAGAGTCTGGGCGATAGCAAGAAAAACTCAGACCGTCAATCTGCCACAAATCTTCATTCAAAATATCTTCAAGCTCAAAAACCTTTGCCGCTCGCAATAGCACGGATAAGGTCTCAATTGGTTTCTCAACAAGGGTGTAGTTGTTCTTAAAATTATTATACTCTCTAGATAGTAGATAACTCAGTGCTTTGTCGGGGGAGATGTCATATCTGGCGAGCTTGCCTTCGCAGCTTATTATAGAGTTGAATAGCAATCCTACTAGCTGTTCGGCTTGCTCATTGAGGTTCAGCGCTTTGGCCACGGCTAGAGAGACCTCCCAGTGTGAAGCTTGAGCATCACTCAATGCAATCACAGAACCAGAATACAGCTCCAATATTTTATTTAGAATGTCTGCGAATTGTTGACCTGCTTTTGTCTTGTGTGATTCCGGCGCGCAAAGAAACGCTACTCCTGCCCATCCGAGAATTTTTGATAAACGAAGAGGTAATTGATACAGCTCCACAAAGCCACCACCCTCTCTTGGCAACAAACAGTACTTATTTTGTTCCAGTGAGGACAATACGGACTCGTTTACGACCAGAAGTTCATCGACAAGCTTGTAAGTTAGCAGTTCTGCTCCAGTATCTACTATAGGTTCACCCAGGCTCGGGAGTAGGCAAGCCACTATCCCAGCAGTAATCATAGGCGTCCGGTAAGCGTCATTAGACTGTGCAGCTTTTGTAGAGAATGTCACAGCTAACCGATCAGCGCAGCTAATTAATATCGATTCATTTTCCCGACATGGATTTAATACTGAATTCACAAGTGGGATAAACTGTGAAGCATTCCAATGCCGATCCAATGCACCATATGTGCTCCATATGTCGTTGTAATTGTCTTTTATTGCTTTGTCGAGGTTTGATGGCCACTGATGCATTAAACTACGAAGAGGTGTATTGGGATCTGTTTCATATTTAGGATTACGGCAAAAACTAGGTGGCCCATACAGATTCGGCCCCCAAACGATTGCATTTTGTCCATGGTCATCAAGTTTTTTTGAGATATGTCTACCTATTTCGACTAAATCTAAAATGCTTGCTTTGTCTTGTACAAAGTCTCTTCCTTCCACACAGTCGAGAATGGCGTTAGTACCTATGCCTCCTTCTTGAGTTTCGCCGGCGGTCTGGTTTTTTGCTGAGGTAGCGATTAGCGTCAAAGCAGGTGTTCCGGCATCACCAATAAGCTCAGGTTTTAATAGTACTCCGAGATCTGATATCAATCCGCCACTCTGGCAAGCATCTATAATTATATTGCTCTGCTTTGGTGATGTTTCATTAAGCAGTCTAAACAACTCACTCAAAGACAGCGCCGTCATAGACTGTATTCTTGGGCTTGTGTCCCGGAGCCACATATGGAAGCTACCAGAGCTCACACCACCATGTCCTGCGAAAAAAAATGTGAAATTCTCTATGTGTGAATTTTCGAAAAGCGATTTTTTTAATGCAGATCTAACTTCCTCAATAGTCGGAGACAGCAGAAGTTGGGAGTGTGCGCTGTTGAACTGACCAACTTCGGGTTTCACGAGAGCATTGAATATTCTTACCGCATCATATTCTGCTGAATCGAGGGGTTTAGCGTGATCATATTCGTTGCAGCCAATTGCTAGGAGGATTCTCATCGCGCACTCTCTCCGTAACGCACAAACTTAGCTTTTCGAGCAGATTCTCTTTCCAGCGCCTCAGCCACCTTTCTCGTCTTGATGTCTTCGACCATCGCCTTATATGCTGGAGTGCTTTCTTGCATTGCCCTTGTGAACTGATTAAACGCATCTGTTCCAAGGTGGATCTCTGGGAGTGTCACCTCTCCTGCCTTGTTCGCACTAAACTCGATTTTCTCAAGAATTTCCAAGAAGGCGAGCGGCAGAGATCCAGATTTCTTTGCATCCACAACGTTTCCAGTTTGATCGCAGACCTTCGATAGTGATGAGTAAATCATACTAGCAAGCTGAGCTTCCATATCCTCCTGAAAACTATTGAAGCATCTTTCTAAAACTTTAACGTCATGGGAAGCAATGCTCTCGAGCGCAATGTCAAAAAGCGTGGAGTGAGTTTCAAGTCCGCCGTTGTATACTTGGGGGGCAGCAGGATTGCAGAACGCCGCGCCATGCTTTATTCGTTGCGCGTTTTCTGGATTGATATATTTTGCCATTGTGCTTTGCTGAAGCGTAGATAACAGTCTTCTCAGGGATTCATTAAAATTTTCTACAAAGTCAGAATCTACAAAATAATCAACACTCTGGCTGCTACGCTCCATGATCTCCACCACTTTTACCAATCTAGTTGCGGCTGAAGTTAAAGCCAGCCATGCCAACACTACGAGATGCCGCCGTGCGGTTGTTATAGACCCGTTGAGTGTTACATTTAATTGTAGAACAAAATGTAGAAAATGCTCTGCTGCCGCACTTTTGCAAACTGTAAAGATACCTCCTGTCGGTCAATACAGGCCTCGAACCTTGCACAATCGAAAATGCTTTATTCAACAGGTGATCAGTTCAACCGTCGTGAACCGGATCACCTGTGATTCACTTCTCTTTTTTCGGGGGTTGCACTTTCGGCATAGGAAGAGTGTTTTGTACAGGAGGTAACCCTCGATCATTGGTCTGTACTGGTCTACTTGGGTTATGGCGCGGTGGCTGCGATTTTTCGTTACTCATTGGTCAACTCCGGGTAATGGCTTTGGAAGTACCGTCTCATCTGTAACTCGGCTTTGGTCATAAGATCTGCTTTCTCAGGAATGACCATTCCAGCAAATGCAGATTTCATTACCGCCGATTTCTTCTTGCGTATTGCGAAACGTTTTTCGTTGATTTCTCGTTCGGTCAGTTCACCTTGCGCGACATCAAACCACCCTTTTTCTGCGTCATCAGCTAATACAGAAAGCTCTATTCCCGCTGCGCTTAGAGGCTTGATGCGGGCTTTGAATGGAAGAAATTTGTACACGACCGATACGACTTGGCTGAGCATGATGAAGAAGCCCCACACAAACGCGTATTCTTTCCAGATAGCCCAGCCACCAATACTTCCAGCCGATGCTATGGCTAGTACTATAGCGATTCCTCTCTCTATATTTTCAGATCTGATTTGGTAGAGTTCTAGATAGTAGACATGCGCTTTAAGATTTTGCAGCTCCACCCAATACTGCGCTTGATACATCGCCTTGCTTCCGTTGCTGATGAGAAAAGCCCAATGCCGCGTCTAGGGAATCATACAGTTCCTTTGAGACTGTTTGCACTCAGACAATCCATCTGCCTGGGCCAGAAGAATCCGTCAGATGAGGGGCCGCTCTTGGCCGAAAGCTGACGCTCAACGACCTCTGTCTAACCATAGGCGATTCAAAGCGGTTGCCGATATGCCAACCAGGGCAATGCCTTGAGCCACTGCTCGACGCAACTCTGATACAGTCGCCCTTGGAAAAATCGTAGACAGGAAGTCATACATGGCAAAGCCAGCTGCACGCATAACTGACCCCACCAGTTGCCCTATGCCTGGGCACGGGCCCAAAGCCATTGCGTCCGGATCTCCCGATGTGTTTTTTGACGGCCTCGCAGCTGCAAGGAAAGGCGACACTTGCACCTGCGGCAGCGCTTTGGACTCGGCAGTGTCTGCGACGGTGTTCATCAATGGCAAGAATGCGGCTCTGGTGGGAACCGTCGGCACACACGGCGACGTAGTTATTGGTGGTTCGGGTACGGTGATCATCGGCGACTCCCATAATCCTGCACCGTTCACGCCTCCACTCCCGCTTTTACTGCAAAAAACCTATGGGCATACTTTCAGCATCGTTGATAGCGAGACTGGTCAACCTCTAGTCGGAAGAAATTTCACTGCCACTGTAAATGGTCAAAAGATTACAGGTGTTACCGACAGCGCCGGGATTGCGAAGATCAAAACCCCAGTCAAAGATGCCAATATTTCCATCAGTATTGATTTCACTTCTCCAGCTCGGACGCTTAACGAACTAACGGACTGACCCAGAATGGCTGAACAATTTACTACTGAAGCAAAAGCGACTGAAGTCAAACCCGCTGTGCCAGTTGCTCCCACGATTATCACCGTCAACGATAGAGCTGCCACTAGAGAAGCGATCATCAGACTACTCAGCAAAAACAAATGCGAATTTGTAGAGCGATCATCATGGGGAGCGCATAAAGCAAAAGGTGAAATGGTGGATGATTGGGATTACTCGATGATCGCCCTTCACCACGCAGGACGAAGTGTAGGCTGCGGTGCTGGTGCAGGACAAATGCGCGCGATTCAAAGTGAACATCAGGCTAAGTTTGATGATATCGGCTATCACTACGGCATCGATTGTACGGGTAAAGTTTTTGAAGGACGTGATATACGGTTCAAGGGATCAAGCGTACATAACTACAACACGGGTGTGATTGGTATCGTTTTACTGGAAAACCTGACAACCGCCGAAGAGGGTGGCGATATGGTCGCTTTTGCTCGCCAAGCCCTCGAAAGCATCAACGGCAACATGGACCAGAAAATTCCTGCTATACAAATTGATACCCTTCTGACCTTGATTCAGGCCCTGACCAGCGTTTTCAGGGTGACGACGTTAGGTGGGCACCGTGAATTCCCCATGCAAGCCGGCGAAGGAAAAATTTGCCCTGGTAATATCGGCATGGAGCTTGTTAGAAACCTTCGGATTAAAACCAAACTTTTGCGACCGCCTTCATCATGAAATCGCTGCTAATCATATTATCAACCACGATTGTCGCCATGCTTTATATAGGTTTTTACGAAAAGATGGAGGATACTTATCCGGAAAAAGTATTCTTTATTAAGAAAAGTCCCACATTTCAGATGGAGTTTGAAAATATTTTCGCGTACGAATCCGATGATAAAAAATTGAGTGAGCTAAGCGAGGCGGAGCGAAGCCTGGTTATTAATTATTGCAAGTATCGACTTGGCTTGGATACGACATTAAAAAGTCAAAGCGAGCTTGAAAAATGCAAACAAAGGTAATCGTAAGTCGCCACTGTTAACCGTAGATTTCTCTGAAGCGCATCTGGCGACTATTATTGATTGCGACTAATGGGGCTGTTTTTCCGGAGAAACAATGCTAACCGATCAGCAAGCTCGAATAGCACTCAAAGAGCTAGTAGAGAAGTATCTCAAAGGGATAGCCCCTGATTATCAGCTCTTAATTGAGTTGATTGACGACGCATCGCAGCCAGCTCCTGTCAGGGGAGTATTGGAGGATATTCGACGATATGGCAACGCCCGATACACGCAGCAAGAATTGGAACACATTGACGACTGCGTATACATCTTCGGCTGAATCGGGTGCATGTCTGCACCCGCGTTGAAACATAGTAATTAATTGGCTTAGTTTGATAGACGTTATTTGAAGGGTGCTATTGGCCGGACGCGGACCTCGACGAATATTTGTTTTAAGCAACTTCAAAGACTATCCAACCTAAGCCTTTACCCACCGACCCCAACCACTCAACCAATCCACCCCCCACACCAAAATCAGCATAGCCAAAATCACCGTCCCCGCCTGCGCCTCCTGAAACAAACTCAAGCTCACATACAACATCTGCCCCAACCCCCCAGCCCCGACAAACCCCAGCACGCTGGCCATCCGAATATTGTTCTCCCACCGATACAAACAGTACGCCAGCAACTGCGGCGCCAGGTTCGGCAGGGTGCCGTAGCAGAACGCCAAAACCGGATTCCCCCCCTGCAACCGAATCGCATCCGCTGGTTCCGGCGGTGTGTTCTCCAGCGCTTCAGCAAACAATCGCCCCAACACGCCCGTGGTGTGCAGGGCCAGGGCCAGTGTCCCGGCATTCGGCCCAAGCCCAGCCGCAAGCACCATCAACGCAGCCCACACTAATTCGGGTATGGCGCGCAGTGCATTGAGCAGCAGGCGCGCGGCACTCTGAAAAAACCAGCCAAATCGCCCAGCGGCGGGGAGCGCCAACAACAGCCCCAACACGGCGGCGAGGAGGGTTCCGAGGGCGGACATGGCGAGGGTTTCCATCGATCCGCGCAGGATGGCGCTTAGGTAGTCAGCGCTGAGGTCCGGGCTGAGGAAGCGCGCCACATACAGGCCCATCTGTTTCAGGCTGGTAGCGCTGCCGAGTTCTTCAAGATCAAGGCCCAGGTAGGCAAATGAGGCAATGACGGCCGCGACAATGGCGAGAATCAGCACCAAATTGATCAGGCGTTTCATGCCAGCCTCCAGCGCAGCAGGCGGCTGAGTTGGTCGGCGCCGAGGACGAGCAGGAGGAAGGTCAGGAGCATGCTGGCGACTTCGCCGCCGGCGAACATGCGGATCGACAGGTCGATCTGTTGGCCGAGGCCGCCGGCGCCGACGAAGCCCATGACCACCGAGGCGCGGATGGCGCATTCCCAGCGGTAGACGGTGTAGGAGAGCAGTTCCGCCGCGACGTTGGGCAGTACGCCATAGGCGAAACTGGCGAGGCGACCGCTGCCGGCCTGGAGCAGAGCGTGGGCCGGGCGTTGGTCGGTGGATTCGTAGATTTCGGCGTAGACCTTGCCGAGCATGCCGCTGTAGGTGATGGCGATGGCCAGCACGCCCGCCGCCGGGCCGAGGCCGACGGCGCGCACGAACAGCAGGGCCCAGACGATTTCCGGCACGCTGCGCAGGAAGATCAGCAGCCCGCGCACCGGCCAGCGCAGCAGGCGGCCCAACAGGCTCGGGCGGCCGCTGCGGGAGGCGGCGGTCAGCGACAGGGCGCGGCTGGCGAGCAGGCTGGCCGGCACCGCCAACAACAGCGCCAGGGCCATGCCGGCGGTGGCGATGGCCAGGGTTTGCAGGGTGGCCTTGAGGAGTAATTGCAGAAACTCGCGATCATGGGCCGGTGGCCAGAACATCGATACGAAGCGGCCCATTTCACTCTGGCTGTCGGCGTGAAACAGCACGCCCAGATCCAGTTCGCTGAGCTGGATACCGGGCCACAGCAAGGCAATCGCCAGTATGGTCAGCAGCAACCGGGGCAGAGCGGCGGGGTCGCGGGTATCGGCGCTCAGCATCGCGGAATCTGCACAATCAGTGGGGTGACGGCGGGCGCCGGGGATTGCAGTTGTTCGTTGGCGTAGAGGGTGTCGAGCATGTCGCGGCTGACTTGCGCGGACGGGCAGTCGAACAGGATCTGCCCCTCGCGCAAACCGATGATTCGCGGGAAGTGCGCCAGCGCCAGTTCCACCGCGTGCAGGCTCGCCACCAGCGTGACGTTGTGCTCGCGAGCATGGCGCGACAGGATCGACAGCGTGTGCCCGGCCAGCACCGGGTCCATGGCCGAGACCGGTTCGTCGGCCAGCAACACCTCCGGCGCCTGGTACAGCACGCGGGCGATGCCGACCCGCTGCAATTGCCCACCGGACAGTTGCTGGCATTGGCTGAAGAGTTTGTCGGCCAGATCCAGTTTTGCCAGAGCGGCGCGGGCGCCGGGCACGTCGAGCGGATGCAGCAGGTTGATCAGGCTTTTGCCCAGACTCCATTGGCCGAGTTTGCCGGCCAGCACCGCCGTCACCACCCGTTGCCGGGGCGGCAGCGGCGGCGCCTGATGCACCAGACCGATGCGCGCACGCAGGCGCTGCCGTTGGCGCGCGGACAAATGCCAGGCGCGCTCGCCCAAAACTTCGATGTCGCCGCTGCTGGGGCGAATGGCGGTCGCCAGCAGGTTCAGCAAGCTGGATTTGCCGGCGCCGGACGGTCCGATGATCGCCACCTGCTCGCCGGCCTCGATCTGCAAATCGACGCCGCGCAAGGCCTCCACGCCATTGGTGTGGTGCAGAAAAGCCTGTTTGAGGCGCAGCGTCATTTCAGCAAGTCGGCGGCGCGGGCGGCTTCCTCGATGCCTTTGTAATTGTCCGGGCTGGTTTCGATGAAACGGCTGGCGGCTTGCAGGTCGAGGATTTTCTTGTGCTCGGGGTTGGCCGGGTCGAGGTCGAGGAAGGCTTTTTTGATCTTCGCCGCCAGCGCCGGATCGAGGGTGCCGCGCACGGTCCAGTTGTAATCGAAGTAGGCCGGGGTGGTGGCGAAGACCTTGACCTTGTTGGTGTCGACCTTGCCGGCGTCCACCAGTTTCTGCCAGACGCTGGCGTTCAGCACACCGGCGTCGACCTTGCCGGCCTGCACCCAGGCGACGGTGGCGTCGTGGGCGCCGGAGTAGCCGACGCGGCTGAAATAGTTTTCCGGTTTGATGCCGTCCTTGAGCATGAAATAGCGCGGCATCAGGCTGCCGGAGGTGGACGACACGGAGCCGAAAGCGAAGGTCTTGCCTTTGAGATCGGCGAGGCTTTTGACGTTCGGGTCGGCGGTGATGAATTTACTGGTGAACTGGGCGTCTTGTTCGCGCTGCACCAGCGGAATGACCTTTGGATCACTTTTCAACTGCGCCTGGACGAAAGTGAAGCCACCGAGCCAGGCCAGATCGAGACGGTTGGTGGCCAACGCTTCGACCACTGCCGGGTAGTCGGCCACCGGCACAAACTCGACTTTCATGTTCAGTTGCTTCTCCAGATAAGACCCCAGCGGCTCGAACTTGCGCAGCAGCTCGGTCGGGGCTTCATCGGGAATCGCGCTGACCTTCAACACCTCCGCGGCTTGCGCCAGCACGGCGGACAGGGACAGGGCCAAACCAGCGGTCAGTGCCAGGGTTCGCTTGAGCATGGAATTCTCCGTTGCGTGGGCATCAAGGTCGATGCACCCGTCGATGGGCAATCATCGTCGGGTGCAACGTCAGGTTAGACGAAACGGTGAAAGTGCGAGGGCGCCGAGATCACTTCAAGCGGTCAACGAGGGTCTTGCCCACGGCCAGGGCCGACGCCGGGTTCTGCCCGGTGACCAGTTCGCGATCAACCACTACGTGGCTGGCCCATGGCGCCGTGTTACTGCTGAAAACACCGCCAGCCTTTTCCAGGGCCGTCTGCGGATAGAACTTCATCGCGCCGCCGTTCAACAGGCCTTTGGCGATTTCTTCTTCCTGATTGCTGATGACCGTGAACTTATAGCCGGCATACGTCCAGTTGTTTGCCGTGGTGGCTTTGCCGGTTTCCAGTTGGCGGGTGAATGCGGTCGGATCCGTCAGGGTCGACAGCAGTGCAATCGGGCCGTGGCACACCAGCGCTGTGGTTTTGCCTGTTTGATGGAAGTTGTTCAGCAGTTTGCCCAGCGCCTGGCTGTGCAGCAGATCCTGCATCGGTGCGTGGCCACCCGGAATGTAGACGGCATCGAAATGCTCGTAGCCGACTTGCTCGACCCGCGACAGGCTGATGACCGGCGATTCACCGGGCGAGGTGATCTTCAGTTGTTCCAGCAGCGCCTTGTGGGTCTGCAAGGCTGCCGCGTCATTGTTGAAATACATCTTGTCGTCGGAGGAGCGATCCAGTGTCGGCGCCTTGCCGGTCGGGGTGGCGAAGGTCACGGTGTGGCCGGTATCGAGCAGCAGCTTGACCGGTTGCATCAGTTCGTTGAGGTAGAAACCGGTGCTGAAGACCTTGCCGTCCTTCAGATCGAGATGGTCGGAGTCCGACAGCACCACCAGCACATTGGCCGCCTGGGCGTTCAACGCGGCAACGGAGAGAAACAAGGCGAAAGCAAGACGTGTAATTGAGCGCATGGCGATTCCAGAAGATGAAGGAAAGTGCGGCTCACTGTATTGATGCTCATGGCGGCGATAAACTCGCGCCACAGCAAAGCATTTGTTCTCTGGAGATCAAGATGAGTCGCCGATTCGATTATCTGGCCGACGTCGAAGTGTTCGTCACGGTGGTGGAGAAGGGGTCGCTGAGCGCCGGTGCGGTGTTTCTCGCAACCACGCCGTCGGTGGTCAGCCGGGCGATTTCGCGGCTGGAGGCGCGCCTGGGTGTGCAGTTGCTGCGGCGCACCACGCGCCGCCTGAGTCTGACCGATGCCGGTGTGTTGTATCTGGAGCAATCCCGGGCGGCATTCGGCCTGATTGACGACGCCGAGCGCACGATTCAGGGACAGGACGGCGAACTCAGCGGCCGCGTGCGCCTCAGCGTGCCGACCACTTACGGCCACTATCGTTTGCCGGCCATGCTCGCCCGTTTCACCCGGCAGCATCCGCAAGTGCGCGTTGAGTTGAGCATCAGCAATCGTAATGTCGATCTGGTAGCCGAAGGCTTCGACCTGGCTATTCGGCTGGGCGCGTTGCCGGACAGCGGGCTGATCGGGCGCAAGCTGGAGGACGCCGGTTTATGTGTGGTGGCCGCGCCGGATTATCTGCGACGGGCCGGAACACCGCAGAGCGTCGACGATTTGCAGCGGCATGCGTGCCTGCCGTTCGTGATGCCCAGCACCGGGCGCGTCGGGCCGTGGCTGTTCCGTGAGCAGGGCGAAGACCGCGAATGGCTGCCCAGCGCCAATATTCAGGTGTCCGACGATGTGCTGGGGATTGTGTCGCTGGCGGAGCAGGGGCTGGGCATCTGCCAGACCTATGACTTCATCGTCCGCGAGCGGATCGAGAGCGGGCGACTGGTGCGCCTGCTTGAACAGTCGGGCGGGCGCTCCCGACCGTTCTCGGTGATCTATCCGCCGCACCGGCAGCTGTCGGCTTCGGCGCGGGCGCTGATTGATTGTCTGACCCGAGAGGTCAGTCAAGGCGTTGGGGAAGGCCTCGACTGACGCGATTCAAACGACGGGCAGACGCGTCACCCATTTCCCGCCACCCGCGCCGTCCTTCAGGGCACGCAAGACCTGGGGCAATTCATCGAAGTCGAACATCTGCAGCGCCGGGCCGATCAGGCTACCGTCGAGCAGAGCTTGCAGCAGGTGCTCGCCGTTGCGGCGCAAGGTCTGGCGATCGTGCAGGCTGGCGTGGACGTGGAAGCTGTTCAATGCCACTTCATGCAGCGAAATCGCGCTGGTGAACGCCGGCAGCGGCGCGCTTTCCTGACGATCCTGAATGCACACCAGATGGCCGTTGTAGCCCAGCAGGTCGGCCATTTTCGCCGCGTGAGCGCCGCTGACCGTGTCGAATACGGCGTGCAAACGACGTTCGCCGAGGCTGGCTGCGAGTGAGGTTTGCCAGTCCGGTTCGCGGTAATCGAATACGCCGACTGCGCCCAGGGCCTTGAGCTTTTCATGATGCGCGCCGGACGCGGTCGCCCAGACCCGCCATCCGCGTTGTACCGCCAGTTGCACCAGCAGCAGGCCGACCGCGCCGCCGGCGCCGATCACCAGCACATCGGCTGCGCCATTCGCGGGGACTTTTTCCACGGCTTGCCACGCGGTCAGTCCGGGGCAGGGCAGTGACGCCGCCGCGGCATCATCGAGCGCGGCGGGCACCGACAGCACGGTGGCGGCGTCCAGCAGGCAGTACTCGGCGAAGCTGCCATCGTTCGCCAGTGATTGGTGATACGCCACGCGACTGCCCGGTTGCAGTGTCACGCCGGCGCCGGCTGCGACCACCACGCCCATCCCGTCGACACCCGGCACGCGGCCGGTGCTCCAGGCGGGATGGCCCCACTCGATGATCTTCCAGTCCACCGGGTTCAAGGCGATGGCGCGGTTGGCCACCAGCACTTGCCCGGGGCCGGGTTGCCGGAGAGGTTTGCGGGTCAGTGTCAGGCCATCCAGCCCTTGGCCGGACGTCCAGGCCCAGGCAGCGTAATCGGTTTGCATTGTGCGGTTTCCCATGACAGTCAATGGCCGCCAGTATCGGTGGCAACGGGCATGAGAAGAACCGGCCCTGGGTCAAAGGTGTTTTGCGTAAAAGTCAGCAATGCTTCCGCAGTACGTCAATCGACCTGCGCAAACCGCTCCACCAGCCAATCAATGAACACCCGCACCCGGTTGCTCAAATGCCGGTTCGGCGGATACAGCACATGAAACGGATAGGCCGGTGGACGCCAATCCTCGAGGATCGGCACCAGTTCGCTGCGCTCGATGGCGGTCCTGACCGTGTAGCTGAAGGTGTGGATGATGCCCAGCCCGGCGAGCCCCGCCGCCAGGTGCGCGTTGCTCTCGTTGACGCTGATCAGGCCTTTGCCTTCGATCTGGTGGCGCTCGCCGTTGCGCTGGAAGTTCGACGGCAGGATGCGCCCGGTGGAGGCCGAGCGGTAGGCGATCAGCTGATGGCTGGCCAGGTCGAGCGGGTGGCTCGGGGTGCCGTGGCGTTGCAGATAATCGGGGGTGGCGCAGGTGGTCCAGGACACTTCGCCGAGGCGGCGCACGGCCAGGGTTTGTTCGGTCAGCTGGCCGCCGCGAATCACGCAGTCCACCCGTTCGCTGATCAGGTCCACCGGGCGGTCGCTGACGCCCAGATCAACCTGGATATCCGGATAGCGTTCGAAGAACTTCGGCAGTTCGGGGATCACCAGCATCGTCGCGGTCGAGCCGCCGATGTCCACGCGGATCTTGCCGCGCGGCAGCCCCTGAGCCTGGCTGAAGCCCTGATCGATGTCGTCCAGTTGATGCAGCAGTTGTTGGGTCAATTGGTAGTAGGAGGCGCCGTCAGCGGTGACGGTGAGGCGGCGGGTGGTGCGTTGCAGCAGGCGCACGCCGAGGTGGTTTTCCAGTTGGCCGATCAGTTTGCTGACCGTGGTTTTCGGCAGGTTCAGCGAGTCGGCGGCTTTGGTGAAAGAACCGCTTTCCACGACGCGGGCGAAGGTGCGGATCGCCATTAACTGATTCATCGATTCGGACTCGGTGGGGTAGATGCGGTTGAGTATTGTGCATGTCTGTGCACAAACAAAACCGATTTTGCGGATTTTTCAATTCAATCGATCGGCCTAAAGTCGCTTCCAACGGCTCACCTACGACCCGTCACCTACCTCGAAACGGTTACTGGAGATTCATCATGAGCAACAGACTTGAAGGCAAAATCGCACTGATCACTGGCGGCACCACCGGCATCGGCCTGGCCTCGGCGCAGGAATTCGTCGCCCAGGGCGCCACGGTATTCATCACCGGCCGCCGTCAGGCCGAACTGGACAAAGCGGTCGCCGCCATCGGCCCGCGTGCCATCGGCATCCAGGGCGATGTGGCGAAGCTGGAGGATCTGGATCGCATCTACAGCGAGATTTCCGCCAAGGCCGGGCACCTCGACATCCTGTTCGCCAACGCCGGCGGCGGGGATATGCTGCCGCTGGGCGCGATCACCGAAGAGCACTTCGACCGGATTTTCGACGCCAACGTGAAGGGCACGCTGTTCACCGTGCAGAAGGCCTTGCCGCTGCTGCGCGATGGCGCCTCGATTCTGCTGACCTCGTCGACCACGTCGGTGCAGGGCACGGAGAACTTCAGCGTCTACAGCGCGAGTAAAGCGGCGGTGCGCAACTTCGCCCGCTCATGGTTGCTGGACCTGAAACCACGGCGCATCCGCGTCAACGCCATCAGCCCTGGCCCGGTGCGCACGCCAGGTCTGGCAGGGCTGGTGCCGGCGGAACACACCCAGGGGCTGTTCGATCAACTGGCGTCGATCGTGCCGATCGGGCGTCTGGGCGAGCCGAGCGAGATTGCCAAGGCTGCGTTGTTCCTGGCCTCGGATGACAGCAGCTTCGTCAACGGCATCGAGTTGTTCGTTGACGGCGGTACTGCGCAGATCTGATCCGATCTGATTTAAACCGCTTGATGCCCCGGCACTTGTTCAGTCGAGTGCCGGGGTTTTTCCGTTTCTTCGTCCGGCGCGTTGTCCCAGATCAGGCGCGGGTCGAAACTCATGGCCGAGAGCATGGTGAACACGACCACCAGGCCGAAGAACAGAATCCCTACGCGCGGCTCGATATCCCCCAGCGCCTGGAATTTCACCAGCGCCGCCACCAGTGCGACCACCAGCACATCGAGCATCGACCAGTAGCCAATCAATTCGACGAAGCGGTACAGCTTCGAACGCTCCTTGCGCGCCCAATGACTGTCCCGTTGCACGGTGACCAGCAGCAAGGTCAGCGCCACGAATTTCACCCCCGGCACCGCGATGCTGGCGACGAAGATGATGACGGCGATGTCCCACGCGCCGTGTTCCCAGAACTCCAGCACGCCGCTCATGATGGTGCTGTCGGCGCCGCTGCCGAGCAGGGTGGTGTTCATCACCGGCAGCAGATTGGCCGGCACGTAAAACGCCAGCGCGGCGAACATGTAGGCCCAGGTGCGGGTCAGGGAATTGGTTTTGCGCCGATGCAGCGGCGCGTCGCAGCGCGGGCATTGGTGCGGTTCGCCGGTCATGTCGCAGGCCAGCCCGCAGCTGTGGCACAGGCACAGGTTGAGTTCGCTGGCAGTCGGTGGTCGTTTCATAGGATGTCCCACAGTTCGCGCACGTCGCGCCCGGCGATGCGGATCAGCAACAGGCTGAGCACGGCCAGCGCAAACAGGCCGATGCCGGGAATGACGTCGAGCATGCCCGCCAGTTTGAACACCGCCACCATCGCGCCGAGCAGGCACACTTCGAGCATGCTCCACGGCCGCAGCGTTTCCAGCCAGCGCATGCACAGCTTGAACCCCGGTGAACGGCGCGAGGCGAGGGCGAAGCTCAAGACCCAGATCAACAGAACCAACTGGAAGGCCGGGGCGATGATGATCGAGATTGCCGCGACCATCGCCATGAAGGTGATCGGCCCCTGACTCAGGGCCAGCACCGAATCCCAGAGGGTCGCACTGTTCTTCAGGCCTTTCATGCTGATGCTCATCACCGGGTAGAAATTGGCGAACAGCCACAGCATCGCCGCGGTGAAACTCAGGGCCAGCCGTTGCTCCACGCTCAGGTTGTTGTAGCGCTGGAGCACGGCGCCGCAGCGCACGCAGAGGGTCTTCTGGTGTTTGGCCAGCACGACTTTTTCGTACACGCAGTCGCAATGCTCGCAGATGATCAGTTGATCGGTGCTGGCCATGGGGCGCTCGACGGGAGGAGGGCTTGAACCCTCTTCACTATAGAAGCGCTGGGGCATTCGGCAACCGGGGTGCCATTCGTCCAGCAGGGGGCACTAACCCGCACGCGCTTGTTTCACACGTTCAGTTACCCCTATCCCGCAGCAGAACGGAGAACCCCATGGATATTGATGAAAATGCACCCGGTAACCAGTCACAGCAGGCTGTGACCCGCACGACCGACAACGAAACCGGCCATGATCCGCGCAAAGACGAGTCGCCAGTCCCCTTGCCGCCGGACGATGAAGCGCCACTGGAAGAAGACATGAGCGATGTGGCGGCCAACAATTCGGTGGGTTCTGAGCATCCGCAGGACGGCAACGGCTCGGGAAGCGCCGACGCCAACCCGCAGAGCACCGCCAAGGATGATGAGGACCGAGAAGCGCGTGGCCTGCCGGCAAGTGATCCGGAGTCGGGGGCCTGACTGCGCGCCGGCCCATTTGAGGGCATTCAGCGCAATCGGTCGTGTCAGAGCACCGGTTGCGTGGCTTCCTCTGCCGCGATGGCAGCCCGCACACCGGGCCGCTCGGCGATGCCTGTCATGTAGTTCGCCAGGGCTGGCCAGTCTTCGATGGCGATGCTGAATGTCGGCAACCACTTCAGCACCGTGAACAGATAGGCATCCGCTACGCCGAAGGCCTGCATCAGAAAGGGCTGGGTGGCGAGGAAGCGGTTCAGGTAATCCAGACGCTTGAACAGCTTGTGTTTGAAGATCGTTTTGGTGGTTTCCGGGATTTCGCTGCTGAACAGCGGCGCGCTGCCCCCATGAATTTCCGAGCTGATGAAGTTCAGGTATTCCTGCAAACGCGAACGCTCCCAGGTGCCATTGGCCGGAGCCAGTGTATGGCCGGGCACAAGGTCGGCGAGGTATTGCAGAATGGCCGGCCCCTCGGTCAGCACTTCACCGTTGTCCAGCATCAGCGCGGCCACGTAACCCTTAGGGTTGATCTGGCGAAAGTCCCGGCCATCGGCGGTTTGCTTGGTCTGGTTGTTGACCCGGATCAGCTCGAACGGCAGCTCCAGTTCGCGCATTACGATGTGCGGTGCCAGTGAACAGGTCATGGGGGCGAAGTACAGTTTCATGGGATCTCCTTACAGATGGAGCCTCAGAATCCGCCATCGCCGCTCGGCTTCGCAAAGGACATATCCAGTGCTAGCGTATGACAAATTCTCATGGACTGAAGAGGTCATATGCTCCCCAGACTGCCATCGCTCAACGGATTGCGAGCCTTCGAATGCGCCGCCCGGCACATGAGCTTCACCCGCGCCGCCGAAGAACTGAACGTCACGCAAACTGCGATCAGCCATCAGATCCGTCGCCTCGAGGATGAACTCGGCGTGCGTCTGTTCATGCGTTTGAAGGACGGTTTGGCTTTGACCGAGGAGGGCAATGCCTACTTGCCCGGCATTCGTTCGGCCTTTCTTGAATTGCGCTACTCGACTGAAAAGCTGCTGGAGTCGAGCAACAACAGCGTCCTGACGATCAGCACCCTGGTGTCGGTGGCGTCCAAATGGCTGTTGCCGCGCCTGCCATCGTTTCGCGAGGCGCATCCGCAGATTGATGTGCGGATCAGTGCTTCCACCGAGTGGGTGGACTTTCGCAAGGGTGGCATCGATGCGGCGATCCGCTACGGCGACGGGAACTGGCCGGGGTTACGCGCCGACTGGTTGATGTCCGACGAGATCTTTCCGGTGTGCAGTCCGCGCTTGCTGACCGGCGACAAGCCGTTGAATACGTCGGTGGACCTGGCCCATCACCCTTTGCTGCAAGTCAGCGGCGTGACCGCCAATGACTGGAACGACTGGTTGCATGCGGCAGGCCAGCCACCGCTGACGGCCAAAGGCCCGCGATTGACCTTCGACCTGGCGATGATGGCGGTGCAGGCGGCGATTGACGGGCAGGGCGTGTGCATCGGTCGCTCGACCTATGTCGATGACGATCTGCGCGCGGGCAGGCTGGTAGCGCCGTTTGATCTGCGCTTGAAATCCGCTTCCGGCTTTTACCTCGTCACGCCCCACGATCAGGCCGAATCGAAAAAGATCGTGGCGTTCAGAGGCTGGCTATCGCAGGTGCTGGCCAAACCCTTTGTATAAGCGTGTATCCATCGCGCCGCCGTACACAAACGGGTAACAAACCCCGTCATCAGGACACATCCTGCGTACATGCCTCGCCCAAAGTAGTCGTCAACACACCACGACTGCCAAGAGGACAACACCATGCGCCGCACACTTCTGATGACCGCTGCCGCCGTACTCGTTTCGCTGACCGGCCTCGCCCACGCGGCTGACACTCCATCCGCCGCCCCGGCGAAGAACTGGCAACAAGGCCTGAGCCGTACCGATCTGGTCCGACAGGACCTGGGTGCGGCGGATCGCGAGGTGATCCAGGCTCGCGTCGATTTCGAACCGGGTGTCACGTCGCCCAACCACGCGCATCCGGGTGTGGAAGTGGCTTACGTGATCAGCGGCACGTTCGAATACCGACTGGAAGGCCAGGCACCGGTGACCCTGAAGGCGGGGGATTCGCTGTTCATCCCGGCGGGTGTGGCGCATATCGCCAGGAACGTCGGCAACGAGAAAGGCTCGGAACTGGCGACCTACATCGTCAAGAAGGGCGAGCCGCTGCTGATTCTCAAGCAATAACGAACAGCGCCGACAAAAAAGGCCTGCCGATGTGGCAGGCCTTCTTGCGTCTGGCGTGCAGCCAAAGTCGTGGGTCGCGGCGAAGGTCAGTTTCAACTGTCGTTTTCGAGTGCCGACTCCACGGCCCTGAGCAGCACATCACCGGAGAACGGCTTGCCCAGGCAGGCGAAGGCGTTGTAGCGACGGGTCTCGGCCAGAGCGGCGTCGTCCCAATGGGCGGACATGCAAATGACCGGGAATTTCCTGTCTCGGGACGCCAGCGCCTGCATCACCTCGATCCCTGACAAACCGTGCATTTTCAGGTCCAGCAACAGGCACGCAATGTCCTCGAAATGTTCCTGCGTCAGGAAATCCTCGCCACCGCTGTATAACCGGGCGTGGTAACCGGCGGAGCGCAGCAGGTTGGCGAGGCTTTTACGTACGGACGCATCGTCGTCGACGATGCAGACGATAACCGCGCTGACAGCGAGCGCGGGCGTGTCGGTGTCCTGACTCATGAAGGGTTCTGCACGCCGGACGGTGGCGGCGCGCTGATCAGGCCATACAGCTCGACGAGCCCGACGAGCGAGCGCGTCTGCATTTTCACCATGATGTGTTTGCGATGAACCTTGGCCGTCACTTCACTGGTGCCCAGCTTGTTGGCAATGTGCTTGTTGGACAGACCCGCGACGATCAACGGCAACACTTCACGTTCCCGTGGCGTCAGCAGGGCGGCTCGCTGGCGCACGCTCTGGACCCGCTGCCATTGCTGGAAATCAACCGCTGCACGTTGGCGGGTCGCTTGCAGGATGGCCAGCAACCGGTCGTCGTCGAACGGCTTGGTCAGAAACTCGACGGCACCCGCTTTCATCGCTTGTACCGACATCGGGATAGTGCCGTAACCGGTCATGAAAATGACCGGCCATGGATGTCCTCGCTCGCCGAGCGTCGACTGCAATTGCAAACCGGTGGCCTCCGGCAGGCTGACGTCGAGCAACAGGCAGGCCGGCCCGGCCTCGAGGTCAGCGCCAAGCAGCTCTTCAGCTGAATTGAAGATCCGGTGGGGCACGCCTTCGGCCCGCAGCAGACGGCTGAGTGACGTGCGCACGGAAGCCTCGTCGTCCACGATGAACACCGGCACGCTGTCCGGATCGATCGCAGGCTGAACCTCTGTTGCAGGGACGCTCGCAGCGACCGGGTGGAACGGGGGCAGGGAAGGGGCACTGTCTTTCAATAATCGGTAACCTCGGCGCGGGACCGTCTGGATGATCTCATTCTCTCCAAATAACTTGCGCAGCGATGAGATCTGCACTTGAAGATTGTTTTCCTCGACGACGGTATCGGGCCAGACCTGGGTGAGCAATTCATCTTTGCTGACGATCCGGCCATCGGCCTGCATCAACACCGACAGCAGTTCGAACGCCCGTCCTCCCACGCGCAGCGGCCGCCCGTCAAGAAAGGCTTCACGCCGCTCCAGGGAAATAGTCGCTTGGCCGAGTCGGATCATACGGTTCTCTGCGTGGTGTCGAGGGAGTGGCACAGGGCGCCGGTTCATCAGGACGACACGCTAGGCGACGACCTCGCACAATGCAATTATCCCGAGGGATAAGGCCGGTGGCTTTTCAATCTCTGCAACCGGTCGGGACAGGCGCTCGACGGCCATGATGGTGCCGGATGCGGACATGGGCATCACCACGAAACCTCTGCGCCAGAGCCTTGCGTATACTCCTGCGCCAGGCCTGAAACGAATAATGAGCGGTGACAGCGAATGCCCGGCAGACTTTCCTCCACTCCAGCCCTCTGCAACCCGGATGTCGTGCCGGATGACGCCTGGCTGGAGGGCTGTGCATTCGAGCTGCTGCGCCGGGAAAACGACCTGACCTGGTTCACCATCCACGATCCTCGGTCGGACTACCGCTGGCTGGCCGCCCGCGCACCGATCCAGCGTCCCGACGTGGGCAAGCGTCTGGAACGGGACTTTCATCTGCGTCCGGATTCAGCCTGGGCCATCCGGCCGGTCGCCTTCATCCGTTCGGCAGAAGGGCCGTTGCTGGTCTACCCCGAGACGGGCGTGGCCCTGTCTGATCTGCTCGGTCAGCCTGGCCTGCCGCCGGGCCGCTTGCTTGCCATCGCGGTCGCGGCGGCCCATGCGCTGGTCAATGCCGGGAAGGCCGGCGCACGACAGTCCAATCTCTTGCCCTGGCACTTGCGGGTGGGCGCCGATGATTCGGTGAGCCTTCTGGGTTATCACACCGACGAGCAGGCGGGCGCCGTCGCCGAGCTTCCTGCGCTGGAGCACTGGCCCTATCTGGCCCCCGAGCAGGTTCGGCGCGATGGCGCCGGTTTCGATGAGCGCAGCAATGTCTACGCGCTGTCGAGCATTCTTTATCACGCCTTGACCGGCCAGCCGCCCCTGACGGCGCGCGACCCTTCGCACTGGCGGCATGTGCATGCCGCGGTCCAGCCGGCATCGCCGGCCGTGCATGTCGCCGACCTGCCGGAAGGCCTCTGTCGCGTGTTGCTCAAAGGCCTGGCCAAGGAGCCGGGTGCTCGCTATCAAAGCATGGAGTCGATGGCCACTGACCTTGTCTGGTGCCGTCAGCAATGGCTGGAGCATGGCCATGTGAAGGCTTTCAGGCTGGGCACCTTCGATGCACTGCCATCCGTTGCTGACGACCCGGTGCTGTTTGGTCGGGAGGCGGAGCGCGCACAACTGCTCGAGCAGATCAGTCAGGTGCGCAGCGACGGTATCGCCCGCGTGCTGTGGGTGGGCGGTACACCGGGGGCGGGCAAGTCAACCCTGATCCATCAGGGCGTGCGGCCGTTGGTTCCCGGCTATTGGGCCAGCGGCAAGATCAACCTGTTGCAGCAGGAAATCCCCAATGCGCCTCTGGCGGAAATCTTTCGCTCGCTGATGACTCAGTTGCTGGGCAAACCCGCACTGGAACTGCAAACCCTCGGCGCGCAACTGATTGAACGGCTCAAGGGGCGCGGCAGGATCCTGGTGGATCTGGCCCCCGAGGCCGAACTGGTGATCGGTGCCACGCCGGAACTACCCAACATGCCCGCCCGGCACGCGCTTGAGCGGGTCAATCGCACGCTGCTCGATGCGCTGGACGTGTTTGCCCAGCCCGGGCGCCCGCTGGTGCTGTTCGTGGATGACGTGCAGTGGGCGGACGATTCGACGCTTGCGTTTCTGCGCGCTTTCTTCGCCCGGCCACCGCGGCATCTGGTACTGATCCTGGCGTACCGCGACAGCGGGTCGAAGGCCTTTGCGCGGGAGTACGCCATACTCGACGCGCTGCGCGGCGAACAGGCATTGCCCGGCATTCACATCACGCTGGGCGCCTTGTCGGTGTCCGCCGTCGCGCAACTGCTGGCCGCAGAACTGGACACCGATCCCGCCAGCATTGAAGTGCTCGCCCAGGTCGTGCATTTGAAAACGGCCGGCAATCCGCTGTTCGTCAGCCAGGTGTTGCGGGCGCTGATCGATGAGCGTCTGGTGCGTTTCGACGCGGCGGCGGATCGCTGGGTCTGGAACCAGAGCGACGTGGACAGCTATCGCTATGCCGACAATGTCGCGGAGTTGATGGTACAGCGACTGGACCGTCTGACGTTGGCCGAACGAGACGTCCTGCGCACGGCGGGTTACATCGGCGGTCGCTGTGACGAGTCGCTGCTGGGCCGGTTGTTGCCGTTTGATTCGGTGCAACTGGCGCGCGATGTACAAAGTCTGGTCGAGGGGGGATTACTGCTGCGCGCCGGCGCACAACTGGTGTTCGGCCACGACCGGGTGCTCGAGGCGGCCTGTCAGCTGCCTTCGCCGGTGGGGCGTGGCAGTGAGCATGCGCGCATCGCCGCTGCCATGCTGGACCTGTGGGGCGAACAGGCCCATGAGCGCGTGTTCGAGATTGCCGGTCAGATTCAGCGTGTCGACGATGCTGCACTGACGGAGCCGCAGCGCGCCGCGTTTATTGATGTCCTGGTCGAGGCTGCCGAGCGCGCGAGGGATTCGGCCGCCGTGCAACTGGCGGCGGATTATCTGCAGACGGCGGAACACCTGCTCGGTCAGCGCGGCTGGACCCACCTCTATCCGCAAGCGTTCGCCAGCACGTGGCTCGCTGCCGAGTGCGCGATGCTGCTGGCGGATCTGACGGGGGCCCAGGGACGTCTCGATGATTGCCTGAACCACGCGCTCACGGACGCGGACCGCGCGAAAACCTATCGCTTGCGTGCCACGTTGCGCACGCTGCACTCCGACTATGAAGGGGCGATCACCGAGGCATTGACCGGCCTGGCGCTGCTGGGCATCACCCTGCAACGCAAACCTCCCGAGGACCATCTGACCCGGGCCTTTGCGCAGGTGCGCGACCTGATCGGCACGCGAGCGATCGCCGATCTGGTTCATTTGCCCAAGGCTGAGGATGCGCAGATCGAGGCGGCCATGGAGCTGCTCGGCACATTGATTCCTTCGTTCTTCGTCGATGACGATCTCCGCTTGCTGCACCTGGCGAAAATGGTCGAACTCACGCTCGAGCACGGCACTACGCCAAGCAGTGGCTACGGATTTGCTTGGTTTGGCGTGATGATCGCCGAGCGTTTCGGCGAATACGTGGACGGACTGGCATTTGCGCAAGTCGCCCTGAAACTGACTGACCTGCATGGCTATGAGGCCGGCCGCACAGGCACCCTGGTGGCGCTCGATCAGGTCAGCCCATGGACCCGGCCGATGGCGTATGCCCGGCAGACAGCGCTCGCGGCGTTCGAGTGCGGTCAGGCCGGGGGTGACCTGGGCATGTCCTGCTATGCCTGCAATCACATCGTTTCCGACCTGCTGTTCATGGGCGAACCCTTGCAAAAGGTGCTGGACGAACTGGATCACGGACTGGCCTGGGTGAGGCAGTTCAATTACATCGATATCGAACGCATTCTGCTGGCGCAGCAAGCGTTCGCCAACGACCTGCGCGACGGTCGCCCCGTGCGGGCACTGTCTGAACTGGAGGGCGTGGAACACGACCGTTTCGGCCCCATCGATCGAGCCAGTGTTTCGCAGTCGACGTTGTTCCTGTCGTGGCTGTATTCCGGCATGTCGGCCTTTTATGCAGGTGATGCGCTGTATGCCTGGCGGCGTTTCGAAGACGCTGCGACGGTGGCCTGGTCCATTCCGGCGCATATCAATCTTGCCGATTACCATCTCTTTCGCAGCCTCGCACTGGCCAGTGCGCAAGTGCCGGGTGACGTTGAGCGAAAACTGCAAGTGCTTGAGCAGCAACGCCAGCGATTTCTTGCATGGGCCGCGCTCAATCCGGCGACGTTCCGCAACAAACTGCTGTTGATCGAGGGCGTGATCGCGCGCTTGCGCGGTCAGGATCTGATTGCCATCCGTTGCTTCGATCAATCGCAGATCGCAGCGGCCGCCGCCGGTTTCGTTCACGAACAGGCACTGGCGCACGAGCAACTGGCCGACGTCTGCATGTCCAATGAGCTGGTCTCGGGGGCTCATCACCACCTGCGTTTTGCCCGGGATTGCTACGACCTCTGGGGGGCGAGCGCGAAGGCGCGGCAACTGGAAAACAGCCATCCGTTTCTGCGCACGGAACCCGCTTCGCAACCTTCACAACCGATCAACCGGGGCCGGCTGGACCTGGAGGCGGGTATCGAGGCCGCGCGGGCACTGTCCCAGGAAGTCTTGCTGGATCGGCTGGTCGAGACCTTGATGAACCACCTGATGGTTCAGGCCGGGGCTGACCAAGGTGTGCTGATGATGGTCGCTGAAGGCGACCTGCGCCTGGCGGCCGCTGCGTCGATGGAAGCCGGCAATCTGCTGATTGCGCTGGACAGTGACCAGGCGCTCGAGGCGCTGGCGCCTGCGTCGGTGCTCAATGCAACGATGCGCACCCGTGCACCCCTGGTGCTCGACGATGTGCGGGTCGATTGCCCGGAAGCCTATGGCGCCGATCTGCGTCGGCGGCAGACCCGCTCGATGTTGTGCCTGCCGCTGCTCAGACAAGGCACGTTGATCGGTCTGGTCTATTTGGAAAACAGCCTGGTGCCCGGCCTGTTCAGTGCCGAACGGCTGACCATGCTGGAAATTCTCGCCTCCCAGGCAGCGGTGTCGCTGGAGACCGCCCGGCTGTATGCGCAATTGGTGGAAGACAACCGCCTGCGGGCGCAGATGGAAGCGGATCTGCGCAGCTCCCGTGCCGAACTGGCGCGCAACTCGCACCTCAAGGTCATGGGCGAACTTTCAGCCTCCATCGCCCACGAGATCAGTCAGCCGCTGCTTGGCATTCAATCCAATGCCTCGGCCAGCCTGCGCTGGCTCAAGCGTGAAAAGCCCGATCTGGACGAGGCGATTCAGGGCCTGGAAGACATTCGTTCGGACAGCACGCGGGCCGCCGACATTGTCCAGGCGTTGCGCGCACTGGCCAGGCAGGCGCCGCTCAAGCGTTTGCCGGTGCAAATTGACGAGTTGGTGAGTGGCGTCGTTCAACTGACGGCGACCGAACTGGCCAACCGCAACGTCGCACTGCACACCCGACTCGATGCGCAATGTCAGGTGTGGGGTGACTCGGTGCAGATCCAGCAGGTGGTGTACAACCTGATCACCAATGCGATGGAGGCGATCGCCGGCGCGGGGGTGCCGGATGGGCGCATCGTCATCAGCTCCACCGTCAGGGACGGCCATGTTCGGGTGACGTTCCAGGACAACGGGCCGGGGATTGGCGTGCCTCAGCGCGAGCAGGTATTCGATGCCTTTTACACCACCAAGGGCAGCGGGATGGGAATGGGCCTGGCCATCTGCAGGTCGGTGATCGGCGCACATGGCGGGACGTTGCTGATCGAGGACAGCGAGCAGGGTGCCCGACTCAGTTTCGACCTGCCGCTGGAACCGGCTGGCGCCGAATAAAAAAAGGCCGCATCAGCGGCCAAAGGGGAGGAGCGGGTAACGTCAGGTTCGGTCAGGTCACGCGTGCGAGGGGTGGGCGTGCCTAGCGTTGTGCACGCTCCAGAGTGGAGCGTCGAGTTCGATGGCAGGCAACTGAAGCGCGATGGGCGCGCGGTTGGCGACGAAGGCGCGACGCCATTCTCGGGGCGGCATGCCTTCGAGGCGGTTGAAGGTGCGGGTGAAGTGCGAATGGTCCGAAAACCCGCATTCGTAGACGACCTCGGTGATCGGCATCGAAGTGATCAGCAGGCTTTTGGCTTTCTCGATCTTCATCCTCAGCCACCACTCCTGCGGTGAGTACCCGGTGTTCTTTTTGAACGCACGGGAAAAATGACTGCGCGAAAGATTGCAGAGGCCGGCGATCTCGCTGATGCGCGCGCTGCGGCTCAGGTCCCTGAGCATCAGTTCCTTGGCGCGACGTTCCTGCCAACTGGTCAACGATCCCAGCGGGCGCATCAGGGGGCGTGGATGGTCGGAAATCAGCGATTGCGGGCTCATGTTTGCTCTCCTTATCGTTGTGCAAAGTCTCTGCGTCGACGCCCTTTAAAGTCCTTAAACAATCCTGAAGAGTTATTAAATTCCCTCGGTCAGCCCCCTGCGGTCAGCGGGTCAGGCATGGGACGGGTAGTCAATGTAGCCACGCTGATCGCCGCCAAAGAACGTGCTCGGGTCCGGTGCGTTGAGCGTCAGGCCCTCGCGGATTCTCCGAGGCAGATCGGGGTTGGCCAGAAACGGTCTGCCGAACGCGATGATGTCGGCGCGACCGTCGGCCAGGGCCTGTTCCGCCGACTCGGGGTCGTAGCCGCCGGCGATCATCAGCACGCCATCCCAGGCATCACGCAACTGGCCGATGATCGCGTCCCAGCGCGGGTCGAAATTCTCGTCCTTGACCGTGCCGACCACGGCCGGCTCGACCAGATGCAGGTAGGCCAGTTTCCAGCGGTTCAACGAGCGCACGATGTAGCCGAACGTAGCTTGCGGGGTTTCATCGCCCATGCCCATGAAACGGCCCATGGGCGTCAGGCGCACGCCGACACGGTCGGCACCGACTTCGTCGACCACGGCCGCCACCACTTCCAGTAACAGGCGCGCACGGTTTTCCAGGGTGCCGCCATAACCGTCGGTGCGCTGGTTGCTGTTGCTGTTGATGAACTGGTCCAGCAGATAGCCGTTGCCGGCGTGAATTTCCACGCCATCCATCCCGGCGTTCAGTGCATTGCGGGCGGCGCGGCGGTAGTCGTTGATGATGTCGGCGATTTCCGAAACCTGCAGTGCGCGCGGCACTGGCACGTCGCCCCACACACCATTGCCCTCGGCATCGACGATGAAAGTCTTGCCCGGTACAGGCAAGGCGCTCGGCGCCACCGGCAAGGCGTTGTCCGGTTGAAAGCTTGGGTGCGATACGCGGCCCACATGCCACAGCTGCATGAAGATCAAGCCGCCGGCCTCGTGTACCTGGCGGCTGACTTCACGCCAGGCTTGCACTTGTTCATCGTTGTAGATGCCAGGCGTCCACGCATAACCCTGGCCCTGACGGGAAATCTGCGTCGCCTCGGTGATGATCAGCGCGGCGCTCGCCCGCTGGCGGTAGTACTCGGCGTTCATGGACGTCGGGATGTCGCCCGGTTGCCCGGCACGGGAGCGAGTCAACGGCGCCATCGCCACCCGATGGGGAAGTGTGTAGGGGCCGAGGGCGATGGGGCGGAACAGTTGTTGTGTCATGGGGGTTCTCCAGTCTTCGAAAAAGGTCGGTGGACGGTGTCGGACATTGGGTCCGGCACCGGATGGCCCTACGTTAAGCGGCTGACCGGTGCTTGATAATCCACACGCGACGCCACGCTGCATTGCGTGAAATGCAACGTGGCGCGGTTCAGGAAGGCTGTTGCGAGCGGGTCAGGGGCAGGTTCAGCCAACGCCGGCCGGTGGCATTCGCCACTGCATTGCCGATGGCGGCCGCCATGGGACCCTGGACGATTTCGGCGGCCCCCAGAAACGGTTGCCCCGGCTGGTCGAGCAGGTGAACGTCGACCTTTTTGGGCACTTGCGAGAAGCGCAGAATCGGGTAGCCGCTCCAGTCGTAGCTGCGGATGCCGCCGGCGTCATAGGCGACCTTTTCATACAGCGTCCAGCTGGTGGACTGCACGATCCCGCCCTCGACCTGGTTGCGCAGGCCATCGGGACTGACGATCTGCCCCACGTCGACCGCCGTGACGACGTGATCGATCTGCACTTCGCCGGTCTGCGGATGCACCCGCAGACGCACGGCGATGGCGCAGTAGCCCATGATGTTTTTGTAGCGCGCGAAGGCGAAGCCAAGGCCTGCGCCGGGTTCACTGCTTTTTTGCGCCCAGCCGACGGCATCGCGAACCTTTTCCACCACCGCCCGTGCCCGAGGATCGGTCAGGTGTGCCAGGCGCAGGGCAACCGGATCGACTGCGGCCTTGGCGGCCAGCTCGTCGATACAGGCTTCGATGGCGAAGACGTTGATGTGCGCCCCCAGCGAGCGCATGGCTGAAGTGCGAAACGGCATCTCGGTGACGAAGTTCATGTCGATCCGCGAGGAGGCCACGGTGTACAGCGGCACCGCGTTGCGATCGCCATCGCCCTCAGGCTGGGCGATCGGCACCGAGGGTGCGGAAGCGAACGGCCGGGCCAGCAGGCGTGCGGGCAGCAAGCGCCCGGCGTTGACGATGCGTTCGTTGTGCGGCGTGGTCCACAGGTCATAGTTCCAGTCCTGCAGCCGACCCTGTGCGTCGAGGTTGGCCTGCACTTCGGTGACCATCGCCGAGCTGTACGGCTCCCAAAGGTTTTCCTGCTCGCGCATCCATTGCACCCGCACCGGCGTGCCCGGTACGCGCATGGCAATCAGCGCCGCGTCGGCCGCGGCATCGTCTGCGCCGTTATGGCCGTAACAGCCGGAACCTTCAGTGTGGATACAGCGCACTCGGTCGGGCGGCAGCCGCAGCATTTCGGCGATCCCGGCACGCAGCGGGTATACGCCCTGGGTGTGGGTCCAGACGGTGAGGGTGCCGTCCTTGAACCAGGCCACGGCGCAGGACGGACCGATCGAGCCATGCATCAGATATTGCTTGGTCACCCGGGCGCGATATTCGTTGTCGGTCTTGCCTTGGGGCGTGCCTTCATGGCTGATCGGATAACGACGCGAGGGCAGGCGCTTGAGCAGCGCATGGATGTCGCGCGATTCGGGAATCGCCTGCCCGCCGCTCCAGCGCGCCGAGGCGTATCCATGACGCATGGCTTTGATCGCTTGCCATTCGTCCCGCGCGACCACGGCCAGATAATTGCCGTCGCGAATCACCTGCACCACCCCGGACAGCGTCTTGATCGATTCAATATCGATGGCTTCCAGCGTGCAGCCGGGACGCGGCGGGCGGATGACCCGGGCGTGGAGCATGCCCGGCAGGCGAATGTCCTGCACGAACGCGGCGCCACCGCTGACTTTGCCCGGGATATCCAGGCGTGGCAGCGAATGGCCGATGAGCTTGAATGACGCCGGTGGCATCGAGGGCGACTCGGATTTTGCATAGCGGTGCAGATCGACCTGCTGCACGGCGTCGGCGTAGGACATGCGTTGCCCGGTCGGGCCGAGAATGATGCCGTCGCGAGTCGTCAGCAGTGCCGGCGCAACGTTCCAGCTGCGCCCGGCCGATTCCAGCAGCATCTCGCGCACTTGTGCCGCCGCGTTGAACAGCGCGGTGCCGCTGTCGAAAATCGTGTGGCTGCCGGCGGTGTAGCCTTCGTTCGGCGTCAGTGCGGTGTCGGCGGTGAGCAGGTTGATCGCTGTGGGGGCGACCTCCAGCCGTTCAGCGGCAATTTGCAGCAAGGCGGTTTTGACCCCGGTGCCCAGTTCGACCTTGCCGGTGTAGACGGTGATGCCGTCGTGGCCGACGCGGATCCAGGCATCGAGCCAGGGGTTGGTGCGCAGGCTGCCGGGCAGGTCCGGCGCCAGCACGACCGTGCCGAGGGTATCGACTTCGGTGTCAGCCAGGGCGCGGCGCGAGACCGGCACCAAAGCAAACGCCACCAGCAGCGCGCCCCCGCGCAGGAACGCACGGCGACTCTGATCGACCTCATTGATCGTGGTCATTGCGCACTCCCGTTTTGCCGGGCGACAAGGCTGATCGCCTCGATGATGCGCAAGTGCGTGCCACAGCGGCACAGGTTGCCTGCCATGTGTTCGCGAATGGTCTGCTCGTCGGGATGCGGATTGCTTTCGAGCAGTGACTGCGCACGCATCAACATGCCGGCGATGCAGTAACCGCATTGAGCGGCCTGTTTGTCGATGAATGCTTGCTGCAGAGTGCCGGGGCGTTCGGCCGTGCCCAGGCTCTCGACCGTCCGCACCTTTTTGCCCTCAAGACCCGCGCAGGGTGTCAGGCAGGAAAACACCGGTTGGTCATCGACGATGACGGTGCAGGCGCCGCATTGGCCCAGGCCACACCCGTACTTGGCGCCGTTCAGGCCCAGGTGATTACGCAGTGCATAGAGCAGCGGCATGTCCGGTTCCAGTTCGAGAGCCCGGGAAGATCCGTTGACGTTGAGGGTGATCTGAGTCATTTCGTCTCCTGACGTAGCGCTTCGAGGGTGGCGGAAAGGTCGGTCCACGGTTGATCGGGCCTGGCCTGATGGCGCAGGTAGACGGCCAGGGCGTCGAGTTGAGCGTTGTCGAGACTGGCGGCGAACGAGGGCATCACCGGACCCGGTTGGCCGGGTTCTGCCGGGATGCCCTCGAGTACGGTTTTCACAAAGTTGCGCGGGCTGGCGGACTGCAGCGCCGAGGTGCGATCCAGTGCCGGGTGGCCGTCGATGTCACGCATCGGCGCGCCTTGGGCATGGCAGCCGGCGCAGGCACTGGCGAACAGCAGCGCGCCAGAGGATCGATCCGCAGGTTCAGCGCTGGCGCTCGGAATTTCGTTGATCGCGGTTTTCGCCGGCAGACTCAGCAGGTATTCGGCAATCGCCTGGGCATCTTCTGTGGGCAAGCGCGCCAGACCGAGACTGACCGGGCGCATCGGGCCCGCCGCCGTGCCGTGTCCGTCGACCACTTCGGCTCGCAGGTAACTCACCAATTGTTCGCTGCTCCACGGGTTTGCCCGGTGCGCCATGCCCAGCAATGACGGCGCGTCCCAGCCATCCACGCTGCCGCCGGCCAGGTTTTCGCCGGACTTTTCGGCGCCGATCAGGTTCAGCGGCGAATGACAGCCCGCGCAGTGACCGGGCCCCTCGACCAGGTAACGCCCGCGATTCCACGCCTGCGATTGCTCCGCCAGCGGCGTCAGCGGCTTCCCATGCAGGAACAGCAGGTTCCAGAACGACACCAGAGGCCGGATGTTCATCGGGAAGTTCATGCGGTTCTGTTGTGGCGGCGAGTCCACGGCCGGGCCGCTCATCAGGTACGCATAGGCGTCGGCGATGTCGTCCTGGCTCATGCGACGGTAATGAACGTAGGGGAAGGCCGGGTACAGGAAGTGGCCGTCGCGGGAGATCCCTTCACGCATCGCCCGCTCGAAGGCCGGCAGCGACCATTGGCCGATGCCGGTCTGTGGATCCGGGGTGATGTTGGTGCTGTAGAGGGTGCCGAACGGCGTCACCAGCGGCAGTCCGCCGGCCAGGTATTGGCCGCCAGGCCGCGTATGACACACCGCACAGTCGCCCGCCTCGACGACGCGCGCGCCGCGTTGCAGTTGTGCGGAATCGAAGGTTTGCGGGCGTTCGACCGGCGCAATTGCCGGACGCCACATCAGCGCCAGGGCAGCGATTGCACCGATCGACGCGAGGGCTGCCGCGCTGACCCACAGCGCTCTGGATCTCATGAAATGGCCGTTCATGAGCGGTTGCCCAAGAGGCACGCGGTGGGCGTGAGGGACGGATTCGGCATCTTCGACAACTCCTTGAACGACCGGGGAAGGGCGCCGATGCAAAGCCCTGCGCCAGGTGCCCAAGGGTAGAGAAGGTGCAAACGTCCGAGTATTGCCAGACCGCGCAATAGCACGTTGCGCCAAGTGCAACGCCGAGGGTCGTTGCATTTGGCGCATCACTCAATTGCCTTTGGGATGGATACTCGAAGGCCTGCGCGACCCTTAGCCTTGGCGTCACTTTCCCAACTCATCGAGGTGTCATCATGCTCACGGGCAATCCGGCAGCGGCGGCCAAGGCCGAACCATCCGCTTCTCTTTCCGGCCTGATGGTCGCGTTCCTGGCATTCTGCTGCGGCGCGGTCGTGGCCAACCTTTATTACGCTCAGCCGATCGTCGAACTGATCGCGCCGCAGATCGGCCTGTCCAGTGCCAATGCCAGTCTGATCGTTTCACTCACGCAGTTCGGTTATGCGCTGGGCCTGCTGTTGCTGGTGCCGCTGGCCGACCTGATGGAAAACCGTCGGCTGGTGGTGGGCTTTACCCTGGCGGCAAGCGTGACGCTGTTGTGCGCCGGTCTGACGCATTCGCCGTCGATGTTCCTGGTCCTGTCGTTGCTGATCGGCCTGACTTCGGTGGCGGTGCAGATCCTGGTGCCGTTGGCCGCGCACCTGGCGCCCGAGGCAACCCGTGGGCGGGTGGTGGGCAACATCATGAGCGGCCTGTTGCTGGGCATTCTGCTGTCGCGGCCACTGTCGAGTCTGCTGGTGGAAGTGTTCGGCTGGCGCGGGGTGTTTTTCAGCGCAGCGGCGCTGATGGCTGTCATCGCCCTGATCACGGCGATTGCCTTGCCGCGCCGCGTCCCGAGCCATCAGGCGACGTACGCTGCGCTGATCTGCTCGGTGTTTGCGCTGGCCCGTCGGCACGCGGTTCTGCGTCAGCGTTCGCTGTATCAGGGCTTGCTGTTTGCCAGCTTCAGCCTGTTCTGGACCCTCGCACCGATTGAGCTGATGCGGCACCACGGTTTCAGTCAGGCACAGGTGGCGATATTTGCCCTGGTCGGCGCCGTCGGCGCGGTCGCAGCGCCGATTGCCGGACGGCTGGCCGATGCCGGGCACGGTCGGCGCGGGACGCTCGTGGCACTGATGCTGGCGCCAGTCTCCTTGCTGATCGCCGCGCTGCCGGGCAGCAGCTATGTCTGGCTGGTGGTTTGCGCGGTGCTGCTGGACTTCGCCGTGCAGCTGAACATGGTGCTCGGCCAGCGCGAGGTGTACGCCATCGACCCGCACAGCCGGGCGCGCCTGAATGCCGTGTACATGACCAGCATTTTTGTCGGCGGCGCGCTGGGATCGCTGGTCGCCAGTCCGCTCTACGAGCATTTTGGCTGGAACCTGTCCGCCGTGACCGTGGCGTTGCTGCCGGCACTGGCCCTGGCGCTGTTCCTGAGCCGCAAGGCCGATGCCTGAACCGCAGGCACCGCTGAGTCCGATGAAGCACGGTCCTACAAGACGATTGGGGAACGGTGATGCACAATCATCACCGTTTCCTTTCGATCGGGCTCCACTTATGGACAAGTTGCTGGCACTGAAGATGTTCGTTGAAACCGTACGTTGCGGTGGTTATTCCTCGGCGGCGCGCAAACTCGGCATCTCCACCTCTTCGGTGACACGACAGGTGGCGGGGCTGGAAAACGAATTGGGCGCCAGCCTGCTCAACCGCACGACACGCAACACCAGCGTGACGGTCGCCGGCCAAACCTATTTCGAGAAAGCGGTGGCCATTCTCGATGCCATCGATGAGGCCGACGCGGTTGTCGCCGACCGTGGCAGCGAGGCGCAAGGACGCCTGCGCATCAGTGTGCCGGTGGAGTTCGGCCGGCAGATCATTGCACCGCAACTGGGGGTATTGCTCGACCGCCATCCGGGGCTTGAAATCAGTGTGTCGTTGAGCGATCAGGTCAGCGATCTGCTGAGCGAGCAGATCGATGTCTCGGTGCGGCTGGGATCGTCGGTGGTCAGTGACGATATCGTCAGCAAGCGCGTGGGCGGATTCCAGCGCTGGATTGTGGCGAGTCCGGATTACCTGAGCCGTCACGCTGTGCCGGCGCATCCGCGAGACTTGCTCGAGCATCAATGCCTGCGCTTCGACTACGCGGGTTCGCACCAGCACTGGACGTTCCAGGGCGACGAGGAAACCATCCAGCTCAATGTCCATGGTCGCCTGCAAAGCAACAACGCTGACATCCTGCGCGAAGCGGCGGTGGCGGGGCGCGGTGTGGCCCTGCTGGCCGACTGGCTGGTGCGCGCCGATGTCGAGGCCGGTCGGTTGACGCGGCTGCTGGAGGGGTATGAAGTCAACCCCGGTAATGCGAGCTGCTGCATCAATGCGTTGTACCTGCCCAATCACCGGGGCTCCAGTCGTATCAATGTGTTCATCGACTTTCTGGAAGACATTCTGGCAGCGGAGCCATCGCGTCAACGCTAGAGTGCCGTTTATTGCCGCCCGACGCTTTGTGAGTTCTGCATAAAAAAAGCGCCCGCCAAAAAAAACGTGGCGGGCGCCTGGGAATGCGCAGCGATAGGGAAGTGTGAACCGTCGGGTGATCAGGCCACCGGAATCAACGGGTCGGCCGCGGCCAGTGCGGTTGCACGATCGGCGGCCGGCGGGTAAATCCACACGGTGTTGATCTGGGTCTTGAGGTCTTTGGCCTCTTGCCCGACCAGTTTCAATTGACGGTCCCAGCCCTCGGTGAACACCGCGCCCCAGGCACCGAGGTCAAGGCAGGTCACGTACTTGGGCTGGCGGTAGGTGACCGGTGCGACACCGATCAGGTCAGCGGCCACATTGTTGCCGGCATAACGGCCCAGGCTGATCGCATGCTGGCAGGACATCGCGGCGTAGTTTCCGAGATCATCCGTGGCGGCATAAGCGACGTCGCCGGCGGCGAAGACATCCACGTGCCCCAGCACTTTCAAGTGGCCGTCGACGTGCAGGCGACCTTGCGGATCACGGCTGCCAGGCACCTGTTCGGTGAGCGGGCTGGCGCGGAAGCCAACGGTCCAGATGACGGTGTTGGACTCGATACGTTTACCGTCGGCCAGGGTCACGCCGCCGGCATCCACCGAGGCGACCGAGGCGTCGACTACCCATTCAATGCCCAGCTCTCGGGACGCTTCCACAATGGACGGGCGAATACCGTCACCCAGCGTCGCGGCGATTTGCGGCGAACGATCCACCACGATGACCCTGATCGGCGCATCGTCACCCAGTGCGGCACGCAGGCGGGCCGGCATTTCGGTGGCGGTTTCGATCCCGGTAAAACCACCACCGGCGACCACCACGGTATTACGCGCAGCGCTCGACGGCTGGTCCTTCAACGACTTGATATGGGCTTCGAGGCGTGCTGCTTCTTCGATCTGATCGACATCGAAGGCGTGTTCGATCATGCCCTTGAGCGGTGGGCGAATCACGCGACTGCCGGCGGCCAACACCAACCGGTCATAGCTCAGTGTGCCTTGCGTACCGAAGGCATCGCTGTAGGTCACTTGCTTGCTGGCGGTGTCGATGCTGTCGGCGATGCCTTTGACAAAATTCACGCCCACGGCATCGAACAGTTCACCCAGCGGCGCTTTCATGTTGTGGACATCCGGCTCGTAGAAACGCGGGCGAATGCGCAGTTCTGCCTGGGGCGCGAGGACGGTGATCTGCACGTCGTTACGATCATGCTGGTCCAGCAGACGTGCGGCGCTCAAGGCGCTCCAGACTCCACCAAACCCTGCGCCTATCACTAAAATGTGTTGTTTCATCGGATGACTCCTGTGGAAATTCTGGTCGTTGAACGGTTTGTCCGTTCATGCGTGAGCGTCTGCCGCACTGCACGAAGCAGGTGGTTGTGAACAACCGCAGAGCCGGTTCGATTCGCTGGGGAAGATGCTATCGGGGAAGGTGCGGCGAGACACTTCTACATAGGGTCAGTGCCGACATGCTTAGGTATGGGGTGAGGTATACACAGGTATAGAAAGAGGGCCGTCAAACGGCGCGATTGAATGCGCTTTCGATGCAGGTGATGAGTTCGCCGCACGGGAAGGGTTTAGGGAAATAGGCGAGGGGCTCGGGGAATGCGGCGTTGACCCGTGGCGGACGCCCCTGGTAACCCGTGATGAAAATGATCGGGATGCGCACGCCTCGGGCGCACAGCTCATCATACATCTCGATGCCGGACAGACCGGGCATCTGGATGTCCGAGATGATGCAGCCGGGGCGGGGCGGCGCCTTCATCGCCAGAAAAGCCTCCGCGCTCGGGTACAACTGCACGGTGTAGCCGTGAGAGCGCAACAGGCTGTCCAGCGCCATGCGCACGGACTCATCATCATCGACAACCGATACAACAGCGGTGTGGGACATTGCTTTACCAGGGCTGATCTCGGGTAGCCCGTCGAGGACGCCCGCCATTGCCGCACGATACGCCGCTCGGTCCGGCGGCGGACTTATACGTGTGTATAGCGACCGTATTTAAACGTCTGCGAGCCCGGCGCCATTGCGCTGTGTGGCGTCAGCGCGAGAACCGACTGCGGTATTCCCGGGGCGAGACCGAGAGGTGACGGTAGAAGGTGTCGCGCATGCGTTCTTCGTCGCCAAACCCGCACAACTGCGCGATCTGGTCGATGTTGCGCTGAGAGTCTTCGAGCATTCGTCGCGCCGCTTCCAGGCGAAACAGCTCGAGTGCCTTGGCCGGCGTGCGGCCGATCTTGCGTTTGTAGACCCGCGCGAAATTGCGCGGGCTCATCTGCGCCTGTCGGGCCAGCGATTCGACGCTCAATTGCGGGTCGCCGAGGTTTTCGCTGATCCACAGGTGCAATTCTTCGAAGCAGCCTCTGTCGTCGATCTGCGCTTGCAGCAACTGGCTGAACTGCGCCTGACCGCCAGGGCGTTTGAGAAAAACCACCAGCTCCCGCGCCACCTTCAACGCCACGGCGCGGCCGCAATCGGCCTCGACCAGTGCCAGCGCCATGTCGATCCCGGTGGTGACCCCGGCAGAAGTCCAGACGTTGCCTTGCTGGATGTAGATCGCATCAAGGTCGACATCGACACTCGGAAAACCACCCTTGAGCATGTCACACATGCCCCAGTGGGTGGTTGCGCGCAAGCCTTCCAGCAGCCCGGCCTGGGCCAGCAGAAAGGTGCCGCTGCACACCGAGGCGGTGCGTCTGGCCTTGGCCGACGCCGCGCGCAGCCAGTCGACCAACGCAACATTGTCGAGCATGGCCTGACGGATATTCGGCGCGCCGGGCACGATCAGCGTATCGATGGTTGTCTCGTCAAAGGTGCGCAGGGCCAAGGTGTTGACCGACAGCCCTTCGGCGGTGGCGATCAATCCGCCGTCCAGGCTGGCGGTGTGCAACGCGTAGCCAGGCAAGCCGCGTTCGGCCATGGCCTTGGACGCGGCCCAGAACACGGTTTGTGCGCCGGTCAGGTCCAGCAAGCCCATCTGCGGATACGCCAGGAACACCAGCGTGCGCGGTTGCGCGAGCAAGCAGGTGAGAGGGTCGGGATGGTGAAAAATAGAGTTCATGACTGCTCAGGGACCTGATGATCGCCCGCTTTTCGGCGATCCGGTGCGCCGTAGTTTCGGTGTTTGCGGGCAGGAGCGCGAATATACATTGGTATGGGCCACAGCCACCTCAACAGCGGCGTTACTCGGTCGATGTGGTTCAAGCCCTATACCCGCGTATGGTGTTGGACGTCGTGGTCGCGATGCACACTCGATTTCAAGGCGCGCCATTCAGCGCTTGCGCCAGCAAGGGCATTCGTCCGGGAAATTTTGACTCAGCCAAGAGGAAAGCGACCATGTCAACGTATCTGAATCACTCCAATCAAACCAACGCAACCGATGACCGGCAGGCGTCCGTCACCCGCCAGCCATTCGGTCCGGCGCAGGAGCTGGTGCCATCGCGCTACGCACTGCAGGTCGGCGACATTGACGTGGTGGTGATCAGCGACGGCGTGCTGCCGCTGCCGACCTCCACCATGTCCACAAATGCCGACCCGCAAGCTCGCGCCACCTGGTTCAAGGACATGTTCCTGGGGCCGGACGCGTTTGACTGGGCACTCAACGTGCTGGTCGTGCGCAGCGGCGAGCAGATCATTCTGGTCGACGCCGGACTGGGCGGGCAGTTTGCCGGTTTCCCCCGGGCCGGCCAGTTGCCGAAACGCCTGGAAGCGGCGGGCATCGATCTGGCCAGCGTGACTGACATTGTGATCACCCACATGCACATGGACCATGTCGGCGGTCTGCTGGTCGACGAGGTGAAGAGCCGGTTGCGTGCGGACGTGCGCATTCACGTCTCGGCAAAAGAGGTCGAGTTCTGGGAGACGCCGGACTTCACCCAGACCGTCATGCCGGCGCCAGTGCCTGACGTTCTGCGCGCGACGGCCAATCAGTTCATCAACGATTACCGCCGCCAGGTGCGCACCTTCGAGGATGAATACGAAGTGGCGCCGGGGGTGGTGGTGAAACTCACCGGCGGGCATACGCCGGGGCACAGCATTGTCTACGTCAACTCGGGCGGCGAACGCCTGACCTTTGCTGGCGACGCCCTGTTTCCGGTGGCCTTCGAGCATCCGGAATGGCACAACGGTTTCGAGCATGATCCTGAAGAGTCGGTGCGTGTTCGCATGCGTCTGATGCGCGAAGCGGCGGCGAGTGGCGAGTGGTTTGTTGCCACCCATCTGCCGTTCCCGTCGGTGGGCCGCGTGGCGGTCGATGGTGATGCGTTCCGCTGGATCGCAGCATTCTGGGATTACTGATCGGCTGTTGGCGGCCCGGCTGCATTCGGCCGGGCTCGATAAAAATCAGGCCCCGCAAGTGGTGAACTTGCGGGGCCTTTTTTGTTTTGAGGTTTATCGGTCGGGCAGGGCCGCGGCTCTTTTTGGGGGCTCAACGTCCGCGCATCAGCGCCTGCTCGATGCAGGCCAACAGAGCCTCGGTATGGAACGGTTTGGAGAAATAGCCTTCCGGCGTCTTCACACGGGTGCTGAATTCAGGGGGCAGGCCCGGCTTGCCGGTGATGAAGATCGTCGGAATATGGATCTTCCTGACCGCCAGCGCCTCGTACATTTCGACCCCGCACATGCCGGGCATCTGAATGTCCGAGATCAGACACCCGGTCTGCTCTGGCGCGCTCGATTCAAGAAATGCAAAAGCACTGTTGAATGTCTTGACCGTATAACCGCAAGACCGCAACAAACTGTCCATTGAAACCAGAACAAGTTCGTCATCATCGACAACTGAAACAATAGCTGAGTTGAACATGGGAAACCTTGCGTTCTTTGCGGGTGTCTGTCGCGCCCGCCATACTTGCAAGATACGCTTTCAAAAATTGTGGAATAGTATACGTGGGTATGTTTGGTTGGTTTTTTTGTTAGTTGCGAAAGTTAATCAATGTTCAGCAAATAAATGGTTGTTGATTAACGAAAGAAAGTAACTGTTATGTCGAGTGCAGGCTTCAAAGAGTTGTCGGCTGGCGTAGTCGTTGTTGGCAATTGCGCTGGCGCGACAGTCGCGGAACAAGGCATCGGCGGCCCGCAGTCGGCGCAGGGCGCGGTCAATGCCTTTAAGGCAGTCGGCAAAGCATAAAGGTTCGGGAGCCTCATTGAGGTGGTAGAGCGCGTCGCGCTGGGCATGGCCGCCCAGGTCGGTGATGCCGGTGACGAGAAAGTCGGCGTAACGGGTATTGGCATTCAACAGCCTGCGAAACAGCGTCTGCACCGGTAAAAAGCTGACAGCGTGCAGTGTCTGCTGGCTGTGCTTGAGCCGCGCCAGAATGCTCAGCGTCGCGCTCAGGGTCTGCGTCATTGCGTCGATGATCTCCACGCGCTCAGCGGTGGACAACGATGTGTGCGTGCCATAGCGGGTGACGCAGGGCGGGTGACTGACCAGGTACAGTGTGTGCGGTGCGTTCATGACCACCGTCTCCGGCTAGCGCTCGTGCGCGATGGAATGTTGTGATTGCAGCAGCGGACTCCACTGTTTCTGGTTGTCCGGGCGTCGGTAGTACACCACCATGCGCCGGGCGACCTGCATGGCCAGCTCGCGACCGTGATCGGCCTCGACCAGCGCCAGCGCCAGATCGATCCCCGCGCTGACCCCGGCCGAAGTCCACACCGAGGCCTGGTGGACGAAGATGGCCTCGCGATCCAGCTCGACCCTGGGGAACAGCCGCTCGAACATGTCAGCCATCAACCAGTGTGTCGCCACGCGCAGTCCATCGAGCAGTCCGGCCTGAGCCAGGAAAAAAGCACCGCTGCATACCGACGTCGTACGGTTGGCCGTGGCTGACGTGGCGCGTAACCAATCGACCAGCGGCGCGTTGTCTCGCAACGCCTGGCTGATGAACGCCGAGCCCGGAACGATCAACGTATTGATCGGCTCGTCGCCGAGCTCATCCAGCCGCCGGGTTTGAACCACCAGGCCTTCGCCGGTCTGCACCGGCCCGCCTTGCAGGCTCGCGGTGTGCAAGGCATAACCGGGCAAACCGAGTTGCGCCAGTCCGCACGTCGCCGCCCAGAAAACGGTCTGCGCACCGGTCAGATCCAGCAGGCCCATTTGCGGGTATGCCACGAACACGACGGTTCGTTCGTGTACCGGGGTTTCGGGTTCTGCGCCGGGGTTTGTACGTTGGATAGACAATGCGGGTCTCCATATCGCCACCGGGCGACATCAGGGGTGGATGGTTGTCATTGATCGTGTTCGAGCGCAGCCAATGGAATCGCAAACACAAACTGCGTGCCGACGCCCTCGGTGCTGTTGACCCAGATGCGGCCGCCGTGGAATTCAATGATCGAACGGCAAATGGAGAGGCCCATTCCCAGGCCGGTGGGCTTGGTGGTGAAGAATGGGTCGAACAGCGAAGGCAGGATGTCCTCGGCAATGCCAACGCCGGAGTCGGCGATTTCAAGCACGGCCTCGTTGTGCAGGATCGAGGTGGTGATCCGCAGCGTCCGGGCGCGGTCAAGTACATTGGCCATGGCCTGGCAGGCGTTGATGATCAGATTGATGATGACTTGCTGCAGCTGTACCCGGTCACCTTTGATTCGTGCCCCGTGAGTGCCCAGTCGGGCGTGCGGGCGCACCTCATGGAAGCTGATGTCATGTTGCATCAGCGTCAGCGAGTCACTGACGATGTCGTCGAACACTTCGACATTGCGTTGCACCTCGCTGTGTCGCGACAACGCCCGAATACAGGCGATGACATCGGAGACCCTGACCGAGTTTTGAATGATCCGGTCCAGCGAACGGCGGGCTTCTTCCAGGTTGGGTTCGGGCCGGTTGATCCAGCGTTTGCAGGATTCACCGCTGGTGATGACCGCTGCCAGCGGCTGATTGATTTCGTGGGCAATCGACGCGGCCAGTTCGCCCATGGAAGTCAGGCGCGTGACGTGGGCGAGGGTGGCTTGCGAGTGAAACAAGGCCTCTTCCGACTGTTTGCTGGCGGTGACGTCCATCAGCGCCCCGGCGTATTGCGTGCGCCCGCGATGTCTGGGCAACGGGCTGGCGATCATCTGCACGTGCTTGATCCGACCATCCGGCATGAGCAGCCGATGCTCGACTTCGACCAGCTCCTGCCGGCGCGCAAACTGCTCCAGCACCTGATCGATAACCGGCAGGTCGTCGGGATGAGTGCGTGACTTGACCAGCGCCAGTGTCGGGGTGACGTCCGGCGAATACTCGAAAATACGCGACGACTCTTGCGACCATGACACGCTGACTTTTTTATCGATGATGAAACCGATACTGCCGGTGTGGGTAAGTTTCTGTGCGCCCAGAAAGAACGCTTCCTTGCGCCGCAGCGTTTCAGTGGCGCGTTTGCTGCGCAACGCGAGCAGGGAAATGGTCGTCAGCGCGATCAGGCACCTGACGAATCCGGCGATGCTGCGGTGATCGCGATAACCTTCATCGACCAGAAAGTCGGCCGTCAGCAGCGTGAGGCAACCCAACGCGACGGCAAGAAATACCGGTACCGGGAAGATGTTCGCTGACATGAATACCAGCGTGATGTAGAACAACGTCGGCGCAACGTCCAGATCGAGGTACGCGTTGGTTATATAGATCATGCTGCCGACCGCTATGGCGCAAAGCCAGGCGAAGGCGTCTGAACAAAGAAGTTGTGCGCGACGTTTGATGATAGACATTTATTCTTCCAGATTTTTGCTATCGGACGGCAGGGCGTGTTCTTTCGATGAAGCAGGCAAACGCTATGAAAGGCGTATTAATGAAGAGGTTAAAAAGTCTGAAGTTGTTTTTCAGGCATGACGGTTGTTGGCGACTGTCTGTCATTCACCAATCGTTGTATTGAGTAATGGTTATTTGAATAAAGATCTTATTCGAAGACTTCTATACTGGCACTGCTGCATTGGGTCATTTGCAGTATGAATGGGTATGAACCGGCTATACCCAAGTGTTAGCTGTTCGGAACTTGAGTGTTGATGGTGCCGGCCAGCCACGGCGGCTTGAGCCATACCATATCGTTTCATTCGGTCACCGATGTGCAGGCAGCGCCGCGATGACTTCAGCCATGCGCACCAGGTCGGCAAATGAGCGCGCGCCCATCTTGCGCATGGCCTGTCCCCGGTGGATCTTCACAGTGATTTCACTGAGGCCGATTTCCCCGGCGATCTGCTTGTTCATCAAGCCTGAGGCCGCCAGCGCCATGACCGTCTGCTCCCGGGGTGTCAACGTCCCATGACGGGCGCGCAGCTCATCGGCATGCCGCCCTGACTCGCGACGCTGCTTGTCCCGCGAGTGTGCGGCGCAGACGGCATCGATCAGGTCCTGCTCGCGAAACGGTTTGGTCAGGAAGTCCACCGCGCCGGCTTTCATCGCGCGCACGGTCATGGCGATATCGCCGTGTCCGGTGATGAACACGATTGGCACATTGATTCCGGCGGTGGCCAGTTCATTCTGGAAATCCAGCCCGCTGCTGCCTTGCAGGCGCACGTCGAGTACCAGGCAACTCAGCGTGTCCGGACGTTGATACGTCATGAACTCGGCGACCGACCCGAACAGCTCCACCCGCAGACCAATGGAGCGCAACAGGCTGCCGAGGGATTCGCGCAACGCGGCATCGTCGTCGACGATGAATACCACCGGCTCGCTGGGGTTGTTGCTGATGGGATTGTTGTTCATTGCTCTTTTCCCAAAAGGTTGTGACGTTGTGGCGAATCCCTTGGCCGGGCGGCCGGTGTTTGCTCGTGCGGGTTGATGCCCGACCAGAGACACGGTCCCGCTGGCGATAGCGCCGTGCGACACGTTGCGCAGGTGTGGGCGTGAGTAGATAGACGGTTAAGCATCGTAGTGGCGCAGCACGCCGTCAGCTAGGACAAAAAACCCGAAAAAACGGCCATTGCACCGGTCTTTGCGCGGCCCGATGCAGCTATCGGTTTCAAACGGTTCATACACAAGTATCAAAACACTCACCTAACGCATGATCCCGCTGTCCCCAAGTACCACAGACGTCCGGCAGCCGCGCCCTTAACCTTTAACAGCTCTCCGTCGATCTCAATGGCCGCGTGCCGGGTGGTGAACTTCATGAACAGAAATGAACTCCGTCGTGTCGACATCAATCTGCTGGTGGTCTTCGAGACGCTGATGCATGAGCGCAACGTCAGCCGGGTCGGCGAGAAGCTGTTTCTCGGTCAACCAACCATCAGTGCAGCGCTGGGGCGTTTGCGTGTGCTTTTTGACGATCCGTTGTTCGTTCGTGCGGGGAGGGTGATGGAGCCGACAAGGCGGGCCGAGGAAATTTTCGCCAACCTGACGCCGGCGCTGGATGGCGTTGTCGCGGCGTTGAGCCGTTGTCAGCCCTTCGACCCAGCTACCAGCGAGGTGACCTTTCAGGTCGGCCTGTCCGACGATGTCGAATACGCGTTGCTCCCGCGACTGCTGCGCCAGCTTCGTAGCGAGGCGCCGAATATTGCCTTAGTGGTGCTGCGCGTCGATCAGCAGCAGATGTCGCAGCGGCTGTTCAATGGCGAGATTTCTCTGGGCATCAGCCCTACGCTCGATCTGCCGGCCAACGCCCGACGCAAGAGTCTACGGTCGATCCGGCCAATGCTCCTGCGCTCGGATACCCGCCCGGGCCTGCTGGCGCTCGATGAGTTCTGCGAGCGACCGCACGCCATCGTGTCATCCATGGGCAAAGCCAAAGACGACACCGACCACGCGCTGGACCTGCTCGGACGTCGGCGCAAAGTGGTGCTGGCAGTGCCGCAGTTCAGTGCCTTGCCAAGGTTGTTGGCGCAGAGCGACATGCTGGTCATCGTGCCGGATTACGTGGCCAGGACCATGGCCTCGGTGAATGGCATCAGGGCCGAGCCGGCCCCTCTGGTGCTGCCATCGCGTGAGCTTTCCATGGTCTGGCGTGCCGCTGCGCACAACGATTGCGCTCAGCGTTGGCTGCGTTCGCGTTGCCAGGCATTTCTTGGCACGCCGATTGAGTTGCAGGTAGTGCCCAAGCTGCGCCCGGCGTTGCCCGTCGATCAGACGTTGATGATGGCCCGGTAGATAACTGCAACGGCTGTGTGATTCGCCCAATAAAAAAGCTCCGACTCGATCGGAGCTTTTCTTTTCAGGGGGCTGTACGTGGCTTGTCGTGAGGGCGCGGCCCTGGAACCTCATGCATTGATAAACGCCAGAAGGTCCGCGTTGATGGAGTCGCCGTGGGTGGTGCACATGCCATGGGGCTGGCCGGGGTAGGTTTTCAGCGTACCGTGCTTGAGCAATTTGATTGAGAGGTGAGCCGAATTGGTGATCGGCACGATCTGGTCATCTTCACCGTGCAGCACCAGGGTCGGCACATCGATGTTTTTCAGGTCATCGGTGAAGTCGGTTTCGGAGAACGCGCTGATGCAGTCGTATTGCGCCTTGATCCCGCCGTTCATGCCCTGACGCCACCAGTTTTCGACGATCGCCTCAGACACTTTCGCACCTGGGCGATTGAAGCCGTAGAACGGTCCGCTCGGGAAGTCACGATAAAACTGGCTGCGATTCTGCGCGAGTGCTTTGCGCAACCCATCAAACACCTCCATCGGCAGGCCGCCGGGATTTTTTGCGGTGCGCAGCATGATGGGCGGCACGGCGCCGATCAGCACGGCCTTGGCCACCCGGCCGCGACCATGCCGCGCCACGTAGCGCGCCACTTCACCGCCGCCGGTGGAGTGGCCGATGTGCACGGCGTTGCGGATGTTCAGGTGCGCCATCAGTTCGGCAACGTCGGCGGCGTAGGTGTCCATTTCGTTGCCCGTGGCGGTCTGTGAGGAGCGACCATGGCCACGTCGATCATGGGCAATGACGCGAAAGCCCTTGCTGAGGAAGAACAGCATTTGCGCATCCCAGTCATCACCGGAAAGGGGCCAGCCGTGATGGAAAACGATCGGCTGGCCGTGGCCCCAGTCCTTGTAGAAAATCTGCGTGCCATCCCTGACGGTGAGCATTCCCGAGCCACTGCCGTTGCCGGCGCTTTTGCTGACCCCTGACGCGGATGCTGGTGTCTGCTGTGTCGCCAGCGCCGGCAATGCCACCGCCAGGGTTGCGGCCATGGCGCCCGTCGTGATCAAGCCACGACGGGTGGTTCCGTTTTTCTCGTCAGTCATTTTGAACACCCATTGAGTTAAAGAAGTTGCACAGGCGGCGCAAGGCTGCAGTCCTGGCCGAAGGCAATCTTTGGGCAAAGGGGTACGACTGACCACCAGACATGGGTTTTTGAAATTAACGCTTTGGTATGTAGGGCGTGGCGGGAGGAGTGCTGCGGGGTTGGCGCGTCCCTGCGCCTGGACAACTCAGAAGGTGTACTTGGCCGTCAGCATCATGTTGCGCGGCGTGCCATAGCTGTCGCCGCCGTAGCTGACGGAGTTGGCGATGGTGGAGTAATACTTGCGGTCGAAGATGTTGTTGGCGTTGAGTTGCAGGTCGAGGTTGTCATTGACCCGGTAGCCGGCCATCAGGTCGGTCACGGCGTACGCGCCTTGCTTGAGGCGGTAGTTGCCGCCATCGAGCAGTTCGATGTCGTTGTACATGCGGCTCTGCCAGGAGATGTTGCCGCCCACGCGCAGTTTTTCCAGCGGGCCCTGGAAGTTGTAGCGGGTGGTGAGTTTGAACAGGTGTTCCGGGGTGTCGGTGTCGAACTGCTTGTTGACGTTCTGCGGGTTCGCCTCGTCTTTGATGGTGTGCGTGCGGGCGTAGGTGTAGCCGCCGCCGATCTGCCAGTTGTCGGTGAGCGCGCCTTGCAGTTCGAAGTCGATACCCTGGCTGCGGATCTCGCCGGAGGCTTCATAGCAGGACGACTGCGGGCAGTTCGGGACGAACACTTGCACCGCGCGGTTTTCCTGATCGACGCGGAACACGGCGAGGCTGGCGTTCAGCGCGCCGCCCAGGTATTCGCCCTTGATGCCGACCTCGTAGTTCTTGCCCACGATCGGCTTGACCGGGTTACCGGAGGTGCCCTTGTTGCTCTGCGGGGTGAAGATGTCGCTGTAGCTGGCGTACACCGAATGATGGTCGTCCAGCTCGTAGATCAGGCCGGCATAGCGGGTGACGTTGCGGGTGACTTTGTAGTCGCCGTCGCCATCGCGGTTGTCGTAGTCGTACCAGTCCAGACGCCCGCCGAGGATCAGTTTCAGCGGGTCGGCCAGGCTCAGGCGAGTCGTCAGGTACACGCCGTCCTGAGTGGTGACTTCACGCGTGTTGTTGGTGTGGACGAAGTCCGGTTTGCCGGCGTTGATCGGCCAGTTTGTGTCATAGGGCGAGTAGTTGTGAGTGGTCAGGTCGTAGATGCGTTTGCTGGCGCCGACCACCAGTTCATGGCTGCGCCCGAAGGCTTCGAACGGACCGCTGAAGAAGGCGTCGAGACCTGCCTGGTTTTCATCGGCCTTGGACTGGTAAACCGTGCGGGCCAGGGTGTCGTTGACCCAGCGCGACTGGTACGAGCCGGAGAACAGCGCGTTCTGTTCGGAATAGTTCGCGTTGACCTGCAGCTTCCAGTCGTTGGCCAGTTGCTGACGGATCTCGGCGAAGACCGTGTTGATCTCCTGATCCTTGTCTTCCCAGGAGGTGCCGGGGTTATACGAGCGCGGCAGATCGAGGTGATGGCCGTCGAGACCGATCATCGACGATCCCCAGAAGTAGTTGGTCCTGTCCTTCTGGTGCGAGAAACCGAGGGTCAAAGTGGTGTCGTCGCTCAGATCGGCTTCGGTGACGGCGTAGAACAGGTTGTGTTGTTCGTCCACGTCATCGATGAAGCTGTTGGCGTCGTGGTAGGACGTGACCACCCGGCCGCGCAGGGTGCCGCTGTCGTTGAGCGGGCTGGAAGCATCGAGCTCGCCGCGATAGTTGTCCCAGGTCCCGGCGGCGCCGGTCAGGGTGACGCGCTGCTCGGCCAATGGCCGTTTGCGCACCAGGTTGATCGCCGCCGAAGGGTTGCCGGCACCGGTGACCAGACCGGTCGCACCCCGAACAACCTCGACCCGATCAAACATCGCCAGATTCGGCTGGGATCCGACGTTCACGCCGTCGTAGCCGCTTGGAATGCCGTCGTACATCAGGTTGTCGATGTTGAAGCCTCGGGCTTTGTAGGCCTGTCGGCCTGGGCCGCTGGAGTAGTCGAGGAACAGCCCTGGCGTGGCGTTGACCACGTCGTTGATGCTGGTCATCGCCTGATCGTCCATGCGCTGGCGCGTGATGACGGTGACGGCTTGCGGTGTTTCGCGCAGGGTCAACGGCAGTTTGGTGGCGGTGGCCATGGTGCCGGTGGTGTAGGACTCGGAGCCTTCGGTGGTGCTGCCCAGCTGTGTGGATGTGATGGCGGTCGCGCCGAGCTCGAGGGTGGCGGGCGGGGCGGTGTCCTGCGCCTCGCGGGTTTCATCGGCCAGCGCCGGGGCCATGACGGCCATGCAGATGGCCATGGACAGGAGGTTGCGTGACGGGTTGAAACGATGCGGCGAGGTAGGGCGCGACATGAAGGCTTCCTGATTTTTAAATAGCAAACAAAGAGCTGTTGAGAATCATTGCTAATAATTGTGTCAGGGTTTTTTACAGCAACAAAGCGCTTCGTGAAAAAAATGTGAAATTGCGCAGGAGGAGAGGGAGGGGACAAACGTGATCAAGGAACCGCTTAAGCGCGGCACTTGCAGCGCAGGAGCCGGTTACACCGTTGGTCAGCTTGCAATGCAAACCAACAGGTTGGTGTCTACTTTTGTGGCCGGGTCAGCCAAATGACAGGAGACATTCTGAAGTCATTCAAGCGCTTTCGAGCTGACCCCGTGACGTTGATTTCAGGATGGATCTTGAATGAGGCGCGGAGCATCGCCCAGGCTATGCGTAACGGAGAACCCGCGCCTTTTGAGCTCGTTAAGGAGAACGCAGATGGCAATCAGCCGAGACACCGAAACAACCGATAAAACAGCGCTGGTACAAGCCGAGGTGCACCGCTGGTACAACCTCTTTTTCCCGTGGTCGCGCGGTGTGGCTTCCCAGTCGGAAGACGCGATAAAGCCTTTGTACGATGCCCTGGCGAACGATTTCCGGGTGGTGCTCACGGACGGTCAGATCATGAACCGGGAAAATTACTGGGAACGCCTTTGGGGCCTGCACGGCCAGCGTGCCGGCAGCCCCGAATCACACATCATCAATCTCTCGATCACGCCGCTTCCCGGTGATTTCTTCCTGACGGTTTTCGACCTGGTCAAGAACGGGATCACCAAGAAGAAAGTCGACTCGGCGCTCATGCGCCTCGACCCGGATTCGCCATCGGGAATCTCGTGGATTTACGTCCACGAAAGCGAGCACGAGACATCGTTCGCGTAAATCATTCAATGACCGTTCGCGCCTCTGGTTGTTTGAACCGGAGGAACGGCATCGCTCAACTCTGTAAAAAAAAACCGCCCGAAGCCGTGCATCGGGCGGTTTGCAGGATCAATCAGGACTGATTCAGATCAGCCGCAGGGTGACGTCGATGTTGCCGCGAGTGGCCTTTGAGTAAGGGCAGGTCTGATGCGCAGCGTCCACCAGCGCCTGAGCGACCGAAGGCTCCAGCCCCGGCAGGCTGACACTCAAGCGCGCCTGAAGAAAGAATGCATCGCCGGCCTTGCCCAGATCGATTTCGGTTTCGACCGCCACATCCGCCGGAAGCCTGATCTTCTGTGCCGCGGCTGCCTTGCCCATGGCGCCGATGAAGCAGGCCGACCAACCGGCGGCCAACAGTTGTTCCGGATTGGTGCCGCTGCCATTCGAACCCGGTGGCGAAAGCTTGATGTCCAGGTTGCCGTCCGAGCTGCGTGAGGCGCCATCGCGCCCGCCAGTGGTGCGGGTCTTGCCGGTGTAAAGCACGGTGTCGAGTTGATTGATCATGGAAATACCTGCCTGTGATGGGGGATGTCGGACAGAAGGTTCCGATGGCCCACACTTTTGCATTGGCATGTACCCGAGATGTGTCATGCAGCGGAGTTTTTGTATCGCTCTGTAGCCTTATCGGTGTGGAAGGGGTCACACCTGGCCGTTTTTAACCGGGTGCAGCGCAGGGGGGAGCCGAAAGCCCGGACCTTGCCGGGCGGGTGATGGACGTATTCAGCGCGAATCGGCGTTTCGCGTACGTTGCGTTGCAGATGCTTCGCGGCGTCTGCGAAGCCACGTGATGACCGCATGTACCGGGTGGAGGACGGCGACGAGAACGCCAAGCAGCATGATGGTGAAGATGATGATCAGCGGGATGCTTTCATGCGAGAACATGGTGGGTAACTCCTGTAGTCACTATGTCGGAACCCGCAGACTAGACGCTTGGAGCGATGTTTTAGATGAATGTATGTTCATTCGACGAGGTGTGGAATGTGCTACGGCGCAAGGGCGTTTCCACACGCAAGTCGATGGCTCCCGTCGGGTTTTCCTCTTAACGCATCTGCAGGATGATCGGACTGCTGCTGGCCGGATCGGTGTGCTCACGCAGCTTGCCAACCGTGTTTGCATCAACAGCACTGCCCTGATTGCCCCAGGTGCTGCGCATGAAGGTCAGCACCTCGGCGATCTGCTGATCCGACAGCTGCTCACGGAAGGCTGGCATGCGATAGGCATCCGGCACGCCGGCCGTCACCACTCGTTGCGATCCATTCAGAGTGATGTTGATTGCCGAGGCACTTTCCTTGGCCAATGCCGAGGTGGCGCCTGCCAGTGGCGGCATCCATTGCGATTGACCCTTGCCGTCCAGACCGTGGCACGACGCACAGCGCGTCACGTAGGTCTGTGCACCGGGCGATTCCAGACGTTGCGCTGCCGAAACCGCTTGATACTGCCAAGGCGCGCCATCCCGTTCGCGATCCCCGGGTAGCGACTTCAGGTAGTGGGCAATCGCGGTCAGATCGTCATCGCTCATGAACTGCGTGGAGTTGTTGAACGCCTCGGTCATCGAGCCGTAGACCACCGCGTGCTGGTTGCGACCGGTCTTGAGGAACTGCACGATCTCTTGCTCGCTCCAGCGGCCCAGCCCGGTGTTGTGGTCAGCGCGCAGGCTCGGTGCGTACCAGCCATCGAGCAAGGCGCCAGCGAGGTATGGCTTGCCGGACTCATCCAGTGCCTTCTCGTTGAACGCCAGGCTGCGCGGCGTGTGGCAACTGCCACAGTGCCCGGCGCCCTGCACGAGATAAGCGCCGCGGTTCCACAGCTCATCCTGCGACGGTTTGGTCACATAAGGTTCGGCGTCGACAAACACACCGTTCCACAGCGCAATTGGCCAACGCAGGTTCAGCGGAAATGGAATCGCACTGGGGATGTTCGCCTGTTTGACCGGCGCCACGCCTTTCATGAAGAACGCATACAGCGCTCGCACGTCGTCATCACTGAGCTTGGCGTAGGACGGGTAGGGCATGGCCGGGTATAAACGGCGACTGTCGGGCGCCACGCCGTGGCGCACGGCACGATCAAAGTCCGCCAGACTGTAGTGGCCGATGCCGGTTTCCGGGTCCGGGGTGATGTTGGTCGCATGGATCGCGCCCAGCGGCGTGGCCATTTCCAGTCCACCGGCGAATGGCGCACCGCCTGGCACGCTGTGGCAGGCCACGCAATCGCTGAGCCTGGCGACGTATTCGCCCCGAGCTACCAACGCCGGGTCGATATCGGCCACGGCGATTTGATGGTTCTCCAGGCGCGAGACAGGCTCGCGGGTGACATACCAGGCCAGCAGGCCTGCCGCGACCAGGCACGGCACCGCCAGCCAGCCAGCGGTTCTTGCGAATCGGCTGTTATTCATGGACGCTCCGGCGCTGATCAACTGAAGGTGTGTCGGCTCATGGGCAGGCTGCGCACCCGCTGACCGGTCAGCGCTGCCACCGCGTTAGCGACAGCGGGCGCGACCGCAGGCAACGGCGGTTCACCGATGCCACCCATTTTTTCTCCGCTCTCGACCACACGCACATGAACCCGTGCCATCCGCGCAGGCGGCAGGATCGGATACAAGTCGTAGTTGCGCGCCCGGGGTTTGCCATCGATCCACACGGCTTCTTCCACCAGTGTTTGCGACAGGCCCAGCGCCACGGCGCCATTGACCTGAGCCTCGACAATCGCCGGGTTGACGATGCTGCCCGGGTCAATCGCCTGCCAGATGTCATGCACCTTGACCTGGCCGTTCTCGATGGACACCTCGGCGATCACCGCCGTCTCCGTACCGAACGGCGAAGCCATTGCCACCCCGCGCGCACGTCGGCTGCCATCCTCGGCGGTAAACGGCCCACGTTTCCAGCCACCTGACAGTTCACCCACGGATTGCAGCAGTGTGGTCAGCCGTTGGTTGCCGCGCAGCAAATGCAGGCGCAGGTCGAACGGGTCCTTGCCACCCTTGTCGGCCAGTTCATCGAGGAACGATTCATAGAAGAAGTCGTTGAGGGAATTGCCCACCGAACGCCAATAGCCGAGCATCGCCGGGCCTTTGACGTAGATCTGCGCGATGCGCTTGTTGGGGATCGCATAGGACTTGCCCGACAAGCCTTCAAGTGCCGTCGGATCGAGCTTTTCACCCTGCTTGCCGGCGAGGGCTTCGGTCGGGCCTTCGGTGGCACTGATCGCTTCGATTGCCAGCGGCCAGCCGTCGTTGTCCAGCGCGGCACGGAAATTCACCGCGGCAACCGGGCGAAGCACGTCACGCAGGAACTCTTCCTCACGACTCCAGATCAGTTTGACCGGGCGGCCAACCGCTTTGGACAGCGCGATGGCCTGAGGGTAGGGGCTGGCCGAGTCGTAGAGGAAATGCCGACCGAAGAACCCGCCCAGCAGCGGCGAATGCAAGGTGATGCGCGACGGATCCAGCCCGGTGCGTTTGGCGATATCGGCGCGGAACATGTCCGGCGCCTGATTCGGCAACCAGACTTCCAGCGAACCGTCCGGATTGAACCGGGCCAGCGCTGAAGGCGGCTCCAGCTGTCCGTGGTTCAGGTATTGGTTGTGGTAAGTGGCGTCTATCCGGGTCTTGGACTCCTTGAGAATCGAAGCCACATCGCCCTCATGTTCATCGTCTCTGGCGGGGCTTTTATCTTCAGCGAGGCGCTTGAACCAGGCATCGCTGGAAAAGTCGGCGGGCATCGGCCGCACTTGGCTGTCGGCCGTCGGCTCTTGCCAGTCGACCTGGATCGCCTCGACGGCACGTTTGGCGTGCCACCAGCGCTCGGCGACCACCGCCACAGCGCCCGGCAGACGATGCACGGAATGTACGCCTTTCATCGCCTTGACCTGATCTTCGTTGCGCAGGTTGCCCACGGTCATCCCCAGGCGCGGGGCATGTTGAACGGCGGCATGCAGCATGTCGTCGACCTTCAGATCGATGCTGTACAGCGCCTTGCCCGTGGACTTGTCGTAGGCATCGAGGCGCTTCACCGGTTTGCCGATCCAGCGGAACTGACTCGGATCGCGCAGCTTTACAGAGGCCGGATCGGGAACCGGCAAATCCATTGCGCGCTCGGCCAGTTCACCGTAGGCCAGCGAGCGGCCCGATTTGGCGTGCACCACTTTGCCAGGCTCGGTGCTCAACTCGCTCACCGGCACGCCAAGTTGCTGCGCGCCCGCCTGCAACAGCATGGCGCGGGCAAGGGCACCGAGGCGGCGCATGACCGGGTAACTCATGCGCACCGACATACTGCCGCCGGTGATGCGCATGCCGTTTTCCATCACCACATAGGCTTCGCCAGGCGGAGCGGCTTCGACCAGAAAGGTTGCCGGGTCGGCATCCAGCTCTTCACCGACAATCTGCGCCATCGCAGTGAACGTGCCTTGTCCGCCTTCCATGAACGGGCAGAGCAGACGCACGCGGTTGTCCGGGCGGATCTCGAGAAACGCCGGGACCTGTGTGCCACGCTCGGCCGTAGTTGTCGCTGCAGCTTGCACCCGTGTCGCACCGAGTGGCAGACCGAAGCCGAGCACCAGTGCGCCGACGGCGGTACCGGTCAGAAAACGTCTGCGCGATACATTGATCGGTTCCTGTAGATCCAGGACTGAAGCGTGTTGTGAAGGGTCGATACGAACGTTCATCACGCGTCCCCCTTGCCGGCAAGCTCATGCACGGCGGCATGAATGGCGTTGTAAGTACCGCAGCGGCACAGATTGACCATCGCCGCCTCGATCTGCGCATCACTCGGTTTGGGGTTCTGCTTGAGCAGCGCGGTGGCAGCCATCACCTGCCCGGACTGGCAGTAGCCGCACTGGGCGACCTGCAGATCGACCCAGGTCGAGACCACCCGCTTGCCCACGTCATCGGTTTCGATGGCTTCAATGGTGGTGACCTCGCGGCCAACCACACCCGCCACCGGCGTGACGCAGGAACGCACCACATTGCCGTCCACCAGCACCGAGCAGGCGCCGCATTGCGCCAGCCCGCAGCCGTACTTGGTGCCGGTCATGCCCAGATCATCGCGGATCACCCACAGCAAGGGCGTATCGGCGTCGGCATCGACCTGGTAGGTCTTCTGGTTGATTCGTAGTTCCATGATTCACCCGCTGATCATCGGTTGACGTGCATTGTTATGAGCGGTGACACGCAGCGAGGCGCATCACCGGTTTTCGTTCAATTCGCGACTGTGCCGAGCGCTTCTGCCTCGAATGGCTGCGCGCGCAAAAGGGCCATGTCACGACTCGGTGCGGTGCCGAACAGCCGGCCATATTCGCGGCTGAACTGCGAAGGACTTTCATAGCCGACCGCAAACGCCGCCCGCGACACGTCCAGGCGCTCGACCAGCATCAGCCGCCGGGCTTCGTTGAGCCGCAGCCATTTCTGGTACTGCAGCGGACTCATGCCGGTGAGCTGGCGGAAATGATGGTGAAAGGTCGGCGCGCTCATCTGCACTCGCGCGGCCAGATCGTCGATGCGCAGGGCATCGGTGTAGTTGACCTTCAGCCAGTCAATGGCCTTGGCGATGCGATAACCCTGACCGTCGACGGCAGTGATCTGCCGCAGCCGTGGGCCTTGGTCGGTATGGAGCAGCCGATAATGGATTTCGCGCAGGATCAGCGGCGCCAGGACCGGGATCGCCTCGGGTTCATCGAGCAATGCCAGCAGGCGATCGAGCGCGTCCTCCAACGCTGACGACAGGCTGCCAATCGCAGCGCCCGTACCCGTTGATGGCTGGCGCTTGGCCGGCAAGCCGCTCTTGGTAATGACCTCCGCAAGCATGCTGACATCCAGCTTCAGCACGAGGCCGACACAGGGCTGTTCGGGACTGGCGAGCATCACTTCGGAGTTGGCGGGCAGGTCCAGCGACGTGACCAGAAACCGCGACGGGTCATAGCTGTAGCCCTCACCACCGACCCACAAGCGCTTTTCGCCGCGACCCACGAGAATCAGGCTGGGTTCGATCATGCACACAACGGGGGGCGCCGGCTGGTCGCGACGAAACAGCGACAGCCCGGGTATCGACGTGGCGAAGTCACCCGGCGCGTTCACACGCGGGTCGATGTGCCGTGCCAAAGGTGATTCCTGGGGCAGAGGGGTCGGGATCATGTGGGCTCACTCCTTTGACTGAACTCTAATGCGCGCGCGAGACGTTTCCTATCTATCACCCTGCATCCCCAGAGGATCAGGCAAGCATTCAAGAGGAATGCACTAGGGAAGCACCGGATTGACCGGGAGAATGTGTCCATCTGTTACAGGGGCAGTGCCCGGACGGGCGACAAACTGCTTGCCCTTGCGCATCACCCCCTACGTTTTTCGCATCACAGGTAGTTTCCATGACGTTTCCTTCTACAGATCCTTCTAAAAGAACAGGCGGCTGGAGCGCCGTGCTGGCGATGTCGCTGGCCGCATTCGCTCTGGTCGCTTCCGAGTTCATGCCCGTCAGCCTGCTGACGCCGATTGCGGCAGACCTGCACATCACCGAAGGCCAGGCCGGGCAGGGGATTTCCGTGTCCGGTGGCTTTGCCTTGATCACCAGTTTGTTGATCGCCTCGGTCGCCGCTCGCATCGAACGCAAGCAGCTTCTGCTGGGCCTGACCTTGCTGATGATCGTCTCCGGAACGGTCGTCGCGCTCGCCCCGGGCTATCCGTCATTCATGTTTGGACGTGCGCTGATCGGGATTGCGATCGGTGGTTTCTGGTCGTTGTCGGCGGCGACTGCCATGCGCCTGGTGAAGCCTGAACAGGTTTCCCGCGCGCTGGCCATCGTCAATGGCGGCAACGCTTTGGCCACGGTCATCGCCGCTCCGGTGGGCAGCTTCCTTGGCTCATTGATCGGCTGGCGCGGCGCATTCTTCTGTGTGGTTCCGGTCGCGGTGCTTGCCGCCGTGTGGCTACTGATCAGCCTTCCGTCTTTCAAGGCCGAGCGCCAGGTCGGTAGCGGCAACGTTTTGCGGCTGATGAAGCAATTGCCAGTGGCCTTGGGCATGGTCGCCGTCAGCGTCTTTTTCATGGGCCAGTTCATGCTGTTCACCTACCTGCGACCATTTCTTGAGGGCGTGACGGGCGTCAGTGTCTCAACCTTGTCGTTCATGCTGCTGGGGCTGGGACTGGCCGGTTTTATCGGCACCTTTCTGATCGAACGGTTTATGGGGCGCGGCCTCTACCGCACGCTGACCGCCATTCCGCTGATCATGGCGGCGATCGCGCTGGCGCTCATCAGTTTCGGCAAATCGCCGGTGCTGACCGCCGTGTTGCTCGGACTCTGGGGGCTGGTCGCCACGGCCGCGCCGGTCGGCTGGTGGACATGGCTGGCGCAGACGCTCCCGGATGATGCTGAGGCGGGAGGCGGCTTGCTGGTAGCCATCGTCCAACTGGCAATTGCCGGCGGCGCAATCATTGGCGGTCTGGCCTTTGATTTGAGCGGCTACAAAGCCACCTTCGAGCTTAGCGCCGCTGTCCTGGTCGCCGCTTCCGTGCTGGCCTGGCTGGCCGGACGCAATGCCACGCAAATTCATCTTGTCGAGTCGAGCGCGACAGCCTGACGAGATCACCTGCAACCTTCCTCATGGCTCAAGCATCAAACTGCGCCAAACGATAACGGGCGCTTGAACCTGCACATCATCCGGTTGAAGCACTTGCTGCTCCTCTGGCGAAATCACTTCGGCTGAGGGCCGCTCCAGCAGTAAAGGCTGTGCAGTGTCTACGTTCGATTCAGAAACAGGCGGCGTGGTCATTTGAGCGCAACAACGACCTTGCCCTTGGCGCGTCCCTGCTCAACGTACTTCAATGCTTCAGCCGTTGATTCAAAGGGGAAGGAGCGATCAACCACAGGTTTGATGATTCCGCCCTCAACGAGCGCGGTGATGCGTTGCAGTTGAGCGCCATTGGCTCGCATGAACACAAACGCATAGCTGACGTCCTGCTTGCGCGCTTTGCGACGAATGCCAAGGCTCAGCAGGCGCATGACTTGCTGCAATGGCCAGGACAACCCTTGCTCCCGCGCGAACTGCACAGTGGGTGGGCCCGAGATGGAAATGAGTTGGCCGCCGGGCTTGAGGACCTTGAGTGACTTCTCCAGCACGTCGGCGCCGAGGCTGTTCAGCACCACGTCATAGTCATGCAGCACATTTTCGAAGTCCTGCTGTGTGTAGTCGATCACCAGATCGGCCCCCAGCGCCTTGACCCATTCGACATTGGCGGTGCTGGTGGTTGTGGCGACAAACGCACCGAGGTGTTTGGCAAGCTGAATGGCAATGGTGCCGACGCCGCCCGAGCCTGCGTGAATCAGCACTTTCTGGCCCTTTTGCAGCCGGGCGGTTTCAACCAGTACTTGCCAGGCGGTCAGTGCAACCAAGGGCAGGGACGCGGCTTGTGCCATGTCGGTATTGGCAGGTTTCAGGGCCACGGCGTTTTCGTTCACGGCGATCAATTGGGCGAACGTCCCGATCCGCGCTTCGGGCGGGCGAGCATATACCGCGTCTCCCGGTTTGAAGCGTGTCACCTTCGAACCGACTTCAACCACGACCCCCGCCAGGTCATTGCCCAGGATCAACGGAAAGGCGTAGGGCAGGATCAGCTTGAACTCGCCTTTGCTGATCTTCGAATCCAGCACGTTGACACTGCTCGCATGGACCTCGATCAAGACGTCGTGGGCACCGACTGCGGGGGCGGGCGCTTCGCTAATGCGTCCGGGGTTCTTGCCATAGCCATCAATCAGAAATGCTTTCATCGTGGTGCGGCTCTTGCTGGTTGTACGGAGGGTAGTCGGTGGGTTGCGGTGTTGCTGCGTGACGTGATCAAGCATCGAGAAACGCCTGCGCCTTGGCCACAAAGTCGGCGTGATGCTGGAAAATCCCGCCGTGCCCGGCATCCTCATAAATCACCAACTGTGCGTCGGGGATAAGCCTGGCCAGTTCAAACGAGTTAACGCTGGGCACCATGATGTCGTTGTCGCCGTTGACGACCAGCGTCGGCGTGCGCAAGCGTCCAAGCGCTTGCCGCGGTTGTTTGCCCCACGCCGTGATGGCTTTCAATTGCCGCAGGAAGGCGCGCGGCGTCGGGCCCTTGTCGCGATTGTTCTTGCGTGCCTTGAGGCGTCGTAAATACTGCGAGGCAGACCGTCGCCCATTGGCCGACGAGGTGAAGAATAGGTAGAACTTGGGATCGCGCAGGGTCAGCAAGCCTTTGAGGATCAATGGCCATGACACTGTGCCGACCTTGTCGATGCCGGTGCCGCCCGCCGGTCCAGTACCGGTCAGAATCAACCGGCGTACCAAGTCAGGCGCCTTGAGGGCAATGTCCTGAGCGACGAAACCTCCGAGGGAAAAACCGAGCACATCCACGGTTTTCAGCCCCAGCGCCCTGATCAGCTGGATGGCATCGTCGGCCATTTCACCCACCGTCAGTGGCGCGGTTCCACCCGAGTTGCCGATGCCGCGATAGTCGGTGGTGATGACGCGTCTGGTTTGCGCCAGGCCATCGATGATCGCGGGGTCGAAGTTGTCCAGCACCGCGCCCCAATGGTTGAACAGTACAAGCGGCACGCCGGTTGCGGGCCCGGTGTCGCGGTAGGCGAAGGGAATGCCGTTGACCGTGATCGACTGGTTCGCTGCGTCGATGAATGACGTCGGCGAACCCGGGCGGGAATTTGTCTGTATTGAACTCATTGTCACTCCGGCAAGCCGGCAGCATTCGATGCAATGCCATGTGCCTGCATCGAATCTGCCGCGAATGCTCGCTAGCAAAAAATCACTGTGGCGTCTGGTAGCGTTGGGCGACCGCAGACTGGCGGATTTGCCCCAGCAGGCCCTGGCGTGCGCCCTGCAGGTCATCCCAGCGCTCGGCTTCGTGCAGCGGCGGGATGGTCACAGGTTCGCGGCGATCAAAACCGACCAGTGCGGCATCCACCAGATCACCCACTTCCATGATTTCGCTCAGGGTGTTGATGTCGACGCCGGAACGATCCCAGATTTCCGTGCGAGTGGCGGCGGGCAGCACGGCTTGCACATAGACACCCTGCGGCGACAGTTCCAGGCTCAGTCCCTGGGACAGGAACAGCACGAAGGCCTTGGTTGCACCGTAGACGCTCATGCCGAACTCCGGCGCCAGGCCTACCACCGAACCGATGTTGATGATTGCGCCGTCGCCGGCCTTGGCCAGGCGTGGGGCGATGGCGCTGGCGAGCCGCACCAGCGCCGTGGTGTTGAGGGCAACCAGTTGCGCAACGCTGTCGGTGCTTTGGTCGACAAAGTGGCCGGACAGCGCAGCGCCGGCGTTGTTGACGAGAATGCCGATACGGGCGTCGTCGCGCAGGCGGCTTTCAACGGTGGTCAGATCGCCGAGTTGGGTCAGGTCTGCCTGGATGACATCGACGGCGACGTCGTGCTCGCTGCGCAAGCGCGCTGCCAGTGTGTCCAGGCGAGCCTGATCACGGGCGACCAGTACCAGATCGTGACCGCGTTGCGCGAAGCGTTCGGCATAGACGGCGCCAATGCCGGTGGAGGCGCCGGTGATGAGAACAGTAGGGCGAGTGCTCATGGGGTATCTCTCTTTCAGAAGGTGAGAAACGGAACGCGCTCAGCTTGCGCTGACGCTCGATTCAGCGAGAGTCGGGTAGTCGATGTAGCCCGCCGCGCCGCCGCCGTAGAGGGTGGCGGGATTGAACGCGGACAGCGGCGCGCCCTGCTTGAGGCGCTCCACCAGATCCGGGTTGCCAATGAACGGGCGACCGAAGGCGATCAGGTCGGCCTGGTCTTCGGCGAGCCGCGCGTTCGCCAGGTCCAGGTCATAGCCGTTGTTGGCGATATAGGTGTTTTTGAAGCGCTGGCGCAGGGCGCCGAAATCGAAAGGGGCCACGTCGCGCGGGCCGCCGGTCGCGCCTTCGACCATGTGCAGATAAACCACACCAAGGGCGTCGAGTTGCTCGACGACGTAATTGAATTGCGCCTGCGGATCGCTGCTGGATACGCCGTTGGCTGGCGACACTGGAGACAGGCGCACACCGGTGCGATCCGCGCCGATCTCATTGACGACCGCCGCCGTCACTTCGAGCAACAGACGCGCACGATTTTCAATCGAACCGCCGTAAGCATCGGTGCGCCGATTGGCGTTGTCCTTGAGAAACTGATCCAGCAAATAGCCGTTTGCACCGTGAATCTCCACGCCGTCGAACCCGGCGGCGACCGCGTTGGCTGCGGCCTGGCGGAAATCGGAGACGATCCCCGGCAGTTCGTCGAGTTCCAGCGCGCGGGGTTCGGAAACGTCTTCAAAGCGGTTGTTGACGAACACTTTGGTCGCGGCACGCAGCGCAGAAGGAGCCACCGGTGCGGCGCCGTTTTCTTGCAAGTCAACGTGCGACACGCGGCCGACATGCCACAGCTGCAGGAAGATTTTTCCGCCCTTGGCGTGAACCGCATCGGTGACTGTGCGCCAACCGTCTATCTGCGCCTGCGTGTAGATCCCGGGGGTGTCCTGATAACCCTGGCCCTGTCGGGAAATCTGCGTCGCTTCGCTGATCAGCAAACCGGCGCTGGCGCGCTGGCTGTAATAGGTCGCCGCGAATTCGCTCGGGACAAAGCCCTGGCCTGCGCGGTTGCGTGTCAGCGGCGCGAGAACGACGCGGTTCGACAGCGTGAGACTGCCCAGGGTGTAAGGGGTGAACAGAGTCTGTTTGGTCATCTGATGAATCTTCCGTGCCCGTGAATGGAGATCGGTGGGTGTGAAATTAGGATGATGATCGAAATCTAAACTGTCAACGGTTTTGATTATGGGCGACATCTATGTATCATCGGAGGCAGGAATTCCCGCTAAACACGAGGTATTGCACGTGAGAGTGACCAAGGCCCAGGCGCAGGCCAATCGAGAACACATCGTTGAGACGGCCTCAGAGCTGTTCCGTGAGCGTGGCTTTGACGGCGTCGGTGTGGCGGATCTCATGGCGGCTGCCGGTTTCACCCATGGGGGCTTCTACAAGCATTTCGGGTCGAAGGCCGACCTGATGGCCGAAGCTTCGGCCTGCAGTCTCGGCAAATCGTTGACAGGTGCCCAGGCGCTCGATGTCCCCGGTTTCATCAACGTTTATGTGAACAGAGAACATCGCGACGGACGCGGCAGCGGTTGCACGATGGCCGCACTGTGTGGCGACGCGGCGCGTCAGTCGGACGACGTGAAAGCAACGTTTGCCGAAGGCATTGAACGCACCCTGCAAACTCTGGGGGAAAAATATCCGACAGGGCCGGATGCCGCGGAGGGCGAGGGCAGGAAGAAAATGATCGACTTGCTGTCGCGTGCGGTCGGCGCAATTGTCTTGTCACGCGCCTGTCCGGATGATTCCGCCTTGGCGGATGAAATCCTTGAGGTATGCCGCGCCGAAATGTTTGCTTCATTGCCGGTGTTGCCGGTCGATGAAGTGGAAACGCCGTAGAAGGGCCGATCCGCCCTGTTCGACGGCTTGAACGTCAGCCCGTTTCACACAGCCGTTTTTCGTGAATATGTACTCTATTGGTCACGATTTGTAAGACCTCGACAGGCTGAGTAAGCTACGCCCATGAATCAGCCATCGATATCTTCGCCCGGCCCACGTGGCCCAGTCGATCACGACATTCGTGATCAGATTGTCGCGGCAGCCAATGAACACTTCAGCCAATACGGCTATGGCAAAACCACGGTTTCCGATCTGGCCAGGGCCATCGGTTTTTCCAAGGCGTACATCTATAAATTCTTTGATTCCAAGCAGGCGATCGGCGAAGCGATCTGCTCAAATTGTCTGGGGCAAATGGTTGCAGCGGTCGAACAGGCTGTTAACGCAGAGGGGATTTCGCCGACCGAGCGTTTCCGCCGGCTGGTGAAGACCGTGATTGCCACGGGTGTGGACCTGTTCTTCAATGATCGCAAGCTTTACGACATCGCGGCATTCTCGGCAGCGGAGCGTTGGCCAAGTGCTCAGCTGTATGAGGAGCAGATCAAGCGCTTTATCTTCGACATCGTGCGTGAAGGGCGAGAGCTCGGAGAGTTCGAGCGCAAGACCCCGCTGGACGAGACCGTCGAGGCGATTCATCTGACCCTGCGTCCCTTCGTCAACCCGTTGTTGCTGCAGCACAATCTCGATTTTATCGAGGTAGCGCCCACGCTGACCTCCAACCTCATTCTGCGTAGCCTGATGCCCTGACCTGAAAGCGATCTGGTGGTGCTGCTCAGCGTGCCGCTACAGGTTGTGATTCAGTGGGTTGCCAGCCCCCGCCCAGCGACTTGAATACCGCCACCGCCGCACGGGCCGATTCCGTCCGCGCCTGCGCTCTGGCGTCGGAGGCCTGCAGCAATGTTTCGTCGGCGTGCAGAACATCGATCAGGCTGGCGGTGCCTTTTTCATAGGCGGTGAACGAGGACTGGCGTGCTTGAGTCAGCGCCGCTTCGCCGCCGGTCAGGGTCGTGGCCTGGGTTTGCCGATTTACCAGTGAGGACAGCGCGTTCTCTACATCTTCGGTGGCACGCAGTACCGACTGGCGATAGGCCGCCAGTGCTTCTGATTCCTGACCTTTGGCCTGATCGATCCGGGCGTTGATGCGTCCGAAGTCAAATAGCCGCCAGCGCAAACCCAGCACACCGGCCGACTGGCTTGCGCCGCCGGTGAAAAGATTGCCGCCGGATACGGCTGTCGCACTGCCGAGCAAGGCGCTGAGGGAAAATTTCGGGTAGTACTCGGCAATCGCTTCACCGATACGCGCGTTGGAGGCCGCGAGGCGGCGTTCAGCCACGATCAGGTCCGGTCTGCGCCGCAGCAGATCTGCCGGTGTGCGCAGCGCAGTCAGCGACGGCACATCGGGAATTTCGCCCTCACGTGCCAGTTGCGTGCGGTGAGTGCCGGGAGGCGTGCCGAGCAGCACGTCCATCGCATTCATGGCTGCCTCCAGACCGCTTTGCAGTACCGGAACGGTCGCCTCGACTTGCGACAACTCACCCTCGGCCTGGCGCACCTGATATTCCGCGGCCAGACCCTTGCCGTAAAGCAACCGGACCTTTTCCAGCAACGCGCGCCGGGTATCGACTTGCCGGTTGGCGATGTCCAGCCGCGCCTGTAATCCGCGCAGGGTGATGTAGATATCGGCCGTTTGCGCAGCGATCGCCAACCTCGTCGCCGTGACACCCGCTGATGAGGCCTGATACTCAGCCAGTGCCGCCTCACGCCCGCGGCGCAGTCCGCCAAAGACATCGACTTCCCAGCCTGCCTCGAGGTTGGCCTCATAGGCATTGCCGTAACGGTCGTAGCCCGGTGCTGAATTCAACACCTGGCCCAGTGGCGTCTCGACGGACTGATAAGCGCGTGCCGCCTGTGCGCTGATGTTCGCCGAGGGCAGCAGTGCTGCATTTGCGGCGCCCAGGCCGGCCTTGGCCTGGGTGACGCGCGCCGAAGCCTGTGCCAGGTCCAGATTCTGCTGCAAGGCTTGGTCGATGAGGTCGGTCAGCAGCGGATCATTGAAGCTTTCCCACCAGGCGGCAAGGCTGTCCGGTGTCGATCCGGATCGCGGTTCGACAGCGGACTGCCCCAGGTAATGATCTGAAAGCGGGGCGTCTGGACGATGGTAATCCGGACCCACCGCACAACCTGCCATGAAGCTGGCGGTAACCAAAAGAGCAATCGGGCGCAGGGGAGGCATCGGCGTTCCTTAACGAGATTTTTGTGACTATATTACGTAATGGTCACAACGTGTCAATTAAGGCTTGAAAAGGCAATCACGGCATTAATGATAAAAATGGAGCGTCGAATACCTCATGGAATGTGACTGTTGACGATATTAGTCACAAAGATGAGAATATGATGGTCATCCTATTTCAGTAAGTGAACCTATGCGCCGGCTTCGAATTTCCCCTATTGCCGCATGCCTGTTGCCACTCGCCCTGGCGGCGTGCGGTGATTCCTCATCCGTTGCAGACCCGCGCACACAGGCGCCTCTAGTTAGGTTCACCGCCGTTCAGGCTGCGGTTGACGGTTCCCGCACCTTCACGGGAGTGGTGACTGCGCGCATTCAGGGCGACCTGGGGTTTCGCGTTTCGGGCAAGGTGCTCGAGCGTCTGGTTGACACGGGGCAGAGCGTCAAACGCGGTCAGCCGCTGATGCGGCTCGACCCCATCGACCTGGGGCTGCAGGCACGCGCGCAGCAGGAGTCGGTCATCGCCGCACGGGCCCGCGCCAGGCAGACAGCCGATGACGAAGCCCGCTATCGCACTCTGGTCAGCGCCGGCGCCATTTCCGCATCGGCCTACGATCAGATCAAAGCCGCCGCAGACACGGCCAAGGCCCAACTCAGCGCCGCTGAAGCGCAAGCGGACGTTGCCCGCAACGCTTCCGGTTATGCGGTGCTGGTTGCCGATGCCGACGGCGTTGTGGTGGAAACACTCGCCGAACCCGGACAAGTCGTCAGCCCTGGACAACCGGTGGTTCGACTGGCGCGGGCAGGGCAGCGCGAGGCCATCGTGCACTTGCCCGAGACCTTGCGCCCCGCAGCAGGATCCACCGCGCAAGCCACGCTCTATGGCGATGCCTCGGGTGCTGTGACCGCGAAACTGAGGTTGCTTTCGGATTCGGCGGACCGCACGACGCGTACGTTCGAGGCGCGCTATGTACTGGAAGGCGCGCTGGCCAATGCGCCGATAGGTTCGACAGTCACCCTCAGAATCGCCGAGGGTTCGACACCTGCCGCATCGTTGCAAGTGCCTGTTGCCGCGCTTTACGACGCGGGTCAAGGTCCTGGCGTGTGGGTCATCGACGGCACACCGCCAACCGTGACCTGGCGAGCGGTTCGGGTGCTGGGGTTGAGCGACGATTCGGCCCGAGTCGCTGGCGATCTCCGGGTTGGCGAACAGATTGTGGCGCTGGGCGCTCACCTGTTGCGCGAAGGTGAGCCAGTAAGAATGCCCGTGCCTGATGCGGCGACCGTTGCCGGGAGTCGCCCATGAGCGAGGGCCGATTCAACCTTTCTGCCATCGCCGTTCGCGAGCGTTCGATCACGGTCTTTCTGATTTTCCTGATCGCCGTTGCCGGCACCCTGGCGTTCTTCCAGCTGGGGCGTGCCGAAGATCCTCCGTTTACGGTCAAGCAGTTGACCGTCATCACGGCGTGGCCGGGGGCGACCGCACAGGAGATGCAGGATCAGGTCGCGGAGCCACTGGAAAAACGCCTGCAAGAACTCAAATGGTACGACCGCTCGGAAACCTATACGCGACCAGGGCTCGCTTTCACGATGGTCTCGTTGCTCGATAGCACGCCGCCCTCGCAAGTGCAGGAAGAGTTCTATCAGGCGCGTAAAAAACTCGACGATGAAGCGATCAAGTTGCCGGCGGGCGTCATCGGGCCGATGGTCAACGACGAGTATTCGGACGTGACCTTTGCGCTGTTCGCCCTGAAAGCCAAGGGCGAGCCGCAGCGTCTGCTGGTCCGCGATGCGGAGTCCATGCGCCAGCGCCTGTTGCATGTGCCGGGGGTGAAGAAGGTCAACATCATCGGCGAACAAACCGAACGAATATTTGTTTCCTTTTCGCATGACCGGTTGGCGACCCTGGGCTTGTCACCGCAGGACATCTTCGCCGCACTGAACAGTCAGAACGCACTGACCCCGGCCGGATCAATCGACACCAGCGGGCCGCAGGTTTTCCTGCGTCTCGATGGTGCGTTCGACAAGCTGCAAAAAATCCGCGACACCCCTGTGGTCCTGCAGGGGCGGACACTCAAGTTGTCTGATGTGGCGACGGTCGAACGCGGTTACGAAGACCCGGCCACCTTCCTGGTGCGCAATAACGGCGAAGAGGCGCTGTTGCTCGGTGTGGTGATGCGCGAGGGCTGGAACGGCCTTGATCTGGGCAAGGCGCTGGATGCCGAGACCGTCAGGATCAATGAGGAAATGCCCTTGGGTATGACCCTCTCGAAAGTCACCGACCAGGCAGTGAATATCGACTCCGCCGTTGGCGAGTTCATGGTCAAGTTCTTTGTCGCGCTGCTGGTGGTCATGCTCGTCTGCTTTCTGAGCATGGGCTGGCGTGTCGGCGTGGTGGTCGCCGCTGCGGTGCCGTTGACCCTGGCGATCGTGTTTGTGGTGATGGCGGCCACCGGCAAAAACTTTGACCGTATTACCCTGGGGTCGTTGATTCTGGCGCTCGGGCTGTTGGTCGATGACGCGATCATCGCCATTGAAATGATGGTGGTGAAAATGGAGGAGGGCTACGATCGCATCAAGGCGTCTGCCTATGCCTGGAGCCACACGGCGGCGCCGATGTTGTCCGGAACCCTGGTGACGGCGATCGGTTTTTTGCCCAACGGTTTCGCTCAGTCCACGGCCGGCGAATACACCAGCAACATGTTCTGGATTGTGGGCATCGCTCTCATCGCTTCATGGGTCGTGGCGGTGGCGTTTACTCCTTATCTGGGCGTGAAACTGTTGCCGGACATCAAGGCAGTCGAGGGTGGACATGCGGCGATCTACAACACGCCGCGATACAACCGCTTCCGTCGGATTCTGACCCGGGTCATTGCGCGCAAATGGCTGGTCGCGGGCATGGTTATTACGCTGTTCTTCGTGGCGGCGGCAGGCATGGGCCTGGTGAAGAAACAGTTCTTCCCGACCTCTGACCGTCCCGAAGTCATGATCGAGGTGCAAATGCCCTACGGCACCTCCATCGAGCAGACCAGCGCCACGGCCGCCAAGGTCGAAGCCTGGCTGCACCAGCAGGATGAAGCAAAAATCGTCACGGCCTATATCGGCCAGGGTGCGCCGCGTTTCTTTCTGGCCATGGCGCCGGAACTGCCCGATCCGTCGTTCGCCAAGATCGTAGTGCTGACCGACAGTCAGGAAGCGCGGGAAACCCTCAAGTTGCGTTTTCGTGACGCGGTCGCTCAAGGGCTCGCCCCGGAGGCGCGTCTCAGGGCAACGCAAATCGTGTTTGGTCCTTACTCGCCGTTTCCGGTGGCCTACCGGGTGATGGGGCCTGATCCGGCCAAGTTGCGGGTGATCGCCGAGCAGGTGCGGGGCGTGATGCAGGACAGCCCGATGATGAGAACCGTGAACACTGATTGGGGGCCGCTGACTCCGTCGTTGCATTTCAATTTGGATCAGGACCGTCTGCAGGCTGTGGGGCTGACATCGACTGCGGTTGCACAGCAGTTGCAGTTCCTGCTCAGCGGAGTACCGATCACGGCGGTGCGTGAGGATATTCGTTCAGTGCAGGTCATGGGGCGGGCAGCGGGCGATATCCGGCTCGATCCACAGCAAATCGAAGGCTTCACCCTGGTCGGTGCGTCGGGGCAGCGGGTCCCGTTGTCGCAGATAGGCGAGGTCGATGTGCGCATGGAGGATCCGATCCTGCGCCGGCGTGATCGCACTCCGACCATCACCGTGCGCGGCGACATTGCCGAAGACTTGCAGCCACCGGACGTTTCCAGTGCGCTGCTGAAGCAACTGCAGCCGATCATCGAGAAACTGCCTTCCGGTTACCGGATCGAGCAGGCGGGTGCGATCGAAGAGTCCGGCAAGGCCGGCAAGGCGATCCTGCCGTTGTTGCCGATCATGATCGCCATGACCCTGGTCATCATCATTGTGCAGGTCCGTTCGATCTCGGCGATGATCATGGTGTTCCTGACCTCGCCGTTAGGCTTGATTGGCGTGGTGCCGACACTGCTGATCTTCAATCAGCCGTTTGGCATCAATGCGTTGGTCGGATTGATTGCACTGTCGGGGATCCTGATGCGCAATACGCTGATTTTGATCGGTCAGATTCATCACAACGCGCAAGAAGGGCTGGATCCGTTTCACGCTGTCGTCGAAGCCACGGTGCAACGTGCGCGACCGGTACTGTTGACAGCCCTGGCGGCGATCCTGGCGTTCATTCCCCTGACACACTCGGTGTTCTGGGGGACGCTGGCCTATACCCTGATTGGCGGCACACTCGTCGGTACCATCATGACGCTGGTCTTCCTGCCCGCGATGTACTCGATCTGGTTCAAGATCGGTCCCGACGCCAGGGCGCCGACTGCAACAGTCAAACCGGTGTAGCGATTGGCGCCGGGAACATCCCGAGAGAGGCAGGGAGGCGGCAAGTCCCGAGAGCTCGCCGCCGTTCCTTGATTGCGGATATCGATTACAGGGTTGAGATCGTACCGCCGTCGATACGGTGTTCGGATCCAGAGATCGATGCAGCCCGGGAGGATGCAAGGAAGACGATCAAGTCCGCAACTTCTTGGGGCTTGGCCGGCCTTCCCAGTGGGATTCCGCCTATCGACTCCATGACAATTCGTTTGCCGCCTTCGTAGTCGGTTCCCGCTTGTTCAGCCAATCGCTCGGCAAACCTTACGGACGCCTCTGTCTCAATCCACCCCGGCGCGACACTCAGCACACGAACGCCCTTGGGCATTACTTCTTTTGCAAGAGACTTGCTGTAAGTGGTGAGAGCCGCCTTGGCGGCGGCGTAGGCGGTGGTTGACTCATACAGAGGCATCATGCGCTGGATCGAGCTCACATGGATGATGACGCCTGAGCCTTGGGCCAGCATGGATGGCAGTAATGCGCGGTCCAGGCGTACGGCAGGCATCAGATTCAGATTCAGTTCTGCCAGCCATTGCTCGTCACTGATGGCGGCAAAACCACCACCCGGCGTGTTTGACCCTCCAAGCACGTTGATCACGATGTCGACTCCACCCCACATCTCAAGGACCGTCTGTGCGAGGTGAGCAACGCCTGCTGCGGTGGTCAGATCTGCACCGATATAGGTGACACCCTCCATCGGTGGTACTGACACGTCGCGCGCCGAGGTCGCCACCCTTGCGCCTGCCTCCACGAGAGTCTGAACGACTGCAGCGCCAAGGCCCATAGTGCCGCCGGTGACCACGGTGCGCAGGCCATCGAGTTGAAGGTCGAAGTTCATGCTGTTACCTCCAGCGATGCGATCAGGCCGCCTTCAAGACGAAAGCGGTACGACAGAACGGTCGGGCTGCCGGAGAAGTTGCCGCTAACCCTGGCGCGGACGAGTTGCAATCCGTCCTCTCGCTCAATGGTCAGGGGAACGGTAGTAGCGCTGTACTTGCGTGATGCCTCGGCCAAGAGGCCCTTGATGGCATTGATACCCGCGTAGGTATGACCGAAGTCCGTCATGACGGCTTGCGCCGTGAAGCAATGCGCCAGGGCTTCGGGGTTATGTTCCGCCGCGAAGTAAGCGGCGATTGGCTCGGGCAGGGTCAAGGCAGGCATGTTGTCGGCTCCATGGGGTCGGTGAAAGCCCTAGGATGCGTACCGGACAGAATTAATTGAATCGCCTAGAATCAGCATTGGTCATGTAGAGAACAATGCATAATGCGCGGATCCGAATTTGCTGAGCTAAAAGCCTTCGTGGCGATCGTCGAGCGCCAGAGCTTCGCTCGCGCGGCAGAGTATCTGGGGCTCTCACCCTCCGCACTCAGCCAGACCATTCGGCATCTCGAAGCTCGCCTTGGCGCACGCCTGCTCAATCGCACCACTCGCAGCGTTGCTCCCACGGCGAGTGGTGAGCTGCTTTACAGCCGTATCGCCCCCTTGTTTCGAGAGATGGCTGTTGCAGTCGCCGAAGCCAGTGAGGCAACAGGGCAGATAAGCGGCACGCTGCGTATCAATACGCCAGGGATCGCCGCCAGAACCCTCATTGCGCCTCGCCTGGCACGCTTCCATCAGGCCCACCCTGATGTGCTGCTCGACATTGTGGTGGACGACGCACTGACCGATATCGTGCGCGGCCGATTTGACGCGGGCATCCGTGTAGGTGGTCGGCTTGAGAACGATATGGTGGCCGTGCGCCTCACCCCGGACCTGAACATGGTCGCTGTGGCATCTCCGGACTACCTCGCACGTCGTGGCACGCCCCGGTCACCTGCCGAGTTGCAGGATCACGCTTGCATCAACTGGCGGTTGCAGATGGACGGCAGACCCTATCGCTGGGAGTTCCAGGAGCAAGGGCAGCCAATGGAGGTGGCGGTCGATGGTCCCGTCGTCACCAATCATCCCGACATCGGTATCGCCGCAGCCGTGCAGGGGCTCGGCATTGCGTACCATTTCAAGAGAGAAGGCGTGGGTGAGCTCCTGGCCGAGGGGCGGTTGGTCCAGGTTCTCGCTGACTGGTCGATCTCGCGCCCAGGGCTGTTCCTCTATTACCCGAACAGACAGTATCGACCAGCCGCCCTGAGTGCGTTCATCGACTGTCTATTGGATCGCAACTCGTTTGATCGGCCGTGTGCCGAAAATCATCGGTGATAGGCGCCAGGTAATGGGATTGAGCATCTCAAACCGCGGCGGTAGCTTTGCAAAGAGTGTTCCCCACACCCGTTGAAGGTGCCCACGAAAGGCACCTTTTTCAGTTCCATCACAATCTGGCCAGACTCAAAGCAAGTCTTCAGGCTGCATCGTCAGAATGATTTTCCCGACGTTCTCGGAAGACTCCATTCGGCGGTGAGCATCGGCAGCCCGTGATAACGCAAACGTGCTATCGACGACAGGCTCAAGACTTGCGGCACCCTCAAAGCGATCAAGCCAGTGCTCGCGGAAGCGCTTGATCATGTCGTGCTTCTCCGGCTGCGTACGCGACTTCATCACCGTGCCGATGATTTGCAAATGGCGGTAAAGAATGTCCTCCAGCGCTACGGTCACGTTGCCGCCTGCGCCGAGGATGCCCACTTGCACCAGGCGACCGCCCTTTGCAAGGGACGCGATGTTGCGTGCGAAGTAGGGCGCCCCGATAAAGTCGATGATGACATCGACGCCGCGACCCTGGGTTTTGGCGGCGATTACGTCAGCGAAATCCTGCGTCTTGTAGTCGATCGCCACGTCAGCGCCCAAATGCTCGACACGCGCCAACTTGCTGCCGTCGGTCGTCGCATACACCGTGGCACCCGTGGCGTAAGCCAGCTGCACCGCGGCAGACCCGACGCCGCCGGCGGCCGCATGAATCAACACTGAATCGCCAGCCTTGAGCCGAGCCAGATGCATCATCGCTTCATGGGCGGTGACGAATACCTCGGGAATGGCTGCCGCGTGTACATAGTCAAGCTGCGCGGGGATGTGCATGGCCATGCGGTAATCGATGCGTGCCAGTTCGGCGTAGGCACCGCCTCCAACCACGCCCATGATTCGATCTCCCACCTCGAATCCTGTTACCGCGCTCCCTTTGCCGATCACTTCGCCGGCGATTTCCAGGCCGATGATCATTGAGTCGCCGAAATTCGGACGGCCGTACCCACCGGTCCGGTGAGTCAGGTCCGCACGATTCACCCCGGCGGCATAGACACGTACCAGCAGGTCGTCAGGCCGCACTTCAGGATTGGCGACTTCGACGAGTTCAAGGACGTCTGGCGCACCAAACGCTCTGATGTCGATGGCTTTCATTCAGTTGTTCTCCTTTGCGCTGAACGTGGCGTTGGCGATCGCCGATGCGGTGATCGCGCCGGGGAAACCCACGTAAAAAGCCAGGTGGGTGATCGCTGCCGCCATTTCGTCCTGGGTCACACCGTTGGCAGCCGCGCGGCGTAAGTGGGCAGGCAACTCTTCCGAGTGACCAGCGGCAATCAATGCCGCCACGGTGATCAGGCTACGGTCGCGCGGGGACAGCGCCGGATCGCTCCAGATTTGCGGATAAAGCGTCGAGTCGACGAATTGCGCCAGCTTTGGCGTGAACGCGCGCGCTGCTTCGCGAGGACTGCTGAAATTGATCCTGGACATGGGCGAGCTCCTTAAACCTGGCTGATGAATTTGTGGGTGAGATAGTGCTCGATACCTTCAATGCCACCTTCGGAGCCGTGACCGCTCTCTTTCATCCCGCCGAAGGGGAGTTCGGTAGCGACGATGCGGTATTGGTTGATCCCGATCATCCCGGCCTCCAATCCGTCCGCGACGTCAATGGCCGTGCGCGCGTTGGAGGTGAACGCGTAGGCAGAGAGGCCGTAGGGCAGGCGGTTGGCTTCTCTCAAGCCATCAGCCAGTTCATCGAACGGCATCAGCACGGCGATAGGGCCGAAAGGCTCTTCGTGCATCACGCGGGCATCCATCGGCACATCCGCCAGAACCGTGGGTTGGAAGAAGTAGCCTTCGCCTGACAAGGCTTCACCACCGACCAATACCCGCGCACCTTTTTCGACGGCGTCGGCGACCAGTTCTTCCATCTTTGCCAATTGCCTCGGGTTGGCCAACGGTCCGACCTGGGTGTCAGGATGCAAGCCGTCGCCGATCCGCAGGGCCTGTGTCGCAGCGACAAAGTGATCAACGAAGGCTTGATAGGCACCACGCTGGATCAGAAACCGAGTGGATGAAATGCACACTTGCCCGGTCCCGCGAAACCGATTGGCGACACCTTCAATGGCGGCTTTTTCAATGTCGGCATCTTCGAATACCAGAACCGGTCCGTGCCCACCCAGTTCGAGGGTGATGGGCTTCACGCCTTCAGCCGCTCGTGCGGAGAGCAGGCGCCCGATGGGCACCGAACCGGTGAACGTCACTTTGCGGATGATCGGCGAGGCGATCAGATGGCTGGACACTTGATCCGGTACGCCAAAGACCACTTGCAGCACACCCTTGGGCAATCCTGCATCGTCGAGTGCACGCGCCAGGGCCAGCGCTGTGGAGGGGCTTTCTTCACCTGGCTTGAGAATGACGCTGCAACCCGCAGCCAGCGCTGCCGCGAGTTTGCGTGCCGGGGTGATGGCCGGGAAATTCCAGGGCGTGAATGCGGCCACCGGGCCGATGGCCTGGCGTTTGACCAGTTGCAGCACGCCTGGTCGATTGGCCGGGACCACACGGCCGTCGATTCGCCGGGCACTTTCGGCGAACCATTCGAAATACTCCGCCGCGCGGGTCACTTCATCCAGGCTTTCACCCAGCGGTTTGCCTTCCTCCAGGGTCATCTGCGCAGCAATCTGCGGTGCACGTTCGAGGATCAGGTCGGCGGCACGTTTGAGAATTTTTGCGCGTTTGTCGGGCACGGTCTGGCGCCATTGCTCGAAGCTCAGGCGAGTCACTGCCAGGGCGTGATCAAGGTCGTCTGCGGTGGAGAGTGGGACGCGTCCGATTTCCCGGCCGGTTGCCGGGTTAACCACGGCGGCAGTCTCGCGCCCTTCGGCGTTGAGCCATTCACCACCGATGAAAAGATAAAGCGGATCGTAGGAAGTCTTCATGATGTAGCCTTCAGTTGGTTGTGAGATTCGTATGAAGCTCGGTGCCTGATGGGCTGTGCCGCAGAGCCTGATCAGGAAGCTTGTGCAACCAAGTCTATGGAAGGAGGGCCCGTTGATTTAGTCGGGCCGAAGGGAATCATTGTTGTCTGCAGAGGTAATATCGGGCTGCGGGCCGACCGTGTAGCATCCTGAAAAAAGCGGTTATCACGGGTGTGCGCCAGATCCACAGGAAGGTCGCGATGGATAAGCTTTCGAACATGTCGGTGTACATAAAGGTTGTCGAGATGGGCAGTTTCACGGCCGTGGCCAATCATCTGGACTCCACGGTCGGTAACGTATCGCGTGCTGTATCGGCGCTTGAAAACGTGCTCGACGCACGGCTGTTGCAGCGCTCGACGCGGCGCCTGTCGGTCACCGATGCGGGGCGACGGTTCTATGAGCGCTGCACGAAAATTCTGGCTGATCTGGAAAGTGCCGAAGCCGAAGCCAGCAATGCGGCGCTGGAGCCTCGGGGAACACTGCGGGTGCATTGCGTCCCCGGACTGGCTCGGCATCTGGTCACGCGGGCCGTGCTGGATTACCGCCAGCAATTCCCGGAGGTGTCTGTGGATTTACTGCTTTCACAACGCATGCCTAACCTGTTGGAAGACCAACTGGATGTCTCGATTCTGATCGCCCGAGCGCTACCCGATTCCGCATACGTCAGCCAAAAGATCGGTGTCAGCCATTGTGTTCTGGTGGCGTCGCCAGACTACCTGGCCCGGCATGCGCCTCTGGAGACGCCTGAAGATCTGCGTGATCACCAGTGTTTGCTGCTGGGTACGGTGGACTATGCGCGGGATGAGTGGCAGCTCAAAAGCAAGGCGGGGGACGCGACATTTATCCCGACAGGGCCGAGTTTCAGCGTCAACGATATGGATGCGATGGCGCTTGCCATTCGAGAGGGTGCCGGGATTGGCTTGCTGGCCGGGTTCACGGCCATCGACGATCTGCGCTCCGGCAAGCTGGTGCGGGTTTTGCCTGACTACCATACCTACGAGCGTAACGTGTATGCCGTCTATACCTCGCGACAGTTCGTCGATGCAAAAATCACGCGTTTCATCGAAACGTTGAAAGATCAGGTTGGCAGTCAGCTGGCAGCCACGGCCAAAGCACTTATCGGTTGAAACGCTGCGGGGCAGAAAGGTATTTGCGCCTCGATGAAGCAACTTCCCGAGGCGCAATGATCGGCGAACAGGTTACTTAGCCCTGGCTGCAACGGCCCATGACCTTATAGGCCAGTACGTGTTGTTTGCCTTGTGAATCCTGGTAGGTCATGTGCGTCGGCACGACTGCGCAAATATCCGGCACCGGATCTTCAGAGATGACCTTGGCGACATCAAGGTGGGTGCCGTAGCCATATTGCTCGACCTGTTGATTCTTGGCAGTACCGTCCTGTGCCGCTACCACAGAGCTGAAGCCCAAGAGTGCGACGATGATCATTGCAGTTTTCATGATGAGATTCCCTGAAGTAAGTGTGATCTTGCTGGCAGGACGAACTTTAGGCTCGAGGGATTTGTGGAAACAGGAGCGAATCAGGGAAAGACTTTTCTACATTCCGAACACAATCGTCAGGTTTCGGACGTTAGAACGCTTGATTTTGGGACTGTCGGCTTTTGACTGAAAACCGCATGTTGAAGACAGCTGCCTCCCTCAGTTGCGAGGTGGAGACAACTAAATTTTTTTGGGGGCGCGCGCAGCCGTGTCGGAAGAGCAGGGGTGCGGAAATGACCGAAAAGATGCGCAAACCATCCTGAGGGAGAGGAGTCAAATTTCTGGATGCCAGAAACGACAAAGCCCTGAATAATCAGGGCTTTGTCGTACATAAGATGGCGGAGGCGATGGGATTCGAACTCATGGACCTGTTACAGTCGACGGTTTTCAAGACCGTTGCCTTAAACCACTCGGCCACACCTCCGTTGCGTTGCGGGCGCCATAATACCTGAATGAAACACACTGTCAAACTCTGTGCATGGCTTGTTACAGAGCGTCTGTTATGATCTTTGCGACTGAACGTTTCAAACCAACAGGAGTGTCGCCATGCGCGAACAGGATTACGCAGTTCACAACAGCGTGCAGGCTGAGCAGCTAGAGGTTAGCCGCGTCCTGCGCAACACTTACGGTCTACTGGCGCTCACCCTCGCATTCAGCGGTGTGATGGCGTTCGTGGCCCAGCAGATGCGGGTCGGCTACCCGAATATTTTCGTGGTGCTGATCGGTTTCTACGGGCTGTTCTTCCTCACCAACAAGCTTCGTGATTCCGCCTGGGGCCTGGTGTCGGCGTTTGCCCTGACCGGTTTCATGGGTTTCCTGCTCGGCCCGATCCTCAACCGTTACCTGGGCATGCAGGGCGGCGCTGAAGTGGTCAGCTCCGCGTTCGCGATGACCGCACTGGTGTTCGGTGGTCTGTCGGCCTACGTGCTGATCACCCGCAAGGACATGAGCTTCCTCGGTGGTTTCATCACCGCCGGTTTCTTCGTTCTGCTGGGTGCGACGCTGGCAAGCATGTTCTTCCAGATCAGCGGCCTGCAACTGGCGATCAGCGCAGGTTTCGTACTGTTCTCCTCGGTTTGCATCCTGTTCCAGACCAGCGCCATCATCCACGGCGGCGAGCGCAACTACATCATGGCGACCATCAGCCTGTATGTATCGATCTACAACCTGTTCGTCAGCCTGTTGCAGATCTTCGGCATCATGAGCCGCGACGACTGATCGCTGCACCGCTATAAACAGAAAACCCGCGAAAGCGGGTTTTTTGTTGCCTGCGAAGAAGAAAGCAGACGTTCAATTGATCACGATGCTGCCATCGGCCTGTTGTTTGTAGATCGTGTAAGGCAGCAGCAACGTATCGAGCACTCCCGACACGGCTGCATCGACCAGCAGACCCGGCGTCGCGTTCTTGTAGTTGAACGCATCGACGTCATCCGGCTTTTCGGCGTGCAGCATGCAGAAATCGTACGTCACGCCGCTGTAGATGCGCGGTACAGCGCCGCAGTAGGATTTTTTAGTCTTCAACTGGTCGGTGGAAGACTTATCGCTGAACGCCACGGTCTGCACCGTCCCGCACCCGGCCAGCATCAACATCGCCAGCATCATTGCCTGAATTTTCATACCGCCAATCCTTCGCCGGAAAAAACACAATCTACGCCGCTCACGCCATCGGCGGCAATCGACGTTTCACCGGGGTCTTCTTGACGATCGCGGTATTGGTTTCCGCCAGCGTATTCAACCGGTCAAGCAGGGTGTCCAGCTGCTCCATCGAGCGCACATGCAGGCGCGCGATAAAACAATCTTCTCCGGTGACCTTGTCGCACTCGGTGAACTCGGGAATCGAAAGGATCTGCCGCTCCACTTCCTGCAACTGCCCCGGCAATGGCCGCACCCGGACAATCGCCTGTAACTGATAACCGAAGCATTTCGGGTCAATCTCTACGGTGTAACCCTTAAGCACACCACGCTCCTCCAGACGCCGCAGGCGCTCGGCCACGCTGGGCGAGGACAACCCGCTGATTTGCGCAAGGGCCTTGAGCGAGCGGCGCGAATCCTCCATCAGAGCTCCGATCAGGATCTGGTCGATATCGTCGGTCATACAAGAAACTCCCGCATTAGGCGAATGGCACAAACCACCCTTGATAAAAAAGGCAGAAACCGAGTTTAGCCTGCTTTTTGCGCTGGAGAAGTTTCGGTCTCGCTTGGCATACTTTTGCCACACATTAAGGAGATTGATGATGGACAACACACTCCGTCGCGGCTCATTCGAAATGACCGCCGCCATGCTGATATCCGGGACAATCGGCTGGTTCGTGCTGGTGTCGGGGCAACCGGTGCTGGACGTGGTGTTCTGGCGCTGCGTATTCGGCTCCGGGACCTTGCTGCTGATCTGCGCCGCGTTCGGCTTTCTGCGCCCAGGCATCCTGACCCGCACCACTTTCCTGCTGGCGGTGCTCAGCGGAATGGCAATCGTCGGCAACTGGGTGCTGCTGTTCGCCTCGTATTCACGGGCATCGATTGCCATCGGCACGGCGGTGTACAACGTGCAGCCGTTCATGCTGGTGGGTTTGGCGGCATTGTTTCTGGGCGAGAAGATCACCCTGCAGAAGCTGTTCTGGCTGGCGATTTCATTTATGGGAATGCTGGCCATTGTCAGTGCCCATGGGGGGCAAGGCGAGGGCGGCAGTGATTACCTGACGGGGATCGCGCTGGCGCTGGGTGCGGCGTTTCTGTACGCCATCGCGGCATTGATCATCAAGCGCCTGACCGGCACACCGCCGCATCTGATTGCGTTGATCCAGGTCTGCACCGGTGTGTTGCTGCTCGCGCCGTTCGCGCATTTTTCAGCAATGCCCGAGGCGCCAAGTGCCTGGGCCAGTCTGGTGACGCTGGGCATCGTCCACACCGGTCTGATGTATGTGCTGCTTTACGGCGCGATTCAGAAACTGCCGACCGCATTGACCGGCGCGCTGTCGTTCATCTACCCGATCGCGGCGATTTTCGTCGACTGGTTTGCCTTCGGCCACCAACTGCAAACTCTGCAATGGGTCGGCGTGGCGGCAATCCTGCTGGCAGCAGCCGGCATGCAACAGGGTTGGGGATTGAAGTCACGTCGTCTGCTCGCTCAGTGAATTCAGATCTCCTTGACCGCGGCTTTGAACAGTCCTCTTAGTTGTTGATTGCCGGCATCGACCAGATGGTTATCGTCGAAATACAACGGCACACCTTGCTTTGACCCCATGCAGTTACCGTCCGGACAAAGCAGCGGGGTCGGGTCCAGCACCTGTGCATTGCACCGTTTCGCCACAGTTTCAATGGCATCGTTGGCGATTCGGTTGCGTTGCTCGTAATCCTGCAACGGGATGGAAATATCGGCAGTGTCACCAAAAATGCGTTGATGCAGATTCAGGCCTTTATAGACGCTGAACGGCATCTCCGGGATTGGTTTGACGATGTAAACCGGATGGTTTTCGGCGATGGCGCACACGGTGTTCGCGTATTCAGCGACGTAGGCCTCGCTGAAAGACATTGGCTGCTGATCGGGAAAGCGAATCCGATAGCTGTTGTTACGACTCGGATCGGCATACAGCGCCGCTCTGCTGAACAGCACCACTGGAATTCCCGTGTATGAATTCTTCAATATTTGCAGTTTTTCGTGATTGAACGCCTGACATTGACGCTCGAGTGTTTTGTCGTGCATCTGGAAGTTCTGCAATGTCGGACAACCACCCAGGGACCACGACAAAGCTGCTTGCGGATTATCCATCTGCACGGCAGCGGCGGTGGATTGCGCATGACTGTCGCCAAACAGAATGACTGACACCTCGCCGTTGCCCAGTTTGCAATCGGCGGCGCCATGGGCATTCGGGCGGCATTCCTGGGTATAGAGTTTGCTGGTGTACTCGGGTTGCCCGAGGTCGACAAAGGCAAAGCGAAGTGATGGGTGATTCTTGACCAGCGACGCCGTCGCGGCAGACACGACAACCATTCCGGTCACCCACGATGCATACCTGAAGAGCGTACCGCGTACCGACTTTATCGGCTTGATCCTGGATTCCACCAGGTAATACGACCCGGCACCCAGAACAAATGACAACGCCACCGCGCCCCAGACGTGTGGCCAGCTATTGAGCAGGCCACAAGTGTAGAGAAGAACCACCAGTGGCCAGTGCCACAGATAAACCGAGTAGGAAATGGTGCCGGTCAATTGCAGTGGCTTGAACGTGCTGAAAACCGATCGGGTATTACCGTAGATCACCAGTACCGTGCCCAGAACCGGCAAGAGTGCCAGGTAACCCGGCCAAAGGTCCTGTTCCGAAAAACACAACACACTACCCAAAATTGCCAGAAGCCCAAGGCCTTCACAGATGGAGCCGTTGCGCTTGCTCAGTTGCAAGGGAAAGAGAAATACGAGGCCACCGGCAATCAATTCCCAGGCTCGGGTCGGCAGCATGTAGAAGGCAAACACCGGATCCGAGCGTGTGATGACAGTCGAGGCGGCAAAAGACGCAGCAGCCAGTATCAACAAGCTGTAGCGGGTCTTTTGTGCGCCCAGGCACTTGTAAAGCGCCATCAGCAGCAAGGGATACAGCATGTAGAACTGCCATTCGACTGACAGCGACCAGGTGTGCAGCAACCAGTTCTCGTGCAGCGGTGCGTCGAAGTAGCTGCCACCCTTGGCGAACATGAAGTTGGAACTGAACAGCAGGCTGCTTTTGATCGTTCTGATGACGTCGCGAAAGTCATCCAGCGGCAGAAAGACGAAACCGAACAGCAGCAGGGCGAGACACACCACCAGCAATGCCGGGATGATGCGTCGGGCTCTCGAGGCGTAAAACCCCAGTAACGAAAAGCGCTGCTGTTCCAGGCCCGTGAAGATGATGCCGGTCATCAGGAAGCCGGAAATGACGAAGAACACGTCTACGCCTGCAAAACCGCCACCGAATCCTGGAACCGCGAAGTGATAGAGCACCACCGACAGCACGGCAAGCGCCCGCAAGGCATTGATATTCGTCCTGAATTGCATTGAAGCATCCATCCACGTCCGTTGTGGGGGCGCATTGTAGAGAGTATGTAGAGTTTGTTACATCGGAAAAGTCTCAGATATTCCAGCGCGGCGCAGTCTTCGCCAGACGCTGGCGCATCTCGCCGATGTTGGCTGCCAGTTGTCGGGTCAGCAGACGGTAGCCATCCAGCGGGCTGTAAATCGGCGTGTCGAGGCTGGCGTCCGGCAATTCCACCGGACGTCCCAGTCGCTGGACCGCACCGGATTTCAACGCTCGGGCCATGCCGATCAATTGCACGCGAATGTGCCGGTGTTCGGCCTTGAGCGCCGCTTGCAGGTGCGTCATGGCGTCGGGGTCGTTGGCGTCCGGGCGGATGTTGCCGAGGATTTCCAGAGTGCTGATGCACATGCGCAGGTTGCGCTGGATAGCGTCCAGCTCGGTCATCGACACTTTGACTTCCTTGGACACAGAAGGCATCAGCGAACGCAGTTGCACCATCACCGCGTTCAGCCGGTTCATCAACTTCAAGTGTTCGTCGGCGGTCACCGGTTGGCCGCCGATGATCCGTCCGTACACCGTCGCGCAATCGCGCAGCGCGTCGGCCAGGTTGTAGCGCCACGAGTACACCGCGTACAGCGGCAGGGCGAAGGAAAAGGCCAGGGCCAAGGCGATGCCGATCAGGATATCGACCCCACGCCACAGCCCGTCGGTGATCGGGTTGTCGCCATGCCCGGCGACGATGAACACGGTGATGGCCGAGAGCAGGGCGGTGTAGCCGCCCTTGCCGATGGCGTGATACGAGAAGAATCCGCACACCACCGCCATCGCAAAATAGGTCAGCCACGGCATGCCCAGCCACGCCTGCTGCGCCACTATCAACAAACCGACGCCGGCACCGATCAAGGTCCCGGTGGCGCGTTCGGCGGCTTTCTTGCCGATGTTGCCGTGGTGCTGCAAGCCGCCGATCACCACCAGCATGGTCACCGACGCCCACTCGCCGTGGGGCAGGTTGATGCCGGTGGTCAGCAGGATCGTCGCCAGCAATCCCAGCGCGACCCGCACCGCGTGAATCGTTCGTGCATGGCGATAACGTCGATACGGGTCGAGCAATGGCCGCAGGATCCGCCGCAACAGCGGCGGCCAACGGTGGGGGCTGAAAGTGCTCAGCGGTGTTTCCTCCTCAGAAGATGTAGTCGGTGGCGATGAAGTTCGAATCCCGTCCGCGAATGATTTCGCTGATCAGATCTTTATTGGGTTCCTGGAACTTGGTGGCCACCAGCGTACGGATCGAAAACACACGCAGCGCATCGTGTACCGACAGCGTGCCTTCGGCGGAGTTCTTGCGCCCGTTGAACGGGTAAGTGTCCGGGCCGCGCTGGCACTGGGCGTTGAGGTTGATCCGCCCGACCTGGTTGGCGAAGGTGTCGACCAGGCGGCCGACGGCGACCGGGTTGGTGCCGAAGATGCTCAGTTGCTGGCCGAAGTCCGATTCCAGCACGTAGTCGATCACGGTATCGAGGTGACGGTACGGCACGATCGGCACCACCGGGCCGAACTGTTCTTCCTGATAGACACGCATCTGCGGCGTCACCGGGTACAACACCGCCGGGTAGAAGAACGAGGCCCGCGCTTCGCCGCCATTCGGGTTGACCACCTGGGCGCCTTTGCTCTGCGCGTCAGCCACCAGCCCATGCAGGTAATCGACCTTGCCTGACTCTGGCAGCGGCGTCAGCGAAACCCCGCTGTCCCATGGCATGCCTGGTTTGAGGCTGGCCAGTTTGGCGTTGAATTTCTCGATGAAGCTGTCGACCACATCCTCATGCACAAACAGGATTTTCAGCGCGGTGCAGCGCTGGCCGTTGAACGACAGGGAGCCTGTGACCGCTTCGCTGACCGCGTTGTCCAGATCCACCTCGGGCAGGACGATCCCGGGGTTCTTCGCATCCAGGCCCAGCGCGGCACGCAAGCGGTGTGGTTTCGGGTGCAGCTTTTTCAGGTCGCTGGCGGCCTTGTTGGTGCCGATGAAGGCGAAGATGTCGATCTTGCCGCTGGCCATCAGCGCGCTGACGGTCTCGCGGCCGCTGCCGTAGATCACGTTGATTACACCGGTGGGGAAGCTGTCGCGGAAGGCTTCGAGCAGCGGACGGATCAGCAGCACGCCGAGCTTGGCCGGTTTGAACACCACGGTGTTGCCCATGATCAGCGCCGGGATCAGCGTGGTGAACGTCTCGTTCAGCGGATAGTTGTAAGGGCCCATGCACAGCGCCACGCCGAGCGGGACGCGGCGGATCTGGCCGAGGGTGTCCTGTTCCAGTTCGAAACGACTGGAGCGGCGGTCGAGTTCTTTCAGCGCGTTGATGGTGTCGACGATGTAGTCGCAGGTGCGGTCGAACTCTTTTTCCGAATCCTTGAGGTTTTTGCCGATTTCCCACATCAGCAGTTTCACCACGGCGTCGCGTTGCTGGCGCATGCGCCCGAGGAAGGCTTCGACATGCTGGATGCGTTCGGCCACGCGCAGGGTCGGCCACAGGCCCTGGCCCCGGTCGTAGGCGCGCACGGCGGCGTCGAGCGCGGTGAGGGCGGTGTCGGCGTCCAGCAGTGGCGTGCTGCCGAGGATCACTTGTTCGTCGCCATTGTCGCCGTGCAGGTAGACCGGGCTGCGCACGGTGGCGAGCGGGCCGTCCCAGCGGCGCAACTGGCCATCGACCAGGTATTCGCGTTGCTCGACCTGACCGTCGAGGCGGTATTTTTCCGGGATGTCGCTGACAGAAGGGAACAGGTTGCCAAGGATGTTTGCTGTGGTCATGTCGCTACCCCGTAGAAGATGTCGGCGGGCCGATTGGAAAAGGCTTTACAGGTTATACGCCTGAATTCACTGAAATTTAAACCCGCAAATGTCACGGGAATGTCACGCACGGCATAAGACCTGACTGGCCTCGTATGCCCCCCTCACTGTCCCGCAATGCCCTCAACCCGCCGCCGTCGCTGCCTTAAGGTGGGATCACAACAATAAGCGGCACCTCACGCGAGGATCTTTATGCGGGCATCCCGATTCACCTGGCTGCTGATGCTGGCCGTTGCACTGGCCGGTTGCGGCGAAGACGCCAACTCCCCGACCTCATCCGGCATCGCCCGTAGCGCCATGCCCTCCGACCCGGCGCTGGCGCAGATCTACGCCAACAGCTGCCAGCTCTGCCACGCCAACCCTGCCGCCAATGCGCCGCTGACCGGTGACCGCAAGGCCTGGGAACCGCGCATCCAGCAGGGCGCCGACACGCTGCTCGACCACGCCATCAACGGCTACAACGGCATGCCGCCGATGGGCCAGTGCGTCGAGTGCTCGGAAGAACAATTCCTTCAGTTGATCGGCTTCATGGCCGACCAGCCGCTCCCACAATAAGGACCTTGGCATGCCGATAGATCTGACACGCCGGCAGTTGTTGCAACGGGCAAGCATCGTCGGCGCCTTCAGCGCGCTGGCTTGCAATCCGGCGCTGGGCCAACTGATGCGCGCGCCGCGACTGATTCCCTGGCGCAACTGGTCGGGCGGGCAGAGTTGCCTGCCGGCGGCGCGGGTGGCACCGAAGAATCTGGATGAACTGACGACGATCATTCAGCAGGCACCGGGCAAGATTCGTCCGGTCGGTTCGGCGCACTCCTTCAGCGCGCTGGTGCCCACCGACGGCACGTTACTGTCCCTGAGCTACTTCAACGGCCTGCTCGATCACGACCCGAAAACCCTGCAAGCCGAATTCGCCGCCGGCACGCCAATGTCGCGAATGGGCGTGCCGCTCAAGGACATCGGCCAGGCGCTGCAAAACATGGCCGACATCGATTACCAGACCCTCGCCGGGGCGATTTCCACCTCGACCCACGGCACCGGCAAAACCTTCCAGTCCTACTCGGCCCACGTCTGCGGGCTGCAACTGGTGACCGCCAGTGGCGAGGTGCTTGATTGCGACAGCCAGCGTCATCCCGAAGTGTTCAACGCCGCCCGGGTATCCCTCGGCGCGTTGGGCGTGGCCACCAAAATCCGCCTGCAAAACCGCCCGGCCTATCGCCTGCGGGAAACCCAGTGGATCGCCAAGACCGAAGAACTGCTCGAAGACCTGGACAAGAACACAAGCGAAAACCAGCACTGGGAAATGCTCGTCGTCACCCATTCCGATTACGCCCTGTCGATCGCCCTCAACGAAACCACTGACCCGCCCACGCCGCCGATTCCGCCCGAAGAGGAGGGCGGCAACGAGTTCGTGACGTTGATCGAGAAGATCGACAAGTACGGCAGCGATTTTCCGAACCTGCGCAGTTCGCTGCTCAACAGCCTGCGGCATCTGGCGAGTTTCGACGACCGGGTCGGCGACTCGTTCGACATCTACGCCAACGTGCGCACCGTGCGCTTCAATGAAATGGAATATTCGGTGCCCGCCGAGCACGGCCCGGCCTGCCTGCGCGAGATTCTCAAGCTGATCCGCGACAAGGACCTGCGCACCTGGTTTCCCATCGAGTACCGCTACGTGAAGGCTGACGACATTCCACTGAGCATGTTCGAAGGCCGCGACAGCTGTTCGATCTCGGTCCACCAGCATTACCAGATGGACCATCACAACTTTTTCGCCGCCGTCGAGCCGATCTTCTGGAAGTACAACGGCCGCCCGCACTGGGGCAAGTTGCACACGCTCAATGCCCGCACGCTGCAGACGCTCTATCCGCGCTGGCAGGAATTCATTCAGGTACGCCAGGCGCTGGACCCGAGCGGCAAGTTTCTCAACGGGCATCTGTCGTCGATTCTGGGGGTGAGCTGATGGCGGTCAATCGACGTAATTTCGTGCTCGGGACTTTGGGTGTTAGCGCTTTGTTGGTGGGGGTTGGTGCATGGCTGCGTCCGGGGGATCGCGGCGGGCCTTACAGTGAATATTTCCGGGCGCTGAACAATGAGCTCAAGGCAAAAGGCCCGATGCGACCGGTGTTGCTGATCGATCTGGATCGCCTCGATCACAACATCGACGTGGTGATGCGCTCGGTCAAACGCACGGGCAAGCAGTTGCGGCTGGTGGAGAAATCCCTGCCGTCACCGGGGTTGCTCAGCTACATCGGCCAACGGGCGGGGACGCAGCGGCTGATGTCGTTTCATCAGCCATTTCTCAATCACGATGCGGTGACGTTCCCGCAGTCGGACATCCTGCTCGGAAAGCCCTTACCGGTACGCTCGGCTGAGCTGTTCTATCAAACCCACAAAGGTCCGTTCGACCCGACGAAGCAACTGCAATGGCTGATCGACAACCCCGAACGCTTGCAGCAATACCTCGCGCTGGCCCAGGGATTGGGCACGCGGATGCGGATCAACATCGAGCTGGACGTCGGCCTGCACCGGGGCGGCGTCAGTGACGTGAACGTGCTCGGGCAGATGCTCGCGCTGATCGCCGCCAACCCGCAGCACCTGGAGTTCGCCGGGTTCATGGGCTACGACCCGTTCGTGGGCATGGGCGTGCCGGGAATTCTCGGTTCGCCCGAGGAACTGTTCGCCAAGGTGTTGGTGATTTATCAACGCTGCGTCGACTTCACCCGGCAGCAATACCCGGCGCTGTGGCATGAGGGCTTGTGCCTGAACACGGCTGGCAGCCCGAGTTATCGCATGCATGAAAACGAAACCCTGAGCAGTGAAGTGTCGGTGGGAACGGCGATGCTCAAGCCGACTCATTACGATCTGCCGTCGCTGGTTGAGCATGAACCTGCCGCGTACATCGCCACGCCGGTGTTGAAAAGCACGGGGCCGGTAAACATCCCGGCGCTAGATGACAAGTCGAGGCTGTTTTCGTGGTGGGACACCAACCAGCGCCAGACCTTCTTCATCTACGGCGGCAACTGGATGGCCGAATTCGAATCACCGCCCGGATTGCAGAGCAATGGTGTTTACGGCCGTAGCTCGAATCAGGAGATGGTCAATGGTTCGAATGCCGTGGGGCTGACGGTGGAGGATCAGGTTTTTCTGCGGCCGACTCAGACTGAGGCGGTGTTGCTGCAGTTTGGTGATTTACTGGCGGTGCGCGGCGGCAAGATTGTCGATACCTGGCCTGTGTATACCTGAAGGTTATTCGGGTTTGAACCCTGGCAAGCCTTGCGATGAACGCCATTCTTTTATGGTTCGGGTTATTCCTTCCGCTGAGTCATCGGCCTCGGGCAGCGGACGATAGATCAGGTTCATCTTCTCCGGATGCCCGACGATCTTGTTGAAGTGGCGAACCAGCAAGTCGGCGCGGGTATCAGAAGGCGCCTGGTCCTCTTTGAATATTTCTTCCAGAAAACTAACGAACTCGCGCTCCGTGTATTCAGAAATGTTGTTTTTGATAAAGGGATCCTTCATTTTCTTTCCTTAATTCTGATGTACGTCAATGTGGTTTCGAGGTGTGTTAACTCGCATGTTATCGACGTCGTAAACCGGACCACCCTCTGAAATCAGCGCCACGTGATGTATCTCATGCGAGATCCTTGAGCCTGCCACATCCGAAATATCGACACGCGGGGCTTTTCCTGCTCGCATACGATCCAGATCCCTGCGCGAAAACTGGGAACTCAATTCCGGCCTTTTCGATACGGCGGTCCAGAACGCTCGTCGGAATGTATCGAAGCTGGAGAAACGACGTCCTCTTAATTGACTGGCCATATTGGTTGGAATTGGCGCTCCGAGTCCGGAACGGGCAGTGTCGAGCCATCGTCCCTCCACATCCTCACCCACCCCCGTCACAATCCCCGGCTCATACCGCGTGCTGAGCACCACATAAATCGGTGCCAGCCCCGCATCCGCCGGAAACCAGACGATTGCGTCGTGATAATCCGGCGGATGCTGCGGATTAACGAGGATGCGGTCAGTCTTCTCGCCCGGCGGATACACCCAGATCGTCGGCAGCGGCGGGGCGCCTTCGAGGGCCGGGATGGAGGGGGCGTCATCGGGGTCGGCGGCGGGTGTCCAGGTCAGCCCGATGCCGTGGCCGAGGTCGGCGACGAAGTGTTCGCCTTCTTGCCGGGCTTTGATGACCGGGACGAACTCCCAGTCTTTCTTGCCACCCGTGTAGAAGCCGTAGGCACTGATGGAGCCGTCGGGCAGTGTCTTGGCATTGAAGCGCACGCGGGTACGGCCGCTGGTGAGCTGCGCGTATTGTTCGTTGGTGTAGAAAGCGCTGTCGGACGAAATATCGGTGTTGGGTATCAACAACGCCAGGGTGCCGGCGGCACTGGCGCCGCTCAGCAGGCTGAGCCCGAGCGAACCACCGAGCCGTTGCCCCAGCGCCCGACCGGTGCCGGAGCCCGCCACCCACTTCAACGGAACGCCTTCAGCGCTGATTGGCACCTGGCTGCCGAGGACGGCCCACTGACCATACTCGGCCAACCGTTCGGTCGGGATGAAACCGGCCGGATTATTGTGATCGATCACGCCGTCCGAAAGGTTGCAGCTTTTGGCGAACACACAACCCCGACCGGGCGCTTGCTGACGCTGCTCGATCTGGCGCAAGTACCGCTCTTCATGTGCCTGTTGGCGAGCGATGATTGCCTCGTATGTCGCTTCGCGGGCTTTGAATTCGGCGAACTCGGTCGATGTCATGTCCCGTGGGACAAGCCTGCCGTGTCCGGCGCCGCCATTGCCGCCCCGGTATTCCCAGACCTGGGGAATGTCCTTGTCCCGCGCCATGGTTGTTTATCTGTAGGTAACGGAAGAAGCCCGCAACCTAACTGGGACGCCCCCTACCTGGCGTTAGGACCTTTCCTAAAAGATGCGCGGAAATTTCCTGTTTCGGAGTGTTGCGGCCATGATCCGAAGACCCACTCGATTTTCGTAATGAAGCTTTTATGACAAAAGTTCGGTAGCACATCGCCAGTCCGGTCATGCCTATGTAACGCGCTTGAGGGGCCCTGAGGGGCGCTTTTCACAAGCCGAGGCGGGACGCCGGGAGTGAGGCAATGGGGACTATGGAACGCTACTCGAAAGTGGGCATGCAGGAACTCGATCAACGCTTGTCGAAGATCGTCGAGGCCGCGCGCAAGAAGCCGGTTTCGGTGTATCGCTACGGCGCGCCGTGGGTCTGGATCGTGTCGCAGGATGACTGGCAGGGCGCCTTGAAAGAGGTCTCCAGCTACATTCCGCCGGGGCATTCGCTGGTGCTGCTGCGCCCGCAGATCGACGACCTGCTCGACGCTCACCGCGACCTCCTGCACGACCTCAATGCCCAGCCCGGCATGCTGATCGCCCCGCAGACGGTCATGCACATCCTGCTCCTGCAACTGCTGTATTCGGTGCCCAGCGAGCAGCAGCTCTACGAACAGCTCAATTACAACCTGCTGTTCCGCTGGTTCGTCGGCCTGGGCCTGAACCAGAAAGTCTGGAGCTTCAACGTCCTCAGTCGCGACATCGCCACGCTGCTCAACGAGCCGCGTGCGGTGCAGCTCATCCAGAAAATCATCGGTGAAGTGTTCTGCGGCGCGCTGCTGCAAATGCCTGAGTTCTCCTTGAACTTCGCGCTGCTGCACACATGGCTGGGCAAGCACACCGGGGCCTCGCACGTCAGCAATTAACAATGCCAGTCATTGACGCACACGCAAGGCGCATGAGCGCCAACAGGTCATCGCGAATTTCAGGGGGTAGTGTGGAGCAGATTTTCACGTCACGGCTGGCGCTGTGGGGCTGGCTGCTGGTGACGGCCGGCGCGCAGCCGGCGTTCGCCGAAGAGGCCGAGAACGCAGCGGCGCAGCGTCTGGTGGACGTCAACGAATACTTCGTGCGCGGCAACACCGTGCTCGATGCACGGGCGATCGAAGAAGCGGTGTACCCGTTCCTCGGCCCGCAAAAAGCCTTGAGCGACATCGAAGGCGCGCGGGATGCCCTGCAAAAGGCCTATCAGGAGCGCGGTTATCAATCGGTGTTCGTCGAACTGCCGGAGCAGGCGGTGGCCGACGGCATCGTCTACCTGCAAGTCAGCGAAACCAAGGTCGGCCGGGTGCGGGTGGTTGGCGCCAAACACTACTCGCCGCTGGATATTCGCGACAATGTCCCGGCGCTGAAGGAAGGCGAGGTGCCGGACTTCGCCAAGGTTCAGGGCGAACTGGCCCAACTCAACAAGACTCCGGGCCGCCAGGTGATGCCGCTGGTGCGCGAAGGCCAGCGCCCCGGCACCATGGATGTGGACTTGCAGGTCGAAGACCAGAACCCGTGGACCGCCAGCGTGGGGCTGAACAACGACTACAGCGCCGACACCGAAAAACTGCGCACCGTCACCAGTCTCGGTTACAACAACCTTTGGCAGTTGGGGCACAGCGTCAACCTGACGTTCTTCACCGCGCCGCAGGAGACTGACAACGCCAAGGTCTGGTCCGGCTCTTACACCGCGCCGCTGACCGAGCGCTGGAGCGTGCAGTTCTCCGGTTACCAGTCCGACAGCAACGTCGCCACCATCGGCGGCAGCAACGTGCTCGGCAAGGGCCATTCCTACGGCGTAGCGGCGATCTACACGATCCCGTCCAGCGGCAACTGGTCGAACTCGCTGTCGGCCGGCATCGACTTCAAGGACTTCGACGAACGCCTGACCCTGTCCGGCGAGAGCGACAAGGTGCCGCTCAAATACGCACCGTTCACCTTCGCCTACAACGGCTATCGCTACAGCGAAAAGAGCCAGCTCGGCCTTGGCTTGAGCCTGGTCGCGGCCACCCGCAGCATCTTCGGCTACGGCAGCTCCGACGAAGACTTCGACTACAAACGCTACCGCGCCAACCCGAGTTTCGCCGTGCTCAAGGGCGATACCAACTTTACCTGGACCTTCGACAGCGACTGGCAGAGCGCGAGTAAAGCCGCGTTCCAGCTGGCGTCGGGGCCGCTGGTTTCCAACGAACAATTCTCCGCCGGTGGCGCCACTTCGGTACGCGGTTATCTGGCCGCCGAACGCACCGCCGATGACGGCTTCCTGCTCAGCGAAGAGCTGCGCACGCCGTCGCTGGCCAAGTACGTCGGCGGCTGGATGCAGGACTGGCGCTTCTACGCCTTCGCCGAGGGCGCGCAACTCTACCTGCGCGACGAACTGCCGGACCAGGACGCCAATTACGCCCTGGCCAGTGTCGGCCTCGGCACCCGCGCCAGCCTGAGCAAATGGCTGTCCGGCAGCCTCGACTGGGGCTACCCGCTACTCGAAGGGCCGAACACCTCGAAACAGGAATCGCGCCTGCACTTCAACCTTCAGGCCACTTTCTAACAGGAGCACTTTTCATGCAGCGCCTTTTCCTTTCGTTGTTGATCTGCCTGGGCTTCGTGCTCCCGGCCACGGCTCAGGCCTGGTGGCAGGATGACTGGCATTACCGCAAACAGATCGCCGTCGACACCACGCCGCAAGGCGCCGCGATCAATCAGGCCCTCGGCCGCACCGCGCTGTTGGTGCGCCTGCACACCGGCAATTTCACCTTCGACGGCGTGAAGGAGGACGGCTCGGACCTGCGCTTCGTTGCCGCCGATGACAAGACCGTGCTCAACCACCAGATCGAAAGCTTCGACGCGCTGATGGGCATGGCACTGATCTGGGTCGATGTGCCGAATGTCGAGGGCGGTCAGCGTCAGGACATCTGGATGTATTACGGCAATCAGAAAGCCCCGGCGACCGGCAACGGCCAACTGACGTTCGATCCGAATTACACCGCGCTCTATCACTTCGACGGCGCCACCGGCACTCCGGCGAAAGACACTACTGCTTACGGCAACACCGCGCAGAGCGCGACCGGCGCAAGCATTGATGGCGTAGTAGGGCGGGCCTTGCAGTTCAGCGGCCAGCCGCTGCTGTTACCGGCCAGTCCGTCGTTGCAGCACAACGCTGGCAGCGCGTTCACCTTCAGTGCCTGGCTGCGACTGGATCAGGCCAATGGCGAGCAACTGATCCTGGCCCGCCGCGAAGGTGCCAACAGCCTGCTGGTCGGTGTGAATCAGGGCGTGCCGTTCGTGGAAATCGATGGCCAGCGCGCCGTCGCCACGCAACCGCTGAATCCGGGCCAATGGCAGCACGTCGCGCTGACCGCCGAAGGGGCGAAAGTGACGCTGTACATCAACGGTCGCGAGGGTGCGACACTGGCTCAGGCGATGCCGGCGTTCAACTCGGTCATGGCCATTGGTGCTGATCTTTCCCCGAGCGCGTTTCAGCCGTTCGTGGGTGCCATCGATGAATTGCGCCTGTCGAAAGTCGCCCGTCCGGCGCCGCTGTTGCTGGCCGACGCCACTTCCCAGGGCGCCGAGTCGAAACTGGTGGCTTACGGCGTCGATGAAGAACAGTCCGGTTTCGGTTTCGGCAGCCTCGGCTTCCTGCTCAACGCGGTACCGGTGGACGCCTGGATCATCATCGCGGTGCTGGTGCTGATGATGTTCCAGTCGTGGATCATCATGCTGCGCAAGAACCGCACCCTGAGCCGCGTCACTGCTGCCAACGAAGACTTCCGCGTGCAATTCGCCAAGGTCGGCACCCGCCTGGAAATGTTCGCCGACGACACTCAACTCGCCCAGCGCCTGCAGCACTCGCCGCTGTGGCGCCTGTACTTGGTGGCAGTGAAAGAAATCCGCACCCGCCGCGAGCAGGGCGCCGATACCTCGTCGGTTTCGGCGGCGACCATCGAAGCGATCCGCTGCTCGATGGACGGCGTGCGCACCCGGGAAAACCAGCAACTGAGCTCGAAACTCTCGACCCTGTCCAACGCCATCGCCGGCGGCCCGTACATCGGCCTGCTCGGCACGGTGCTGGGGATCATGGTGGTGTTCCTCGGCACGGCCATGGCCGGCGACGTCAACATCAACGCCATCGCACCAGGCATGGCCGCCGCTTTGCTGGCGACCGCCATGGGCCTGTTCGTCGCGATCCCGGCGCTGTTTGGCTACAACCGCCTGATCACCCGCAACAAGGAAGTCAGCGCCGACATGCGCGTGTTCGTCGACGAGTTCATTACCCGGCTGGCGGAGATGCACGGCGAAGGCCAGTCCAGTGAAGCGGCGCATCAGCGCGGTCATCACGCCAACCACTCCGTACCGGCCTGAGGAGCAAAGACATGGCGTCCGTAAATGCCTCCCACGACGATGACGAAGATGCCGCAGTGGACAGCATCAACATCACGCCTCTGGTGGACGTGCTGATGGTGGTGCTGGTGATGTTCATCCTCACCGCCACCGCGCAGGTCTCCGGGATCCAGATCAACCTGCCCAAGGCCAGCGCCGCCGTGTCGCTGTCCGAGGCCAAGACCAAGGCGATTTCGGTCAACGACGGCGGCCAGGTGTTCCTCGACGCCTACCCGGTGACCTTGCCGGAGCTGGAAGAGCGCCTGCGCATCGAAAAAGCACAGAACCCGGACTTCCCGGTGATCGTGCGCGGCGACGCTACGGTGCAGTACCAGAAAGTCATCGAAGTGCTGGACCTGCTGCGCCGGCTCGAACTGTCCCAGGTCGGTCTCGTTACCGGCAAACCGACGCAGGGCTGAGTGATGACTGCACAACTGCCAATCGAGCCTTTGCCGGTGAAGAAGTCGCCACTGCGCTACGCGAAGTGGGGCGCCGGGCTGCTGCTGAGCGCCATTGCGGCGTTTCTGTTGTGGCAGTGGGCCAACGACATGAGCGGCATCCGCCGGGAAGCGCCGAAGGTGCCGACGATCATTCCGTTGCCGCCACCGCCACCACCGCCGCCGGAAAAACCGCCGGAGCCGGAAACCCCGGTGGAAGAAAAAATCGTCGAGCCCGAGCCAACGCCCGAACCGCAAGAGGTCAAGCCCGAGGAAGAGGCGCCGCCATCGCCGGCGGACGACTTGGCCAACCCGATGCAAATGGACGGCGACGCCCAGAGCGGCAGCGACGCCTTCAACATCGGCGCGGGCAAGGGCGGCGGCATGGCCGGTTCCGGCGGCGGGCGACTGGGTAATGGCACCTACAGCCAGTTCCTGGCGTTCACTTTCCAGAAGCTGCTGCGCGAGAACCCCGACCTGCGCAACCTCGCGTTTTCGCTGCAGGCCGATGTGTGGCTGAGCAGCGTCGGCGAGATCATCCGGGTCGAGCTGATCAAGTCCAGCGGGAACCCCGAGATTGACAGTCAGGTGCTGGCCGCCTTGCGTAACGCGCCCCACCTGAGCGAACGGCCACCGGCCTCCATCACCTTGCCTGTGCGCATGTCCCTGCAAGGGCGACGTCCGGGTTAACCGAATTCATAAAGCTGTATGAAAAGGAGTTGTGTGCAGATGATTTCCAACGTGAATCGATTGTCCCTGGCGGTCGGCATGGTCATCGCGACCCTGGTCGGTCAGGCCGCGGCAGCGCCTGCGCCCTCGGAGAACGCCACGATCAATCTGATCCGCTTGCTGGTCGAGCAGGGCATTCTGAAACAGGACAAGGCCGACGCGCTGATCGCCCAGGCCCAGAACGAGGCGGCCCAGGCCAAACAGGCTGCCGCATCCACCGCCGTGGCAGCCGGGCCGGTCGCCGCACCGGGCGATGTGCGGGTGCAATACGTACCGGCTGCGGTGCGCGACCAGATCCGCGATCAGGTCAAGGCTGAAGTCATGGCCACCGCCAAGCAGGAAAACTGGGCCGCGCCCAATACGTTCCCGGACTGGGCGTCGCGCATCAGCTTCGACGGCGACATTCGCCTGCGTGACGAATCGCGCTATTACTCGGGCAGCAACAGCAACGAAATCGTCGACTTCGCCAAGCTCAACAACAACGGCCCGTACGACGTGAACCCCAACAGCAGCACCGCGCTGCCACCGTTGCTCAACACCCGCGAAGACCGCGAAAACCTGTTCCGCCTGCGCGCCCGGCTGGGCATGAAAGCGGAGATTTCGCCGCAATGGACCGCCGGCATCCGCATCGGCACCGGCTCGGACAACAACCCGGTGTCGACCACCCAGAACCTCGGCGGCGGTTTCTCGAAAAAAGACATCTGGCTCGATCAGGGTTACCTGACCTGGAAGCCGTCGGATGAACTGACCCTGACCGGTGGCCGTTTCGCCAACCCGTTCATGTCCACCGACATGCTTTATTCCAACGACCTGAACTTCGACGGCGTGGCGGCGATTTTCGACCACAAGCTCAGCCGCGACTGGGGCGTGTTCGGCACCGTCGGCGCGTTCCCGGTGGACTACACCAACGACACCACCACCAGCAACGGCTTCGACAAGGAAGAAAGCGACAACAAATGGCTGTACGGCGCGCAGATCGGCGCCAAATGGGCGATCAACAGCAACAACCGCTTGAAAGGCGCGCTGGCCTACTACCGCTTCGACGACATCGAAGGCCAGCGCTCCAGTCCTTGCGAACCCTGGGCCGGCGCGCCGGGCTGTGACAGCGACGGCACCCGCGCGGCGTTCATGCAGAAGGGCAACAGCGTGTTCCTGCTGCGCGACATCACGCCGAACCCGCTCAACCCGACCACCACGCCGCAACCGCAGTTCGTTGGCCTGGCGTCCGAATTCAACCTGCTGGACCTCAACGTGGTGTGGGACGCCGACCTGCCGGAAGACTTCAAACTGCGCAGCCAGGGCAACTACATCCACAACCTCGGCTACGACGAAGGCGACATGCGCAAGCGTTCGGCCGGGCAACTGGTCAACAACCTCGACAGCAACGGCAACATCGAAAGCGGCGCCAATGCGTGGATGGTCCAGTTCACCCTCGGCAACGCGCTGGAGCTGAAGAAGCAGGGCGACTGGAACCTGTTCGCCGGCTACAAGTACATCCAGCCGGACGCCTTGCCGGACGGCTTCAACGATTCGTCGTTCCACCTCGGCGGCACCAACGCCAAGGGCTACTTCCTGGGCGGCAATTACGGTCTGGCGAAGAACGTCTACGCCACCGGCCGCTGGCTGAGTTCGGAGGCGGTGTATGGCGCGCCGTTCGACATCGACGTCATGCAGCTTGAGATCAACACGCGCTTCTAAGCGCGGGGAGAGGGTTATGAAAATCCGCTTTTTATGGCTTGGACTCGGGATGTTGATCGCCACCGGGGCGAGCGCCGAAGGCATGGAGGAACGCCTGCGCACCCAGTTGCGCAGCACCACCCAGCAGCTGCAAACCCTGCAAAGCCAGCAGGCCCAGGCCAGCGCCGCGCAACTGGCGGCGCAGAACGAAGCCAAGGCTGCGCAGGCGCAAATCAAGCAATTGACCGCCGAACTGGCCAAGGCCAAAGGCCTCGCCGAGCAACTGGCCGGGCAGCAGCAAGCCTTGCACAGCCAGGCCCAGGCGCAAGTCGCGGCCAGCAACGAGCAGACCGGCAAGTTCAAGAAAGCCTATGACGAGTTGTTGGTCATGGCCCGTGCCAAAGAGGCAGAACGGTCTAAGCTTCAAGCGCAATTGACTGAACGTGACACACAAGTGCAGCAATGTTCGGTCAAGAATCAGCAGATGTATGGCGTGGCCAAGCAGATTCTCACCGCCTACGAAAACATCGATGTGGCCGAGGTGATGAAGATCCGCCAGCCCTTCGCCGGCAGCGCCCGGGTCAAGTTCGATGAACTGGCTCAGGGCTTTGGCGATGAACTGTACAAGACTCAATTCGATGCGCCGCAAGCCGCGATCGCGCACTGATTAAAAGACTCATGGACAAGGAAGAAGTAATGACTCAATTGATCTCCCACGTATCCCCGCAATCCCTGACCGACGTGCTGCAAGCCGCCGGTTACCGCGTCAACCAGACCGAACAGAACGGCATCGTTCAGTTGCTCAGCGCCAGCCAGGGCATCGGTTATGCCGTGCGTTTCGGCAACCCGGCGGTGGCGGAGCAGGGCAGCTACGTCGACTTCACCTTCAGCTGCGCCTTGCGCGTGCAGGGTGAATTGCCGGCGGGTGTGGCCGAGCAGTGGAACGCGACTCGCCGGTTTGCCCGTTTGTCGCTGCAGGGCGAGTTTCTGGTGATGGAAATGGACGTGGTGGTGGCCGCTGGCGTCAGCGGCGATTACCTGCGCGGCAACCTGGAATTGTGGGATCGCCTGTTGCAGGAGTTCATCGTGTATCTGCGTGATTTCACCCAGAACGCTGCTGCCGCCCAGGCACCAAAAGTTGAGCAAGAGGAAGTCGCGCTGTGACAAAACCTGCCATGGTAATCAGCGCCGCTGCGGTGGCGCTGTTGGTGGTGGCCGTGGCGCTGGTGGTGCGGCCGGGCAACGACCCGGTCGCCGCCCAGCAACCGGCGCCGGTGATTGCGGCGAACAGTGGGCCTGCGGTGGCACGGTTGGGTAATCAGCAGGTTTCGCTGGAGGAATTGCAGGCGCTGCTGGCGGCCGTTCCGCCGCAGACTCGTGAGCAACTGCGTGGCAATCGCGAGGCGCTGGAGCGCTGGATTCGTTCACGCCTGGCCGAAAAAGCCGTGCTGGAACAGGCCGACGCCCAAGGCTGGGCGCAGCGTCCGGAGGTAGTTCGGCAAACCCGTGCAGCCACCGAACAGATCGTGTTCCGCGACTATTTGCAGTCGGTGAGCCAAGTGCCGGCGGATTACCCGAGCGCTGCTGAATTGCAGCAGGCATATGACGCGGGCAAGGCCAACTGGCAGACGCCGGCGCTGTATCGGGTCAGCCAGATTTTCCTCGGGGTGAATGAGCCACAGAACCTTGAGGCGGTGCGCAAGCAGGCGACGGAGTTGAGCAAGAAAGCCCAGGCAACTTCGGCGGACTTTGCAGCACTGGCGAAGGAGTTTTCTCAGGATCGCCTCACCGCTGAACGTGGTGGAGATACCGGCCTGCAACCCTTGCAGCAACTGGTGCCGGAAGTGCGTGGTGCGGTGGCGCGGCTCAAAGTCGGCGCGGTCTCCGATCCCGTTCAAAGCAGCGCCGGTTTCCACGTGATCAAACTCACCGAACAACAACCGGCCCGCACCGCGACCCTCGACGAATTGCGTGATCAACTGACCCAGGCCTTGCGGGCACAGCGTCAGGAGCAGATCGCCCAGGCCTATCTGGACGGCATGCTCAACACCGCAACGCTGAGCATCGACGGGGCCGAGCTCAACAAGGTGCTGGAGGGAAAACTGTAATTCAGATCCACCGCAGCTCCCACAGGGAATGTGTGCAAAGGCAAACAACAAAGATCGACAGGGAGTCATCAATGTCATTCACCGAACCCGCAGCACGACCGAGCAGCGCCGATTTCCGCTGGCCCCGGGACAAGGACGAACCCTGGCTGGCGCAAGCCGCAACCCTGGACGGCGACGTCGCGCAATACTTTCTGGTCAGCGCCCGTTGCGGCTGCTTCATGCAGGCCGCCCGCAGCCTCAACGTGCGCTCGACCCTGCTGCGCAAGCAACTGGCGCAGCTCGAACAGCAACTGCAATGCGCACTGTTCAGCTTTCAGGGCAGCGCGCTCAGCCTGACCCGCGAAGGCCAGCAATTGCAGGCGCAACTGATCGCTTTGGCCCACGAACGCAAGCTGCCGGTGATTGAGCAGCCCTTGATCAGGCTGGCCGTCGCCGAATCGATCCTGCATGACATCCTTGGCCGCGACCTCATCGCACTGCTGCGCCGCAACGCCAGCGTGCGCCTGGAAATCATCGCCCTCGACAGCGAACTGGCCCTGCGCGCGGTCAGCGCCGACATCGTGCTGTGGCTCGCCCACGGTGACACCCCGCATCCCGGCCCGACCTTCGCCACCAGCGAACCGCAACGCCTCGCGCAGCTGGAATACCAGCCGCACATCGCCAAACGCTACTCCCGCGTGACCGCGCGCCCTGAAAGCCCGGACGACCTCGCCGATTTCATGCTGGTGCAATGGCAGCATGACCGGCAGATCGACAGCTTCCGGCCGTGGAATGAACTGGTTGAACAGCGGTTGGCGGGCGTGGTGCAGATGCAGTCCTATGAGCTGATGCTGGAGATGATTCGTTGCAGCGCGTGCATTGGTTTGCTGCCGATGTACATGAGCCGGTTCGATCGTGGGTTGGTGGCGTTGCCGGGGTTGTTTGAGGAGGCGATGCGGTTGCAGGCGTGGTTGGCGGTGAACAGTGAATCGCAGGAGGTCGGGGAGGTGCAGACCTTGGTGGAGTTGATTCAGCGCACGTTCAATGAGCGACAGGAGTGGTTCGAGTAATTTTTCTTAGATCGTTCCCACGCTCCGCGTGGGAACGCCTCAAGGGACGCTCCGCGTTCCAGCTCCGGAAGGGACGCGGAGCGTCCCGGACTGCATTCCCACGCGGACGGTTCGACGCCTCGACGTGGGAACGATCAGGTTACAGCGGCGCCTCGGCCTTCAACTCCAGATTATCCAGCGCCCGATTCACCGCCAGCTCACCCAGCATGATCAGTTGCGCAATGCCCAGCAGCACATGCCGATGCGAGCCGTCTACCAGCCCGGCGAAGTCGGTGGCCATGGTTTTGGCCGAGGTCAGGGTTTCGCAGGCGTCGGCCAGCAGCTCTTCGCTGTCGATGCCGGGAGCGATGAGGTAGCGGGTGTTGGGTTTGAGCAGCGGTTTTCTGGGGAGCAGGGGATTGAAGTAATGATCGAGGGCGCGTTCGGCGGCTTCGTGGAAGGTCTTTGAGTCGAGGGATTCGTAGGGCGAGGTGGTGTCGGGTGGGTTTGGCGTTGGTTTGATCATGATTGAATCTCCAGAGTCATGGAGCCGCCACGATTCGCTGCGATACGAAGAGGTGGCAGCTATACGCGGGTCGCAGACCGGGACTCTAGAACCGGCAGACTCGAGGGTCTCCCACGTACAGCCGCCATAAACTGGAGGATGTTGTGCGTCTAGAGATCGCGGGCTGCGAGACCCGATCGCTTATTCATAAGCGACCCGGAAACGATAGAGCCCACCCTCAAGGCGCACAAGCCAGCGGATTCTGGCGGATGCGTAGGTAATGGCGCAAGGCGTTGTGGCTTGCCGGACGTTTCGGTTAACGGTTTTAAACGGTCATGGCGAAACCGCGACGAAGCGGTTTAAAGTGACCGGCCACGCACTGATCCAGGAGGGATCTTTCATGCCTGAGCACAACCCCGCCATTCACCTCGAACGCTTCAGCGAGTCCCACGTCGAAGGCGTCACCGCGCTTTACAACGACCCTGCCGTGACCCGGCAGGTGCTGCAGATGCCGTTTCAGTCTGCCGAAATCTGGCGCCAGCGGCTGATGCCGGAAAACGAACGGATGGTGAAACTGGTGGCGCTGCATCAAGGTGCGGTGATCGGGCATCTCGGGCTGGAGGCTTTTTCGCGAATTCGCCGCAGCCACGCCGGCAGTCTCGGCATGAGCGTCGCGGTGGCGTGGCAGGGCAAGGGTGTGGGCTCGAAGCTGTTGTCGGCAGCGCTGGACATCGCCGACAACTGGATGAACCTGCACCGGGTCGAGCTTTCGGTGTACGCCGACAACGAGGCAGCCATCGGCCTCTACCGCAAGTTCGGCTTCGAAAATGAGGGCCTGTTCCGCGATTACGCCGTGCGTGACGGGCAATGGGTCGACACCCTGAGCATGGCGCGTCTGCGCAAACGCTGACCTTCTGTCCGTCAATGGCCGACGAGGCGACCGTGCAGGCAAATGACTTGCACGGCCGTCATCGGCATCTGCCATGCTCGGAGTCCGCAGCACTGCTTCCTCAAAGGAACACCGCAATGGACGACGTACAGCAACTGGGCGAAATGCTTCGCCACTATGCCGACAGCGAAGCGCACAAGAAGCAACTGTTCGAGACGCAATCGGCGGCCTGGGCCACACGGATTACCGAGTTGTTCGGGCAGATTCAGCAATGGCTGGAACCGGTGCAGGCACCGGGGTTGCTGGAGGTGAGTCGGGAGGCTTATGTGGCGTTTGGGCCGAGCACTCCGGTTGAGACCTCAACCTTCAAGACTGAAAAACTGAGCATCGTGATTGCCGGCAAACCGGTGGAGTTCGTGCCGGATGTGATGGGCAGTGGCGGGCAGATTTCGCTGGCGGTGATGGGGCTGACGGCGGCGCGGTATGGGAGTGTTTCGTTGGTGGGACTGCCGGGCGGGGAGTGGCAGTGGCGCAAGACCAATGGGTTGAAGGATCCGGATACCTTTGCCTTCGACGCGAATTTCCTCGCGCAGCAATTGCAGAGCCTCATCCCTCGCGATCGAGGTTGACACACTTGATCGTTCCCACGCTCTGCGTGGGAATGCAGCCCGGGACGCTCCGCGTCCCTTCCAGAGCTGGAACGCGGAGCGTCCCTTGAGGCATTCCCACGCAGACGGTTCGACGTGGGAACGATCAGCTAGGGGGGGGCTCACATTTCGAGGTTGATCCAGCCCGGTTTGGCTATCTCCGGCGCCACCGCTTTCACGGTTTTACCGGTAGCCAACTCAACCCGCCGAGCCACCTCCGGATCATCCGCAAACGGCGTCAGACTCGCCTCATCCAGACTTTCGGCCGTCTCGTGCCGCAGGCAGTACTCAACCGCCAGCCACAGAAACACCACGCCCAACACATTCAATAAAACATCGAACATGACCAGCTCCCTTGATCAGGCGATCTGCGCTTCACGATGGGCGAGTGCAACGTCGGCAATCCGCACCGTGCGCCACACGTTATAGGCCATCAGCAACATGCCGCTGAGGAAGAACACCCCGCCGACAAAGCGCACGATGAACCCCGGATGACTGGCCTGCAGCGCTTCGACGAACGAATAGGTCAGCGTGCCGTCCTCGTTGATCGCCCGCCACATCAGGCCCTGAGTAATGCCGTTGACCCACATCGACGCGATGTACAACACCGTGCCAATGGTCGCCAGCCAGAAGTGCAGGTTGATCAGCGGCGTACTGTGCATGCGCTCGCGGCCAAACACCTTGGGCACCATGTGATAGGTTGCGCCGAAGGTGATCATCGCCACCCAGCCCAGCGCCCCGGCGTGGACGTGGCCGATGGTCCAGTCGGTGTAGTGGGAGAGGGCATTGACGGTCTTGATCGCCATCATCGGGCCTTCGAAGGTCGACATGCCGTAGAACGCCAGCGACAAAACCAGGAAGCGCAGGATCGGGTCGGTGCGCAATTTATGCCACGCGCCGGAGAGGGTCATCATCCCGTTGATCATCCCGCCCCAGCTCGGCGCCAACAGGATCAGCGACATCGCCATGCCCAGCGACTGCGCCCAGTCCGGCAGCGCGGTGTAATGCAAATGGTGCGGGCCGGCCCAGATGTACAGGGTGATCAGCGCCCAGAAGTGCACGATCGACAACCGGTACGAATACACCGGCCGATTCACTTGCTTGGGCACAAAGTAATACATCATCCCGAGGAACCCGGTGGTCAAAAAGAAGCCCACCGCGTTGTGGCCGTACCACCACTGCACCATGGCGTCGGTGGCGCCGGAGTACACGGGATAGGACTTGAACCAGTCCACCGGAATCGACAGGTGATTGACCACGTGCAACATGGCGATCACCAGGATGAACGCGCCGAAGAACCAGTTGCCGACATAGATGTGCTTGGTCTTGCGCTGCACCACGGTGGTGAAAAACACCACGGCGTAAGCGACCCAGACCACCGCCATCCACACCGCGCCGGAGAACTCGATCTCGGCGTATTCCTTGGTGGTGGTGTAGCCCAGCGGCAGGGTGACCAGCATGATCACGATCACCGATTGCCAGCCCCAAAAGGTGAAGGCTGCGAGTTTGTCCGAGTACAGCCGCACCTGGCAGGTACGCTGCACCGCGTAGTAGCTTGCGGCGAATTGCGCGCTGCCGGCGAAACCGAAAATCACCAGGCTCGTGTGCAACGGTCGCAAGCGGCCGAAGGTGGTCCACGGCAAGTCCAGATTCATGTCCGGCCATACCAGTTGCGAGGCGATCCATACCCCCATCGCCATGCCCACGACACCCCAGAAAACAGTCGCGATGACGAATTGGCGGACGACCTTGTAGTTATAAGCCTGTCCGATTGTTGCTGTGCTCATGGTCAGTTCATCCACGGTTGCAAAGTCTTGCCAGGCCACCCGGTCTGGCACGAGCTGCACTGTAGAAACCCCACCGGAAACAAAACAGGCTCAGGAATTGATCATTTATGCGGATCAGATCCAGGCGCTGCCTGCGGTCATCTGCCGCGCCCTGATACGGTTTTTATGCGTTCAGGTGAATCTGTTGTGCACTGCGCCGTTCGTCCATAGTCGTAAAAAATCCTGTGGGAGCGGGCTTGCTCGCGAATGCGGTGTGTCAGCCAACAAGTCAGTTGCCTGACACACCGCATTCGCGAGCAAGCCCGCTCCCACAGTTCTTGACCGCGATCAAAACTGATGAGGTAGCCACTGCATGTACCAGTACGATGATTACGACCGGGCGCTGGTGTTCGAGCGCGTTGCGCAATTTCGCGATCAGGTCGAGCGCTTCATGGCCGGGGAGTTGAGCGAAGAAGAGTTCCTGCCGCTGCGCCTGCAGAACGGCCTGTACATGCAAAAGCACGCTTACATGCTGCGAGTGGCGATTCCCTACGGCACTTTGAGCGCCGAGCAGATGCGCACACTGGCAAGCATCGCCCGGGACTACGACCGTGGTTACGGCCACTTCACCACCCGGCAGAACATGCAGTTCAACTGGATCGAACTGCACGAGGTGCCGGACATTCTCGAGCGTCTGGCGCAGGTCAACATGCATGCGATCCAGACCTCGGGCAATTGCGTGCGCAACATCACCACCGAAGCCTTCGCCGGAGTCGCGGCGGACGAGTTGATCGACCCGCGTCCGCTGGCGGAAATCCTGCGGCAATGGTCGACGATCAACCCGGAATTCCTGTTCCTGCCGCGCAAGTTCAAGATCGCGATCTGCTCGGCGAAGCAGGATCGCGCGGCGATCATGATGCACGACATCGGCCTCTACCTTTACCCCGGCCGTGACGGCCAGATGTTGCTGCGGGTGATCGTCGGCGGCGGTCTGGGGCGCACGCCTATCCTTGGTCTGCAGATTCGCGACGGCCTGCCGTGGCAGCACTTGCTGTCCTACGTCGAAGCCGTGCTGCGGGTCTACAACCGCCACGGCCGACGCGACAACAAGTACAAGGCGCGGATCAAGATTCTGGTCAAGGCGCTGGGCATCGAGGCGTTCGCCAAGGAAGTCGAAGAGGAATGGCAACACCTCAAGGACGGCCCCGCGCAGTTGACCGAAGATGAATACCAGCGGGTCGCCAGTGCTTTTGTGCCGCCGAGCTATCGCGCGCTGGCAGGTACCGATCTGGATTTCGGCACGCACCTGGCGGAGAAACCGGCGTTCGCCCGTTGGGTCGCGCGCAACGTTCAGCCGCACAAAGTGCCGGGCTACACCAGCGTGGTGCTGTCGACCAAACCGGGCCTGGCCTCGCCGCCGGGGGACGTCACCGATGCGCAGATGCTGGCCGTGGCCGACTGGTCGGAGCGCTTCGGTTTCGGCGAAATCCGCATCGCCCACGAACAGAACATCGTCCTGCCGGATGTGCCCAAGTCCGATCTGTACGCGCTGTGGCAACTGGCGAAAGAGCACGGGCTGGGCGCCGCCAACGTCGGCCTGCTGACCGACATCATTGCCTGCCCCGGCGGTGATTTCTGTGCGCTGGCCAACGCCAAGTCGATCCCGATTGCCCAGGCGATTCAGGCGCGGTTCGACAACCTCGATTACCTGCATGATCTGGGCGACATCAGCCTGAACATCTCCGGCTGCATGAACGCCTGCGGCCATCACCACATCGGCAACATCGGGATTCTCGGCGTCGATAAAAACGGCAGCGAGTGGTACCAGATCACCCTTGGCGGCGCACAGGGCAAGAACAGCGCACTGGGCAAGGTCATCGGCCCCTCGTTCAGCGCGGCCGAAGTGCCGCAGGTGATCGAGCGGATCATCGGCACCTTCGTGCGTTATCGCGAGGCCGAAGAACTGTTCGTCGATACCGTGGCGCGCATCGGACTGGAGCCGTTCAAGGAGCGGGTCTACCCGAAAGCGTTGGAGGCCTCGGTATGAACAATCTGCTGCGGATGGAGGCGAGTGGGGCGCGAATCGTGCTCGATGATCCATGGACGCTGATCCGCTCGCCTGAAACAGAGCCCAGCGCCGGGATGTTGATTCTGCCGCTGGCCCACTGGCTCGAATCACCCTCGACCCATGCGGTCTGGCTCGGCCCGGACGACGGCGTCGAAAGCCTGCTGCCGTGGCTGAGCTCGTTGCCACTGATCGCCCTCGACTTCCCGAGCTTTCGCGACGGCCGCGCCTACAGCCAGGCCTATCTGCTGCGCAGCCGTTTCGGCTGGAAAGGCGAGTTGCGGGCGATTGGCGACGTGCTGCGCGACCAGCTCAGCCACATGCGCCAGTGCGGTTTCGACAGCTTCGCCGTGCGCGAGGACAAATCCGCCGACGATGCGCTGAAAGGGCTGGCGGGCATGAGCGTGCTGTACGGGCGATCAGTTATTGAGCCACGACCATTGTTTCGAAGGCGCTGATCCTTAACACTTGGTCTGGAAATTGTCACCTGTCATATATGACAGTGTGCGATTCCGATTTATTGCGCTCTAATCTGAACCAAGGATTCAGATGCATCTATCAACGTTTCTGTTCGCGACGGAGGAGCATGATGGAAAAGCTTCGCTTTGAGCAGGCATTTTGGATTGTGTCGCAACAGAATTTATTGAATGAGAGCGTGGATCCAAATTGGAGGCAGGCAAATTATGCGTGTTGTCGTGCCCTTATCGTCGAAGCAGTCGAGGCCCTCGAATTTTACGATTGGAAGTGGTGGGCTAAAACTGAAACAGACTATTTCCAGATGCAACTCGAACTGGTTGACGTACTGTGTTTCGCAATTTCTTTCTATATAAAACAACACCCCGGTGAACTGAGGGCCATTGCTGAGTCGCTAGCGCTTGAATCTAATCCGGATCTTCAGGTGTGCCGTTATCAACGTAAATCTGTGAAGCTCGTCGATTGTGATATTCCAAGGTTGCTGGATATAGTCATTGGTTATGCAACGATGAGGTGTATTCGATTGCCGTTGCTCGAACGATTGTTTTTATTGAGTGGGTTGATTAGCTGGGAAGAAATAATTTTACGCTATCGGCAGAAATATGCGCTCCATGTCTATCGCCAAGTCAATGGTTATCGAGTGGGGCGATATAACAAATTTTGGCCACTTGTTGAGGATTCTAACTATTTGCAAGGCGTGGTGACGGGGTGCTGTTCGATATCGACGCAGGAGAAATTAATTAAAGGTTTGGAACACTTATATCGAGCGTCACACAAGTGGAGTCAGTGAGGGCGTAATGTTATCGATCAAAAAACTTCCGTCGCCGGCTGGCATTCCCTTGCTCGGGAATATTCTACAGATCAAGCCGTCACGCATTTATCAAGTCTTGTGTGACTGGGCAAGAGAACTTGGTGGGTTTTATACCTTTAAAATTGGATCGAAATGTATTCTCGTTGTGACTGAGCCTGACGTGATGGCTGAACTGCTTCACGAGCGGCCGGGGAAATTCAGACGCTGGGTAAAGATGGAAGAACTAGGGCTTGAAGTGGGAGCGGATGGGGTTTTTGTAGCCGAGGGGGATAAGTGGCGCCGGCATCGAAGGCTGATCACACCGACGTTCAATTTATTGCACATAAAAAATGCGTGGGAGGCGATCGACGCTACAACCCGACGCTTACAACAACGCTGGTTAAATTTTGCGGTTGATGGTAGTTCGGTTGATATGCGTCAGGAAGCTATGAGCTATACCGTTGATGTAGTGACTGGATTTGCTTTTGGTTATGAACTTAACACGCTGGAAGAGTCTGCTGGAGAGTTACAGGGCGCGCTATCTTCATTTCTGCAAACAGCCGCTCGCCGTCAAGCAGCGGTGTTTCCTTATTGGCGATATATAACGCTGAAGTCTGATCGCGAGTTCAACGTGGCGCTGACGAGGATCAATCACTTGGTGAGCGGTTTCATCAAGAGCGCACGCGAACGTATGGAAAATGGTTCGTCGCCTCCATTGCCGCCAGTAAATATGATCGAAAAACTGGTTGCCCACCAAAATAGCGCAGGTAGTGAATCACTCTCTGATGGCGAAATTATCGGCAACGTTCTGACCTTTTTATTAGCAGGGGAGGACACAACGGCTAATACGATTGCCTGGGCCGTCTATTTTATTGCCAGACACCCCGTGGTTCAGGAAAAGTTGCAAATGGAAGTGGACCGAGTGCTGAACAGTACCGACGTAATTCCTACGATAGATCAGCTGGATAAGCTGCCTTACGCGCACGCAATAATTCAGGAAACTATGCGCCTCAAGCCGGTTTTTCCGTTACTAACACTTGAACCAAATGAAGATGTGGAAATTCAGGGTGTAGAAGTCTTGAAAGGCACACCTGTTTTTTTGTTAATCGGTTACCCGGGCCAGGATACACGGCACTTCATCCGCGCCGGAGATTTTCTCCCGGAACGATGGCTCGATAGTCAAGCATATGAGCAGGACAATAAGAAAGCGTGCACTCCGTTTGGCATCGGACCTCGACACTGTCCGGGACATCAACTTGCGATGCATGAAGCGCTGATGGCCATTTCCATGTTGGCGAAGAACTTTGACGTAAAAGCTGATGAAAGCGCAGGCCCGACAGAAGAAATTTATGCGTTCACACTTTGTCCTTCGCATGTTTCAGTCTGTTTAATGAGACGTCACGAATAAGTTTTACTTCAGTCGAGGTAAGTATGAGTGAGCAACGTCAGGTTTATTTGATGGGGGAAGGTTCAGCTGAGCAAGAGCGCTTGGCAATACTTTCCGATATTTACGAACAAGGCAGCGTCAGATTCTTGCGTAGCCAATTACCGCCTGATGCCAAAACCGTGTTGGATATCGGTTGCGGTCATGGCCAGATGTCGTGCTGGCTAGGGAGGGAGTATCCTTCGATGCAGGTAATAGGAGGGGACTCTTCGGGTTCGCAATTGCATATCTGCAATCAACTTCTCGAGGCTGGCAATTTATCCAATGTCAGGTTCGAAAACTTGAATCTGATGGATACGTGGCAAGACAGGCAGCAAGTTGATGTTTTGTATGCTCGGTACGTACTTATGCATATTCCAGACTGGAATAGTGCATTCGCAAATATGTTGACCGTTTGCCGCGCGGGTGGGTCTATTTTGCTTGAAGAGCCCGGATTTCCGTTCGTCAGTTATCCAGCGCATGACTCTTTGAATAAGGCCAACGAGTGGGGGCAGGAGTTGACTAAGAAAATGGGGATGCGTTTTGACTGTATTGAGCCATTGTGGTCTTACGTTCATGGGTTGGACGGTGTCGCTGTAGATCACTGGGCATTCGACCAGCCTTTTTTCAGCGACGCCTATCGAAAAAGCCTGCTGTGGCGATCCTTTATGGTGATCATGGATCCTCTTGTTGCAAGCGGTATGGCGGCCAGAAATGAGGTGGAGAAAGTACTATCAGACTTGAAAATGATAGCCGTAAATCCCTTTTATGTTGTGGGTGCTTTGCGGATGATTCAGTTGCATTTGGTGAAACTATAGCGGAGAGGGTCTCCAAACAAATCGGAAACGGCCTTGTCTCTTATGCATTCTGGGTTGGGTTTTGGTTTCCAGTGTCGGTAATTGTTATAAAAAACTGTTATTTCTTACAGTGGAACAGACACTCGTATCGAATTTTAATGAATGCCGGCAAAGCGTCCTTCAATACGGGTTGCCATCAAGGTCTTGTATTCAAATAAACGAGCGTAAGGAGTTTTTATGTCTATCAAATCGAAAAGAATATTATTTTCGGCACTTCCTGCCGCTGTCCTGAAAGAAAAACAGGACGGTCTCCACTTCTCTGCCCCGGCGATAAAAATAGCTACAGAACACGAAGTCATAGTTTTTGCTATTTCTGACGCAGGAGAAGGGCTTGCCTTAGATGTTCAGGTATCTAAAGAGCAGATAGGGCATCCCATTAATATTCTTATCCCGGAATCCGACCTGCCTCGTGGGAACCTGACGGTCGATTACGGAGTTCTGCAGAGTGAAAAATCAGTTTTCCGTTCGAAGGTTTCTCATTACAAGCCGAAATAATCGTCCGCCGCCCTTCGCTCCAGTTTTTTAACTTGGGGCGATGGTGGCATTTTGGTAGAGTCCTTTTCGCCGTCGGATTATCGGCTGAGCAAATCAGGAAGGGAGTCTGCTGTTGTGAGTGTTGGCAAAAAAATTCTGGGCATCACCGCGTTGCTGCTGATGGTGACGCTGTGGGCCGGTTACATCTATGTGTTCAACGAAAACCGTGGCGGTCAGCTCGGTGGCGTCGGCGAAAGCACCGCCTGGTGCGGCACGCCGCCGAACACCGAAGCGGCGCTGCTGGGCAAGGATCAACTGACCCTGCGCATCACCAACAACCTGCGCGGCGAGTTCATGCTCAGCGGCGCGGTGGTGGTGTCCGAACGTACCTTCAACCGCTATGACCTGGGCCGCAACGAACTGCGTCTGCGCCTGGAACCGCTGCAGTGGTCGTTCGGCGTCACGCCGATCTTCCTCGAACAGGTGAAAGTCCTGCCCCTGAGCCGCAACCTCGCCTCGACCGACAAGAGCGCCTTCGCCGAACTCGAATCGCGGCCGATCAGCGTTCAGGGCCGGGTCACCGAATTTCCCTTCGACACCTATCGCTACGGCTACAAACCGGTGCTGTATTACCTCAAGGGCAGCGAGCGCATCGACCTGCGCTTCAAGAACATCACCACGCTGATGGAGATGTCCAACACCTTCACGCCGATCCAGAAGTACAACCGCGCCGACTACATCAACGAGAAAAACTCGATGATCCGCGACGAGGATTACAAGGCCTACGGCCCCCACGAATGCGCGTTCAGCGTCGAGCGCAAAGGCTCGTTCAAGGTCGTGGTGCTGTTGATGCTGCTGGTGCTGTGCCTGCCGTTGCTGCTGGTGTTCTACCGCGATGAGCCGGGGATCGACTTCCTTGCCACGCTGGTGGGGATTGGCGTAGTGCGCACGGTGCTGGTGGGGCCGGTGCAGGATTTCCAGCTGTACAACATTGATTTTCTGTTCGGTGCGGCGATTTTGCTGGTGGGGACGGTGTCGCTGATCAAGGCGATGCGGGCCAACAGTCGGCGGGAGATGGCGTTGAGGAGTGGGGAGACTTCGAGCTGGTAGAAGAAAGCCTTGAGCACCCGTGATGGTCCGGACCTTTCAAAGGTCCGGACCCGACGTTGCGCAATGTTGGGGTTTCTGATCGCAAACGGCGCGAATTTAGCTATACCTGTAACTCCCCCGACGCAATAAATTCGGCCTTCCGACAGGAGTTACAGCATGAAGCTAGCCGTAATGATGAGCACCCTGTGCATTGCCACGCTGGGCGTGGTGGGTTGCTCCAGCAAAACCGTCGCACCCGACGAGTACTCAGGCTTCCTCAAGGACTACAGCCAGCTGAGGGAGGCCAAATCCCCGTCGGGGGCCGAAGTGATGCGCTGGATCGACCCGAAAGTCGACATCGGCAAATTCACCAGCTTCTACGTCGAACCGACCCAGCTCTATCCCAAACCGCAACCCACCGTGAAGATTCCGCAGCAGACCCTTAACGGCATCACCAGCTATTACGATCAGGCGCTCAAGCGTGAACTGGGTAAATCCCTGCCACTGGCCTCAGGCCCCGGGCCTGGTGTGATCGTGGTACGCGCGGCGATCACCGCCGTGAGCAGCAAGACCGAAGGCCTGCATGCCTATGAAGTGATTCCGGTGGCATTGGTGGCGGCAGCGGTCAGTACCGCCAGCGGCATTCGTGATCAGGAAACCACGCTGGCGACCGAGGCGGTGTTCCTCGATGGCGGCACCAACAAGGTGGCGGCGCAGGTGGTGCGCAAAGGCACCGGCAAACCGCTGGAAAACGATTCGCAGGTGATGAAGGCCGATGACGTGAAAAGCGTGATCGATGGCTGGGCGGCGGATCTGCATCAGTCCTACCTCAAGCTCAAGGCCAAGTAAGACCGGCACGCCGGGTCGCCTCTGAGGACGATCCGGCGTGTGCACTGCGTCAGAAGCTGGCGCGGGCCAGGCGGTTGTAATGGCTGAGCAAGCCGTCGTAACGGCGGGTCACGGCGTAGTAGTCCTCGCTCAAACGCTCGGGCTTGGCGTGGCTCTGCCAGTCGGTGTGCAGCGTGTTCAACGCTTCGAGATAGTTTTGCCCCGGCTCGCCGATGCGCAGCCACAGGTCCCGTGCGGCATCGGTCTTGTTCTGGAATCCACCCGTACGTGGTGCGAGGTAGGGTTCGCGACGGTTCCACGCCTGTTGCAGCTTTGCGGTGGTGTCGGCCAGCAATTTCGGAGTGAGGGTGCGGTTTTTCATCGCTTCGTCGAGCGCGTCGACGGTCTCCCGCGCCTGAATCATGTACGCCAGCAAATCCCAATGAATGTCCCTGCCCAGACGCGCTTCGATCAGCTTGAGCTGTTCGGGACGTTGCGCGGCGTCGAGCGACATCAGGCTTTGCCGCAGAGCGGTCGAGGCGCCGATGTACTCCTGTGACACACGCTCGATGGCAGCGAGTTCTCCAGAGGAGGGCTGTTGTGATCCGGAGATGAAGCTCGCCTCTCGGTAAAAACGCGTGGGGGCAATGGTGGTCGTGACGTGACTCAGCGCCCGGACGTACTCGTTGGCCTGTCGCGCCAGTTCAGGCTGCCACGCCAGAAGATCGAGTTTTTCCGTGAGGCCCTGACCGCAGACATCGCGCTGAATGTCTCGCACATTGAACGCGTCGCTGTCGTCGAAATCATTGAGGCTCTTCAACCAGCGCTGGTCGCGGGGCAAGGGCGGTTGAGGGTTCTTGTAGCGGTCGTAGGCCACTCGCCATTGCACGTCGATCCGGTTGACGCAGGCAATCACCGGGCTCAGGGCATTGGCTTGGGCGGTGATCGGTGCATCGCGCCCGTCCAGCCAGAGATCGAGCTGGAGGAAAGGCCGGATCGCGCCCGTCAGCCCCATGATCACCAGCGCGAAGAAGATCCCGACGCAAAACATCACTCTGGTGGTCATGGGCGCGCCTCCTTGCCGTACCACTGTTCAACGGTGGCTGGTGCGCTGCATTCGGCGGTGGTGGCCGGCAAGCGGCTGCACAAACGTTCGGTCCACGGTTGCAGGCCCTGATTGCGATTGACCGTGCCTTGGCTGGCGACCACTTTGAATACGCCGAGCACGAGGGCCAGCACCAGAATTCCGAGGATCGTCACGCCGACTTTCACGGCAGGTTGGTTCTCTTCCCAGAACCCCCGTGGCCTGGACTGCCAGCGGCGCACCAGTCCGAAGGTCGCCAGGGTTAAGGCATACACCCCGCCGGCAATCGGGCCGAAAAACCAGCTGAGCCCGGCCACCATCAACGCGCCGGGCACCAGGTCGCGCAACACGCCGAACGGCGGCGAGTCTTTGAGAGATCCGGGGCAAAGGCTTGCACTGATCCGGTCATCCAGCCGCCATACACGATGAGCAACGTTGTGCACCAGCCAATTGAGCCCGGCCACGATCACGCCGAACACCACGGTCGAGATCATGACGATATTGATCAGCCCGCTGAGGCGCAGGCCCAGCGGAATGTAATGGGTGAACGCACCGATCAGGCAGGCCAGCACAACGCCCACATACGTCGGCCAGTCATTGAAGCTCAGTTCCCAGCTTTGCCAGAAAAACGCCGTGCCGCCGGGCATCTGCGCGCAGACCTTGGGGTGATTGGCGTACAGCTCCGAACTCAACTTGCGGCATTGCGCCCAGTCGTCCTCGCGCAGGCGTCGGGCCAGTGCGCGACGGGCGCTGAACGAGCCGGTGCCCAGCAGCAGGCGGGCGGCGCGGTGTTCGGGGGTGACGGCGGGCTCCGTGGCCAGTTGTTGCTGGTGAGCCAGGAAAAGCGGCGCATTCTGGCGAGCCAGCAGGCGTTGCCATTCGCCGTCAGGGCAGGGATTTCCCGTGCAGCCGTGCCAGCCTTGACCGGCGCGCACCCGTTCGAAAATCTCGGGAGACCAGACCGGGGCATCCAGCAGTAAATGGCTGAGCATCCGGTTGAACCATTCCTGATGTTGCTGAATCGCCAACCAGTTGTGATCCGCGCAATGCTCGTAAGCCTGGAGAAATCCGTCGACGTCTTCCCGTTCAAGGGAATCACTCATCGGTTGCGTAATGCGCGCGCGTTGTTGATCCAGCAACAGGTCGATCGATATCTCGTCCAACTCGAGGCGTTGCCAGGCGCTGAACCAGAAGAAGGTCGGGATGGCCCAGTCCACCAGCGTCTGCGAAGTGTCAGGGTGTTCAATGCAATGGTGCAGCACCGTGTCTTCGAAGAAATGCGCGCAACCCTGTTCGAGGGTGACGGCATGGCGATGGTTCAGCTCTTCAACGCTGAGTCCATCCAGCGAACGGGTCGCCAGTTGCAGGGCATCGACCTCAATCACGGTCAGGCCACTCAGATCCCAGGATTCTTCAATACCCTGTTCTTGCTCTTCGTCCTGATTCTGCTCGTGATACTGCTGCCATTCCTTGTACGCCAGCGCCTGCTCATAGGCATCGCGCAGCCGCTGGAAACCCTCGGGGTCGTCGTCGGGGCGGGTCTGCTTGAGCAGGACGGCATATTGGCGTTTGATCGTGCGCACATCGGCGTCAGCCGACAGGCCAAGGACGGTCCAGCAACTCATTGCGATGACAACTCCATAAAAAACTACGACGCGATCCAGTGGTGGCATTGTGATGTTGCGCACCCTACCTGTTTCGCGTCGAAAAGTCCCCGTGTCTCGCTCAGTCGTCACCGGCCTTACGGAAATGCTGACGTGCTCGATTCGGGGCTTCAGTGTTTTTTGGCTTGCTCGCGTATGCGTTCTTCCTGCTCGCGCAGTTCCGGGGTGAACTCGGCGCCGAAATCTTCCGCGCTGAACACTTGGCGAATCTCGATTTCCGATTCAGTGCCCGGCATGGGATTCGGGCAGCGCTTGACCCACTCGATGGCTTCCTCTTTGGACTTGACGTCCCAGATCCAGTAACCGGCGATCAGCTCTTTGGTCTCGGCAAACGGGCCGTCGATCACGCTACGTTTTTCGCCACTGAAACGTACGCGGGCGCCTTTGCTGCTGGGGTGTAAACCGTCGGCTGAAACCAGGATGCCGGCCTTGGCCAATTCTTCGTTGTAGTTGCCCATGTCGGTCAGCAACTGTTCGCTGGGCATCACGCCGGCTTCGGAATCGTGGCTGGCTTTGACAATGATCATGAAGCGCATGGTGGTTACTCCGTGAAGTGTGGGGAGATTCACTGCTTAGTCGAAGAGGCCAGGCTTGAATCGACAGATAGATCAAAACATCAGCTCTGTGATTCACCGCTCATGCCCCTCAAAAATAGCATCCGAGACATAACTTTCAAATGGTTATTGAAACGCTGCTTAATATATTCAGATGATATAAAAAACTGTCACTTATGACAGTTGGGTAAATGCGTTGTCGAATATAGGTTGAACTCTCAACAGGAGAGTTTCGGTGTGCTGAAAATTTCCTGATGTTTAATGTTGAAACATCTATGCATTGGAGAAAGTCATGAGCACGGACAGATCGAAAGATGATACTGCGCAAACCGGGAACGTACTGTTTTCTTTATTGGAGGAGGCTATCGCAGCCTCCCGGTACCAGACTGCCGATATCACAGTAGCTCCGACAACGGGAAAGGAAGGTTCCGGCGAACCAGAGCCGCTTCGGACCGGAGAGAAAATGCTTACGGCACAAACCGGCGGCATTTACCCATTTCGCGGACAAATGTATTTCACATGGCGATCCTTGGATGCAGGGGTTCGATTTGAAACGATTGAATATAAGATTGAGAAGGGAAATAACAGCGGAGGAAACAATGCCAATGTTGTAGCTTTTGTCACTGGCGGGTCTATCGCCAGTGCGAGAACAGACAAAGGTATTCAAGATGGGCAATGGCATATCTTGGCCACCAATCTCGATGTCAACTGGTCCAGCACGATCGCTCTCATAGCGAGTTTCGTATTTGATAAAAGCTGGGCTGGTGATCCCACGGCTAGTGCAGTCGATAGTATTAACCCCTGACTTGGTGACGGCTTGAGTGGATGGGGAGCCGCCGATACTGATCACAGCATGCCACTGTTGGTTCAGTATCGGCATAGGCTGCAGACGTCATTTCGTGGTTAACTTCGGCCTCGAGATTCTCACCCATAACATTCAGAAGGACTCCGTTCATGGCTCAAGTCACGCTCAAAGGCAACCCGGTTCAAGTCAACGGCCAACTGCCACAAGCCGGTTCCAAGGCGCCAGCCTTTTCCCTGGTAGCCGGCAATCTGTCCGACGTCACCCTGAAAGACTTCGCCGGCAAGCGCAAAGTGCTGAACATCTTCCCAAGCGTCGACACCCCGACCTGCGCCACCTCCGTGCGCAAGTTCAACGCTCAGGCCAACGACATCAGCAACACCGTGGTGCTGTGCATCTCGGCTGACCTGCCGTTCGCCCAGGCTCGTTTTTGCGGCGCCGAAGGCCTGGAAAACGTACAAAACCTGTCGACCCTGCGCGGCACCGAGTTCCTCGAGAACTACGGCGTGGCCATCGCTGACGGCCCGCTGAAAGGCCTGACCGCCCGTGCGGTGGTTGTACTGGACGAAAACGACAATGTCCTGCACAGCGAACTGGTCAAGGAAATTGCCGAAGAGCCTAACTACGAAGCGGCGCTGTCCGTTCTCAAGTAAGCGCTTTTACAATTGTTAACGGCCTGGCTCTGTCCAGGCCGTTTTCATTTGTGTATCAGTGTTTTGCCTCACACCTTGAAACGTAAGTGGAAGGTAAATTGCCGGTAAAGCTGCTTTGCTAAATCCCGGCCAGTGCTTATCGTTCAGCCTCCCGTAAAAGAAGCCCACGCGCCCAATGGTTAATCACTCCATGCAATCCTCCTCCCGTAACTCCCGTCGCTGGCTGCTGAGCCTGCTTGTCCTGCTGGTCATTGCCGGTCTGTGCTGGAAATTCTGGCCCGCCGGTTCGGCCCACAAGGAGGGCGGCGAGAAGGCGCAGGCCGGCCATACCGGCCGTTCGGGGATGATGCGTCCGGGCTTCGGCGGGGCGGCGGGGCCGATTCCGGTACGCGTGGCGCCGGCGGTCACCGGGGACTTCCCGCTGTACTACAAGGCCCTGGGCACGGTGACGGCGCTCAACACCATCAATGTGCGCAGCCGGGTCGGCGGCGAACTGGTGAAGATTTATTTCGAGGAAGGGCAAATGGTCAAGGCCGGCGACCTGCTGGCGGAGATCGACCCGCGTCCGTACCAGAACGCCTTGCTCCAGGCTGAAGGCACCTTGCTGCAGAATCAGGCGCAGTTGAAAAACGCTCAGGTCGATGTCGAGCGCTATCGCGGCCTGTACAAGGAAGACAGCATCGCCAAGCAGACGCTGGACACCGCCGAAGCCCTGGTCGGCCAGTATCTCGGCACCGTGAAAACCAATCAGGCGGCGGTCAACGACGCCAAGCTCAATCTCGAATTCACCAAGATCCGTGCACCGATTGCCGGTCGCGTCGGCCTGCGTCAGCTCGACGTCGGCAACCTCGTGGCGGCCAACGACACGACCTCCCTGGCGGTCATCACCCAGACCCAACCGATCAGCGTGGCTTTCACCCTGCCGGAAAACAGCCTGGAAACCGTGCTCGCCCGCTACCGCAGCGGCGCCAAACTGCCGGCGGAGGCCTGGGATCGTGGCGACACCAAACTGCAGGCCACCGGTGTGCTGCAAAGCCTCGACAACCAGATCGACGTGACCACCGGTACCCTGAAATTCAAGGCGCGCTACGAGAACCGCGATCAGTCGCTGTTCCCCAACCAGTTCGTCAACGTTCACCTGCTGGCTGACACCTTGAAAGGTGTGGTGCTGGCTCCATCGGCCGCCATTCAGTTCGGCACCAATGGCACCTTCGTTTACGCGCTGGACGGCGACAAGAAAGTCACCATCCGCCAGTTGAAGATCGGTGCCAGCGACGGCGAAAACACGGTAGTCACCGAAGGTCTTGCCGCCGGCGACCGGGTGGTGCTGGAAGGCACCGACCGTCTGAAGGAAGGCAGTGAAGTGGAAGTGGTCAACGACAGCAAGGACGTGCCGACCACCCCGACCGAACACCTGCAAGGCAAGTCCGCCGCCACCGCGCCTGACGCCACCGTCACCGACAAGGCCAAGAAGGGCGCATGAACATTTCGCGTCTGTTCATCCTCCGCCCGGTCGCCACCACGCTGAGCATGCTGGCCATCGTGCTGGCCGGTCTGATCGCCTATCGCCTGCTGCCGGTTTCGGCCTTGCCGCAGGTCGATTACCCGACCATCCGGGTCATGACTTTGTATCCGGGCGCCAGCCCGGACGTCATGACCAGTGCCGTCACCGCGCCGCTGGAGCGTCAGTTCGGGCAGATGCCGGGCCTCACGCAAATGGCCTCGACCAGTTCCGGCGGCGCGTCGGTGCTGACCTTGCGGTTCAGCCTCGACATCAACATGGACGTCGCCGAACAGCAGGTGCAGGCCGCGATCAACGCCGCGACCAACCTGTTGCCGACCGACTTGCCGGCGCCGCCGGTGTACAACAAGGTCAACCCGGCGGACACCCCGGTGCTGACTTTGGCCATCACCTCGAAAACCATGCTGCTGCCCAAGCTCAATGATCTGGTCGACACGCGGATGGCGCAGAAGATTGCCCAGATCAGCGGTGTCGGCATGGTCAGCATTGCCGGCGGTCAGCGTCAGGCGGTACGGATCAAGGTCAACCCTGAGGCCCTCGCGGCCAACGGCCTGAACCTGTCGGACGTGCGCACGCTGATCAGTGCGTCCAACGTCAACCAACCCAAGGGCAACTTCGACGGCCCGACCCGGGTGTCGATGCTCGACGCCAACGACCAACTGACATCGCCCAAGGATTACGCCAATCTGATTCTGGCCTACGCCAACGGCGCGCCGCTGCGGCTCAAGGATGTCGCGCAGATTGTCGACGGCGCCGAGAACGAGCGTCTGGCGGCGTGGGCCAACCAGAATCAGGCCGTTCTGCTGAACATCCAGCGTCAACCGGGGGCCAACGTGATCGAGGTGGTCGACCGGATCAAGGCGCTGCTGCCGAGCATCACCGATAACCTGCCGGCCGGTCTCGACGTGGTCGTGCTGACCGACCGCACCCAGACCATCCGCGCTTCCGTCACCGACGTGCAACACGAATTGCTGATCGCCATCGCGCTGGTGGTGATGGTGACGTTCCTGTTCCTGCGGCGTGCCAGTGCGACCATCATTCCGTCGGTGGCCGTGCCGCTGTCGCTGATCGGTACGTTCGGCGTGATGTACCTCGCCGGCTTCTCGGTCAACAACCTGACGCTGATGGCACTGACCATCGCCACCGGTTTCGTGGTCGACGATGCGATCGTGATGCTGGAGAACATCGCGCGTTTCATCGAGGAGGGCGACAGTCCGATGCAGGCCGCGCTCAAGGGCGCGAAGCAGATCGGTTTCACCCTGATTTCCCTGACCCTGTCGCTGATCGCGGTACTGATTCCGCTGCTGTTCATGGCCGACGTGGTGGGGCGTTTGTTCCGCGAATTCGCCATCACCCTGGCGGTGGCGATCCTGATTTCCCTGGTGGTCTCGCTGACCCTGACGCCGATGATGTGCGCGCGTCTGCTCAAGCGTGAGCCGCAAGCCCATGAGCAGGGCCGTTTCTACCGCGCCAGCGGTGCGTTCATCGACTGGATGATCGCCGCTTACGGGCGCAAGTTGCAGTGGGTGCTCAAGCACCAGCCGCTGACCCTGCTGGTGGCCATCGGCACGCTGGCCCTCACCGTGTTCCTTTATTTGGTGGTGCCCAAGGGCTTCTTCCCGGTGCAGGACACCGGGGTGATCCAGGGCATTTCCGAAGCACCGCAGTCGATTTCTTTCGCGGCGATGGGCGAGCGTCAGCAGGCGCTGGCCAAGGTGATTCTGGAAGATCCGGCGGTGGAAAGCCTGTCGTCCTACATCGGCGTCGACGGTGACAACGCCACGCTCAACAGCGGCCGGCTGCTGATCAACCTCAAACCCCATGGCCAGCGTGATCTGACCGCTACCGAAGTGATTGCCCGCCTGCAACCGCAGTTGGACAAGCTTGTCGGCATCCGCCTGTTCATGCAGCCGGTGCAGGACCTGACCATCGAAGACCGCGTCAGCCGCACCCAGTATCAGTTCAGCATGTCGTCGCCGGATTCCGAATTGCTCAGTCAGTGGAGCGGCCGTCTGGTCGAGGCTCTGGCCCAGCGGCCGGAACTGACCGACGTCGCCAGCGACTTGCAGGACAAGGGTTTGCAGGTGTTCCTGGTGATCGACCGCGACGCCGCTTCACGGCTGGGCGTGTCGGTCTCGAATATCACCGATGCGCTGTATGACGCGTTCGGCCAGCGGCAGATTTCGACCATCTACACCCAGGCCAGCCAGTACCGCGTGGTGCTGCAGGCTCAGGCCGGAGAGAAGATCGGCCCGCAGGCGCTGGATCAGATTCACGTCAAGACCACCGATGGTGGTCAGGTGCGGTTGTCGAGCCTGGCCCATGTCGAGGAGCGGCAGGCGCAACTGGCGATTACCCACATCGGCCAGTTCCCGGCGGTAATGATGTCGTTCAACCTCGCGCCCGGCGTCGCGCTGGGGCATGCGGTGGACATCATCGAACAGGTGCAGAAGGACATCGGCATGCCGATCGGCGTGCAGACCCAGTTCCAGGGCGCCGCCGAAGCGTTCCAGGCGTCGTTGTCGAGCACCTTGCTGCTGATTCTGGCGGCGGTGGTGACCATGTACATCGTGCTCGGCGTGCTCTACGAGAGCTACATTCACCCGATCACCATTCTGTCGACCTTGCCGTCGGCGGCGGTCGGGGCCTTGTTGGCATTGCTGCTCAGTGGCAATGATCTGGGGATGATCGCGATCATCGGCATCATCCTGCTGATCGGTATCGTGAAGAAAAACGCGATCATGATGATCGACTTCGCCCTCGACGCCGAACGGACCCAGGGCATGGCGCCTGAGCAGGCGATCTATCAGGCGGCGCTGTTACGCTTCCGGCCGATCCTGATGACGACGCTGGCTGCGCTGTTCGGCGCGGTGCCGTTGATGCTTGCCACCGGTTCCGGCGCTGAATTGCGTCAACCGCTGGGTCTGGTGATGGTCGGCGGGTTGCTGGTGAGTCAGGTGTTGACGCTGTTCACCACCCCGGTGATCTACCTGTACTTCGATCGTCTCGGCCGGCGCTGGGGCCGTGCTCCTTCGGCCGTGGAGCCGGTGGAACAGTCATGAACCTGTCCGGTCCTTTCATCAAACGCCCCGTGGCAACCATGCTGCTTTCATTAGCGATCATGCTGCTGGGCGGTGTGAGCTTCGGCCTGCTGCCGGTGTCGCCGCTGCCGCAAATGGACTTTCCGGTGATCGTGGTGCAGGCCAGCCTGCCCGGCGCCAGTCCGGAAGTCATGGCGTCTACCGTGGCCACGCCGCTGGAGCGCTCGTTCGGCGCCATCGCCGGCGTCAACACCATGAGCAGCCGCTCCAGCCAGGGCTCGACCCGGGTGATTCTGCAATTCGACCTCGACCGCGATATCAACGGCGCGGCGCGGGAAGTGCAGGCGGCGATCAATGCCTCGCGCAACCTGCTGCCGAGCGGGATGCGCAGTATGCCGACCTATAAGAAGGTCAACCCGTCGCAGGCTCCGATCATGGTGCTGTCGCTGACCTCGGACGTGCTGGAGAAAGGTCAACTTTACGACCTGGCCTCGACCATCCTGTCCCAGAGCCTGTCCCAGGTGCAGGGCGTCGGTGAAGTGCAGATCGGCGGCAGCTCTTTGCCGGCGGTGCGCATTGAGCTCGAACCCCAGGCGCTGAACCAGTACGGCGTGGCGCTCGACGATGTGCGCAAGACCATCGCCGAAGCCAATGTGCGCCGGCCCAAGGGCTCGGTCGAAGACGACCAGCGGCTGTGGCAGATCCAGGCCAACGACCAGTTGGAGAAAGCCAAGGATTACGAATCGCTGATCATCCACTACAACGGCGGGGCGGCCCTGCGTCTGAAGGACGTGGCCAAGGTCAGCGACGGCGTCGAAGACCGCTACAACAGCGGTTTCTTCAACGATGACGCGGCGGTGTTGCTGGTGATCAACCGCCAGGCCGGCGCCAACATCATCGAGACGGTCAACGAGATCAAGGCGCAGCTGCCGGCGTTGCAGGCGGTGCTGCCGGCCAGCGTCAAACTGAATCTGGCGATGGACCGTTCGCCGGTGATCAAGGCCACCCTGCACGAAGCGGAAATGACCCTGCTGATCGCCGTGGCGCTGGTGATTCTGGTGGTGTTCCTGTTTCTCGGTAACTTCCGCGCGTCCCTGATTCCGACGTTGGCGGTGCCGGTGTCGCTGGTCGGCACCTTTGCGGTGATGTACCTCTACGGATTCTCGCTGAACAACCTGTCGCTGATGGCGCTGATTCTCGCCACCGGGCTGGTGGTGGACGACGCCATCGTGGTGCTGGAGAACATTTCCCGGCACATCGACGAAGGTGTCAAACCGATGAAGGCCGCGTACCTCGGGGCCAAGGAAGTCGGGTTTACCTTGCTGTCGATGAACGTCTCGCTGGTGGCGGTGTTCCTGTCGATCCTGTTCATGGGCGGGATCATCGAAAGCCTGTTCCGCGAGTTTTCCATCACCCTGGCCGCGTCCATTGTGGTGTCGCTGGTGGTTTCTCTGACGCTGACCCCGATGCTCTGCGCCCGCTGGCTCAAACCCCATACGCCGGGCGAGGAAAACCGCCTGCAACGCTGGAGCCGCCGCACCAACGACTGGATGGTCGGCAAATACGCCACCAGCCTCGATTGGGTGTTGCGTCATCGGCGCCTGACCTTGCTGAGCCTGATCATCACCGTCGGGGTGAACGTTGCCCTGTACGTGGTCGTGCCGAAAACCTTCATGCCGCAGCAGGACACCGGCCAGTTGATCGGTTTCGTGCGCGGTGACGACGGTCTGTCGTTCAGCGTGATGCAGCCGAAAATGGAAGTCTTCCGCCGCGCCGTGCTCAAGGACGAAGCGGTCGAGAGTGTGGCCGGGTTCATTGGTGGCACCAACGGCACCAACAACGCCTTCATGCTGGTGCGCCTGAAACCGATCAAGGAGCGCAATATCTCGGCGCAGAAAGTCATCGAGCGCCTGCGCAAGGAAATGCCCAAGGTGGCCGGTGCGCAGTTGATGCTGATGGCCGACCAGGACCTGCAATTTGGCGGCGGCCGCGAGCAGACCACTTCGCAGTACAGCTACATTCTGCAAAGCGGTGATCTGGGTGAGTTGCGCGAGTGGTACCCGAAAGTGGTCACCGCGCTGCGGGCCTTGCCCGAGCTGACCGCCATCGACGCCCGCGAAGGCGCGGGTGCGCAGCAGGTGACATTGATCGTCGACCGCGATCAGGCCAAACGCCTGGGCGTGGACATGGAAATGGTCACTGCGGTGCTTAACAACGCCTACAGCCAGCGGCAGATCTCAACGATCTACGACAGCCTCAACCAGTATCAGGTGGTGATGGAGGTCAATCCGAAATACGCCCAGGACCCGGTGACGCTCAAGCAGGTCCAGGTGATCACCGCCGACGGTGCACGAATTCCGCTGTCGACCTTCGCTCACTATGAAAACAGCCTGGAAGACGACCGGGTCAGCCACGAAGGCCAGTTTGCTTCCGAGAGCATTTCCTTCGACATGGCCGAAGGCGTGACGGTGGAGCAGGGCAGCGCCGCCATCGAACGGGCGATTGCCAAACTCGGCCTGCCGGAAGACGTGATCGTGAAAATGGCCGGCACCGCCGATGCCTTCGCCGCCACCCAGAAGAGCCAGCCGTTCATGATCCTCGGTGCGCTGCTGGCGGTGTATCTGGTGCTGGGCGTGCTGTATGAAAGCTACATTCACCCGCTGACGATTCTGTCGACGCTGCCTTCGGCCGGGGTCGGTGCCTTGCTGTCGATCTATGTGCTGGGCGGCGAGTTCAGCCTGATCTCGCTGCTCGGATTGTTCCTGCTGATCGGCGTGGTGAAGAAGAACGCGATCCTGATGATCGACCTGGCGCTGCAACTGGAGCGTCATCACGGCATGGCGCCGCTGGAGTCGATCCGCAGCGCCTGTCTGCAACGTTTGCGGCCGATCCTGATGACCACGCTGGCGGCGATCCTCGGCGCCTTGCCGTTGCTGCTCAGCCGTGCCGAAGGCGCGGAAATGCGCCAGCCGCTGGGCCTGACCATCATCGGCGGGCTGATTTTCAGCCAGGTGCTGACCCTTTACACCACGCCTGTGGTTTACCTCTATCTCGACAAGTTGCGCCATCGTTTCAACAAATGGCGTGGCGTGCGCACCGATGCCGCTCTGGAAACTCCGCTATGACTGACCGTTCGCTTATCAATCTGGCCACTGTCCGCGGCTCGCGCCTGCTGAGCCTGTCTCTGTGCGTGGCGATGCTCAGTGCCTGCGCCGTCGGCCCGGACTACCAGCGCCCGCAGACCGCCGAAATCGCCCAGTACAAGGAAGCCGAAGGCTGGCGTCAGGCCAACCCGAGCGATTCCCTGGCGCGCGGCGCGTGGTGGGAGCTGTATGGCGATCGTCAGCTCAACCAGCTGATCGAGAAACTCAACAGCTCCAACCAGACCGTCGCCCAGTCCGAGGCACAGTACCGTCAGGCCCGGGCCTTGGTGCGCAGCGCGCGCGGCGCGTTTTATCCGAGTATTGATCTGAGTGCCGGCAAGACCCGCTCCAGCCAGGGCACCGGCAGCAGCAGTTCAAGCCTGAGCAGTTCCTCCAGCGGTATTCGTGACACTTACAGTGCGCAACTGGGCGTGAGCTGGGAAGCCGATGTTTGGGGCAAATTGCGCCGTGGCCTGGAAGCCAATGAGGCCAGCGCTCAGGCGAGCTATGCCGATCTGGCGGCGATGCGTTTGAGCCAGCAATCCGAGCTGGTGCAGAACTACCTGCAATTGCGGGTGATCGATCAGCAGAAACGCCTCCTCGAATCGACAGTGGCCGCTTACGAGCGCTCGCTGAAAATGACCATGAACCAGTACAACGCCGGGGTTTCCGGGCGGGACGCGGTGGCGCAGGCGCAGACCCAGCTGAAAACCACTCAGGGTGATCTGGTGGACCTGATCTGGCAACGGGCGCAGTTCGAAAACGCCATCGCGGTACTGACCGGCCAGCCCCCCGCCGAATTCAACATTGCCGAATCCCAGGACATTCCCAAGCTGCCGCAGATTCCGCTGAGCCTGCCGTCGCAATTGCTCGAACGCCGCCCGGACATCGCCTCGGCCGAGCGCTCGGTGATCGCCGCCAACGCCAACATCGGCGTGGCCAAGGCCGCGTATTACCCCGACTTCAGCCTGAGCATGAGCGGCGGCTACAGCAGTAGTACCTCGCAGAACCTGATCAGCCTGCCGAACCGCTTCTGGTCGGTAGGGCCGAAAATGACCCTGCCGCTGTTTGACGGCGGCATCCGTTCTGCCGAAGTCGACCGCACCGAAGCCGTGTACGACCAGACCGTGGCCAAATACCGCCAGACCGTGCTCGACGGTTTCCGCGAGGTGGAAAACTATCTGGTGCAGTTGAAGGTGTACGAAGACGAAGCGGTCGTGCGCCAGGAAGCCCTCGATGCAGCACGGGATTCGTTGCGCCTGACCGAAAACCAGTACAAGGCCGGGGTGATTGCTTATCTCGATGTGGTGACGGTGCAGGCGACGGCTTTGAGCAACGAGCGCAGTGTGTTGAACGTGTTGCAGAGCCGTTTGATCGCCAGCGTGCAGTTGATTGCGGCGCTGGGCGGTGGTTGGGATGGGCAGTTGGAAACCACTCAGAACCCTTGAGGTAGCCTGATCGTTCCCACGTCGAAGCGTCCGCGTGGGAATGCAGCCCGGGACGCTCCGCGTCCCTTCCACGGCAGGACGCAGAGCGTCCGTTGAGGCATTCCCACGCAGAGCGTGGGAACGATCTGTTCTGTGTCCTGGCCACCGGACTAGAACCTTGTCAGACGATCAAACAAGCGTTTCATCGGCTTGATGGCCATTTGATTACTTTGTCAGTGAATTCTTCTGCGCAATCAGTACAATCGGCGCCTTTGGCCCCGCTGAGAACGGACGCAGTACGGCGGGGTGGTCACGAGAATTCCCATGCTCATCGGTAGCTACTCCTTCACGCTGGTTTTCATTTCGCTGTGTGTGGCGATCCTCGCTTCCTACACCGCGCTCGATCTCACCGGGCGCATTGCCACTGCCAAGGGCCGCGCCGTGCATTTATGGACGGCAGGCGGGGCGTTTGCCATGGGCATCGGCGTCTGGTCGATGCACTTCATTGGCATGCTGGCGTTCAAGCTGCCGATCAGCCTCGGTTACGACATTTCGATCACCGCGCTCTCATTGCTGATCGCCGTGTTGTCCTGCGGTTTTGCCCTGTGGCTGGTCAGTCAGCCGAAACTGCCGGCCTGGCAACTGGCCTTTGGCGCGTTGATCATGGGCGCCGGCATCAGCGCCATGCATTACACCGGCATGGCCGCGATGCGCATGCAGCCGGGCATCGACTACGATCCGACACTGTTCGGCGCTTCGCTGCTGATTGCCGTAGGGGCGTCGGCGGCTGCGCTGTGGATTGCCTTTCGCCTGCGTCAGCACTCGCCTTACGTGCGGCTGTTCCGTGCCGGGGCGGCGATTGTCATGGGCGTGGCGATTGTCGGCATGCACTACACCGGCATGGCGGCGGCGCGGTTTCCCGACGGCAGTTTCTGCGGTGCGGCACTCAGCGGCCTGAACGGCAACGGCCTCGACAATCTGGTGCTGATCACCACGCTGGCGGTGCTGGCCATCGCGCTGCTGACCTCGATTCTCGACGCGCGCCTGGAAGCCCGCACGGCTGATCTGGCCCATTCATTGACCGTGGCCAACCGCGAACTCACGCAACTGGCGCTGCACGACACCCTGACCGGCCTGCCGAACCGCATGTTGCTGGACGACCGGATCAATCAGGCGATGAAAAAGGTCAACGAGCAGGGCGGCTGTTTTGCTTTGATGTTCATCGATCTGGACGGCTTCAAACCGGTCAACGACGCTTTCGGTCACCACATGGGCGACCAGTTGCTGCGCGAAGTGGCGGTGCGTCTGCGCGAAGACTTGCGCAGCCTCGACACACTGGCGCGGATCGGCGGCGACGAATTTGTCCTGCTGGTGCGCCTGACCGAACCCAACGATGCACTGGGTCTGGCGGCGCGTCAGGTCGGCTTGATCGCCCGGTCGTTCCGGGTCGCCGAGCATGAGTTGCAGATTTCCGCCAGCGTCGGCATTGCCCTGTACCCCGGCAACGGGGAGAGCGCCCAGGAACTGCTGATGAACGCTGACGCCGCGATGTACCACGCCAAGGGCGGCGGCAAGAACGGCTACAGCTTCTTCGACGTTTCGATGAACAGCAACGCGCGCAAGCAACTGCAATTGCTGCAGGACTTGCGGGCGGCGCTGGAGCATGGCGAGTTCAGCCTGCATTACCAACCCAAATTCCATGCGGCCGACGGTCGTCCGGTCGGTGCCGAAGCCTTGTTGCGCTGGGAGCACCCGACCCAGGGCATGCTGATGCCGGACAAGTTCATCGATCTGGCGGAGAAGACCGGCCTGATCATTCCGATTGGCGAGTGGGTGCTCAATGAGGCCTGCCGGCAGATGCGCGAGTGGTACGTACTGGGCTACACCGACTGGCGAATTGCGGTGAACCTGTCGGCGTTGCAGTTCTGCCATGCAGGGCTGGTAAGCAGCGTGGCCAAGGCCTTGGCCACCCACCATTTACCGGCCAACAGCCTGACCCTGGAAATCACCGAAACCACCGCCATGAGTGACGCCGATGCGAGCATGACGGTGTTGCAGGAACTGTCCGACATGGGCGTCGACCTGTCCATCGACGACTTCGGCACCGGTTATTCGAGCCTGATGTACCTCAAGCGTCTGCCGGCCAACGAGTTGAAAATCGATCGCGGTTTCGTCCGCGATCTGGAACACGACAGCGATGACGCGGCCATCGTCTCGGCGATCGTCGCCCTCGGTCAGGCGCTGGGCCTGCGCATCGTGGCTGAAGGCGTGGAAACCGATTCGCAGCAGGACTTCCTGACGCAACTGGGCTGCGATTCACTGCAAGGTTATCTGCTCGGTCATCCGATGCCGGCGGATCGCTTCCTGCAGGACATCGTGCGCGGCAAACCATTGGCGGTGAGCTGAGCCGCTAATCGCAGGTCATGCAAAACCCTGCAATGACGGTTATTCTTGCCCCGACTGTTACGTGTGCATCGGGGGAAAGGCCAGCATGGATAAAGTCATTGTGATCACCGGCGGTGGTCGTGGAATCGGCGCCGCCACCGCGCTGTTGGCTGCTGAGCAAGGCTATCGGATCTGCATCAATTACCAGACCGACGAACAGGCCGCTCACCACGTGCTCGAACAGGTCCGCGAACGCGGCGCCACGGCCATCGCCGTGCGCGCCGACGTCAGTATCGAAGACGAAGTGATCGCGCTGTTCAACCGGGTGGACAGCGAACTGGGCCGCGTCACCGCCCTGGTGAACAACGCCGGCACCGTCGGGCACAAGTCGCGGGTCGACGAGATGTCCGAATTCCGCATCCTCAAAATCATGAAAACCAACGTGCTGGCGCCGATCCTCTGCGCCAAGCACGCGATCCTGCGCATGTCGCCCAAACACGGCGGGCAGGGTGGCAGCATCGTCAACGTCTCCTCGGTCGCCGCGCGGCTGGGCTCGCCGAATGAGTATGTCGATTACGCGGCATCCAAAGGCGCGCTCGACACGTTCACCATCGGGCTGTCCAAGGAAGTGGCAGGCGAGGGGATTCGGGTCAACGCGGTGCGTCCGGGTTACATCTATACCGACTTCCACGCCTTGAGCGGCGACCCGGATCGGGTCAGCAAGCTGGAGTCGGCCATTCCGATGGCCCGGGGCGGACGGCCGGATGAAGTGGCGGAGGCGATTGTCTGGTTGCTGTCGGACAAGGCTTCGTATGCCACCGGGACTTTTGTCGATCTCGGCGGCGGGCGCTAAGCCTCCAATGATCGTTCCCACGCAGAGCGTGGGAACGATCATCGTGGTTGCATGGGAACGTCAGAACGACCGCACAATCCGCCCCAGCGTCTCCATCGCCTTCTCCGCATCCTCGGTCCACGGGCTGCCGTAGTTCAATCGAATGCAATTCCTGAAGCGCTGGGTCGGCGAAAAGATCGGCCCCGGCGCGATGCTGATCCCCTGCGCCAACGCCATCTGAAACAACTTCAACGAATCCATCTGCGGTGGCAGTTCCAGCCACAGAAAATAACCGCCGGCGGGTTGGCTCACGCGTGTCTGTGCCGGGAAGTAGCGGGCGATAGCCGCGAGCATGGCGCTTTGCTGTTCTTCCAGGGCGTAGCGCAGTTTGCGCAGGTGACGGTCGTAGCCGCCGTGTTGCAGGTAGTCGGCGATGGCGGCTTGCGCGGGCATCGAGGCGCACAGCGAGGTCATCAGTTTCAGTCGTTCGATCTTTTGCGCGTAGCGGCCGGCGGCGACCCAGCCGATGCGGTAGCCGGGAGCCAGGCTCTTGGCGAAGGAGCCGCAATGCATCACCAGCCCGTCGGTGTCGAAGGCCTTGGCCGGTTTCGGCGCCTGCTGGCCGTAATAGAGTTCGGCGTAGACGTCGTCTTCGATCAATGGCACTTGATGCTGTTTCAGCAGTTCCACCAGTTCCTGTTTCTTGGCCTCGGGCATGGTCGCGCCCATCGGGTTCTGGAAACTGGTCATGCACCAGCAGGCCTTGATCGGGTGTCGTTCCAGTGTCTGGGCGAGCACGCCGAGGTCGATGCCGTCGCGCGGGTGCACGGGGATTTCCACGGCTTTGAGCTTCAGCCGTTCCAGCACTTGCAGGCTGGCGTAAAACGCCGGGGCTTCGATGGCCACCAGATCACCGGGCTCGGTCACGGCTTGCAGGCACAGGTTCAGCGCTTCGAGTGCGCCGTTGGTGATCAGCAGTTCTTCCATCGGCAGCATCAGGCCGCCGACCATGTAGCGCAGGGCGATCTGCCGCCGCAGTTGCGGGTTGCCCGGCGACATGTCGGTGACCACCATGCGCGGGTCCATCTCCCGGGCGGCGCTGGCCAGTGAGCGGGACAGGCGTTGCAGCGGGAACAGGGTCGGGCTGGGGAACGCCGAGCCGAACGGCACGGTGCTTGGGTCTTTGATCGACTCGAGTACCGAGAACACCAGTTCGCTGACGTCGACCTTGGTGGACTCGTTGACCTGGCTGCTGATCACCGGCTCCGAGAACGGGCTCGGGGCGTGGGTATTGACGAAGTAGCCGGAGCGCGGGCGGGCGCGGATCAGGCCGCGACGTTCCAGCAGGTAATAGGCCTGGAACACCGTGGACGGGCTGACGCCGTAGGTCTGGCTCGCGTAGCGCACCGACGGCACCCGCTGACCGGGGCCGAGGACGCCGGAGCGGATCAGTTCAGCGATGTCGTCGGCGAATTTTTCGTAGCGTTTCATCTAGATCCTGCGTTCGGGGCGTTCTGGAAAATCGGCGCTGGTTTTTTCGCCAGCAGGCTGGCTCCCACAGGTACACATGATCATTGTGGGAGCGAGCCTGCTCGCGAATGGCTGCGCCGCAGTCTAAGGGATCAGCGATTCATCGGCGCAACAAACCGGCTCTTCGCCACGCTATAAATCCCCGGCTCATCACTGTCGGCAATCTTGAAGCTCAAGGTCTGTGAGCTGCTGGCCGGGCGCTCGGAGGTCATCGCCACCGACACCGGCACATCGACGATCTCGCCCGGCGCCAGGCTCAGTTCGGTCTTGCCTTGCAGCTGGAAGCCTTCACCGTCCACCAGCGTCAGGTTGTAATCCTGGCGCTGCTGGGTCTTGTTGATGACCTTGAGGGTGTAGATGTTTTCGATCTGGCCCTGGCCGTTTTCACGGAACAGGCCGCGATCCTTGGTCACGTCCAGCGACACCATCGGCCGTTCGACCAACGCCAGGGCGAGGGCGCCGATCATCACCACCAGCACCGCGACGTAGCCGATCAGCCTTGGACGCAGCAGATGGGTCTTGCCACCCTGCAATTCACGCTCGGAGGTGTAGCGAATCAGGCCACGGGCGTAATTCATCTTGTCCATGATCGAATCGCAGGCGTCGATGCACGCCGCGCAGCCGATGCATTCCATTTGCAGACCGTCGCGGATGTCGATGCCGGTCGGGCAGACCTGCACGCACAACTGGCAGTCGATGCAATCACCGAGGCCGGCCTCGGCCGGTTTGATCTCGCGTTTGCGCGGGCCCCGGTTTTCGCCACGGGCGGCGTCGTAGGAAATCGTCAGGGTGTCCTTGTCGAACATCACGCTCTGGAATCGCGCATACGGGCACATGTGCATGCACACCGCTTCACGCAGCCAGCCGGCATTGATGTAGGTGGCGGCGGTGAAGAACAGCACCCAGAACAGACTGACGCCGCCGATCTGCAGGGTCAGCAGTTCTTCGGCCAGCGGCCGGATCGGGGTGAAGTAGCCGACGAAGGTCAGGCCGGTCAGCACGCTGATTGCCAGCCACAGCGTGTGCTTGGCCGCACGCCGCGCCAGTTTGTTCAGGCTCCAGGGCGCTGCTTGCAGCTTGATGCGCTGGTTGCGCTCACCTTCGGTGATCTTCTCGCACCACATGAAGATCCACGTCCACGAACTCTGCGGACAGGTGTAGCCACACCAGACCCGGCCGGCGAACACGGTAATCGCGAACAGGCCAAACGCGGCGATGATCAGCAGCGCCGAGAGCAGAATGAAATCCTGCGGCCAGAAGGTCGCGCCAAAGATGTGGAACTTGCTTTCGGAAAGGTCCCAGAGCACCGCCTGACGACCGCCCCAGTTCAGCCATACCGTGCCGAAAAACAACAGGAACAGAAAACCCGCGCCACTCATGCGCAAGGTGCGGAACAGGCCGGTGAAGCTGCGGGTGAAGATCTGGTTGTCGCTGGTGGCGTGTTTCGCCTTCATTGGGCGCGCCGGTACTTTTTTGATCCGGAGAGATGCTTCTACGGTTCGGACGGGGATTCGTTCGCTCATGGTCGTTCGCTCATCAGCCTCCATCAGGCCAGGGAACTATGAGCGCCGATCTGTTTGCATAACAGACTCAGGTATTTCAATAAAAAGCGTATCAGATGGGCTGTTCTGCCACGCCTGCGACAACTTGAAGCAGCCCGCAGGCCAAAGCGCAGAGGCCTATCCCAGAGCTCTGCGCCGGTTGTTGATCGAGGTCAGTCAAATCACCGAATCACTGTCGTCGGCCTTCAGGTGTTTGCGCCCATCCCGGGCGCCTGCGACGGTCAATGCGTCCGCTTCGGCTTCAGTGACGTAGATGCGCCGTCCTTCCAACTCGACGAACGACATGGCTTTTTCGCTATCTGTCCTGACTTCCAGCGTGTCGCAGATCCGAATCTCTTCACCATTTTCCACGGTGAAAAAACAGACTTTCGATTCCGGATTGCTTTCATCGATACGAAGGGGCATGGGGCTGTCCTTTTTTCACAGGGGATCTCAACAGTTAGGGTGCGCGGTTTAGCAGATCGTTCTACGCAACCGATTAATGGTCGGCGCTGTCCATCCTTTATCAACTCATAACAAGGACTGGACGATGAACGCCTGGTGGCATGAAGTGTGGGAAACACTGCAAGCGGAATTCGCCGACATCGGCGATGCATCGCAGCTGACCCGGATCACCGTGCGCCTGTTGATGGCGGCCATCTTGGGCGGGATTCTGGGGTTTGAGCGCGAGCACAAGGGCAAGGCTGCCGGGGTGCGAACGCACATGCTGGTGGCTCTGGGCGCGGCGCTGTTTGTACTGGTGCCGCAATTGTCCGGGTCCCAGGCCGATGCCATGAGCCGGGTGGTGCAAGGGGTGATTGCCGGGATCGGCTTTCTCGGCGCCGGCACCATCCTCAAGAACCATGAAGGCGACGAAGGCCACGTCAAGGGCCTGACCACCGCCGCCGGTTTGTGGATGACCGCCGCCATCGGCGTCGCGGCCGGTCTGGGCCGTGAGGCGACGGCGGTGCTCAGTACGTTGCTCGCGTTGGGAATATTCAGTGTCATGCCGCGGATCGTCAGGGTCTTCGAAAAGGATCACATCGAGAAGGATCGCATCGAGAAAGACCACAACGACCTACGCTGATCAGACGATTACCGGCGGCATGGTCGTCGGCGGTTCTTCCTTGGGCGGTGGCGTGGTGCCAGGCGGCTCCTGTTCAGGGATCGGTTGCGGTTCGGTTTCGGGCAGGGTCGGTTTGTCGATGTTCGGATCGGGTGTTTCAGCGGGAATCGGAATAGTCATCGGGTGAACCTCCGTGTGGCACTTGGCGTGGGACGTGCTTAAGTGGATTGACCACTTCACTGCGAAATCGATCCGATTTTGTAGCGCGGCAAATCCCTGTGAACTTTTCCCGGCGACGGCCGCTCGGAACCTGAGAGAGTTCATCCGGGCCCAGGCCCGACCGTGACCGCCAAACAGGCAAACGAGCGTCCTTGGGGCGTTAAGGAGAGATGCTCAATGACTGCTGAAAAACCTTCCGAACAGAGCTACAACCCGCACATGCCGCTGTCGCAGGCCTTGCTGTTGCCGCGCATCGTCATTGAAAACACCATGCCGACCCTCGACGGCGGGCAGTTTGCCGTCAAGGCGATCGCAGGTCGGGAGATCGTGGTCACCAGCAAGGTGTTCGCTGACGGTCACGACAAACTGGCAGTGCGCATCCGCTGGCGCGAAGAGGGTGACGAGACCTGGCAGACCGAAGTCATGAGCGATCAGGGCAACAATGGCTGGCGCGGTGTGTTTCAGCCGCAGCGCATGGGCCGTTATCTGTTCCTGATCGAAGCCTGGATCGACCAGTTCGCCAGTTTTCAGTACGAACTGGAGAAAAAGCACACCGCCGCCGTCCCGGTCAGCCTCGAGCTGCAAGAGGGACGCACCATGGTGCAGCAGGCCGCCGAGCGCAGCGAAGGTCAGCTCAGCGAACAACTGGCCGGCTTGCACCACGAATTGTCCGGCCTGCTCGAAACCGAGCAGGTCGCGTTGTTTCTGCACTCGCGAAGTGCGCAACTGATGGCCGAGGCCGATCACCGCGCCTACCTGAGCATCAGTGCGGAATTCCCGGTGGACGTCGAGCGCGAATTGGCGGAATTTGGCAGTTGGTACGAACTGTTTCCCCGCTCGATCACCGACGACCCCACCCGCCACGGCACCTTCAATGACGTGCACTCGCGCCTGCCGATGATTCAGGACATGGGCTTCGACGTGTTGTATTTCACGCCGATCCACCCGATTGGTCGCAGCCATCGCAAGGGGCGCAACAATTCCCTGACCGCCGGCCCGGACGATCCCGGCAGTCCGTATGCGATCGGCAGCGAGGAGGGCGGCCACGAAGCGATTCACTCGCAACTCGGCACCCGCGAGGATTTTCGCCGGCTGGTGGCCGCTGCTGCCGACCACGGTCTGGAAATCGCTCTCGACTTCGCGATCCAGTGTTCCCAGGATCACCCGTGGCTCAAGCAGCATCCGGGCTGGTTCAACTGGCGGCCGGACGGCACGATCAAATACGCGGAGAACCCGCCGAAGAAATACCAGGACATCGTCAACGTCGACTTCTATGCGCCGGAAGCGATTCCGAGTCTGTGGGTCGAGTTGCGCGACATTGTGGTCGGCTGGGTGCAGGAGGGCGTGAAGATCTTTCGCGTCGACAACCCGCACACCAAACCGTTGCCGTTCTGGCAATGGCTGATCGCTGATGTCCGCACGCTGTACCCGGAAGTGATCTTCCTCGCCGAGGCTTTCACCACCCCGGCGATGATGGCGCGGCTGGGCAAGGTCGGTTACACCCAGAGCTACACCTATTTCACCTGGCGCAACACCAAGACCGAACTGGCGACCTATTTCAGCGAGCTGAATGAGTCGCCGTGGCGCGAGTGCTACCGGCCCAACTTCTTCGTCAACACCCCGGACATCAATCCGGCGTTCCTGCATGAGTCGGGACGCCCCGGATTTCTCATCCGCGCCGCGCTGGCGACCATGGGCTCGGGCCTGTGGGGCATGTATTCGGGATTCGAGCTGTGCGAATCGGCGCCGGTGCCGGGCAAGGAGGAATACCTCGATTCCGAGAAGTACGAGATCCGCGTCCGCGACTTCAACCAGCCCGGCAACATCATTGCCGAGATCGCCCAGCTCAACCGCATCCGTCGCCAGAATCCCGCGCTGCACAGTCACCTGGGCCTGAAGATCTACAACGCCTGGAACGACAACATTCTGTATTTCGGCAAACGCAGTGCGGACGGCAGCAACTTCATTCTGGTGGCCGTCAGCCTCGATCCACATAACGTGCAGGAGGCGAATTTCGAGCTGCCGCTGTGGGAAATGGGCCTGCCGGACGATGCCACCACCCACGGCGAAGACCTGATGAACGGCCATCGCTGGGACTGGCACGGCAAGTACCAATTCATGCGGATCGACCCGGCGTATCAGCCGTTCGGAATCTGGCGGATCACTGCCTGAACACAGATCCCCTGTGGGAGCGAGCCTGCTCGCGAATGCGGGCCAACATTCAATACATAGGTTGCCTGCCAACTCGAATTGGCGAGCAGGCTCGCTCCCACAGGGTGCTCATCGTTTTGCGAGCCAAGCGATCGGCTCACCGTGTTTATAGAATTGAACAGGAGTTTCACATGGCGAAGAAACCCAAGGCTGCCACCTTCATCAAAGACCCGCTCTGGTACAAGGATGCGGTCATCTATCAGGTTCACGTCAAATCCTTTTTCGACTCGAATAACGACGGGATCGGCGACTTTCCCGGCCTGATCGCCAAACTCGATTACATCGCGGATCTTGGCGTCAACACCATCTGGCTGTTGCCGTTCTACCCTTCGCCACGCCGCGACGACGGTTACGACATCGCCGAATACCGGGGCGTCCACAGCGATTACGGGACGATGGCCGACGCCAAACGGTTTATTGCCGAAGCACACAAGCGTGGCCTGCGGGTGATCACCGAGCTGGTTATCAACCACACCTCCGATCAGCACCCGTGGTTCCAGCGAGCGCGCAAGGCCAAGCCAGGCTCGGCGGCGCGGGACTTCTACGTGTGGTCGGATGACGACCAGAAATACGACGGCACCCGGATCATTTTTCTCGACACCGAAAAGTCCAACTGGACCTGGGACCCGGTGGCGGGCCAATACTTCTGGCACCGCTTCTATTCACACCAGCCGGATCTGAATTTCGATAACCCGCAAGTCATGAAAGCCGTGCTGTCGGTCATGCGCTACTGGCTGGACATGGGCATCGACGGCCTGCGCCTGGATGCGATTCCGTACCTGATCGAGCGCGATGGCACCAACAACGAAAACCTCCCGGAAACCCACGACGTTCTCAAGCAGATCCGCGCCGAGATTGACGCCAATTACCCCGATCGCATGCTGCTGGCCGAAGCCAACCAATGGCCCGAAGACACCCAGCTGTATTTTGGTGATACCGACGCCGAGGGCGTGAATGGCGACGAATGCCACATGGCGTTCCACTTTCCGCTGATGCCGCGCATGTACATGGCGCTGGCCCAGGAAGATCGCTTTCCGATCACCGACATCCTGCGTCAAACCCCGGAGATCCCGGCCAACTGCCAATGGGCGATCTTCCTGCGCAACCACGATGAACTGACGCTGGAGATGGTCACCGATAAGGAACGCGACTACCTGTGGAATTACTACGCGGCCGACCGTCGCGCACGGATCAACCTCGGCATCCGCCGGCGTCTGGCGCCGTTGATGGAACGTGACCGCCGCCGCATCGAACTGCTCAACAGCCTGCTGCTGTCGATGCCCGGCACGCCGACCCTGTATTACGGCGATGAGATCGGCATGGGCGACAACATTTACCTCGGCGACCGCGACGGCGTACGTACGCCGATGCAATGGTCGATCGACCGCAACGGCGGCTTCTCTCGCGCCGACCCGGCCAGTCTGGTGTTGCCGCCGATCATGGACCCGCAATACGGCTATCAGTCGGTCAACGTCGAAACCCAGGCCGGCGATCCGCATTCGCTGCTGAACTGGACCCGACGCCTGCTGACCGTGCGCAAGCAATCCAAGGCGTTCGGTCGTGGCACCTTGAAGATGTTGTCGCCGGCCAACCGTCGCGTTCTGGCCTACACCCGCGAATACACCGGGCCGGACGGCAAGCACGAAATCATTCTTTGCGTAGCCAACGTGTCACGCAGTGCACAAGCGGTGGAACTCGACCTGTCGGCTTACGTCGGCATGGTGCCGGTGGAAATGCTCGGTGGTAACGCGTTCCCGCCCATCGGCCAGTTGAGTTTCCTGCTGACCCTGCCGCCCTACGGTTTCTACTGGTTCGGTCTGGCGGCGGAAAACCAGATGCCGAGCTGGCACGTTGAACCGGCGCAGAGCCTGCCGGACTTCACCACGTTGGTGCTGAAAAAACGCATGGAAGAACTGCTCGAAGCGCCGTCCCGCGCCACCCTCGAACAGGCGATCCTGCCGAACTGGCTGCAGAACCGTCGCTGGTTCGCCGGCAAGGACGCCGCCATCGATCAGGTGAAACTGGCCTACGGCGTGCGCTTCGGCGATGCGCAGCATCCGGTGTTGTTCAGCGAAATCGAAGTGCAGAGCGGCGGGCAGACCAGCCGTTATCAATTGCCGTTCGGCTTCATTGCCGAAGATCAGGTCGGGCCGGCATTGCCGCAACAACTGGCCCTGGCCCGAGTGCGCCGGGTTCGCCAGGTCGGCTTGATTACTGATGCCTTCAGCCTTGAAGCATTTGTTCGCGCGGTGCTGCAAGGTATGCAGGGCGGTACGGTGCTGGAGTCCAGTGATGGCGAGATCCGTTTCGAGGCGACGCCGCAACTGGAAAAACTCGGCCTCGGCGCGGAATCCGAAGTGCGCTATCTGTCCGCCGAGCAATCCAACAGCTCGGTGGTGATCGGCAACAGTCTGGTGCTCAAGCTGATCCGCAAAGTCGCTTCCGGCGTACACCCGGAACTGGAGATGAGCGCTTACCTGACCGCGGCCGGATTTGCCAATATCTCACCGCTGCTCGGCTCGGTGATTCGTCGGGACGGGAAGGGCGAAGACAATCTGTTGATGATTGCACAGGGCTATCTGAGCAATCAGGGCGACGCCTGGGAATGGACGCAGAACAACCTCGAACGTGCACTGCGCGACGAACTGGCCGACGCCGTGTCCGAGCAGGCGCAGCACTACAACGCCTTGGGTGAGCTGAAGGATTTCGCCGGGATGCTCGGCCAGCGTCTGGGGGAAATGCATCTGGTATTGGCAGCGCCGAGCGACAACAAGGACTTCGCGCCGCAAGTCAGTTCGGCCAAGGATGCGCAGACGAGCGGCAAGGATGTCGCGGCGCAGGTCGAGCATGCGCTGAAGCTGCTCAAACAGCATCAGGGCGAGCTCGATGCGGCGGATCAGAAGCTGGTCGCTCGTTTGCTCGACAACAAGAAAACCATCCTTGCCCACGTGCAGGAACTGGCCAAGCAATCCGCCGGCGGTCTGCGGATTCGTGTACACGGCGACCTGCATTTGGGACAAGTGCTGGTAATCAAGGGCGATGCCTACCTGATCGACTTCGAAGGTGAACCGGCGCGGCCACTGGCCGAACGCCGAGGCAAGCACAGTCCGTACAAGGACGTCAGCGGGGTGCTGCGCTCCTTCGACTATGCCGCGGCCATGGCGCTGAATGTGCACAACGTCGACAACAGCCCCGAGGCCGAAGCCGCGCGTCGGCGGGTCACGGAGCGTTACCTGCGTGAAGCCCGGGAAGCATTTCTCCAGGCATATCGCCAAGCGGCAGCTAGTCTTGATCATGCCTGGCAAGATCCTGAAGGTGCCGACGCCGCACTGGCGTTGTTCGGTCTGGAGAAAGCGGCCTACGAAGTGGCCTATGAAGCCGAAAATCGCCCCACCTGGCTGCCCGTGCCGCTGCACGGTCTGTATGGGTTATTGACGGGGCTCAAACCCTTTTCCGATCTTGGTGGAGAGTAGTCATGAGTTTCTCGAACAGGGAACAGGGTCACGCTAAAGAAAGATTGCTGCCCACTGCAAAAGACATTGATGCTTTAGTGCGCGCAGAACACCACGACCCGTTTTCCATTCTTGGCCCCCACGGCGATGGCGCCGGCGGGCAGTTTATCCGGGCGTATCTGCCCGGCGCGTTGAGTGTTTCCGTTGTCGATAAAAACAGTGGCGAAGAACTCGGTCCGCTGGAGGCTACCGAAACGCCGGGGCTGTTTGTCGGGCATTTCGAGGGCGCACGGCCGTACCTGTTGCGCACCCGCTGGGCCGGTGGCGAGCAGGTCGCGGAAGATCCCTACAGCTTTGGCCAATTGCTCGGTGAAATGGACTTGTATCTGTTCGCCGAGGGCAATCACCGCGACCTCAGCAGTTGCCTCGGCGCACAGTTGAAAACCGTCGATGGCGTCGACGGTGTGCGCTTTGCCGTGTGGGCACCGAATGCCCGCCGGGTGTCGGTGGTCGGTGACTTCAACGTTTGGGACGGGCGGCGGCATCCGATGCGCTTGCGGCATCCGTCTGGCGTGTGGGAATTGTTCATTCCGCGCCTGCAGGCGGGCGAACTGTACAAGTACGAAATCCTCGGCGCCCACGGCATCCTGCCGCTGAAGGCCGACCCGATGGCACTGGCCACCAGCCTGCCGCCGGACACTGCGTCAAAAGTCGCCGCACCGTTGCAGATCGACTGGCAGGATCAGGACTGGATGAACGGCCGCCACGAGCGTCAGCAGCACAGCGCGCCGCTGTCGATCTATGAATTGCACGCCGGATCCTGGCAGTGCGAACTCGATGATCTGGGCGAAGTGGCGCGCCAATACACCTGGCCAGAACTGGCCGAACGACTGATTCCTTACGTGAAGGAACTGGGTTTCACCCACATCGAATTGATGCCGATCATGGAGCACCCGTTCGGCGGTTCGTGGGGCTATCAGTTGCTGTCGCAGTTCGCTCCCAGTGCGCGATACGGCACGCCCGAGCAGTTCGGCGATTTCGTCAATGCCTGCCATCAGGCCGGCATCGGTGTGATTCTCGACTGGGTGCCGGCGCATTTCCCCACCGATACCCACGGTCTGGCGCAGTTCGATGGCACGGCGTTGTATGAGTACGGCAATCCGCAAGAAGGTTTTCATCAGGACTGGGACACGCTGATCTACAACCTGGGCCGCACCGAAGTGCACGGCTACATGCTGGCATCGGCGTTGCACTGGCTCAAGCATTTCCATATCGACGGGCTGCGGGTCGATGCGGTGGCGTCGATGCTCTATCGCGATTATTCGCGCAAGGCCGGCGAGTGGGTGCCGAACCGTCATGGCGGTCGCGAGAACCTGGAAGCCATCGATTTCCTGCGGCACTTGAACGACGTGGTGGCACTGGAAGCGCCGGGCGCGCTGGTGATCGCCGAAGAGTCCACGGCGTGGCCGGGCGTCAGCCAGAGCACCCAGCAGGGCGGGCTCGGTTTCGCTTACAAATGGAACATGGGCTGGATGCACGATTCGCTGCATTACATTCAGCAGGATCCGGTTTACCGCGCCCATCATCACAACGAACTGAGTTTCGGCCTGGTCTACGCCTGGTCCGAGCGCTTCATCCTGCCGATTTCCCACGATGAAGTGGTGCACGGCAAGCATTCGCTGATCGACAAGATGCCCGGCGACCGCTGGCAGAAATTCGCCAACCTGCGCGCCTACCTGAGCTTCATGTGGACCCATCCGGGCAAGAAGTTGCTGTTCATGGGCTGCGAGTTCGGTCAGTGGCGCGAATGGAACCACGACCAGCAGTTGGACTGGTATCTGCTGCAATATTCGGAACACCAAGGCGTGCAGAAACTGGTCGGCGACCTCAACCGGCTCTACCGCGAAGAGCCGGCGCTGCACGAGCAAGACGATGCGCCGCAAGGCTTTCAGTGGTTGATCGGCGACGATGCGATCAACAGCGTTTACGCCTGGTTGCGCTGGAGCAAGGACGGCACGCCTGTGCTGGTGGTGGCCAACTTCACCCCGGTGCCGCGCCAGTCGTACCGGGTCGGTGTGCCGTTTGCCGGGCGCTGGAAGGAATTGCTCAACAGTGATGCCGACACCTACGCCGGTTCCAACTATGGCAATGGTGGCGGGGCGTTCACCGAAGAGGTCGCCAGTCATGGGCAAGCGTTGTCGCTGGAGCTGAATCTGCCGCCGCTCGCGGTGTTGATCCTTAAACCCGAGGCCTGATCCCACGCTCCGTACTGATCGTTCCCACGCTCCGCGTGGGAACGATCATACGGGTGCTCACCAGCGCATCCGGATCCCCAGGCTGCCAATCAACCCGTTCAGGTCGTTGTCGTCCACGTCGCTGCTGTAATCGGCGCTGACGTACAGGCTGACCGTCGGTGTCATTCTCGCCACCAGCCCCAGTCCGACTTCCACGGTCGAGGATTTGCGGCTGCTGCTGATCTTGTCCACCTGATCCAGCGTCACCGTGTTGCCGGTATACACCGTGTGCCACAGGTTCGTGCGCACGTAGGGTTCGACCGGCAAGCCGTTCAGGTCATAGCTACCTTTCAAGCGCGCACCGACTCGGCCGCTCCACGATGAAATGTCGCTGGAAGACGCATTGCCCGAGCCCGCATAGGGTGTGTCCAGGGTGATGCGCTGGTTGATCAATTGCGCCTGCGGTTCAACCACCCAGTTTTCACCCAGACCGATCGGGAATCCGCCTTCCACCGACAGCGTCATCGCGCTGCCTTCGGTGGCCAGGCGTGCGCCTTGCTCGTTACGGCTGAAACCGCTGACCCGGCCGCCACTGGCCGACAGATCGACGTGCCAGCCTTGTGGGCCAATCAGGCTGTAGTAAGCGCCCAGGCTCTGGCCTTGCAGGTTGAGGGTGTCGGTGGTCGGGTCGGCGAGGGCGCGGCTGGTGATCAGGCCGTTGCCATTGCCCCTGATCTGATTCACACCGCCGATCAGGCCGACTTGCTGGGTGTGCCCACTGCTGCTTTTCAAGGTCAGCACGGCGGGCCCCTTGAAGTCGCCGGTGCCGGGTGTGGCGAAGCCCGGGCTGAGGACGTCGGTTTGCGCCTGACGGGACGTCGGACCGTAAAGCTGCTCCCAGGCCGAGGGGGCGAGGTCTTCGGTAATCAGGTTTGTACCGCGCAGGTCCGGCTGTGGGCTGAGCCGTTGCGGGCCCGGAGTCACGACCGTGGCGGGGAGGGTCATGACGGGAATGTCCTGGCGATACCAGGGTGTTGCTTCGTCCGCCACAGGACCCGCCTGCGCCTCCATGGACGAGCACAGCAAGATAGAACTTGAAACGGTGCAAAAGGTAACTTTGATCTCTTGTGAGGTGAGTGAGGTTTTCATGGAGGTCTACCTTGCTAGCGCATGCAGTATCTCGCCTTGGCGTCTCTCCTACCCCGAACGAGGGGCGACCGAATGGAGCGTGGCGAATCCGTGGCCGCCCGTTTTTGACGAGTGACCTGGGGTTCGCCCCGAGTAGTGTTTCCGGGGGTAGTAAGGTAGAGCTAAGAAGACCCGAGCCGCTGCGTCAAGAAATTGAACGATGAGCGGTCGAGTCAAAACAGGTGATGCAAGTTTTTGTTTTTGCGTATTTATCTAAGTTCTTGTTTGTAGGGCTAATCGCTGTGGAAGCCGCGAGGCAGAGACTTTTTGCAACCGACAGTCGGTCTGCGAAACCGGGCCTGGCGACTAATTTCGCATCGTTGCGTATGTAAGGACAGCTGTCAGTATCGCGCTATAAATGCACTTCAACCGCCAGCGGCAAATGATCCGAAAGATGCGTCCACGGTTTGTTGCCGAGGATCTGCGGGTCGTGGCTGCTGGCATTGCGCAGGTAGATCCGATCCAGTCGCAGCAACGGGAAGCGCGCGGGATAGGTCTTGGCCGGGCGGCCGTGATGGCGTTCGAAGGCTTCGTGCAGGTAGTCGCGGCGGGCGAGGGCGACGTTACCCTGCAACTGCCAGTCATTGAAGTCGCCGGCGATGATCACTGGCGCATTGTCGGGCAGCGATTCGAGCAACTGACAAAGCAGCTGCAACTGCAATTGCCGATGGCTTTCGAGCAGGCTCAGGTGTACGCAGATGGCATGCACTTCGGCATGCCCCGGCACATCCAGTACGCAGTGCAACAGCCCGCGCCGTTCCGGGCCGGTGATCGAGACGTCGAGATTGCGGTATTCGCGGATCGGGTATTTCGACAACAGGGCGTTGCCGTGATGGCCATCGGGATAGACCGCATTGCGGCCGTAGGCAAAGTCACTCCACATGCTGTCGGCGAGGAATTCGTACTGCGAGGTCTGCGGCCATTCGTGGTAGCGGCTGGAATGCCGCTCGTGTTCGCCCACCACTTCCTGCAGAAACACCAGATCGGCCGAGGTGCTGCGCACCGCTTCACGCAGCTCCGGAAGGATGAAACGTCGATTGAGCGCGGTGAAACCCTTGTGCGTATTGACCGTCAGCACCCGCAGGCGATGGATGGCGGACGGGGTGGAAGTCTGCGCGTCGACGACATGACGCTTGGGATCGCTGGACACGTTCACTCCTCTGAATCATGACTGCCTGTTCATGCGACTGATCCGGGCGCGGGCAGTTCACTTTGACTGGCTGCCCGCGCCCGATGGACAGTCAATCGACGAAGACGATCTCGTAGGGCAGGCGCATGCGCTCCAGAATTGACTTGGGCAGCAGCGGCGCGATTCCGATCGCCGGTTCGCCATTGAGCTGGCTGGCGTAGGCATGGGTGGCGTGGCTCTTGCGTGCGACGGTCCAGGTGTCGAGGCGCAGCTTGCGCGCGCGATGCCACGGAATCTGTCCCTGATCGCGTTCCGGCCAGTGCCAGGCCCAGACCGGCACGTCGTGGTAAGTGGCGCCGACCTGTTGCGCCGCTTTGGCGCTCGCCCGGCCGACCACTTCATGATCGGCGGTGCCATCTTCGCACCAGGTGCTGAAGACCACATCACCGGGGCGCAGGTAGCGGGCGATGAAATCGGTCAGTTGGGTTTCCTGGTCGAGCAGGGCCTTGTCGGTAAAACCGCCGCGCACCCATTTCAGGCTGTGCATCGGCAAACCGAGGCGGCGCAGGGCTTCGACGCTTTCCTGCGGGCGGAAAACGCTCAGGCGTTTTTCCGACCACTGGCGCGAGCCCGGATGACTGGCGCTGCCATCGGTGATCGACAGCAGTTGCAAGGGATGTCCGAGGCTGGAAAGCAGTTGCAGCAAACCGCCGCAGGTCACCACTTCATCGCCGGGGTGCGGGGCGATGACCACGGCGCGGGCGCCGGGTGGCACCAAAGTGTGGGTATTGATGACGGGAATGTTGTCGAGCTGCGGGGCGCTGTTCCAGATCTGCGCCGGCAGACCGCTCTCGCTGAGGGATAACGGTTTCATGAGTGATACGTCCTTGTTGTGTCTCGCCCTCAGTCGCACAAGCGCCGGTCTCCAGGCGTGTTCGACCCGTGAAGGCTGGTGGATAGCCCTGCAGCGCTCCGAACCCTGGATTGCTGCGCAGCAGAGTATTGCTCAAGACGGGCGGTTCGTCGCGTCACAGATCAATCTGATCCGCTTTTTTTTATTCAGTCTGTGCCAACTGTCGCAGATAGTCGCCAAAACCACCGCGTGCGCGGCTGTCCAGACGGGCGCTGGTAATGACCTGCGGCCGATGGCTCCAGGCGATGCTGGCCCCTGAACGTTCGAGCTGACGCACCAGCTGCACGTCTTCATCGCAGGACAACGGCTCGAAGCCGCCGGCGCGGACGTAGGCTTGTGCGCTGACACCCAGATTGGCGCCATGGATGTGCCGGTGACCCTCACAGGGCTGGTAATGACCGTGATAACGAATCTGCGCTGCTTCATCGAACCCGTCATGCCAACGCTCGACCGTCACCGTGCCGCACACGGCATCGGTGCCCAGCCCCAGTTGCGCCACCAGCCAATCCTCCGCGACGCGGCTGTCGGCGTCGGAGCAGGAAATCCAGCGCGCACCGCGCTCAAGCAATTGCTGCGCACCGATGGCCCGCGCCTGGCCGACATTGCGCGCTTCGATGCTCAAAGCTTGCACCGGGTATTGGCTGACGATGTGCGCCGAACGATCGGTGCAACTGTCCAGAACCACCAGAATTTCCACTGGCTCACCCGCCAGCATGGGATGTCCGCCAGCCCGCAGTGCGGCGTGCAGGCAGTCATCGAGCCACTCTTCTTCGTTGTGTGCCGGGATCAGGATGCCAATCATCGCAAACCCTCCAGCGCGGCCACCGAACGCGGTTCGCGGCTCCAGACTTCCAGCAGGAAATCCGCTTCCTGATGCAGGACCAGTCGTGGCATGTGCAGCTGTTCGTGAATCAGGTCATGGACCTGGCGAGCATTGAGCGGGCAGCCATCGATGGGCGGGCGCCAGTGACAGGCCAGCAATTGACCGTCTGCCGTCAACGAATCGCTGATGCGACGGATGACCTCTGTCAGATCCTGTCGATCAAGGTAGTAGCCGATTTCGCTGAATACGATCAGGTCGAATTTTTCCTCAGGCCAGTCAACAGGAAGGCGACCCTGCCGCACCTCGGCGTGGTCGAACAGGCTCAGCCGGGTACGCGCCAGATTCACCGCGGCGGCGCTTGTATCGCAGCACAACAGTCGATCACAGCGTTCGGCCAGCGCGGCACTCAGTTCACCGTTGGCGCAACCCGGTTCGAAGATCGCGCGGTAATGCGGGCGGGGCAGTGCCGCCAGGGTCACCAGGCGTTTACGCTGCTCGTACCAGCGCTGGCGAAATCCCCAAGGGTCGTTATTGCCGGCGAACAGGCCTTCGAAGTAACGATCCTCGACGCTCATAGAAAGACCACCTCGAACGGTTGCAGCAAACGGTCGATGACATAGGGCGCGAGCACCGGTGGCAGTCCCGCGTCGGGATCACCCTCCAACTGACTGGCGAAGGCATGCACTGCGTGACGCTTGCGCGCGACCTGCGCCGGGTTCAGCAGAATCTTGCGCGCCCGCTCCCAGGGCACGATGGCGTCTTCCGGCGTCGCCCAGTGCCAGGTCCAGACCGGCAGTTCGTGGCAAATTGCACCCACACGGCGCGCCGCCTCGATGCTGGCACGGCCGACAGCCTCATGGTCGCTGTGGCCGTCTTCGCGCCAGGTGGTGAAGATCACGTCGTCGGGTTGCAAGTAGCGGGTCAAGTAGTCACACAGCATCGACTCGCGCGCGGCGACCTGAGTGTCGGGGAATCCGCCGCGCAGCCATTGCACCTGATGCATGGGCAGGCCGAGGCGACGCAGGGCCTCGGCGGACTCCTGCGGGCGCACCACGCTCAGGCGCTCCACCGGCCAGCGCTCCGAGCCAGGGTGACTGGCGCTGCCATCGGTGACCGAAATCAGTTGCAGGGTGCGGCCCGCCGCGGCGAGCTGTTGCAACAGCCCGCCGCAACCGAGCACTTCATCATCCGGGTGCGGCGCGATCACCACGGCCCGCGACCCCGGCGGAACCAGGTCGAGAATGTCGATGCTCTCCACCGCTGCCAGATGACGCGAGCCCTGCCACTCATGCAAGGAGGTTCCTTCACCGATGATCGGATTGCGCTTCATAGGGCCCAACCCTCGCGCGGTTGCTGCGCAGCCAGTTGGCCCAGTACTGCCAGATCCCGTTCGGCATGGCTCTGGCGCAGATACACCGGCAGGTCGGCCGCCAGGCGGGCAAAGTGCAGGTCCTTGCAGAACGGCCCGGCGCCAAGTGCCCGGCCAGTCTCGCGCATGACCTGTGCAGCGGCGTCCTCGACCACGGCACGCACACGCCGGGCCAACAACTCGGCGTCGGCTCCGGGATTGCTGTCGATGTCCAGGGCACTGACGCGCAGCACCTGTGCGGCGCCGTGCAGCGCGCTGTCGACGGCGCCGAGACTGGCCAGTGCGTGAGGGTCCTCACGCCGCGCACAGTCTTGGCGCAAGCGTTCGCCGATCGCCCTCGCGGCGCCGTACCAGCACGCGGCGATCCCGATCCCGCCGTGCCAGAAACCCGGACGTTGCAGGTAGTCGCCAGGATCGCCGATCGCCTGCGCCTCGACCTCATCGAACAGCACCTCGACGCTGCCGGTGGCGGCCATGCCGACCGCTTGCCAGCCTTGATCGGTGACGGTCACCCCCGGTTGGTCGAGGGCCACGGCTACCAGTTGCTGATGATCGTCCTCATCCCACGCCGTCAGCAGGGCATGACTGAGCACTGCCGCCCCGGAGCACCAGGCCTTGCGTCCATTCAGCCGCACCATTTGCCCCGAACGGCTGACCCGAACCCGCGCCTGCGGTGGTTCGGCTGCCCACATGCCCCACGTGCTGCCGGGCGTCGGCGAGCCACCGAGTTGTTCGATGATTGCCAACGCATCGGTATGGCCTTCGTAGAGTTTGCACAGCCCCAGATCGTGCCCACCGACCTCGGACAGCCGTTGCCAGCGCTCCAGCGTACGACCGCTGCCGGGTAACGGCAGGCGATCGAGGCCGGCCTCGACCAGTTGCCGCAGACACAGGCCGAGGGCGGCAGTGTCGCGGTAGTCCGGCGCGTGCCGTGAGAGATAGGCGGACAAGTTCATGTCAGTCCTCTTCATCACGTTGCAGTTCAAACAGCAGCAGCGAGCGTCCGGTGACCGAGTACTCATGACCGAACTCAAAACGCTCCTGGCCACGGATCGATGGCTGGTTGGTATCGATCATGCACGTCCAGAAACTGCCTTCAGGCACTTCCGGCAAGGTGAAGTTGACGATGTCGTGATGGGCGTTGACCACCAGCAGCAACGTGGCGTCGCCACCCTTGCGGCGGATCCCGGTTTCCTGGGCACGGCCGTCAAGCAACATGCCCATGCAGCGATTCTGCGCGTCATGCCAGTGTTCGGTGGTCATTTCCGTGGCGTCCGGCGCGAGCCAGGTCACGTCCTTGACGCCGATGTCCTCGTTGTATTCGCCGACCAGGAACCGCCCGCGTCGCAGGATCGGATACGCCAGGCGCAACTTGATCAGGCGTTTGACGAATTTCAGCAGCGCTTTGCCGTCCTCGCTCAGGTCCCAGTTGACCCAGCCGATTTCGCTGTCCTGGCAGTAGGCATTGTTGTTGCCGTCCTGGGTACGAGCGAATTCGTCACCGGCCACCAGCATCGGCGTGCCTTGGGACAGCAACAGGGTGGCGAAGAAATTGCGCATCTGCCGGTGGCGCAGCGCATTGATTTCCGGGTCGTCGGTGGGGCCTTCGACGCCGTGGTTCCAGGACAGGTTGTTGTTGCTGCCATCCTGATTGTTTTCGTCGTTGGCCTCATTGTGCTTGTCGTTGTACGACACCAGATCGTTGAGAGTGAAACCGTCGTGGGCGGTAACGAAATTCACCGACGAATAAGGCCGGCGACCGCGCTGGTTGAACATTTCCCCGGAGGCGGTCATGCGGCTGGCGAAATCGGCGAGCTGGCCGTCGTCGCCTTTCCAGAACGCCCGCACGGTGTCGCGGAACTTGTCGTTCCACTCGACCCAGCCCGGCGGGAAATTGCCGACCTGATAACCGCCGGGGCCACAGTCCCAAGGCTCGGCGATCATTTTTACCTGACGCAGCACCGGATCCTGGCGGCAGGCCACGAGGAAACTGTGCCGTTCATCAAAGCCGTCGTGATAGCGACCGAGGATGGTCGCCAGGTCGAAGCGGAAGCCATCGACATGCATTTCACTGGCCCAGTAGCGCAGCGAGTCGGTGACCATTTGCAGCACGCACGGGTGGCTCAGGTCGAGAGTATTACCGGTGCCGGAATCGTTGATGTAGAAGCGTTTGTCGTCCGGCATCAGGCGATAGTACGAGGCGTTGTCGATCCCGCGCATCGACAGGGTCGGGCCTTGCTCGTTGCCTTCGGCGGTGTGGTTGTAGACCACGTCGAGAATCACTTCGAGATTGGCGTCGTGCAGGTGCGCGACCATCTCCTTGAATTCGGCAATCTTGCCGCTGGCCAGATAGCGCGGGTCCGGGGCGAAGAACGCGATGCTGTTGTAACCCCAGTAATTGGTCATGCCCTTGTGCAGCAAGTGCTGGTCATTGACGAAGGCATGGATCGGCAACAGTTCGACGGTCGACACCCCGAGTTTGCGGATGTGCTCCAGCACATCGTCGACCATCAACCCGGCAAACGTGCCGCGCACATTCTCCGGCACCGAAGGGTGGCGCATGCTGATGCCGCGCACGTGGGTCTCGTAAATGATGGTCTTGTCCCACGGCACGCTGACGCGATGGTCGTGGCCCCAGGTGTGCGCCGGGTCGATGACCTTGCACTTGGGGACGAAGGGCGCGCTGTCGCGCTCGTCGAAACTGAGGTCGGCGTCCGGGTGGCCGATGGTGTAGCCGAACAGTGCTTCGGACCATTTCAATTCGCCCACCAATTGCTTGGCATAGGGGTCGATCAGCAACTTGTTGTGGTTGAAGCGGTGGCCGTTGGCCGGGTCGTAGGGTCCGTAGACCCGGTAGCCGTAGATCAGGCCCGGATGTGCATCGGGCAGATAGCCGTGGTAGATCTCGTCGGTGTATTCCGGCAGCTCGATGCGCTCGAGCTCAACTTCGCCGGCGTCGTCGAAAATGCACAGTTCGACCCGGGTGGCGTTGGCGGAGAACAGCGCGAAGTTCACCCCCAGACCATCCCAGGTCGCGCCGAGCGGGAAGGGCAGGCCTTCACGGATGCGCGAGGGTTCGGCGTGCGCGGCGGGCTCGGCTTTCTTTGGACGGGTCATAGGTGCTCCTGCAAAAAATCGGGGGGTAGGTGTTTTTCGAGGACGAGCGAGCCCTCGGTGGCGAGCGAACCCGCCACACGGTTATTCAAATCAATGGTTCGGGGGGCGTCAGACCGCAGGCGGCTTGCGCGGCGCGCGGGGCTTTTTCTCGGTGGCTTTTTCGCCCGGAGGAATCACTTTGGCAGCACCGGCGGGCTTGGCCTTCGTCGTGGTGGCTGTCTTGGGTTTGGCAGCTGTCCCTTTGCCGTCGAGCGCTTTGCTGGTGGCGGTCTTGCCGGCGGTTTTACTGCCGGCGGCTTTTGGCGATTTTTTCGGCGCCAATGCCTCGGCTTCGGCCAGTTTGCGCGCCATCTCCCAGTGGCGGGCGTCCTGGCCCTCGGGTTTACCTTCGGATTCCCAGATCTGATAGGCGAATTCGCGGATGCGTTTATCGTCGGTACTCATCGCAATGCTCCTGAACTGAACTCATGCTGCTAGACGTGTTGGATAAGCAGATTGACCGGGAAATCCCCCAGCGCGGCGCTGACCTGCAGCTCCCTGTTTTTTGTGACTGCGGTGCTCGAAAAAAGTCCCTTCGGATTTTCGTCAGAGGTGTCGAACGGTAAAACCACCCGCGTATCGCCCCAGCGCAGCGCGTCAACCATCGGCACAGCACTGTTTTCCAGCAAGGTTGAGCAACGGATTGGCACGATCACGATGATCCGTCGCTCCCCATGCTCGCGGGCAAACGCGAGCACGTTGTGCGCCTGGCTGCCCAGCACCTCGAGGGCCTGGTACGAACCCTGGCGAAACAACTCGGTGTGGTCGGCGCGCAGACGCAGCACCTCGGCGATCAATGCTTGCTTGATTCGCCCGTCGCGCCAGCTCGCCAACAGCTCCTGAACCGGCCCGGGTGCCTCCAGCGCCTGCTGCCTGGCGGCGTAGTCCACTGGCCGGCGGTTGTCCGGGTCGACCATGCTGAAGTCCCAGAACTCGTTGCCTTGATACAAGTCCGGCACTCCCGGCACCGTCATGCGCAGCAAGGTTTGCGCCAGACCGTTGAGGGCGCCGGCGGCGGCGATGCTGTTGAGGGTCTTGGCCAGCGCTGCGCGCAGCAGTTCGCCTTCAGGAGCCAGCAGTAATTGTTCGGTGAACGCCTGGGCTGCGTTTTCGTAGGCTTCGTTCGGCGCGCTCCAGCTGCTTTGCAGCTTGGCTTCGCGCAGGGCTTTCTGCTGCCACTGCCAGACACGTTTGGCGTAATCGGCGAAGCCCGCCTGATCGTCGTCACGCAACTCCAGCGGCCAACTGCCGAGCAGCGCCTGATAAAGGATCAGTTCGTCCGCAGACGACGGCAGCTGATCGTCATGGCGCAGCGGTCGGGCGAGGGCGCGCCACAGCTCGATCTGTTCGGCGTACCAATGGCTGCGCTCGCTGAGCACGGCCAGCCGCGCGCGGGTGTCTTCCCCGCGTTTGTGGTCGTGGGTGGCGGTGGCCAACAGATTGTCGGGAAAGCTCTCCAGACGTTGCAGGTTCACCGCGTGAAAGTCGCTGACCGGCGCACTGAACTGCTCGGTGTTGTAGCCGACGTCATTGCGCGAAAGCAGCACCGCCGAACGATACAGCGCGGTGTCTTCCACCGCTTTGGCGGCGGCCGGCGAAGTGAGCTGTTGAAAGCGCACGCAGGCATGGCGCAGGATTTTGCGCGAGCGCCCACGGGGTTTGCGCCGCCATGGCTGGCCACCGAGCCAACCGGCTACGGAATCCAGCACTGGCCAATCGGCTTCGCTCAATGTCTGCCGTGCACCGTCCATGGCCTGCTGGAAAAACACCTCGTCCCGGGCCGAGCGGCCCATCGGGGTGATGTAGGTGCGATAGACCGGGAAGTGCACGATCAGCGCCTGCAGCACCCGGCGGATCGAGCCGAGCGTAAGGTCGCGTGTCATCAGGTCGTCGCGCGCCACTTGCAGCAGGGCGTGGGCGACGCTTTCGCAATCGCTGGCCAGCGAACCGTTGAGGATCTGCTGGCGCGCCAGTTGGGCTTCTTCGATGAACGCGGCGGGGCGCTCGGTGCGGCGTTGCCACAAGTCACCGAGCACGTGTTCGCCGTCCGGGTCGTGTTGCAGCAGCGACAGCTGGTTCATGAATTCGTAACCGGTGCTGCCGTCCACGGCCCAGTCGGTGGGCAGGGTTTCGCCGTCGCCGAGAATCTTCTCGACGTAGATCGGCAAGTGCCGGCCCGGCGCCAGGTGATCGAGGCGGCGGCGCAGCTTGCGGCAGTAACCGCGTGGGTCGGCGAGGCCGTCGATGTGGTCGATGCGCAGGCCGTCGATCAAGCCCTCGCCGATCAACTGGAAAATCTTGCCGTGGGTGGCCTCGAACACTGCCGGACGCTCGACTCGCAAACCGCCGAGTTCGTTGATGTCGAAGAAGCGCCGCCAGTTGATGTCGTCCGCCGCCGTGCGCCAGCTCGCCAGACGATAGCTTTGCCGCTCCAGCAATTGGTGCAGGCGCTGAAAACCGTCTTCGGTCTTCGAATCGTAGTGCGTCAGGTTGCGCTCAATGGCCTGCAGAATCTGCGGGTCGCTGGCCAGTTGCTGAAGTTCTTCCTTGAGCGGAATCGCCAGCGCGCGAGCGTCGGTCTGATAACTGAGCGCGCTGAAACGTTCAGCGAGGGCCCTGAGGGCTTCGTTCGGTGTGTCAGCGGACCTGAGCAGTTCGCCGTAGTCGCCGGGGCAGATGGGGAAGTGATGCTCGTAATGCTCGACATGGAAGGTGCCACTTTCGGCGTTGAACACCAGCGGCAGAGTCGCGTCCTGCAACGCGACGCCATAGTCACTGCCGAGAAACGGCAACAGCAACTGGCCTTCCATCAATGGGTCGGGCGAGTGCCACTGAATGTCGAAGAACTCGCCGTAGGGGCTGAGCCGTCCCCATTCCAGCAGATCGAGCCACCACGGGTTGTCCCCGCCACCGACTGCCATGTGATTGGAGACGATGTCGAGGATCAGCCCCATACCGTGCTCGCGCAGGCTGGCGACCAGACGACGCAAGGCTGGCTCGCCGCCAAGTTCCGGATTGACCCGGGTCGGGTCGACCACGTCGTAGCCATGCATGGAGCCCGCACGGGCGGCGAGCAACGGCGAGGCATAAATGTGGCTGATGCCGAGTCGGGAGAAATACGGCACCAGCGGCACCGCCTGATCAAGGGTGAAACCGCGATGAAATTGCAGGCGAACCGTGGCGCGCAGTGTCGGGATAGGCAATGCACTCATTGGTCACGCTCGGCTGCTTGAAGGCGGGCACACGCCAATAGTTCCAGGCGTCTTGCGGCGTCTACACCGTCGAGCAGTGTCTCACTGGTGGCCGGCAAGCGGCGCGACCAGTTCGGGTGGGTGTCGATGGTGCCGGGCAGGTTGGCCTGTTCGTCGAGCCCCAGCGCATCTTCCAGTGGCAACAGCACCAGCGGCGCGCGAGTGTGGCCGAGGAAACGCACAGCGGCGTCGACCACCTGATCGGCCTCGTGGGATTCCTCGCGAAAGTTCTGCGGGTCCTGGCTCAAGGCACTGCGCAGGCCTTCACGCTCGCGTTCACGATAACGGCGCCAATCGATTTCGCCGTTGGCATCGACCAGCCCGAGCCGCGCGTTCCAGTCGATGTCGCGGCCATGCCACCAGCCATTGAGCGTCGGCAGATCGTGGGTGCTGGTAGTGGCCAGTGCGTTGTCCGGCCAGTCGAGGATCGGTTTGAAATGGGTGTTGTCCTGTTCGAACAACAGCACGCGCATGCCGAGCATGGCGCGGGCGATCAGTTTCTCCCGCAGGCCGTCGGGTACGGTGCCGAGGTCTTCACCGAGCACTATCGCTTGATGACGATGGGATTCGAGGGTCAGCAGACGCAGCAAGTCGTCCACCGGGTAATACAGGTACGCACCGTCTGCCGGGGCGGAACCGTTGGGGATGACCCATAACCGTTGCAGGCCCATGACGTGGTCGATGCGCAGCCCGCCGGCGTGGGCGAAGTTGGCGCGCAGCATCTCGATAAACGCGCGAAAACCGTTGCGCACCAGGCCTTCCGGGGAAAACGCGGAAATACCCCAGCCCTGTCCGGAGCGATTGAGAATGTCCGGAGGCGCACCGACGGTCAGCGAGGCGAGCAGTTCGTCCTGAAAACTCCAGGCCTGGCTGCCGGCGCCGTCGGCACCCACCGCCAGGTCAGCAATCAGGCCGATGCCCATGCCGGCGCTGCGAGCGGCGGTCTGGGCACGTTCCAGGCAGCGGTGAATCAACCATTGGCAGAACGTGAAGTAACTGATGCGCTCGGCGTATTCCTCGGCAAATGCGCCGAGCGCTGCGCCGCGCGGGTCGTGCCAGTGTTCTGGCCATTCGCGCCAGTCGAGGCTCTCGCCACGGGCGGCGCGCATTTCCTGGATGGCTTCGAAGCGGCAGTGGTTTTCCAGCGCTTCACCGCCGGCATCGCGGAAACTGGAGAAGTCGGCGTGCAACGGGTGTTCGCCGCTGATGAAGCCGTCGTACAAGGCTTGCAGCAGTTTCAGTTTGGCCTCGGCCGCTTTCGGCCAGTCGACCAGTTTCAGGTCTTCCAGTTGCTTGAACTGGTCGGTCAGGCCGGCGGCGTCAATCGCATCACGCAGCGCGCGCTCGCCGAGGATGGTCCCCGGTGCGGCATACAGCGGATTGAGAAACAGCCGACTGGACGGCGAGTAAGGGCTGTAGCGCCCGGTGTCGGCGCTGAACATCGCGTGCAATGGGCTGATCGCCAGTGCATCGGCACCCCGTTCGCCGGCCACCCGGGCCAGTTCTTCCAGGGCCTGGGTATCGCCGAAACCGCCATCGCCAGGGCGACGCAAACCATAAAGCTGCACGCTCAGGCCCCAAGCGCGCGGGATCGGACTGTCCACCGCGTCACCCACGCTGAAGCAGCGTTCCGGCGCCACGGCCAGGGTGAATTGCTGATCGGCGATGTGCACTTGCTGATAGCCGACCGGAATCTCTCCGGGCAGTATCGACTCCGCATCAAGCCGCAGGCTCAAGCGCGAGCCATCTTCAAGGTGAACCTCACAAGGGGTTTCTGGTTCGAAATAGCGGGCCAGATCCAGGCCCTTGCCGAGATCGGCAGTAAGCAGTGGCGGCAGTTGGCGATTTTCCTGTACCTGTTGCAGTTCAAGCAGGCTGGCGTCGATTTCCTGGGCAGTGCTGGCCGGGTGGCCGAGACCGATCAGCACATTGCGAAGCACGGCCGGGGCGACTTTTTGGGCTCGCCCGTTGGCGTCGATCCAGTCGACGGCAAGGCCGGCTCGGCTGGCGAGAATTTCCAGTTGCGCATCGCTCATAGGCGCTCTCCATCCAAGGGGGGCAAAGGGGTTGCGGCCGTGAGGCTGACGAGCGCGCAATACGGGGGCAGAAGGCCCTTATCCGACATCTCGGCAGCGGGGGGCTGTTGAAACAGCCACACCGCGCCGGTCCGTGGAGGGTTGACCACTGCCGTCTCGCTGAGGTTCAGGTCAATTCGCAACTCACTGCCATCGCCCAGACGCCAGCGTGCGCTGACCGCACCACGGCCCAGCATTTGCGCGCCAAGGGCCTGGGTGCCGGACAGGTTCGGGATGATGTAGCGGTGACGCAATTGCAGCAGGTGACGATAGAGCTCATTCGTTGCCTGCTGGCGCGGTGTGCCATTACCGGACCGCGTTGGCCGCGAGGCGTGGAAGGTCGATTCGGCGTTGGGGTCGGGTATCCGTTCGCGCTTATGCGGGTCGGTGAACGCACTGAATGCAGCGAACTCGTTGCGACGGCCTTCTCGTACCTGTTTCGCCAGTTCGCCGTGGTGGCTGGTGAAGAACAGAAACGGTTGCTCGGCGGCATATTCATCGCCCATGAACATCAGCGGAATCATCGGCGACAGCAACAGCAGCACCGTCGCCGCCTCGAGCGCGCGCGGATCGGCCAACTGATGCAGGCGCTCGCCGAAGGCACGGTTGCCGATCTGGTCATGGTTTTGCAGAAACAGTACGAAGGCAGTGGACGGCAGATGCTCGCTCGGTTCGCCGCGTGGTTCGCCGTGGCGGGTGATATGCCCCTGAAACACGAAACCCTGGCTCAGGCAGCGGGCCAGTTGTTCGGTCGGTTGCAGAGCGTAGTCGGCGTAGTAGGCATCGGTTTCGCCCGTCAACAACACATGCAAAGCGTTATGGCCGTCGTCATTCCATTGGGCGTCGTAATTTTCTTCCAGCAGGCTCGATTGGTTGAGTTCGTTCTCGACGGTCAACCATACATGACGGGCAGGGTCGACCTGCTGGCGGACACGCTGCGCCAGTTCGGGCAGGAAGTCCTGACTTTCTATTGCATGGACGGCATCCAGGCGCAAACCGTCGAAACGGTATTCCAGCAGCCACATCAGTGCGTTTTCGACGAAGAAGTCCCGCACCTCACGACGGCGAAAGTCGATGGCCGCGCCCCACGGGGTGTGTTTGTCTTCGCGGAAAAAGCCCTTGGCGTAGCGATGCAGGTAGTTGCCGTCCGGACCGAAATGGTTGTAGACCACGTCGAGAATCACCGCCAGACCGTGGCCATGGGCGCTGTCGATCAGATGCTTGAGTTGTTCCGGAGTGCCATAGGAGGCTTGTGGCGCAAAATGCAGTACGCCGTCATACCCCCAGTTGCGATAGCCGGGGAATTGTGCGATCGGCATCAGTTCGATAGCGGTGATGCCCAGGGCGGCCAGTCGGGCCAGATCCTTTTCGACCTCATCGAATCCGCCTAGCGCACCCACATGCAACTCGTAGATCACCGCTTCATTCCACGGCCGACCTCGCCACGTTACGTGTTGCCATGGATAGGCGTGGGGATCGACCACCACGCTGTGACGGTCGATATCACCGTCCTGCGCCCTGGAGGCCGGGTCGGGCACCTCCAGTTCGCCGTCGATGTTGAAGCGGTAGCGGCTGCCGGCAGGGCAGCGGGTCTTGATGACAAACCAGCCATCGCCCTGGGGCAGCATGGGCAGCGACTGGCCGTTGCCCAGCTCGACGCTGACGTAAAACGCATCCGGCGCCCACAGCGCAAATTGTGTGTGGTCGGCATCCAGCATGATCGCGCCGTGGGGCCAGCTTTCAGGTGTCCGTGACGGCATTGTTGTAAAGCTCCCTGGTTATTTGTGGTGCGTTTTTCCCAGCGACTTGGCCACCAGTTGTTCGTAGAGTTCGGCGTAGGGTTCGACCGCCTTGCACCAGTTGAATGGCGCGGCCATTGCCCGGCAGCGCATGGCGTTGAGCAGTTCGGGAAAGGCAAATACCTTGAACGCGCGGCTCAGGGCTTCGCGGTAGCTGTCGGCGGTCGATTCGTTGAACAGGAAACCGGTAACACCGTTTTCGATGGTGTCGGCCAGCCCGCCGGTGTTGCGCGCGACCGGCAACGAGCCGAAACGCTGGGCGTACATCTGGCTCAGACCGCACGGTTCATAACGCGACGGCATCAGCAGGAAATCGCTGCCGGCGAACATCCGCCGGGCGTCGGTTTCGTTGAAGCCGATGCGCACGCCGATCTGGCCGGGGAAGCGCAGCGCCAGTTCGCGCATGGCTTGTTCTTCTTCCGGCTCGCCACGACCGATGATTGCGATCTGGCCACCGTTCTGCACGATGTATTCCGACACCGCCTCGGTCAGGTCGAGGCCTTTTTGATAGACCAGCCGCGAGACCACGGCAAACAGCGGACCTTCCGATTGTTCCAGGCCGAACAGTTCGCGAACGTGGGCGGCATTGACCGCTTTGCCTTCCCAGTCGCCGATGGCGAACGGTGCGAACAGGTGCGGGTCGGTGGCGGCGTCCCAGCTTTCATCGATGCCGTTGGGGATGCCGCTGAGCAAACCTTGCTGGGTCTTGGCAGCGAGAAAACCGTCGAGACCGCAGCCGAAATCCGGTGTGGTGATTTCCTGCGCGTAGGTAGCGCTGACCGTGGTGATATGGCTCGAATAGGCCATGCCGGCCTTGAGGAACGACATTTTGCCGTAGAACTCCATGCCTTCCTGTTGCAGGGCATGGGCGGGAATCCCGAGTTCGGGGCATGAGCCCAGGCTGGTCACGCCTTGATAAGCGAGGTTGTGAATGGTGAACAGGGTCGGCGTGCGTTGCCCGCGCCAGTGCATATAGGCAGGCGCGAGACCGGCCGGCCAGTCGTGGGCGTGCACCAGATCCGGGCACCAGTGGATTTGCGCGAGGTTGGCGGCGATATCGGCTGCGGCCAGACCCAGACGAGCGAAGCGAATGTGGTTGTCCGGCCAGTCGCGACCATTGTTGGCGCCATACGGGCCACCGTCACGGGCGTAGAGTTCAGGGCAGATCAAGACATAAATGACCAGACCGTCGGGCATGTCCATGCGCCCGATCTTGCAGGGTGGCAGTGCAGCGTGGCCACCCAGTTCGCCGATGATGTGGATCGGATTTTCGCTGTTCATGACCTGCGGGTAACCCGGGATCAATACCCGCACGTCATGCAGATGTGCCATCGCGCGGGGCAGGGCGGCAGAAACGTCTCCCAGACCGCCGGTTTTCACCAGATCGGCGATTTCCGAGGTCACGAACAACACTTTTTTCTTGTTGGGGTTCTGACTGGCTATCGGCGTCAGTGTCTTGGTGATCGGGACGCTGATCGATCGGCTGCCGGGAACGCTTAAAGTGCTCGATTCACCCATCGGCTGATGAGCCCGTTCTCCCTGAATTTCCAATGCCGCACTGATCATATGAATCTCCCGTCTTTTTGATCTGATTCTTGTCTTGAACATGCGATGTCCATGGCCAGGTCCTGTGGCCGGGCGCAAACACGCCACGCATGAGTGAGCAAAACGCTACCCAACACGTGCAAGCAGAATGGGTGAGGGGGCCATTGCAAGACTTGAACCAGTCGCTTTGGCCCTGCCTATCAGATGACCCGCCGCGATCTGCAAAAGTTTCGACGAATTTTTGACTTTGTGACCGGCCGGTTTTACCCCGCGAAAACCAGTCTAGGCCAGATCCTAGAGCGGGCCAGGGCAATTGGATGAATTGTTCGACAATCTGTTGCAGGCTCACGAAATCCGTGGCTTCGGGAGGGGGTGCGCCCCGACGAAGTGCATGTCTGGCGGGTTCGGTGACGCAAAGTGGTGACCGGCCAGTCACGATTTCGGGCGCTGGGAAAGTGCGGGCGCACTGTTGCGGTGCGGACAGCTGTGTTGGCGGGCAGACAGTGGGTGCTGCTTCGCGGGCAGGGATTGCCCGCGAAGGCGAGGGGACTCAGTTAAGCAGGCGGATAGATTCCCCGGCTGACCACCCTCGAATGTCTTCGATCATCTGCGAAAAGAACAACTCATAGTTCTGGCGGCTGACGTAGCCGACATGAGGCGTGGCCAGCACATTGTCGAGGGTGCGAAACGGGTGCAGTGCCGGCAGCGGTTCCTGATCGAACACGTCAAGGGCCGCACCGCCGATACGCTGTTTCTGCAAGGCCTTGATCAGCGCCGCTTCGTCGACAATCGGCCCGCGCGCCGTGTTGACCAGCAGGGCGGTCGGCTTCATCCAGTCCAGCGCCTGGGCATCGACCAGGCCCCGGCTGCGATCGCTGAGCACCAGGTGCACCGACAGCACGTCAGCCTGTTCGAACAATTGCTGCTTGCTGACATAGGTGACGCCAGCCTGTTCGGCGCGTTCGGCGGTGAGGTTTTCGCTCCAGGCGATGACGCGCATGCCGAATGCCTGACCGAACTGCGCCACCCGCTGGCCGATGCTGCCGAGCCCGAGGATGCCCAGGGTCTTGCCGTGCAGGTCGCCGCCCAGACCTTGCTGCCACTGGCCGGCGCGCAGGGCGTTGGCTTCGCTCACCAGATTGCGGGTGGCGGCCATGATCAGCGCCCAGGTCAGTTCCGGCGCTGCGTGTTTGTAGCTGTCGGTGCCGCAGACCTTGATCCCGAGGCGGGCCGCGGCCGGCATATCCAGCGCCGCGTTACGCATGCCGCCGGTGACCAGCAGCTTCAGGTTCGGCAAGCGTTTGAGCAGGTCTTCGTCGAAGCGTGTGCGTTCGCGCATCACGCAGATCACTTCGAACCGGCCCAGACGTTCGGCCAGCGTGGCGTTGTCCGCCGGGTACTCATGGACGAAGGTGACTTCGCCGAGACTGTCGAGCACCGACCAGTCGACTGCGCCCCGCGCGACGTCCTGCCAGTCATCGATCACCGCAATCTGCACCGCCATCAGCGTTACCTCTTCAACGAACGGGATTGGTTTTGTCCAGCCAGCCGAGCAGCGCCTCGTGGAACTTCGCCGGCTCTTCCATCTGCGGGGCGTGGCCCATGCCGGGGAATTCCACCAGCGTGGACTGAGGAATCAGTTTCGCCACCTGCTTGCCCAGCACCTCGTAGTGACCGATTTTCGCCTTCACTTCGGGCGGCGCGATGTCCTTGCCGATGGCGGTGGTGTCGGAGGTGCCGATCAGCAGCAGGGTCGGCATCTTCAAATCCTTGAACTCGTAGTACACCGGCTGGGTGAAGATCATGTCGTAGATCAGCGCCGAGTTCCATGCGACCTGAGTCTTGCCCGGACCGTTGCTCAGGCCGGCGAGCATGTCCACCCAGCGGTCGAATTCGGGTTTCCAGCGGCCGTCGTAATAGGTCGTGCGTTCGTAGTCGCGAATGCCCTGGGCGGTGACTTTCAATTCGCGCTGATACCACTGATCGACGCTGCGGTAAGGCACGCCAAGGGCTTTCCAGTCTTCCAGGCCGATCGGGTTGACCAATGCCAGTTGCTCGACTTGATCCGGGTATTGCAACGCGTAACGGGTGGCGAGCATGCCGCCGGTGGAGTGGCCGAGCAGGGTGGCCTTCTGGATGCCCAGCGCCTTGAGCAATTGTTGGGTGTTGGCCGCCAGTTGCTGGAAGGTGTACTGGTAGTGATCGGGTTTGCTGGAGGTACAGAAACCGATCTGATCCGGGGCGACCACCCGGTAACCGGCTTCGCTGAGGGCCTTGATCGAACTGTCCCAGGTCGCGCCGCAGAAATTCTTGCCGTGCATCAGCACCACGGTGCGCCCGTTGGCCTTGCCGTGGGCGGCGACGTCCATGTAACCCATCTGCAGCGACTTGCCCTGAGACTGAAAGGCAAAGTGCTTGAGGGTGTAGGGATACTCGAAACCCTGCAATTGCGGGCCGTATTGCGGGCCTTCGGCATGAGCGAGCAGGGGCAGGGCGGCGGTCAGCAGCAGGCCGGGCAGCCAGCGGGTCAGCGATACAGACATAGGACAACTCCACAAGAAATCGGCCGATGCTGGAACGGCCGGATTAGGGCGACGTTAAACACAGGCAATCCCCGGGCCCGATCGTTCAACCGAGCCAGCCGAGGGTGAGCATCGCCAGCACCCCGTAGCGGGCGCCTTTGGCGAGAGTGACGATCAACAGAAAACGCCCGAGAGGTTCGCGCATGACCCCGGCGATCAGCGTCAGCGGATCGCCGATGACCGGCAACCAGCTGAGCAGCAACGACCAGTGACCGTAACGCTGATAGTGAACGCGGGCTCGCTCCATATGCCTGGGGCTGACCGGAAACCAGCGCCGGTCCTGAAAGCGTTCCAGCCTGCGCCCCAGCCACCAGTTCACCAGCGAACCGAGGACGTTGCCCAGCGTCGCCACGGCCAGCAGCCCCCAAAGCCAATAGCGCTCGCTGACCAGCAGCCCGACCAGTACGGCTTCCGATTGCAGCGGCAACAGCGTCGCCGCACCGAACGCGGCCAGGAACAGCCCGAGATAACCCGCCGTCATCAATGGGCCGGGTAATCCGCCACCACCACATCGGCACCGTCTTTCTTCAGGCCGATCACTTGATACGCGTCGCTCATGCCGTCCATTTCCATGCCCGGCGAGCCCATTGGCATGCCCGGTGCGGCAACGCCCAGCAGGTCGTCACGTTTGCTCAGGGCCAGCACCTGTTCCGCCGGAACATGGCCCTCGACGAATTTGCCGTTGATGATTGCCGTGTGGCAGGACGCCAGACGTGGCGGTACGCCGTGTTGCTGCTTGAAGCTGCTCATGTCGCTTTCGACGTGGTCTTCGACCTTGAAGCCATTGGCTTCCAGATGGCTGATCCACTTTTTGCAGCAGCCGCAGTTGGCGTCGCGGTGGACTTCGATCGGAATAAGATCGGCGGCTTGCGCCAGGGAGGAGATGAACAGCGCGCTCAGGGCGGCCAGACGCAGATGGTTTCGCATGAATGGCTCTCGGCTTAGAGGAGAAACGGTCAAAAAAGGAAGGCATTTTGACCGGTTTTTCCTGCCGGGCATCAACGGAGTGTTTCCAAGTGATACGAGGCAGGCCTGCCAACATGATCGTAGATCAAAGCTGACAGGCCACTGAGCGCAAGATGACAAAACGGTCAGCGAACCTTGAACCGCCCCATGATCGCGCTGACCCGGCTGTTGGCTTCCAGCAACTGGCGGGTGTTGAGTTCGCTGGCCTGACCGCTTTCCACCAGCTCATCAACCATGTGGCGGATCTGCACCATGCTGCGGTTGATCTCCTCGGTGACCGCGCTTTGCTGTTCGGCGGCAGTGGCGATCTGGGTGCTGAGGCTGTTGATGTGGCTGACCGAACCGGCCATCTCGTCGAGGCCACTGTTGACTCGCGCCGTGGCATCGGCGGCCGACTGGCAGCTGGCCTGGGTGTTTTCCATGGCGCTGACCGACGAGCTCACGCCCTGGGTCAGACGGCTCAACATCTCGTTGATTTCGGAGGTGCTGGCCTGGGTGCGGGCGGCAAGGGCACGCACTTCATCGGCCACCACCGCAAAGCCGCGACCCTGTTCACCAGCGCGGGCCGCTTCGATGGCAGCGTTGAGCGCCAGCAGGTTGGTCTGGCCGGCAATGGCGCCGATCACGCCGAGGATTTCGGTGATGCGCTGGGCGTCCTGCTGCATGCTTTCGACCTTGTGGGTGGCGCTGGCCACTTCGTCGATCAACGCCACCACGCTGCTTGACGCTTCGCCAACCACCACGCGCGAGCGGTCGGCGTTTTCATTGGCGCGTTGGGTGAACGCGGCGGTTTCGGCAGCATTTTGCGCCACGCTTTCGGCGGTCGAACTCATTTCATTGATTGCAGTAACCGTCTGGTCGGTTTCCGAGGCGTGGCGCAGCAGAATCTGGCTGGTGTGCGCCGAGGTGCGTTGCAGGTTGTCGAGGCTCGAGGCCATGGCGCCGGTGGCCTGGGTGACTTCGCCGATCATGTTCTGCAGGTAGGTGATGAAGGTGTTGACCGAATGCCCGATGGCGCCGAGTTCATCTTCAGCGCGTATGGTGATGCGTCGGGTCAGGTCGGCATCGCCGCTGGACAGCGAATCGATGTTGGCTTTCAGCGCTTTCATGCGCGAGACCAGTTGGCGGATCGCGTAGACCTGCAGCAGCACGAGCAGGATCACCAGCGGAATCTGCAACAGGCTCAGGCTGCTGAGCACGTCATCACGCTGGGCGGTGAGCATTTTGGTCGGCAGCGCGGTGGCGAGGAACCACGGGGTGCCTTCGATCGGGCGCATGAAGAAGGTGCTGGCTTCACCGTGATTGTCGAATTCGACGCGCTGCGCCTGATCGCGGTTTTGCAGCCCGGCCTTGACCTGGCTGGCGAAGGTCGAGCCACCGGCCAGTTCGCTGATGTTCTTCAGCACGATCGGCCCGCTGATGCGCGAGCTGTTGCTGATGATCTTGCCGTCAGCCTCGACGATCAGCATTTCGGCGTTGAGGTCTTTTTCCTTGCGCGCCACCAGATCGTTGAAGAAGCCCAATGTCACGTCGATGGTCGAGACGCCCCAGGCGCTGCCGTTTTTCTGGATGGCCATGGCGCAGTTGGTGCGCGGTTCGGCGCTGGCGTCATCTTTATAGGCAGCGGCCCACGCGCATTGGCCGCGCGGGGTCTGCATGCCGCCCTTGTACCAGCTCTGGTCGTAATAGTTGGGGGCTGCGTCGCTGTTCCAGAAGGTGTTCACCGCCAGTTTGCCGGAGGCGTCGCGGTGCCAGAACGTACTGAACTTGTTGCGTCCGGCCTCACGCTGGCCGGGCAACGGCCAGATGCCGCCGCCGAATACTTTGAGCTCGCCGTATTGATCCACCAGCCCCGGCAACACGGTGTCGATGGCTGCGCTGTCGAGCAGCGGGATGGTCTGGGTGATGCTGCGCTGTTGCGCCTGGACCTTGTTCAGTTCGCCCTGGATCTGCTCGGCCACTTCAGCAATGCGATTGAGCACCACCTGTTCTTCGGTATGGCGCAGCTTGGGCGCAACCAGCTGGCTGATGCCAACCACGGTCAGCACCGACAACAACAGAATGAACAGAACCAGAAACAGCGTGTAGCGAGCCTGAATGGTGCGGAATGCGGGCATGGAAACCGGTCCTTGAGCAGGGATTCTTATTGTGGGCAGGGGGAAAACAGCGCGGGTTTCCTAACGTATCGTCGCGACTTCGGGAAGCTTTAGGTACTTGCGTCCTAAAAGATGCAATCCCGACCGATGGAGCGTATCCGGCCTGATACACGAGGACTAACTGTCCCGAACATTAGAGCGATAAACCCACTTTCATCACATTGTCATGAATGCTCTGGTCCCGTATTTCCGGGGCTGTTGTCGGTTTGTATCGTGAATGTACGAAAATTGTAAAAAAGTGCAGAAAGGAGTTGGTGCCATTAGTTTGCCGGCCGATACTCCGGGCAACTCAAAAGTCGTCCAACAAGGAATTTTTCATGTTTTCCTCGCAAGGAGCCTGCTCATGACTATCGGCTATACCGGTGCCTGGCAACCCAAGGCGGGTTTGCTGGTTCGAGACACAGGAAGCTCGAGCAAACCGGTTTCCCAAAGCGTGAAGGTCAAGCAGATGCTGGCTCTGGTCGGCAACGACCCCAACGCAATCAGCATCGCCGAGATGGACAAGCAGGGTCTGCACAAAAACATCAAGGGTTTCGATCCCACCAATGTTTCGGCCAAACAATTGGGCAGCCTCAGTGCAATGCTGCGCAGCCGTGGCCTGATTTCCGAAGTCACGTCCATTACTCTGCTCAACGCCGGCGACAAGTTTGATCGCTTCGGCATTCAGAAGGATCCGGACGCCAAGTTCAATGCGCTGGAGTACTTCGCGACGCAACTGGATACCATCCAGAACAACAATCTCAAGGGCAACAAGTACGCCAATACGTTGATCCCCGAGTACAAGAAAGCCATCTATGTGCTGCAGAATTTGCAGACCTACGGTCAGGGTGGGGAGCGCAAGCCTCCTACCGACAAGGGTGTCAGCGCCAAGGCGTGATCACGCAGGCCCGCCCGGTTAACGGAGCGGGCCTCGTCGTTCATGGCACATTGAGTTCCCGACGCCGCATGTCTTCCTGCAGACGTTGCATCCGCGGACAGTGCAATGTCAGCGTTCCTGGCTGGAACCCGCGATGAAACAGGGCCAGCCATCCCGAGCCTTTTTCATCGGGCGCCAGCCCGGTGAAGGTGAAGTCCATGGTCGACAACTGGCGCCAGGCACTGTCGAAACCCTGCGCGAGTCTGAGCCTGATCGAAATCAGCCAATGGTCCGGCAACTGCTGCAGTTGCTTGAGCAATCCGTCGTCAAGCGATTCCAATACGCCGTCATAGCGCCCCCAACGCTGATCCAGTTGTATGGGGTCGCCGACCCAGGGTGATGGGTTGTCCCGTGTCCCGAACATGTCGACCATCTGCTGCATGAACTCGCGGCAGCCATCCGGCCATGCGAGGCTTGGCAACGGTCGCTGGTATCCGTCGATCTGGAGATAGCCGAGCACCAACGACTCCGGCACCGGTTCGCCAAAGGGCGAAGGGGCATGATCGGGTAGCAGCCCGGTGTTGTGAAACCCCAGACGGGCGGCCATCCGTTGCGTGTAGGGATGGTGGGTCATCTGCTTGATCGTCACGCCGTGGCATCCGAGCGCCTGGGCATGAACCAGCAATTGCCGGCTCAGTCGGGTGGCCACGTTCTGGCCACGGCTCTGCGGATCCACCACGCTCAATGCGAGTTCGGCAATGCGCGACTCCTTGTCGCGAATCAATGCCGCGTGCCCCAGAATCTTTCCCTCCGACACCGCCACCAATGAATGCCAGCGACCGCCGACATGGTTCTGCGTGATCATGCGCGGCAGGTAAACATGGGGCTGAGCGTATTGGTTGGCGTAGACCTTTCTGAAAAGCTGGCTGACGGCACGGGCGTCGCTGTTACGGTAACTGCGCAGGATCAGGGTTTCCATCAACGGTCCTCCCGGTGCAGATTGTCGTATACCCGCAGATCGACTACACGCTGCTGTTTACCTGACCGAGGATGGCGTGACAGTGACTGAATCGTGCAGCGCCGGATCTGCAATTCGAGCAAATGCCCGGTGCTCAACTCTTCGATCAATGGATAGTCTTCGATCAACGCACGGTGCAGTAACCGGTCTGCCTGCTCAGCCATCGCAGACAGGGCATCCGGTACCCAGCGCAGGCGCAGAATATCCCTTGTGCCTTCCTGTTCGATCACCAGTTGCCAGTCTTCACTGCCGGTAATCTGCTGTACGGTTTGGCCGATGGCCTGAGGCAGGAGGGTCAGTATGCCGACACGAACCCGCTGACTGTCGGCACAGCGTCCCATCAACGCGAATTTGCGCCGAGGAACATTACCGGGCTCTCGCCAACAGGCGCGATCGCCGACCGGATAGCGAATCAACGGCATCAAGCGACGGGTCATGTTGGTCACCACCAGTCGTCCCACCCGGTTGCACCCGTCAATCACCTCTCCGGTTTCTTCGTCGAGAATCTCCAGCACGCTATGGTTGTCCGCCGCATGATGTTCGCCCAACGCGCAGTCACGTTGACTGGCGCCGATGAAACCGGCGTCGACACTGGCATAGCCCAGAGACGCAATGCGCGCACCGGGAAAGATACGGCCCAATCGTCGCAGTTGTGCCGGGAACAGACTTTCCCCGGCGTAGAGCAGGGTGGTCACGCCCTCGAGTACCCGCCCGTGCTGCTCAAGCCAGGCCGCAAAGGTCAGCAAATGGGCGGGCAGTCCGGCCAGCACATTGATTCGGTGCCGAACGACGGCATCGGCGAGGATGGCCGAGTCGACATGACCGGTGAACGGAAATTCGACGATATCCGTTTCCACATGCGCCAGCGCATCGTGGGTGAAGATGAAACTGGCGTAGAGGTCGCCAGCGAAAAACAGGTTGGCGATGCGGTCGCCCGCGTTCAACTGGCCGCTGAGACTGCGACCGAAATCCGTCACCAGTGTTTGCCATTCCTGGCGCCGGAAAATCGAGAATTTGCCGGCGCTGGTGGTTCCCCCCGTCTTGAATACCAGTGCGTTTTCCAGAGAGCCGGTCAGTGCAGGCCAGTGGTCGAGATCCTGGCTGCCTTCCCAGTAGGCAGCGGGATCGATCACCGGCAATTCAGCCAGCGAAGTGACGTGCTCGGGCACATCAGCGAAGTGGCCTGCGTAAAAGCTTGAATGGCGACGGGCAAACGCCACGAGCTCGTTCAACTCAATCCTTGTGTTCATGTTGCATTCCTTGCAAGTCAGTGGGCGGGACCACGCTGCGGTTGTCGATCACCTGCGGCGTCTTTCCGCTGTGTTTGTTTCGGGCGAACTGATCGATCGCACAGTGTTCTGCGTCCACCGTCAGCAGTCCCGTGCGGATGAGGGTCGCCAGCGTCGGGTAATTCAGCAGGCGGTCATGAACTTCGCGGGCGGGCAGCGAACTGCGAAACCGCATCCGCTCCAGCCCGTCGGGTGCGTGCTCCAGGACCAGCTGGAACTCGACCTGCAGATGCCGAGCCAGTGTTTCCAGACAGATGAAGTCCGTGCCGATGCGCAGCAGCCGGCCGTGACGTTGCAGCAGCTCGAAGCGTGGAGCCGGCAGCCCGCATGGACACCGGCCGGGTATCCAGCGGCCGCTGTCGCCAAGGTCGTATCGCTGAACGTCCTGGCCTTGTCGTTCTATCGAGGTGAACACCAGACGGCCGATTTCATCGCCATTCACCGGCTGATCGGCTTCAAACGCGACGATTTCCAGATGTTGAATATCGCTCATCAGATGGAATACGCCATCAGACGTTGCCGGGCAGGCATGACCGAGCGGCCCGGCATCGACGCTGCCGTAAATGGCCGAACGGATCAGCCTGACGCCACAGCTGTGCATCAACGCAAGGCTCTGTTCGCCGGGATGCTCACCGCCGAGAAAGACCTTTTCGATGCCGCCATAGTCACGCAATCGTGACTGCTCGTTTAGAAACAGACGATGCAGGGTGCTCGGCATGCCGACCAGTGTGGTGACGCGTTGTTCGATGATCAAACGGGCGATTTCGCGGTAATCGTCATCGGCGGGCGCGCCCATCGGCAGATGAGTGACACCCAGTAGCTCCAGCACTTTGGAAAAGCTGAAGAAGCCGCCATACAGCCCGCCACTGAAGAACAGGTTCATCACGCGGTCGCGGGCCGGGTCGAGGCCTGCGGCAAACAGCCCGTCGGCGGCGGCACGCATTTGCCGATCAAAATCGCGGTAACTGAAACCCGACAACACCGGAACGCCGCTGCTGCCCCCGGAGCGGAAGTACAGGCGGGCCGCCGGATTGATCGGGCGGGCGATAAACGTTTCCTTTGTCATGATCGGGCGACCTGCGACGCCGGGCGGCACCGGTAGCGGATCGAGCGTGGCACAGGCCGTCAGTGTCGCAACCGGCAGGCTGACCGAGACCCGCCGACTCAGGCGCTGCAAGGCATAGACACCGTCGTGGGGTTCGCCCTCGTAACCTTCGTGAATCGATTCAACGGGGGCGATTCGCGTGACGCCTGCTGCGATCAGCATCTGCGAAAGTTCTGCTGTCTCGTGTTCGGAGCAGATCAGGGCGCAGCTTTGCAGCATGTTTCGCCAAGGCACGAGCGCCTCGATGACTTGCGTTCGTGGCAGTGGTTTGAGCAGCACACTGCGAAACAGCGGCGAGGGCGCGAGTTGCTGGTCATGCGTCCAGATCACCCGCCAGCCCGGTGCTTTCCAGACATGTCCGGGGGGGCCGACAAAACTCTGGGTCAACTGCGCGATCGCCGTGTCTGTGGTGATTTGCGACGCCTCTTGAAGTGACGGCATCAAGGCCGGCCAGTGCTGGGCCCGACGTTCCAACGCCTTTGCCAGGCCCGCGCCGATGATGCGCAGAACAGCTTCGTCATCGCTGTCCACCAGCAGCCATTGCGGGCTGGAACAGGCCTGTTGGTCGAGACGACAGACTTCATCCGCCACCGCGTCCAGCGCCTCTGGCGAGGCGGTCTCGGGAGTCAGGTAAACAAAACTGATCCGATGACCCCAGTCGATCCAGCGACAGCCGGCCGGGATCTGCCGGCGGATGGATTGAAGCGCCGATTCGCCGCCCCAGGCTGAAATGCCGTTGGCGCGTTCGCAGAGTTGGCCGATTTGCTCGGTCGTTGCTGGTATGACCGCGACGTGTCCTGCGATCTGGCCGGTGGCGTCGCACTGAGTCAGCGCATGGAGCAAGCGAGCGGTCAGGCCCTGGTCACTGCTGCTGGGGCGCAGCCAGTTGACGTTGCCGGCCAGCAGGCTCTCGATCACGGCGCAGAAGGCCAACAGCGGTGCATTGCCAGGGGTGATGTGCACCACCAGACCCAGCGGGCTCCAGCGTTCGAAGTGCGACTCGCGATAGTCGATGCGGCGCAAGGCATCCGGTTGCTCCCCCAGCTCACGTTGCAGTTTGTGCTGCAGGGCATCAGGCTGGCAGAACTCGATCAGGGATTGACGGTGTTCAGGTTCAAGAGGCAGATCCGGATCGTGCAGTCGGGTGGAGAAAACCGCTACCGCATCGAGGACTGTCCCACGCTGGAGTGCCGTGCCCAGTCGCTGTGGCAGGTCCAGATGAAGTTGCTCCAGTGCGGCGTCGAGCCGGTAGTCGGGGTGAAGCTGTCCGTTGATCAGATACATGTCAATGCCTCCCCAGCAGTTCAGCGGCGGCCAGGGCGCAGCTTCTGCCGGCCGTGGTCGCGGCGCGGCCATGCAGTTCGAACCAGTCTGCAGATAGACCGCAGCCACAGCTGGCGCCTGGATGCAGGGTGGCCAGATCGCTCATGACCACGGCGTGGGCCGGACTCGATGAAATGTAGGGCGAGACGAAACTCAGCAAGCCTTGACGGCCATACGGCAGAACCGTGAAGTCGGACGGATTGCGCACGAAGACCTGCGAATAGACGGGCACATGGAAATGATGATGAGCACATTCAAGGTAAGGCACCGGATGCTCGACCGCGCCGTAACCGTCACGGCAGCGAGAGACCTCAAGGCCCAGTTGTCGGTGCATGCGCTCGTACAGTTGCTGACGGGGAATCTCCTGCGCGGCATGGGTTTTCCAGCCACCCCCGAAGAGTGCCAGCGAGTCCGGTGTCAGTTGCAGTTCGCGAACGCCGGTGGCCCGCATGCGTTCAAGGGTCTGCCAGAGAAAGGCGGGAAAGCCGAGAATCCGTACGGGCAAGCCTTCTTCGGCGAAGGATTGCAGGGCGGCAATGACGCCGAAACTGTCGAACTCGTGGCCGCCGCCGGTACGGCGCAGGGCATAGGCCACTCGATTGACGGGGGCGAACCGACACAGGAACTGGTCAGTAAAGGAGGTTCCCAGGCTGATCGTGCCCTCCGGCTCATAGCTCAAAAGCAAGTAGTTGCACGGGGTTTGCGGGTTGCTCCAGCCATAATGGTGAAAGATGCGTTCGACCATGTACTGGGCGGCGCCCAGGCTGCGTTCGTCGTAACGCATGCGACTTTTCTGACCGCTGGTGCCTGAGGATGTCAGCTCCAACGCGTGGGTACCGGTGGGGCTGAGCAATAGGTGCTGCTTGAAAAAACTGGCGAAAATCGGCGGTAGACGCGACCAGTCGTCGAGGGTGTTCAGATTGTCCACGGTCAGCCCGTTGGCGTTCAGCCAGCGTTCGTAGCCCGGGGTATGCAGGCTGTGGAAACGGCTGATCTCGACCATGGCCTGATCGAACAGCCCGTCCGGCACAGAGTCCGGGCAATAGGGGTGCGTCAACGCGCAGAGCTTGTCGCTGTGGGGGAAATGGAACATCAGAAGTCCTTATCGTTATGGTGAACGGTCGGCCTTGCCGCAGCAGGCAAAAACCGGTTGAGCAGGGGCAGGCACAGCAGGCCGCCGACCGCGGCCCACAGCGCAAAGAAATCGAGGCGAAGGCCGCCGCCGATGGCGGCAATCAACGATCCACCGGCACCCATTACGGCAATCGAAATCATGCCGATCGCGGCCGAGACCAGTCCTTTGCTGTCATCGCTGCAAAACAGCGCCAGCCGATACAGGGCTGCGTTGCTCATGCCCAGCCCTACGGCGTACAGCGCGAGGCCGGCAATCAGTGCGGTGAGGGAGAGACCGGTCATGGCAACGGCCACCAGGGTCAGCAGCCCCAGGCAGTACGGCCACAGTGCCAGGCGAATCAATTGCGGCAATTCACGTGTGGGCAGCAACCGGTCGAGAATCAGATTGCCGAGAATGACGGCTGAAAAGACCGGTATCTGCCACAGGGCATATTCCCGCGTTGTCAGCCCCAGTGACTGGATCAGCAACAGCGGTGCAAGACCGATCCAGGCGATCAGCGGCAGGCTCATCAGGCCAAGTGCAACGCAGGTCCCGAGAAAGTTTTTGTTGCGCGCCAATGCAAGGTATCGAACACCGATCTGGCGAAGGGAAAAGGCCATGGGCGGTTGCTGAGTGCCATCACGACGGACCACGCCGATGGTTTCGGGCATGCAGGCGTACAGTCCGGTCCATGCAAGTACGGCAACCAGGGCCAGGCCGAGAAACAGTTCGCGCCAGCTGAGCCATTCCAACAACAGACTGCCCAGCAGCGGACCGATCAGCGGCGAAAGCAGTGCAACATTGCCGAGCAGCGCCATCAGGCGCACCGCATCGGCTTCGCAGAATACTTCCTGAAGTGCGGGATAGCTGACAGCCACCACAAACCCCAGCCCCATGCCCTGGATAAGCCTTAATGCGTTGAAAACTTCAATACCGGGCGTAAAGACTGTCGCTGCACACGTTGCACCGAACAGTGCGCAACCGGCCAGCAACAACGGGCGTCGACCGAACCGGTCGGCAAGCGGTCCGATCAGCCATTGCAGGCACACTCCACCGATCAGGTAGAGATTGAAAGCGTTGGGGATATGACGGGCATCGGCTTCAAGATCCCGAGTGACGGTGAGCATCGCCGGCATGACCATGTCGCTGGCCATGTAGGTCAGCCATTCGAACAGCATGATGGCGAGGCAGAAACCGAGCGCCTGCCGCGGCGAGAGATTGATGAGAGTTCTTTGCATACGCTTCCACGGGATTCGAGAGAGAGCGCAAAGGGTAGAGGCGGGGTCAGACTGTTCCTACGTCATTGCTGTGACGCTCTATGACGGGGGGTTGCGTGATGTTGCACAAGTCGGGATGCCTACTCGCAAGAGCGAATTGCCTGACAAGATAATGGGGGGAGTCTTAAGAAAAATGCCCACATTCCTGTGGGCATTTCGGCTGACACTAAATCAGTTGTTGCATTTGAATGAATGGACGCTGGCATCCTTCTCGCAACATGACTTAACGATGGTCGTAGTAGCCCGGACCTTGCGGCGCGTAGTGGCGATGGTCGCCATGCCAGCCGCCGTGGGGAAAAATGATGCAGCCGCTCAGGGTGAGCAGTGCAAGGACAGGAATCAGCCAGGTGATTCGACGCAGCATTTCGAAAATCCTCATGGTTAAAGCCGCCTGAAGCCAAAGCTCTTCATCGGCTGTAACATGAGACCCCGTTTGCAGCGGCATATCCCCGTGAAAGGGTATGTGCATGGCATCGACGCCGATACAAACCCGATACATTCCAACGGTTCAGGAACCTGTAATGACCCAGAAGCAACGCTTGAAATATTCGATTCTGATCGCCCTCGCCGTACTGCTGATCATGCTCGGCCTGTCCTGGCTGCAAAACGCCGGCAAGCTCAGCGAGCAAACGTTCCAGTACATCGCCATCGGTGTGGCGGTGGTGGTTGTGGTGATCAACGGCGTGATGCGCCGCAAGGTCAAGCCCTGACGGCATCTGCCGGGCGCTTCAATCGTGGTTGAGCACGGCGGCAGCCTGGGGATGGAGGCTGTAGCTCTTGTCGTCGTTGAACGTGATCACGCCTTCGGCGCACAGGCGCTTGAGTACTTCGCGCACGCTGAGGAAGGACAAGGGAATGTCCAGATCCAGCAACTGGCTGTGAACACCACGCACACCCAGACGACGGTCGTCCTCGGCGGCGACCAGCAGGGTGTCGATGACTTTGAGGCGAATCAGGCTGGTGCGCAGGCCGAAGCTTTTAAGCAGCATACGGATGCGTTCATTGCCGTGACGCTCGACCCGTTGCCCGAATACGTCGGCGTGTGAACCCATGGGCGCTCCTTGTGGGGTCTGGCTACCTTCCGATGGTAGGGGTGGGTTGTACATGCGATTACTCCTTTCAGAGCCTGATCAGGAAAGGTTTTTCGTGCTCTCCCTAAACAAGACGTTTCAGCTCGACAAATCATGAAGCGGAAAATGTAGAAAATTTGTCGTGGTTTTGTCTTTTCCCCGTGATTGCGGCACGAAACAGGTGTGTGACCGACTAAATTTTTTTTCCACGGCTTCGTTTTCTGGACAGGCTCATTGCGTGTGACGCGTGGGTGATTTCAGAGCGAGCCGGGTCCGACGTGTTCACGGTGGCGGGCGGTTCGCTCTTCGGCATTTCGATCAGGAGCGAGCGTGACTATTTCCAGGCAATTCACCGGACTGACCCTTGCCGGCCTGTTTCTCGGGCTGAGTCTGTCGGCGCAGGCGTTCAGCCCTTCCGGCCAGACCGGCGCCGATATCCGCCGCACCGGTTTTGGCGTACCGCACATCCGCGCGGAAAACGAACGTGGTCTCGGGTTCGGCATCGGTTATGCCTATGCGCAGGACAACCTGTGCCTGCTGGCCAACGAAGTCGTGACGGTCAATGGCGAGCGGTCGCGGTACTTCGGGCCGGAGCAACTGACAGTCGAAGAGCGCGAGAACCGCGTCAGCGACGTGTTCTTCCAGTGGCTCAACACGCCGCAGGCAGTGAACGCTTTCTGGCAGGCCCAGCCGGTCGAAGTGCGTGATCTGGTGGAAGGTTATGCCGCCGGCTACAACCGTTATCTGGCCGAACGCCGTCAGCAGGGCTTGCCACAACAGTGCCAGGGTGAATGGGTGCGCGATATCGCCGCCGAGGACCTGGTGAAGCTGACCCGTCGTCTGCTGGTCGAGGGCGGGGTGGGCCAGTTCGCCGAAGCGCTGGCGGGTGCTACTCCGCCGCAGGCCACTGCGAAGATTGAAAACGATGCGCGGGCCTATCAACTGGCGGACACGCGCCTGCAACGCTTCGCACTGGACCGTGGCAGCAACGCCGTGGCGGTCGGCAGCGAGCGTTCGTTCAATGGCCGTGGGATGCTGTTGGCCAACCCGCATTTCCCGTGGGTCGGCGGCATGCGCTTCTATCAGATGCACCTGACCATTCCGGGCAAACTGGATGTGATGGGCGCGGCGCTGCCGGGCCTGCCGGTGATCAACATTGGCTTCAACCAGCACCTGGCCTGGACCCACACCGTCGATTCGTCAAAGCATTTCACCCTGTATCGCCTGCAACTCGATCCGAAGGATCCGACCCGTTACCTGCTCGACGGCCAGTCCTTGCCGATGAACAAGCAGACGGTCACCGTGCAGGTCAAACAGGCGGACGGTCAGGTGGTGCCGGTCTCGCGGGATGTCTACAGTTCGCAGTTCGGCCCGATTGTGCAATGGCCCGGCAAGCTCGATTGGGACAATCAGTTCGCCTATAGCCTTCGCGATGCGAACCTCGACAACGATCGGGTGTTGAAGCAGTGGTACGCCATGAACCGCGCCGGCAATCTCAAGGATCTGCAGGATTCGGTGCACACGATTCAGGGCATCCCGTGGGTCAACACCCTGGCCGTGGATGACAAGGGCCAGACGCTGTACATGAACCTGTCGGTGGTGCCGAACGTCAGCGCCGACAAACTGGCCAGGTGCAGCGACCCGCGCGCCGGTCTGAAAATGATCGTGCTCGACGGTTCCAACAGCACCTGCACCTGGGACATCGACCCGCAAGCCGCACAGAAGGGCATTTACGCTTCCAGTCAGTTGCCACAATTGTTGCGCAAGGACTTCGTCCAGCACTCCAACGATTCGGCCTGGCTGGCCAACCCGGCGCAACCGCTGACCGGCTTCTCGCCGCTGATCAGTCAGGACGGCCAGCCATTGGGCCTGCGCTCGCGCTTTGCGCTGGATCGTCTGGCGACCCTGAGCAAGAAAGGCCCGGTGTCGGTGCAGGATCTGCAACACATGGTGATGGACGATCAGGTATTCCTGGCGACTCAGGTGGTGCCGGACCTGCGAAAGTTCTGTGCTTCGCAGTCTGAGGCCGCGTTGAAATCGGTATGCAGCAGCCTGAAGGCGTGGGATGGTCGGGCGAATCTGGAGTCGGGCGTCGGCCTGGTGCATTTCCAGAACATCATGCAAGCGATGCAGGAATCGCCGCAGGCCTGGCGCGTGGCGTTCGATCCCAAGGATGCTCAGCACACCCCGCGCGGGCTGGCCGTTGAAAAACCGGAAGTGGCCAAGGCACTGCGCGAGGCCATGCTGGCGTCGGCCGAATCGGCGGTAAAAATGGGCCTGAACGCCAGCACCCGCTGGGGGGATGTGCAGGTGGTCAGCAGTGGTGGCCAGCAAACGCCGATTCACGGTGGTCCGGGCACGCTCGGCATCTACAACGCCATCCAGAGCGTGCCCCGTGAAGACGGCAAGCTGGAAGTGGTCAGCGGCACCAGTTACCTGCAAGTCGTGACGTTCGATGACAAGGGACCGCATGCCCAGGGCCTGCTGGCATTCTCGTTATCCAGCGATCCGGCGTCGAAGTATTCCCGGGATCAGACCGAGGCCTTCTCGAAGAAACAGTGGAGTGTGTTGCCGTTCACCGAACAGCAGATCGAGGCCGATCCGCAATATCAGGTGCAGACCGTGCGCGATGACCTGGAAAAAACGGGGAAAGTCGCGGCGCAGTAATCAGCTGTTCAACCTGCGGACAACCGCAAAAGCACAAGGCCGCTCCCTCACGGGAACGGCCTTCAGTTTTTTGGCGGTTGCTGCGGCATCGGGTTGATCACCGGGTTGCCGTCCTTGTTGCGGGTCAGGAAGACCGGCAGGACTTTGGGCAGAGAACTGGCGAAGCTGTTCAGTTCCTTGATGTTGTAAATGCCGCCGACCCGGATCGAACCGGTGGCGTTGTCGGCCAGCATCAGGGGCTTGTCCAGGTAACGGTTGATCTGCGGCAATGCTTCGTTCAGCGGCAGGTTGTCGAGCACCAGTTTGCCGCTGCGCCAGGCCAGTGCGTTGTCGTTGGCATAGGTCTGGCTGATCTGCGGAGTGAAATCGCCATGCCTGTAGCGTGCCTGCATCGAAGGCCCCAGGCGCAGACCATCGCCGGGCAATTGAGTGTTGCTGGTGACCAGCACGGAACCCTCGATCAGGTTGACCTTCACCTGATCCTCATACATCCAGACGTTGAAGCGTGTGCCGGTGACGCGAATCCTGCCTTCGGCGGCCCTGACGACGAACGGGTGGCTCAGGTCGTGGCTGACTTCAAAGAACGCCTCGCCCTTTTTCAGGGTGACGCGACGCTCGTCCCTGTAATTGCTGTAGGTCAGTTCGGTGTTGAGATTCAGCTCGACCTGGCTGCCATCGCCCAGGGTGACATGGCGGACATTGTCGGTGGCCGCGAAATGCTGATAGCTGTCAGGCAGCCAGCCGAGGTTCCATCCGGTCCAGGCCGCCAGCGGCAAAGCCAGTGCGCAGACGCAAGCCGCTACGGCGTACTGGCGCCATGACCGGGTCGCCGTCGGATGAATCGGCAGGGCCGGTGCCGTTGCCGGCCGGGGCAGGTGTTCAGCGACGTCCCAGATTTCCAGCATCGCCTCATACTCGAACGCGTGAAGCGGGTGCGCATCGCGCCATTGCTCGAACGCCATGCGCTCTTCAGCGGTGCAGTCAACGGCGTGCAGGCGCATGCACCAATGCGCGGCGGCATCGGTGATTGCATCGTATTCGGCTTCCGAGAGAGGGTTCTGGGTCATTGACTCATCCTGATTTCGCGCATTCTAACCTTGGGCGGAAGGCGCCGAGAACAGCCGTCATGGCATTTACCCATCAAACGTGGAACTTTTTTTCGCTGCAGCGCCCCAAAAAACAGGACATCCCGCGAACATTAACCATAAATGGAGTGAAAACATGATCAAAAGAACCTTGGCCGCTGTGGTTGCAACCGCCAGTCTTCTGAGCGCAGGCGCGGCACTGGCCGACCGCCCGGGCGCAGGATGGATCACCATCGAAAAGGCCATCGAAACCGTGAAAACCAAGGCCGGATATGTCGAGGTCTACGAAATCGAGGCCGACAACGACGGCTATTGGAAAGGCGAAGGACGCAAGGCCGACGGGATGGTGTACGAATTCCGTATCGACGGCGCCTCCGGCAATGTCCTTCGCGATCAGAAAGACTGACCCCCACGGTTGTGGAGCGATGCGCAGGTGTCGAGCCTGCGCATTTTTTATGCGTGAATCAAACGCTCGGATCGGCTCCAGCTGGCCGACCCTTTCTACCCGGTGCTTTGGGCGACATTGATGTGATCGAGGGCAAATTCGACGAGGTTTCTGGCGGGGCCGGCCAGTGTCAGATTGGGATTGATCTGAATGTGAAGGGTATTGAGCCCGCTGTCTGGAAATCGGCTGTCCATTGCGGGGTTGACAGGCCACCGGCCAGCCGTGGTTAATCCTCTGGCGGGTTGTTCGTTCGCTGTTGTTCCCTCCAATAATTACTCTGGAGCTTCAGATGTCTGCGCCACACGATCATGCGGTCTCGTCCAAGGTGTCCCTGGACGAGCTGACTCAACTGCTGGAAACGATTTTCACCCGTCACGGCACCTCGGCCGAAGTCGCCAGAACCCTGGCCGCCAATTGCGCCAGTGCCGAGCGGGACGGTGCTCACAGTCACGGCGTATTCCGGATTCCCGGTTATGTCTCGACGCTCAACAGCGGCTGGGTCAACGGCAAGGCCGTGCCGAAAGTCGAGGACGTGGCTTCAGGGTTTGTCAGCGTCGACGCCGGCAACGGTTTTGCCCAGCCTGCGCTGGCGGCGGCACGTCCACTGCTGATGGAAAAGGCCCGCAGTGCCGGGATTGCGGTGTTGGCGATCCGCAACTCCCACCACTTTGCCGCGCTGTGGCCGGACGTCGAGCCTTTTGCCGATGAAGGTCTGGTGGCGTTGAGCGTGGTCAACAGCATGACCTGCGTGGTACCCCACGGTGCCGACCGGCCATTGTTCGGCACCAACCCGATCGCCTTCGCCGCACCCCGGGCTGACGGTGCGCCGATCGTGTTCGACCTGGCCACCAGCGCCATCGCCCATGGCGACGTGCAGATCGCAGCGCGCAAAGGCGAGAAACTGCCGGCGGGCATGGGGGTCGACAGCCTCGGCCAGCCGACCTGCGACCCAAAGGCGATTCTGGAAGGCGGTGCATTGCTGCCGTTTGGCGGACACAAAGGCTCGGCGCTGTCGATGATGGTCGAGCTGCTGGCCGCCGCGCTGACCGGTGGAAATTTCTCGTTCGAGTTCGACTGGAAGAACCACCCCGGCGCCAAGACCCCGTGGACCGGTCAGTTGCTGATCGTGATAGATCCAAGCAAGACCGCCGGGCAAAGCTTTGCCGAGCGCAGTCAGGAACTGGTGCGGCAGATGCACGGGGTAGGGCTCAAGCGCTTGCCGGGGGATCGGCGGCATTTGCAGCGGGCCAAGTCACTGGCCAAAGGGATCGAACTGGATCAGCAGACCCTGGCGCAGTTGCGTGAACTGGCCGGCGAATGAGTTTTTGCCGGGCATGAAAAAGGCGAGCCCGAGGGCTCGCCTTTTTTGTTCGCGCTCAGCGGCGACCGAGCAACAATCCGACCACCAGGCCGAACCCGGCGGAAATCGCCACGGTCTGCCACGGGTGCCCGCCGATGTAGCTCTCGGTGGCGTCCACCGCCGGTTTGGTGCGGTCACGCACGCTGGTGACCGAATCCAGCGCCTGCTGCAATTTCTGGGCGATTTGCCCGCGCAGGGTCTCCGCTTCCTCGCCGACCAGGGATGCACTGCTCTTGAGCAGTTTTTCCGACTCTTCGATCAGCGCCTGAAGTTCGCTGAAGGCCTGGTCCTTGATTTGGTCTTCGGCGGCTTGAACGGCGGTTTTCCGGGCCATTGGGTGACTCCTTGCAGGTGAATGGACAGTGAACAATGGAGTGTGGCGCGCCTTGAAAAGTTGCAGCGATTTTCCATCCGGAACAAAAACCAGCGTCAGAGGTTTCCGTCCAGCGTGTAAGATGTCGCCATTTCATGCAGCAGGTAATTCCCGATGAGTTTCAATCTGGCCGACAAATCCCTCGCAGAGCGCGCCGCGCTGGAAGATGAGAAATCCCGACTGTTCGAACTCTGGCAGAACAATCTGGGCAAAGCCAAGGGCGAGGCCGCGCGGTTGTTCGGCGAGCGCTCCAAGCGCAAGGGTAAATGGGCCGAGTTCGTGCGCGCGGAACTGGACGGCATGTCGCCGCCGGAATTCGCCAACATGGTGCGCAGTGAAGTCAATCGTCTGATGGCGGCCAACAAGTAATCACTCGGACCTGAAACTGGCGCCTATCGCTTCGCGCACCGTCAGCACCACCGGATCGATCTGGGTGCTGGTGCGCCAGCCCAGTTCGATCGGGTAACGCGGCAGCGCCAGCGGGCAGGGCAGCAGTGCCAGCCCGCTCAGTGAGGCAATGGCCTGCGCCGCGTGGGTCGGAATGGTCGCCACCGCCTCGCTGCCCTTGAGCAGATGCGGCAACGCGGCGAAATGCGTGGTCGAGGCGCAGACCCGGCGAGTCCGGCCCAGCGCCGCCAGCCCTTCATCGGTGATCCCGATAAAACCGCCAGACGACACCAGCAGGTGCTCGCGGGTGACGAATTCTTCCAGATCGATCTGCTGCTGACCCGGCGCCAGGCTCGCCGGATCCACCAGACACGCGTAACCCCCTTCACCCAACACCTGACGGCTGAGCAGCCGCTCGGCAAATCCGCCGGCGGTGATTGCCAGATCGATGCTGCGTTCCATCAGCGCCCGGGCGACGATCTGGCTGTGGGTCTGGCGGAAGATCAGCCGCAGTTTCGGTGCGCGACGGGCGATTTCCTCGATCAGCCGACGGCCGTAAGCGATCTCGAAGTCATCCGAAAGGCCCACAGTGACCGAACGTCCTTCGTAATGATTGGCGGTCGGGTCGACCATCGCCAGGCTTTGCCGGCATTTGTTCAGGGCATCGCTGACCACCGGTTTCAATTGGTTGGCCTTGAGCGTCGGCGCCAGGCCGCGGCCGGTGCGCACGAACAATTGATCGCCATACACTTCGCGCAACCGGCGCAAGGCCGCGCTGACCGCCGACTGGGTCACGCCCAGGCGCAACGCCGCGCGGCTGGCACTGGACTCTTCATGCAGGGCTTCGAAGACTTTCAGCAGGTTGAGGTCGACGGTTGCGATATTCATTTGGCTCATATCATTCAGCAGTGGATCGATCTTTATTCATGATCCCGTGGCGCCGGAGAATGAGCAACACCTGAACTTAACGGAGTGACCACCATGCCCAAATCAATCGTTGCCGCCCTGCAGATCGGCGCCTTGCCCGGTGGCAAGGCTGAGACCCTGGAGCAGATCCTGAGCTGGGAAACCGCGATCATCGAGTCCGGCGCCGCGCTGGTGGTGATGCCCGAAGCTTTGCTCGGCGGTTACCCGAAAGGCGAGGGGTTCGGCACGCAGCTGGGTTATCGCTTGCCGGAAGGCCGCGAGGCCTACGCCCGTTACTTCGCCAACGCTATCGATGTGCCGGGGGCGGAAACCGAAGCGCTGGCCGGGCTGTCGGCGCGTACCGGGGCCAACCTGGTGATCGGCGTGATCGAGCGGGCCGGCAGCACTTTGCATTGCACCGCGCTGTATTTCGACCCGCAGGCGGGCTTGGTGGCCAAGCACCGCAAACTGATGCCCACCGGCACCGAACGGCTGATCTGGGGCAAGGGCGACGGCTCGACGCTGCCGGTGCTCGACACTCAGGTCGGCAAGCTCGGCGCAGTGATCTGCTGGGAAAACATGATGCCGCTGATGCGCACGGCGATGTACGCCAAGGGCATTGAGGTCTGGTGTGCCCCGACAGTGGACGAGCGCGAGATGTGGCAGGTGAGCATGCGCCACATCGCCCACGAAGGGCGCTGTTTTGTGGTCAGCGCCTGTCAGGTGCAGGCCTCGCCGAATGAGTTGGGCGTGGAAGTTGCCAACTGGCCGGGGGATCGACCGCTGATCGCCGGCGGCAGCGTGATCGTCGGGCCGATGGGCGATGTGCTGGCCGGGCCGTTGCGCGGCGAGGCCGGCTTGCTCACCGCCGAGATCGACACCGCCGAACTGGTGCGCGCCCGCTACGACTACGACGTGGTCGGCCACTATGCGCGCCCGGATGTGTTCGAGTTGAGCGTCGATGAGCGGGCTAAACCGGGCGTGCGTTTCACGGTTTGACGGATTGTCGGCGCCGCCATTCTTCGCGGGTGATTTCCCAGATTTCCCGTGGGAAGCGACCGCCGACAAAGTCGTCCTCATCGGTGCGGATCAAGCGCATGCCACTGCGCTCCGAGAGCTTTCGCGAACCGAGGTTCGGTGCGGCTTTCGGTACGCGCATCAACGGTTGATCGAGGGTTTCGAACCAATACCGGGTCACGGCTTCGCTGGCTTCGGTCATCAGGCCCTGACCCTGCCAGGCCGGGGCGAGCCAGAACCCACGGTGGTTGTCCGGCTCGTCCATCAGGCTGATGTTGCCGATCAATTGCTCTGGCGCCGATCTTAGGCGAATCGTCCAGTGCCACTCTTTGCCGGCCGCAACGGCAGGCAGCGCAATGTCGCACAGGTAGGTGAGGGCGCCGTCGTCCGGGTAAGGCCAGGGCACGAAAACGTTTAGATATCGCACCACTTCCCAGTGGGGAAATTGCTGCTGGATGGCCTCGGCATCCGCGAGTTCAAGCGGACGCAAAATCAGCCGTTCGGTGTACAGCGTGGGCGTGTCTTGCATAAACCACGACTTCCATGTTCTGACAGTGGGCCGTGCAGACTACCGCATCTTTACCAGGTTGCGGCACTGGCCCTCGGCAGACTGAGCTTGCCGGTATCGACAAAGCGCATCGTGCCAAACAGCCCGCCCGCCAGTTTGCCGCGCAGCACATAGGGCAGGTTGTCGAGAGTTTGGGTCTGGCTCAGGCCGAGGGTCTGGCGCAGCACCGAGAACGCGGAAATGCTCACAGGGACGCTGACAATGGTTTCGGAAAACCGTGGAATCGAGCCGCTCTGATCGCTCACACCCGACGCCAGCGAGTGGCCGTTGACCTCCAGATCCAGCGCGATGCCGTTGTAGTCGATGGGCGTTTCGTTGGGGTTCTGCACCCGCAGCTTGATCGCGAAGCGTACTTCCAGATCCTGGCTCGGCAGCGGTTCGAGGCCGACCACGTTGATGTTCACCGGGTCGCGGTTGGGAAACAGCGCGCAGGCGCTGAGGGAGAGCAGAAGCAGGGACAGGATGACGGCTTGGAGGCGGCGCATTGATGCTCTCTCATTGAAAAAGGGCTGAACCGTTGCCGGTATCAGCCCTTTTTGATGGAGCGGACAGGATCAACGGTTCAACTGTGCGACAGCGGCGTTTGTTGCGGGTTCAGCTTTGGCCGGCAGGTCGGGGTTTTCCATGACCTGAAGGATAGAGGCTTCCGGATCGAAGTCATCCTCTTCCAGTTCGATGAATTCTTCCGGCAGGAAGATATTCAGCACGATGGCACACAGCGCGCCGACGGTGATCGGCGACTCGAAAATATTGCGCAGCGCCTGCGGCAGCTCGCGCAGCACTTCCGGCACGGCGGCGATGCCCAGGCCCATGCCGACGGAAATCGCCACGATCAGCATGTTGCGCCGATGCAGGCCGGCCTCGGCGAGGATCTTGATTCCGGCCACCGCCACAGTGCCGAACATCACCAGCTCTGCGCCGCCGAGCACCGGTTTCGGCATCAGTTGCAGCACCGCGCCGATCATCGGGAACAGTCCCAGCAACACCAGCAGACCGGCAATGAAGAACGCCACGTAGCGGCTGGCCACGCCCGTCAGCTGAATCACCCCGTTGTTCTGGGCGAAGGTCACCATCGGCATGCTGTTGAACACCGCCGCCATGGCCGAGTTGAGGCCGTCGGCGAGCAGGCCGGACTTGATCCGGCGGATGTACAGCGGGCCTTTGACCGGCTGCCGCGAGATCATCGAGTTGGCGGTCAGGTCACCGGCCGCTTCCAGCGGCGACACCAGGAAAATCACCGCCACCGGCACGAACGCCACCCAGTCGAAGTTGAAACCGTACTTGAACGGCACCGGCACGCTGACCACCGGCACTTCGGGCAGGTTGGCGAAATCCACGGTGCCCATCAGCCACGCCACCACGTAGCCGAGGGTCAGGCCGATGACGATTGCGCCCAACCGCAGGAACGGCACGTCGACCCGGTTCAACACCACGATGGTGCCCAGCACCAGCGCTGCCAGGAACACGTGACTGGCCGCGCCCAGATCCGCCGCGCCGAAGCCGCCGGCAATGTCGGTCATCGCCACTTTGATCAGCGACAGGCCCATCAGCGTGATGATGGTGCCGGTCACCACCGGGGTGATCAGCATGCGCAACTTGCCGATGAACTGGCTCAGCACCACTTCGATGAACGCGGCAAAGAAGCACACGCCGAAGATCGTCGAGAGGATTTCATCGGTGCCGCCGCCCCGGGCCTTGACCATGAAGCCGGCGCTGAGAATCACGCTGATAAAGGAAAAACTGGTGCCTTGCAGGCACAACAGCCCCGAACCGACCGGGCCGAAGCGCTTGGCCTGAACGAAGGTGCCGAGGCCGGAAACGAACAGCGCCATGCTGATCAGGTACGGAATTTCGCTTTGCAGGCCGAGGGCGCCGCCCATGATCAGGGTCGGGGTGATGATGCCGACAAAGCTGGCCAGCACGTGTTGCAGGGCGGCAAACACCGTTGCGGTGAAGTGCGGACGGTCGTTGAGGCCGTAGATCAGATCGTTGTTGCGCGGGGCTTTTTCAGAGACGGTCATGGTGGTTTGCGTGCCGCAATGCGGGGCCGGGTCGGAAAATGGGTGCGCAGGATGCCGTAAGCGGGAGACGAGGGCAACGCATTAAAACTGCCCAAAAGGTCAGGTTCGACCAAAGGCTGACAGCAGGTCTTCTTCAAAAGCCTTCTGCGCATCGCCGGGCACTTGCGCCCGATGGCGGGCCAGATGGAACGCCACGTCAAAGCTCAACTCGCCTTCGCGCACTGGCCGCAACAGGCCCTTGTCCTGCCATTGGCGGGCGTAATGGTTGGGCAGATAACCGACGTGTTTGCCGGACAGAATGAAGGCAAGGGTGCCTTCGACCTGTTCCGAGCGTGCCGAGCAGACCTTGCCCTGAAATGGCTCGTCACTGCGCAAAAACCGATACGGGTGATCGACCCGGTCGCAGGCCTGCAACGCCGCGTCATCAGGGGCCTCGTCGGTAAACAGCGGATGGCCGGGCGCGCAATACAGATGCTGGGTTTCGCTGAACAGTTCGCGGTAGTCGAACGCGCTCTGTACCTGGGAGAAGTAACCGATGGCCAGGTCCAGCCGCTGTTGCAGCAGCAGGCGCTCCATTTCGCCGGGCATGGCGCTGATCAACTCGATGCGCACCGATTCGTCCCGCTCGCGAAAGCGCCGGATCGCCTCGGCCACCCGTTGCAGCACCGTTTGATCGACCGCTTCCGACAGGCCCAGGCGCACTTCACCAATCAAGCGCCCGGCGACGCCGTTGGATTGATGGCGGAAGGTTTCGATCGAATCGAACAGCGCCCGCGCGGCAATCAACAGTTGCTCGCCCTTGGGCGTCAGGCTGAAACCGCCCTTGCCCCGGTTGCACACCCGATAGCCGAGACGGGTTTCAAGCTTGGCCATTTGCTGGCTGATGCTCGACTGGCTCAGCCCCAGTTCACCCTGGGCTGCGCTGAAACCATTGGATTCGACCACGCCGAGAAACAGCCGCAGAAGCTGAAGATCGACATCGTGGAGCTGACCGAGCATCACATTACTTCTGGATAAAGTCAGGTTAACAAACTTGATATTTTTCGAATGTATCCGACGGCGCATCCTGCCACCACTTCCTTCGGTCAGGTGTTCGTCATGGCTCCCGTCTTCAAGCTGTGTTTGCCCGCGTTGTTGCTTACCGTCTCCATCGCCGCCCAGGCCGAAGAGAAGACGCTCAATCTCTACAGCTGGGCCGATTACGTGGCGCTGGAAACCTTGCAGCGCTTCGAAAAGGAAACCGGCATTCACGTGCGCTACGACACCTTCGATACCTCAGAGGTGCTGGAAACCAAGCTGCTCACCGGTGGTAGCGGTTATGACGTGGTGGTGCCTTCGTCCAGCGTGCTGGCCCGTGGGTTGGCCGCCGGCGCGTTGAAGGAAATCCCTCACGAAGGGCTCAAGGGTTACGCCAATCTCGATCCGGATCTGCTGGAAAAACTGTCAGCGGTCGATCCCGGTAACCGTTACGGCGTGCCTTACACCTGGGGCACGCTCGGTCTGGGCATGAACGTCGAAGCCGTGAAGCAGCGGCTGCCCGACGTGCCGCTCAACAGCCTCGATCTGCTGTTCAAGCCCGAATACGCCAGCAAGCTCAAGGATTGCGGGATCGCGATTCTCGATTCGCCACAGGAAGTGATCGGCCTGGCGCTGCACTATCTCGGGAAAGATCCCTACAGCACCGACAAGAAAGATCTGGCCGCCGCCGAAGCCTTGTTGCAGCAGTTGCAGCCATCGGTGCTGTACGTCGCCACCGGTCGGCAGATCAATGATCTGGCCAACGGCAGCGTCTGCCTGGCGCTGACCTACAACGGTGACGCGAGTATGGCCGCCGATCAGGCGCGCAAGGCCAACAAGCCGTTCGAAGTCGCTTACCGGATTCCCAAGGAAGGCACGCTGGTGTGGCAGGACAACCTCGCCATCCCGAAAGACGCGCCCCACCCCGAAGCCGCAAGGACTTTCATCGAGTTCATGTTGCGCCCCGAATCCGTGGCGGCGCTGACCAATACGCTGTTCTTCGCCACTGCCAACCAGGCCGCCATGCCGCTGGTGGATGAGGCGGTGCGCAGCGATCCGGACATTTTCCCAAAACCCGAAGTGCGCGAGCGGCTGTACGCCGACCACAGCATGAGCCTCAAGGACATGCGCCAGCGCACACGCCTGTGGACCACTTTCCGTAGCCGCCAATAGCCTTTCATAACAACAGGAGCACACCGATGGACGTGCCAGTGCAAAACGATCAGGCCCTGACCCGTGACAGCCTTTACGGCACTGCTGCCGAAAGCACTTACGCCGGGATCACCAGTTTCATGCGCCGACGCTACAGCCGCGACCTGCGCGGCGTGGACGTGGCGGTCAGCGGTGTGCCGTTCGACACCGCCACCAGCAACCGTCCTGGCGCTCGTTTCGGGCCGCGCGGGATTCGCGTAGCGTCCACCGGGATTGCCTGGGAACGGCACTGGCCATGGACGTTCGACCCGTTCGATCATCTGGCGGTGATCGATTACGGCGATTGCGACTTCGATTACGGCTCGCCGCACACCATCCCGGAAAGCATCGAAGCCCACGCCGAGCACATCCTCAGCTCCGGCAGCGCCATGCTCACCTTCGGCGGCGATCATTTCATCAGCTATCCGCTGCTCAAGGCCCATGCGCGCAAGCACGGCACGTTGTCGCTGATCCACTTCGATGCCCACAGCGACACCTGGCCGGACGAGGGCGGCAAACGGGTCGATCACGGCACCATGTTCTGGCACGCAGCGCGGGAAGGGTTGGTGGATCCGGCGCGTTCGGTGCAGATCGGTTTGCGCACCACCAATGACGATCATCAGGGCTTTCAGGTGCTCGATGCGCGGCAGGTGCATCGCCGTGGTTGCGAAGCCATTGTTGACGCGATTCGCGCGCGGGTCGGCGATCACCCGGTGTACCTGACGTTCGACATCGATTGTCTGGATCCGGCCTTTGCGCCGGGCACCGGTACGCCGGTGTGCGGCGGCCTGAGCACAGTGCAGGCGCTGGAGATCCTTGGCGGCCTGCGCGGGATCAATCTGGTGGGCATGGACGTGGTGGAAGTGGCGCCGGCCTATGACCATGCGGATGTGACGTCGCTGGCGGCGGCAACCCTGGCCATGGAGATGCTTTGCCTGTACGCGGCCAGGCATAAAGTCGACGCGTGATCCCCTCCGAGCCTGGTGAAAGCTCCTGACAATTTCTGACACCAGGCTCTGCTAAGCTCCGGCAAATTTTCTGCCCAGAGCCTCACACCGTGTCGCGAACCACTCGACTGTTGACCCTGTTGCAAGTGCTGCGTGGCAAGAAGCGCCCGGTCACCGCAGCAACACTGGCCTCCGAGCTGGAAATCTCCGAACGCACCCTCTATCGCGATATCGCCGAACTGACCGCCCTCGGCGCGCCGATCCATGGCGAGGCGGGCATCGGGTATGTGCTGCGCAGCGGTCTGTTTCTGCCGCCGCTGATGCTCAACGCCGACGAGACCGAAGCCATCGTGCTGGGCCTGCGGTATGTCGATCAGCGCGGCGACGAGGTGCTGAGCAAAGCGGCTGCGGATGCACTGGCGAAAATCGCTGCGGTGCTGGACCCGCAGGCCCAGGAGGCGCTGCGCAATCCGACCGTCATGCCCGGGCCGCCGGGTTACAGTTTTCCGCAAAACGCCGTGCCGTTGAACGTGTTCCGCCACGCCATCCGCGATCAGGCCAAGCTGCACATCGATTACGCCGATGCGCAGCAGGTGCAAAGCCAGCGGTTGATCTGGCCGCTGGCGCTGGGCTTTCTCAACGAGGTGCGGATCATCGTCGCGTGGTGCGAATTGCGCGGCGCCTATCGTACGTTTCGCACCGACCGGATTGCCGCCGCCAGCCTGCAGGGCGAGCGCTATCCGGGGCGCCGCAGCGACCTGTTGCGCACCTGGCAGCGGCTGATGCAACTGGACGAAAACGGCCGTTTCACTCCTGACAGGAATTGACGCAGGGCTGTTCTAGGATGGCGACAGAACCCGAAAAAAGGAGCTGCACTCATGTTTCATCCCACCTCGATACTCGCCCCGGCCATCGTTGAGTACATCAATGCTGCCAATGCTCGCGATACCTCCCGGGTCGGCAGTTTTTTTGCCGAGGATGCCCATGTGTTCGATGAAGGCCATCATCAGGTCGGCCCGCAGGCCATCGCCAATTGGATGCAGGACACCGCCCAGCGCTATCAGCCACGGGTCGAAGTGCTCGGCGTCCAGCAGCGCACCGGCAAAGTACTGGTGCAAGGGCTGATCTCCGGAACGTTTCCCGGCAGCCCGCTGGAGCTGCGTTACACGTTCCGCCTCAACGAACAGGGCAAAATCGCTCGGCTGGATATTTCCCTGTAGCCGTCGTGGCATACTGCCGCGCATGACTTTCGACTCCCCCTTGAGCGCCTGGCAATACGCCGTCGACCACAAGGGCTTCATCCAGGATGAAGCTCAGGAACACGCGGTCTGGGCCTTGCAAAAATGCCATGAAGCCCTGCACGCCGGTGCCCGTTCGGTCACCGGCGTTTACCTGTGGGGCCCGGTCGGGCGCGGCAAGACCTGGCTGATGGATCAGTTTCATCAGAGCCTGCGGGTGCCGGCGCGGCGGCAGCACTTTCACCACTTCATGGGCTGGGTGCACCAGCGTTCCTTTCAGTTGACCGGGATCGCCGATCCATTGCGGGTCCTGGCCCGTGAGCTGGCGGCTGAAGTGCGAGTGCTGTGTTTCGACGAGCTGTTCGTCAATGACATCGGCGACGCGATCATTCTCGGGCGCTTGTTTCAAGTGATGTTCGACGAGGGCGTGGTGGTGGTCTGCACTTCCAACCTGCCGCCGGATCAGCTGTATGCCGACGGCTTCAACCGCGACCGCTTCCTGCCGGCGATCACCGCGATCAAGCAGCACATGCAAGTGGTCGCGGTAAACGGCGCCGAAGATCATCGATTGCATCCCGGCGCCATCGAGCAGCGCTACTGGGTCACTCAGCCGGGGCAGGGTAGCGCGCTAAGCCAGGTGTTCGACGCCTTGGCGGCCGGGCAAACCGTCAGTGGCGAACCGGTGCCGGTCGGTTACCGTGCCCTGAACGTGGTGCAGGCCAGCGATTCGGTGCTGTGGTGCCGTTACGCCGACCTGTGCGAGCAACCGTTCGCCGCCATGGATTTCATCGCGCTGTGCGACACCTACCGGGCTATCCTGTTGAGCGAGGTGCCGAACCTCAGCGCGAAAAAACGCGAAGGGCGGATCGCCCGTGGCACCGAGGATGGCGCGGAGCGGGTGGTGGCCGGCGATCGCGAATTGCCGCAGTTGTCGGTGCACGACGACGGCGTGCGCCGCTTCATCGCGCTGGTCGACGAGTGCTACGACCGCAAGGTGCCGCTGTTCATCGAGGCTGAAGTGCCGATGGACGCGCTGTATACCGAGGGCTATCTGGAATTCCCGTTCCGCCGGACCCTCAGCCGCTTGCAGGAGATGCAGCTGCAACGCTTCGCCGAGACCTGAAACACGGAGGCGCCACATGACTCAGCCCCTGTCCCACCATTTGCTGACCATGGCTTATCAGAATGCCTGGGCCAACCATCGACTGGCCAAGGCCTGGAGCCAGCTCGACGACACGGAGCTGGCGGCGCCACGGGCCAGTTTCTTCCCGAGCATCCGCCTGACCCTCAACCACATCCTCACCTGCGACTGGTTCTACGTCGACGCGCTGGAGCGTGAGTTGCGCGGTGACGAACCGCATCCCGATTGCTACGTGTTCTTCAACGCTGACGAACCCTTCACCGAGTCACAGGCCTTGCGCCGTGAACAGGCCCATGTCGACCGCAGGCTGATCGCCTACTGCGAGCAACTGCGCGATGCCGATCTGGGGCGCATTGTCACCATCGCCCGCGACACGCCACAGCACGACAGCCGTCTGCGGATGATCTCGCACCTGTTCGAACATCAGATCCACCACCGTGGCCAGGTCCACGCGATGCTCAGCGGCACCTCGGTAAAACCGCCGCAACTGGACGAGTTTTTCTGTGCCGGCGAATCCGGTATGCGAGCCGAGGATTTCGCCGAACTGGGCTGGACCGAAGGGCTTATCTGGGGGCACTGATGTCTTGGATTCTGCCGACCCAGGATCAGCAGGCATAAAAAAGGGCGCCCGCAAAGGGCGCCCAACTGTCATCTGCGAGGCCAGAGCCGGGCTAGCGCAGGTCCATCGGTAAAGCGTTCGCTCAAGGGCGATAGGACTCAGTGACCTGGGCGGTCTGGTCGTCCGGGACCTTGAGTTCGTTGGTCTTCGCCTCAGCCTGCTGGCTCTGTGCGGAATGAACCGGGAAGTTTGCCCAGTAATGTCTCATGCGCTCGGCGCCGCCTTCGGCGAATGCGCTGGCGGATGCCAGGGTGAGTAGACCGGCAAGGATTGCAGTCGTGGTTTTCATGGTGCCTCCTACGAAAAATGTCGGAGCCGTTCATCCATGAATCTAAGCCTCGGGGCGCAGTGTCCGTCGAGGGCATTAACAAGAGGTTAACGCTCGTTCAGTGTAGGTTTTACCGTAAGTTTCCAGGGCGTATCGGATGAACGCTGCACGCGCAAATGACGCGTGCAGGTCGCGGGGGAAGGGCGTCAGAGTTTCCAGTCGAGACTTAGCGTGACGGTGCGTGGATCGCCCCAGTACACGCCGTTATAGAAGCCGACGTTGTCGTAATACTTCTTGTCGAACAGGTTGTCGACGTTGAGGGACGCGGACAGGTGTTTGTCGAACTCGTAGCGCGACATCAGTTTCACCACCGTGTAGGCGTCCTGACTGATTCGCGCACGCTCGGTGATGATCCGGCTATTGGCACCGCGCCCGACCGGGCGCTTGGCGTTGCCGTAGACGTCGCTCTGCCAGTTCACCGCGCCGCCCACGGTCAGGGCATTCCAGTTGCCCGGCAGGCGATAGGCCGTGGACAGGCGGAGCAGGTTCAGGGGCTGGTTGGTGTTGGTGCGGTTTTTCTCGCCGTTGACCGAGTGGGTGTAGGTATAGCCGGCGGTCATGTTCCAGCCATCGAGGATTTCGCCCGAGACCTCGGCTTCGAACCCGTTGACCTTGTTGCCCTTGCCGCCGGACTTGTAGAACTGCTCACCGGTGTCCGGATCGGGCAGCACCGACTCATCGACCTCGGCGACGTTGTCCTGCTTGCTCCAGAACACGGCGGTGGACACGTTCAGGCGCTCCTCCAGCAAGCTGCCTTTGAGTCCCACTTCATAGTTGCTGCCAACCACCGGATCGATGTAGTTGCGACTGGCGTCACGCACGGCCTGCGGTTTGAAAATGTCGGTGTAACTGACGTAAACGGTGTACTCCGGTGTCAGGTCGTAGAGCAGGCCGGCGTAGGGCGTCCACATGTCGTTGTGTTGCTGGCTGCTGGCATCGACGCCGGTCAGTTGCAGATTCTGATCGTAGGCGTAGGTCTTGCTCGAGGCCTCCCAACTGCCGTAGCGGCTGCCCAGCACCGCGTGCAGTTCGTCGGTCAGGCTCAGGCGCGTGGCAAGGTAGCCTGCCTTTTGCCGAGTACTGTCCTTGAAGCTCGGCAGGCGGGTGGTGGTGTCGGGGAACTTGTTGATGCCGCCCATGTATTTCCAGTCGCGCACGCTTTCGTAATCGGATGCGCGCGGGCCATCAACGTTGTACGGATCGTTCGAGCGGCGCTCGGCCTCGCCGTAGCCGAACATCAGTTCGTGTTCGCGGCCAAACAGCGAGTAAGGGCCGGACAGATTGAGGTCGTAGGCGCGCATGCTCTGGTCGCCGATCATGTGGCCGATGGTCGCGGTCATGCCGCTGCGGTCAGGCTCCGGGAAGCCGGAGCCGGCGTAGTAGACCTTGCCGTCACCGTCGCTCTTGCGGTGGGTGTAGGCCGCCTTCAAATGCCAGCCGGCCGCCAGTTGCTGATCGAGGGTGGCGAACGCGGTCTTGTCGCGCAATGGCCATGAGCTCCACGAAGTCGCCATATTGGTCGAACGACCGAGACCGGCCTTGCTGCCGTCGGCATTCCAGTACGGCGTGGTGCCCCACGAGGTGCCTTGCACCTGCTTGTCCTGGTAGTCGTAACCGACGGCCAGCACGGTGGAGTCGGTCAGATCCGCTTCGAGGATGCCGTAGCCGACTTCCCGTTGCAGGGCGTACTTGTCTCGGAACGACTGGCTGTCGCGGTAGGCCAGCACACTGCGCCCGCGCAGGCGTCCGTCAAACGCCAGCGGACCGCCCACATCGACGTAGCTGTAGTAGTCGTCATAGCTGCCACCGCTGGCGCCGGCCTGAGCCTGCCATTGTGCGGTGGGGCGTTTGCGCACCATGTTGATGGTGGCAGAGGGGTCGCCTGCGCCGGTCGTCAGGCCGGTGGCACCGCGCACCACTTCGATACGATCGTAGATGATGGTGTCGGCGTCGCTCTTCATGTAGCTGAAGGTATTCAGCATGCCGTCGATCTGGAAATTGTTGATCGAGTAGCCGCGAGACGAATAGTTGACCCGATCCGAATCGTTGTGCTGCACCACGACGCCTGTGGTCTGGCTCATGGCCTCGGACAATGTACCGAGCTTGAAATCATCCATCTGCTGACGGGTGATCACGGACACTGATTGCGGGGTCTCCTTGATCGACAGGTTCAACCGCGTCGCCGTGCTCATCGCGCCAGTGGTGTAGGCGTGGGTGTTTTCGGTGGTACTGCCCAGGCCTTCGGCGGTGACACTGGTGGAGGCCAACTCCAGGGCCGGCGCAGCGGAGGGCGACTGTTTTTCCTGGTCGGTTTCAGCCAGCAGATCCGGGCTCAGTGCAACACTGCACAGACCGAGGGTGAGGGTCATGGAACGGGTGATGGGCGCAAACATCGCAGCCGACTCCTTGTCTTCGAGGGAAAAATTCCGTTTGCTCAAAGACGAAGGCGGGCAGTGCGATTTAGTGTCAAACGAGAAATATTGTTATTTGAAAATGTTTCGCCGATATGAAAAAAGGGCCGTTTCCGGCCCTTTTTGTTACTGCTGCAACACCACTTCCGTGGTCGTGGCCGCGGGTTTTTTCGGCTTCATCAGGCTGAAGTCGATCAGGGCTCGCTGCTCGCGTTCGTAAGGGTTGCCGATCAACAGCGGACGCGGCTTGAAGCTGTCGCTGACCAGGCTCTTGCTGCGATCCAGTTCATCGAAACTCAAACCGGCCAGGTCCGCCCAGGTGTGGATCAGGTGCGAGCTGCTGTAAGGGCGGCTCAGATCCCCGGCGAAACTCCAGTCGTGGTTTTCACGCCACTTCGGCGACGCCCAGGCCATGAACGGAATGGTGTACATCGGCGCCGTCGGCTTGTTTTCGTTGCGGCCCAGCGTGCTGTGGCCCACCGAGTCGAACACGTCTTCACCGTGGTCGGAGAGGTACAGCAAAAAGCCGTTCGGATCGGATTTGGCGTAATCCTTGATCAGGCTCGAGACCACGAAATCGTTGTACAGCACCGCGTTGTCGTAGCTGTTGTAGGTCGGCACCTGATCGTCACGCACACCGGCCGGAACGCCGTTGCGATCCTGGAACTTGTCGAAGCTCGGCGGATAACGGTACTGGTAGCTCATGTGCGTACCGAGCAGGTGCACGACGATCAACTTGCGCGGCGCCGCGTCGGCCAGGGCCTTGTTGAACGGCTCGATCACGTCGCCGTCGTACTGCGCGGCGTTCTGGTTGCGGTTGTTGTTCAGGTACACCTGCTCGTCGGCCTGTTCGGAGAAGGTCGTGAGCATGGTGTTGCGTTTGGTCATGGTCTGCTGGTTGGTGATCCAGAAGGTCTTGTAGCCGGCCTGTTTCATCATGCTGACCAGCGACGGCGTGGACAGGTACAGGTCCGGGTTTTCTTCGTCGGCGAAGGTCAGCACCTGTTGCAGCGCCTCGATGGTGTAAGGGCGCGGGGTGATGACGTTGTCGAAAACCGTCAGCTGATCCTTGAGCTTGTCCAGTTCCGGCGTGGTTTTGCGCGGGTAACCGTAGAGGCTCATGCGCTGGCGGTTGGTGGATTCGCCGATCACCAGCACCAGGGTCGCCGGCTGATTGGCGGCCGAGTCCTTGAGGTTTTTCAGCGGCGGGATCTTGCTCGCGCTGTGCAGCATGCCCTGCATGTCGGCCAGGGTTTCCTGATAGCGGTGATAAGCCACGGCCATCTGCCACGGCACGGCCGGCTCGATACGGGTTTCGAATTTCTCGAAGCCTTGCTCGAAGCTGCCGGTGCGCATTGTCTGCTTGACCAGCGGATAACCGATCACGGCCACCAGAATCGCCATGGCGGCGACGAATGCCCGGCCACGGGGCAGGTATACCGGACGCAGTCGGGTCCACAGGAAATAGGCGAACGCGGTGTGCGCGAGGAACGCCGGGACCATCCACCAGGCGAAGTACTGGGTCATGTACTCGCCAGCTTCGGACACGTTCGACTCGAACATGATGAAGATCACGCTCTGGGAGAATTCCTGTTGGTAGATGAAGAAGTAACCCAGGCTGGCCATCGAGCAGGCCCACAGCACCACGCCGACCACCGCGGCGAGCAGACGGGTGCGTTTGGGGAACAGCAGCATCGGCGCGAGCCACACGGCGCTCATCACGAAGGCCTGGCGGAACCCGGTGAACCCAGAGGTGCCCGTCAACTGGATCAGCAGTTGGGTGATACCGGAGAAGTACCAGAAGAACACGAACAGCCAGATAAAACCGGCCCAGTCGAAACCTGTCGCAGTCGTATTGCTGCGTTTGAACACCGCCATTCAGCACTCCAGCTCAGTCGTTACATCCACCACCGGGCGTTTCATGCAAAGGACGCATGAGCCCGACGAACGGAGGCCATGCGCACAGACGCACGGCCAGAATGCGCGGGAGTATCAACAAGCGAATGTGAAAACTTTGTTAGTTGCCGAAAAGGGCAGGAGGTGCAGCATGTCGGGAACAGCAACGGCTGCTCCCGAAGCGGGCGGGGATCAGGCGTGGGGCGAGCGCTGTACGCGTGGCAAGGGCTGCGGCTCGGCGCCTTGGGTCAGCAGGCGCAATTGCGCGAGTTCCTGCTTGAGCTGGTCGCGTTCATCTTTCAACTGACGCAATTCATCACGACGGATGGTGACGTACAGGGTTTGTGGCGGCATTGCTGTGTGTACTGTGCCCATTGCTCACCTCGCAAATGGCGTGTCTCAACTGTAGTTCAGCCCCGAATTCGGTTGCTGACATACTATCGGCGCCGATTTTGATTTCTTTTGCTCGTGAATGGAACTTTTTTATTTTTCATGGTCGTTGTGTCTTCGGCACGTTTCCCGACGTTATCAGTCTGGATCGGGCACAATGCCCGGAAACTTCACACCGACGCTCTGGACTAAGCTCCATGATTCACGTTGGGCTATAACCTTTGACACACTTTTATTTGTAGTAAGGAGCATCAGCACATGCAACTCGGGATTATTGGACTGGGCCGCATGGGCGGCAATATTGCGCGACGTCTGATGCTCAACGGTCACACCACCGTTGTTTACGACCGCAATACCGCCTTTGTCGACACCCTGGCCGCCGAGGGCTCTACCGGCGTCGCCGATCTGCCTGCACTGGTCGCAGGCCTGGCCAAGCCGCGTGCGGTGTGGGTCATGCTGCCGGCCGGCGCACCGACTGAAGACACCATCGAAACCCTGAGCACGCTGCTCGAGGCGGGCGACACCATCATCGATGGCGGCAACACCAACTACAAGGACGACATCCGCCGGGCCAAGACTCTGGCCGAGAAGGGCCTGCACTACATCGACGTCGGCACCTCCGGCGGCGTCTGGGGCCTGGAGCGCGGTTACTGCATGATGATCGGTGGCGATGCCGAGACCGTTAAGCGTCTGGATCCGCTGTTCGCCGCTCTGGCGCCGGGCATGGGCGACATCCCGCGCACCAGGGACCGCAAGTCCGATGACCACCGTGCCGAGCACGGCTACATCCACGCCGGTCCCGCCGGTGCCGGTCACTTCGTGAAGATGATCCACAACGGGATCGAGTACGGGATGATGGCGGCTTTCGCCGAAGGCTTCGACATCCTCAAGACCAAATCCAGCGAGCTCCTGCCGGAGGACCAGCGTTTCGACCTGAACGTGGCTGACATTGCCGAAGTCTGGCGTCGTGGCAGCGTGGTGTCGTCCTGGCTGCTCGACCTGACCGCCGATGCCCTGGCGGTCGATCCGAAACTCGACGGCTTCTCCGGCTCCGTGGCCGACAGCGGCGAAGGTCAATGGACCATCGAAGCGGCCATGGAACAAAAGGTGCCGGTACCGGTGCTGTCCAACTCGCTGTTCTCGCGCTACCGCTCGCGCGGCCAGGGCACTTTCGGCGACAAGATTCTTTCGGCCCAGCGCTTCGGCTTCGGCGGCCACGTGGAGACTCCGAAGAAATGACCCATACGATCCGCAGGAAATCCAAGGCAGAACCCGCGCCACCGACCACGCTGTTTCTGTTCGGCGCCCACGGTGATCTGGTCAAGCGCCTGCTCATGCCGGCGCTGTACAACCTGAGTCGCGACGGCCTGCTGGATGATGGCCTGCGGATCGTTGGCGTTGACCACAACGCCATTACCGATGAAGCCTTCGCGCAAAAGCTCGAAGACTTCATCCGCACCGAAGTGGCAGCGAAAGTAGGCAAGGGCGATCAGATGCTTGATCCGGCCTTGTGGGCCAAGCTCGCCAAAGGCATCAGCTACGTCCAGGGCGACTTCCTGGACGACAGCACTTATTCAGCCCTGGCGGCGAAAATCGCCGACAGCGGCACCGGCAATGCGGTGTTCTACCTGGCCACCGCGCCACGTTTCTTCAGCGAAGTGGTGCGCCGTCTCGGCAGTGCCGGGTTGCTCGAAGAAACCCCGGAAGCCTTCAGAAGGGTGGTGATCGAAAAACCGTTCGGTTCCGACCTGCAAACCGCCGAGGCATTGAACGCCTGCCTGCTCAAGGTCATGTCGGAAAAGCAGATCTACCGGATCGATCACTATCTGGGCAAGGAAACCGTGCAGAACATTCTGGTCAGCCGGTTCTCCAACAGCCTGTTCGAAGCGTTCTGGAACAACCACTACATCGACCACGTGCAAATCACCGCCGCCGAAACCGTCGGCGTCGAAACCCGTGGCAGTTTTTACGAACACACCGGCGCCCTGCGGGACATGGTGCCCAACCACCTGTTCCAGTTGCTGGCCATGGTGGCGATGGAGCCGCCGGCCGCGTTCGGCGCCGATGCGGTGCGGGGCGAGAAGGCCAAGGTGGTCGGCGCGATCCGCCCCTGGACTATCGAAGAAGCACGGGAAAACTCGGTACGCGGCCAATACAGCGCCGGTGAAGGCGCTGGCAAACCGGTGTCCGGTTATCGCGACGAGAACAACGTCTCGCCCGAAAGCACCACGGAAACCTACGTGGCGCTGAAAGTGATGATCGACAACTGGCGCTGGGTCGGCGTGCCGTTCTACCTGCGCACCGGCAAACGCATGAGCGTGCGCGACACCGAGATCGTCATCTGCTTCAAACCGGCGCCGTATGCGCAGTTCCGCGATACCGAGGTCGACGAATTGCAACCGACCTACCTGCGTATCCAGATCCAGCCCAACGAAGGCATGTGGTTCGACCTGCTGGCCAAACGGCCGGGGCCGGCGCTGAACATGGCCAACATCGAGCTGGGCTTCGCCTACAAGGACTTCTTCGAAATGCAGCCGTCCACCGGCTATGAAACCCTGATCTACGACTGCCTGACCGGTGACCAGACGCTGTTCCAGCGCGCCGACAACATCGAGAACGGCTGGCGCGCGGTACAGCCGTTCCTTGATGCCTGGCAACAGGACGCCAGTGTACAAACCTATGCCGCCGGCGAAGACGGGCCGAAAGCCGCCGATGACCTGCTGACTCGCGATGGTCGCGTCTGGCATGGTCTCGGATGAGCGAGTCGATCCGTTTTTTTCTGAGCGACATGGACGGCACGCTGTTGCTGCCCGATCACAGCCTGAGTCAGCGCACGATTGACGCGGTTCGTTCGCTGCGCGAAGCGGGCGTGCTGTTCAGTCTCGCCACGGGGCGGCCGCCCAAAGCCATGCTGCAGCAGATCGAAGCGCTGGGTGTCGATCTGCCGACCGCTGCGTTCAACGGCGGCACGATCGTCAACCCGGATGGCAGCATTCTGGTCGCGCATTACCTGCCGGCCACGGCCGCGCTGACGGCGCTGGCGTTGTTTGCCGATCAGCCGGATGTCGAAATCTGGGTGTTCAGCGGTGGTGACTGGCTGCTCAAGGATCCGCACGGGCCGATGGTGCCGCGCGAGCAGCACGGGCTGGGTTATCCGCCGGTGGTGGTGGAGAGTTTCGAGCCGTATCTGGAGCGCATCGACAAGATCGTGGCCACCAGCAACAACACCGAACTGCTAATCGAGCTGGAGGCGCGTTTGCTGCCGAAGGTCGAGGGCCTCGCGCAGGTGTCGCGCTCGCAACCGGTGTACCTGGACGTGACGGCAGTCGAGGCGAACAAGGGCTCGGCGCTGGTCACGCTGGCTGAACACCTCGGTGTGCCGCTGGCGCAGACGGCTGCGATTGGCGATGGCGGCAATGATCCGGCGATGTTCCATGTTGCCGGGTTGTCGATAGCCATGGGGCAGGCAGAAGACGCGGTGAAGCGTCAGGCCGACGTGGTGACGGGGCCGAACACCGAGGATGGTGTGGCGCAAGCCATCGAAAAGTACATCTTGCCGCATTGATCGAGGCATAAAAAAACGGGAGCCTTTTCGGCTCCCGTTGTTGTTTTTACAGCCAGTAACTCACGGCATACCAGCCAAGCAATCCCATCACCACGGTGTAAGGCAACGCCATCCACACCATCCGCCCGTAAGACAACCGCACCAGCGGCGCAATCGCCGACGTCAGCAGAAACAGAAACGCCGCCTGACCATTGGGCGTCGCCACGCTCGGCAGGTTGGTGCCGGTGTTGATCGCAATCGCCAGCGTCTCGAAATGTTCGCGGCTCATATGTCCGGACAGGAACGCCTGTTTCACTTCGGTGATGTAGATCGTGGCGACGAACACGTTGTCACTGATCGCCGACAGCAAACCGTTGGCGATGAACAGCATCCCCGGTTGCTGCTCCGCCGGCAGTGCCAGCACCCATTGAATCAGTGGTGCAAACAGTTGCTGGTCGTGAATCACCGCCACCACGGCGAAAAACACTACCAGCAGCGCGGTGAACGGCATGGCGTCCTTGAATGCGCTGCCCAGTCGGTGCTCGTCGGTGATCCCGGTGAATGCAGTGATCAACACAATCACCATCAGGCCGATCAACCCGACTTCCGCAATATGGAACGCCAGCCCGGCAATCAGGATCAGCGCAGCGCAGCCTTGTACCAACAGGGCGGCGCGTTGGCGTGGCGTGCGTTCGGCGTTGTCTTCGGCGGCGTAGTTGGCGAGCACTGCACGTACGTTGTCCGGCAGCAGCGTGCCGTAGCCGAACCAGCGAAGTTTCTCCAGCAACAGGCAGGTCACCAGTCCCGCGACCAGCACCGGCAGCGACACCGGCGCGACCTTCTGGAAAAACTCGGCGAAGTGCCAACCCATTTCGTGGCCGATCAACAGATTCTGCGGTTCGCCGACCAACGTGCAGACACCGCCCAGTGCGGTGCCGACCGCGCCGTGCATCAGCAGGCTGCGCAGAAAGGCGCGAAACTGTTCCAGATCCTCGTGGTGTAGTTGGGGCAGATGCCGGTCATCGCTGAATTCGCTGTCCTGGCGCGGGTCGTTGCCGGAGGCCACCCGGTGATAAACCGAATAGAAGCCGACGGCGGCGCTGATGATCACTGCGGTGACGGTCAGCGCGTCGAGAAACGCCGAAAGAAATGCCGACAGAAAACAGAACATCAGGGCCAGCAGTGCCTTTGAACGCACGCCCAGCAGCAGGCGCGAGAACAGGAACAGCAGCAGGTCTTTCATGAAGTAAATGCCGGCGACCATGAACATCAGCAGCAGAATCACCGGGAAATTGTGCTGCAGCTCTTCGTACAGCGCCTGGGGCGTGGTCATCTTCAGCAGCAGCGCTTCGATCAGCAGCAAGCCGCCGGGCATCAGCGGGTAGCACTTGAGCGCCATGGCCAAGGTGAAAATGAACTCGATCACCAGCAACCAGCCGGCCGCGACCGGGCCGACAGTCCACAGCACCAGCGCATTGAGCAGCAGAAACCCGACGATGCACGCCTTGTACCAGCGGGGTGAATGCCCGAGAAAGTTGTGCGCGAACGCCTGGGCCATCGAACCGGACATTGGTTGCTCCTTGTATTAAGAAGCGCGCAAGTTGCCGTAAGCGATGGGCAAGATCAAGTGCAGTCGGATTCGCATCAGTGATTCAGATACCGCGCCACCATTGCACGGTAGTTGCCATCCAGCGAATAGCCGCCCACCAGAATTCCCCCGTCAGGCTGTATCGCCACCGAGGTGGCCGTATCGAGGCTGCGCCCCAGTCGCGTGCGCAACCAGCCATTCCCGGAACCGAAGCTTCGATCAAGGCTGCCGTTGGCCAGATAGCGGGCGACGATGAAATCGGCTTCAACACCGCCGATCGTCGCGCCAACCGCGATCATGCGTCCGTCCGGCATTACCTGCGCCGCGCTCCACTGGCAGCCGCTGGAGCCGATTTCCAGCAAATGCGGTTGACCACCGTTGCAGTGCAGGTCAGGGCGGCCGTTGCCATGGACAGACTGCGCCATGCATCGAATCGGATCGCGGCTGCTGCCAAAACAATGCAAATGCTCCGCCGAATGGATGACCTGATTGACCAGTGCACTGTGCCCCTGGACTTTGAAGGCCATGAAGCCGTCCACCGCAAAACGTTCATCGAGCTGGCCGTCCGGCAGGTAGCGGGCGAGCAGACCTTCCTGTGGGAAATCGATGGAGCCGGCCACCACGATTCTCCCGTCTCCTTGCAGCAGCACGCTGCCGAGCCAGGTATTGAGGAGCAAGTGGCGAACCATGACGAAGCCGCGACCGTTGAACGACGGGTCGAGTCTGCCATCGGGTGTGAGGCGGATCAGCATGCCGACGTGATCGGCCAGTTCGAAGTGATGGTTGGCGATCAACAGGATACGTCCGTCCGGTTGCACCGCAAAATCGCAGGCTTCGGCGCCCGGAACGCCCGGCGGCAACCAGGCGTCGCGGGTGCCCATGGACAGGTCGCCGTGCAAGCGAACGATTTGTCGGCCGTTGTCGCCGAAGTCCGGGTCAGGCCGGCCTTGGGCGTCGAACAGGGCCAGGGCGGGAAGGGTGCAGTGTTCCGATTCATAGTGCAGGCCTGCCAGCAGAATCCGCCCGTCGGGCAAGACCTGAACCTTGCTGCCCGTCGCTTCGAATCCGCTGGCGAACCGGCCGATCACGCTGCCTTGATTGCCGAAACCAAGGTCCGCCGATCCGTCCCCGAGCAAGCGGGCCAGACCGAAGCAGTTGCCCTGAGCCGTGCCGACTTTGGCGGCGACCAGAATCCGACCTTGCGCATCAAGTGCCACGCTCTGGGTCAGGCTGGACGTACTGCCGGCGAAGTAAACCTGCGCCACGCCATTACTGGAAAAAGTTTTGTCGAGTTGTCCGGCGTTTTTCGCTAGCGTCGGCAACGCGATGGCGGTCTGGGTTGACATGCATGCTTCTCCTTGCGAGTCGACCGATTTCCGGGAGGCGGAACGGGTAACTGCATGAGCGAGACATTCAATCCCTGAATACGCGCAAGTACAACTGACAGAACTAACAGGTGGAGAGTCGCACTGTGCCAGAACAGTGTCTTTTTGAACCAGTCGCAAGCCTGCCAAGTATTCAGGCGCGAAAGTATCGAGGAAAGTTGTACAAAAGACTGAAGTTGGAAAAAGATTGGCAACTAACAGAAGAGGGCGGATGACTTGAGCGTCATCCGCATTACCCGCAACTATCAGTGTGGCATCGACCAGGATTGCAACGTATAGCCTTCTTCGCTCAGTTCGGCGCGGGCTTGTTGCAACAGGTGTTCAAGTTGCGCTGGATCAGAGTAGGCACTGCTTGGGATCTGGGTGCGACCGATGTGGGAGTTGGTGCGGTCGATCACGGTGAGGCAAAGTTCGCCATTGCCATCTTGTGGGGCCCAGGCGACGCATTGAAACGGTTCAAATGCGCGGTTGGCAATCAAAAGAGCTTCGTTGATACGGAGCGGGGCGGTCATGGGGTCTTCTCTCTTTAAGTGCCCAGTCAAGTGATGTGCCGTCGGTTGGGCTTACCGTTCGGCGAGTTACTTGTACTGATGCACGCAACCCGTTGGCAGGTCACACCGAATTTGAAGAAATTTCGAATTTCTTTCATACCTTCAATATTGCGACCGGTTTTGAAAGCCTGGTGAAAGAATCAAGTCGATAGCTAACTAATAAAGCGCTTTCTTATAACTGCTTCACTTGTACACCTATAAGCAATCGATACAAGGCCCCGTCAAATTCTTGCTAATGTAACAGTCAGGTTCGCCAAATGACTGTTTTTACGATCATTTCCTAAAATTTGGCGCCAAGGAACAGTCATGAACGAAGCGCCTGCATTACGACGTTTACTGGTCGTCGACCCGTGCGACGACTGTCACCGATTGTTGCCGGGTTTGCGTGCCGTGGGTTGGGACGTCGACAGTTGCAGCCTGGAAAATGCCGCCGACCGAAGTTGCGATGTCGGCTTGCTGCGTTTACAGCCTTTTCACCTGGAACGTCCCGAAGCCGTCAAAGAACTGATCAGCCGCAGCGGCACCGAATGGATCGCCGTGCTGAATCAGGAGGTGCTGCGCTTGCAGAACGTCGGCGACTTCGTCTGCGAATGGTTTTTCGATTTCCATACCTTGCCGTTCGACGTTTCGCGGGTGCAGGTCACCCTCGGCCGCGCGTTCGGCATGGCGCGCCTGCGTGGCCAGGGCACGATTCACGTCGATCAGCCGGAGCACGAGCTGCTGGGCGACAGCAAACCGATCCGCGAGCTGCGCAAACTGCTGAGTAAACTGGCTCCCACCGAGTCGCCAGTGCTTATTCGCGGAGAAAGCGGGACCGGTAAAGAACTCGTCGCCCGGACCCTGCACCGGCAGTCGCAGCGCCACAGCAAACCTTTCGTGGCGATCAACTGCGGGGCAATTCCCGAACATTTGATCCAGTCCGAGCTGTTCGGCCACGAGAAAGGCGCGTTCACCGGCGCCCATCAGCGCAAGGTCGGACGTATCGAAGCAGCCAACGGCGGCACCTTGTTTCTCGATGAAATCGGCGATCTGCCACTGGAACTGCAAGCCAATCTGTTGCGCTTTCTTCAGGAAAAACACATTGAACGGGTCGGCGGCAGTCAACCGATCCCGGTTGATGTGCGGGTGTTGGCAGCGACTCACGTCGACCTTGAGGCCGCCATCGAGAAGAAGCGCTTTCGTGAGGATTTGTACTACCGGCTCAATGTGCTGCAAGTGGTGACCGCGCCGTTACGCGAGCGCCACGGCGACCTGTCGATGCTGGCCAACCATTTTTCCCATTTCTACAGTCACGAAACCGGCCGTCGTCCGCGCAGCTTCAGTGAAGATGCGCTGATTGCCATGGGCAAGCACGACTGGCCGGGCAATGTCCGCGAACTGGCCAACCGCGTGCGTCGGGGGCTGGTGCTGGCCGAAGGACGGCAGATCGAGGCCCGTGACCTGGGGCTGATCAGCCAGCAGTCGATCGCGGCACCCATGGGCACCCTTGAAGACTACAAGACCCGCGCCGAACGCCAGGCCTTGTGCGATGTGTTGAACCGCCACAGTGACAACCTCAGTGTTGCCGCCAAAGTGCTGGGAGTCTCCCGGCCGACCTTCTACCGTTTGCTGCACAAGCACCAGATCCGCTAGGGCGCGGTGTTTCCTGGACAGGGAAGCTGAAAAGACCCGCTGCGACTTGCATCGCAGCGGGTCTTTTTATGGTATTGCGGTTAGAAGTAGTACGGGAATTTCAGGCTGAAGGAGAAGTCCGGGGCATCGTCCGTCATGCCGATGGACAGGTTGGGCACGATAGTCAGGTTGTCGGTAGCCGCAATGGTCATGCCGACGTTGAAGTAACCGGCGTTGGCGTCGCTGGACACCACCGATTCCCAATCTCCGCCATCCTGTTTCAGCTTGCTCTTGCGTTGCACCAGGTCCGAGACAGAGAACGACATACTCATCTTCTCGTTCAGTGCGAAGGCAACACCCGCGCCGATCTGGAAGCTGTCGCCGATGCGGACCTTGCCCGGGTTTTTCTGGTTGACGGTCGAACTGATGTCGTCGAACGATTCCTCGAAGTTATGGGTGTAGGACAGGCTGCCGAACAGCACGGCCGGGTCAAACGTCTTGACCAGCGAGATGCCCGGGGTGATCGACCAGACGCCGTTGCCGGTGGGCAGGGTGTCAGGCACAAACAGGTTCGAGTTGGCATCGGTCTGGCGCAGCTTGATCCCGAACGGGTCCTTGCCCGTAGGCGCCTTGACCCGCAAGGAAACCACGGCGTCCGGGGTATTCACCGACTCGTCCAGGAACTTGTACGCAATGCCGAAGTTGACGTCGCCCAGAGTCGGGTCGCGGCTGACGTCCTGTTCGGTGGTGACGTTGGAGGCGCCCCCGTTGCCGCCGCCGGATTGATAGGTCGATTCACGGTAGACCACCGGTACGTTCAGGTCGAACTGCCAGCGGTTGTCGAAGTTGTAGCGCCCCGTCAGGTCCAGCGTCCAGGTATCGGCCTTGATCCGGTCGAGGTTGATGTTGCCGAGAAAAATCGAGTCCAGGGCGAGGAAGCCGTTGAGAATCAGCTGGCGGGTGTCGTAGCGTGAATAGGTCACGCCGGTTTCAAAGCTGAACTTGCCGCCGCCAAAGAAGCCGCTGGCTTCGTCGTACAGGTTGGACACACTCTGTGCCGGTTGTGAATCGTCGGCCAGCGACTGGCCATAGGATGCGCCACTGCCCCCGGCGGCGCCCCCCGACGCTGCTGCAGCCCCAGTCCCCGCAGCCACCCGGTTGCCTTTCATGTCCGAAGGCGATTTGGCCAGGCGTTTTGGGGGCGGAGAGGCGGGTTGTTCTTCAACCTGGCGGACCCGCTGTTCGAGTACCGCCAGGGCTTTTTGTTGTACTTCGTATCGTTGCTTAAGCTCCAGAAGTTCCTGTTTCAGGGCTTCTACATCGGCGTCGGGTGCAGCTTGCAACATTGCCGCGGGTAGAAGAGTACTCAAACATACAGCAGCACGCAGTGATACTGATCGATACATGAATAAGCCGTCCCTTTAAGCCCAATGATCGAGACTCAGCGTAGTTCAATATCCGATGTTGCGTAGTGCCCTGAGTTGAGTCAGGTTGCAGTCCAGTGCGCCGGCAGTCATGCCGTTATTGTTCAGGACAACGTTGAGTTGGGTCAGGTTGTTGACTACGTTCGCGTTACCCAGCAAGCGGGTATTTTGCAGCAGTCCGCCCTGGGCGACCTGTTGCAAGGCTGTCCCCTGATTGCCGGAGGCCTGAATGGCCATTTGCACACCGCCATTTGTGGCTGAAACCGCGACGCTGCCGGCACCGTTGCTGCCGGAAATGGTCTGGCCGGCCATCAAGGCCTGGCCTTGTGCAGGCATCAGTGCAGGTGCCTGGCTGGCTTCTTTGACGTTGATCGCAACGTTGTTGTAGGCGGAGTTGCCGTCGCCAGCGGCGCGCACACTCTGCGTCACACCCTGGCTGGAGTTGAGTCCCGCACCGCCAACGACCGAACCAGTGCCCAGTTCCGGGGTACTGCCGTTGCCGTGTTCCTTGATGGTCGAGACGTAGAATTCGGGTTTGACCGTTGCTGCCTGGAGTTGCATCGAGGCGGCTGCCCCAATCAGATCTCCACTGGCATTGCGCCAGGTACTGCTCATGACGATGCCGAAACTGATGATCCGGCCCGGCATGACGTAGCGACCGCGTAGCTCCGCGAGCTCCTGGTCCTTGATTTCAATGGGTTTGAATCCTGCATTGGCATAGCCTGACGCGCTCGCTGCCAGGCAGGCGGCGGCCAGCCAGTATGAGGTTTTCATCTGCTGCTCCCGGGACATCCAGCCCCACTCTTGTAATCGGCGATTAAAAGAAGTCGCTCTGTATGAACCCGAAGTCCATCAATTCAGCATCTTTGACCGGGTTGAAAGCATCCAGCGTGTTTTTGGCTGTCAGCGGTACCGGAGGACTGCGCAATGCATTGGTCTTGTCGTATCCGGGGCCGACGATGGCAAAGACAATGCCGTTCCAACCTTTGACAAAGTCATCATGGGAGTAGCGTTTGTGTCCTAAAACCGGGTCTCCGATGTAAACCCAATCCTTGTCCGCCCGCTGCATCACCACGAAATGCTTGTAGCCGCGAATTTCCATCAGTACCACCACCGGGATCGTGACTGCGTCGAGTTTTTCCGGTGGGATCTTGTAGCCCCTGGCGCGCATGCCGATGCTTTCTATGTAGCGCTTCATGTCGAGCATGGAGAAACCTTGAGTACGAACAAGGTCCTGGTCAGCGTTGACCAGCATGCCTTTGATGATGTGCTCTTCATCGACGTCGAGCCAATAAGCCTGGCGCAATACCGTTGCCAGTGCGGCGGCGCCGCAGCTGAAGTCGGTTTTCTGTTCGACGATGTCGGCAAACTTGCGCTCACGAATGCTTTGCACGTTCTTGTAGACGAGCGTGCCGCCAGGCAGGGCAGCAACAGGCATCTGGGCAGCCTGGGTCAGGCCGCAGAAGCAAAGCAGAGCGAGGAGGGCAGTCTTACGCATGATCGATACGCCTTTGGGACTGAGGAAAAGCCCCGTTTCCGGGGCTTTCGTTTCGATCGCGATTACATGCAGGCTTTGCAACCTGCAGCGATGGACAGCGAGTTGCTTTGTTGGTTGCCCACACCCGCCGAGACGTTGGCTCCGCCGTTGCCGGAGAAGTTGTTCATCGAGTTGGTCATGTTGGCATTGTTCACAACAGGTGCTTTCCAGCCATCTTTGGTCAGCACTTGCTGAGTGGTGACGCCAGCGAGGCCAAAGGTACCCACGGCTTCGAACTTGGCTTTCTGGTCATCGTTGCCGCCGTGGCCGCCGCCACGATTGCCATAACCACCGTGGTGGTCATCGTCTTCGATGGTCGCAGTGCCTTTGGCCTTGAACACGCCAGCGGCTGCGAAGGTACCGGTAAGGGTGTCTTTTTTGTAGGTCTGCACGCCTTTGTTGTCGACGACCAGGCCAGTGGAGGACTGGTTGGCAGCAGCAGCGGCAGTGGCTACACGACCACCCGATACAGCGATTGCCAGGTTGTTTTTCTGTTGGTTGAAGTTGCCGGAGGTCACGTTGATACCGATGTTGCCGGAACCATTGTTGCCTGCATTGTTGAGCGTGGCGTTATTGAAGGTGGACGAGTTTTTCACATAGTTGTTGTTGTTGACTTGAGTGGCACTCGAGGCAGCAACAGCGGTGCCGAAGATGAAGCTTTCGTCGGCGGTAGCCAGGGCGGCGGCGTTGTCTTGTTGGTTGCCGTCACCGGCTGCAACGTTGGCGCCCATGTTGCCGTTAGAGCCATTGAGCGAGTCACTGGCGTTGGCATTGTTGACGGTGCCCTGGTTTTTCACCACGTTGCCATCGCTGTTTTGTGCATCGAGCACTGCAGCGCCGGCGCCGGCGGTAATTTGCAGCAGTTGTTCCAGGGTTGGGCCTTTCGGACCATGGTTGCCATGACCGTTGCCGTGCCCGTTACCATGACCGTGATCATCATCACGACCGCCTGCCTGTGCTGCGATTGCCATCACTGCTGCGAGTGCGAAAACCAGTGGTTTGAGGGCCATTGTAGGTTTCATGGTGTTTCTCCGTGCTTATTAGTTGGTTAAGTGTTGGTACTTTCTAATTGCACTGCTTTTGTTGTTTGGGTCAGTCAGCGACCCGGATGCTCAGGGTGTTAGCCATTCGGTTCCCCACCCCGGCACTCTGGTTCACCTGGATTACCCCTCGGCTGCCGGTGAAGGCCTGATCACTTGTCGTGACCTGGCGACTGCCGGGTGAGGTGCCAGTTGCTCCTGAGCTCGGTAACAACGCCACGTTCTGTTGGGAAAGGGCGCTATCGTCAACGGCCTGCGGGCCAGCACTGATGCTGACGCGCGTGACGTTGGCCATCTGGTTGTTGGCCCCGGCGCCCTGGTTCACGCCAAGGATCCCGTTGCCGTTACTGAAAGAGGTGCCGCCGATGTTGGCGCTCGCGTTGATCGAGCGGTCGGCGGGGGTGTCGATTTTCTGCTGCACGCTGGTCCTGGCGTGGGACTCGGTGCCAATGGCAATCGCCTTGACGTTGGCCTGCTGCATCTGATCGCCAGCGGCCTGGTTGACGTTGAAGTTGCCGCGGTACTGAGCACCGGAGTCTTGAATGTTCGCGTTGTTCACAGCGCTGGGATCGGCCATCACACTGGAGCAGCCGAGCAGGGCAAGCAGGAGCAGGGAACGATTCATGTCACTGGCCTCCAGCCATGCGGGTCAACGGAGCGAGACCGGAACTCATCGCGCGGTTTACGGTATTGGAAATCGAGCTGCCGGCACCGCCGCCATGACCGCCGCTCATGCCGGGCAGGCCGTTCTGGTTGGTCAGGTTGTTCATGCCGGGCAGGTTCGAGCTGGGGGTGTTGATGTTGCCGCGGATGGAAGAGCCGCTGGCTACACGGGCAAAGTCACCATCACTGAGTTCGGTATTGCTGAGCGTCGAATTGATGCGGGCAGACGGGTTGGCATTGACAGTGGTCGGATAGGGGTCTTTGCCACCGCTGCGACCGATCGGGATCGGCTGGACATCACGATTGAGCACGATCACGCCATTGCCTTCGGCATGAACGTTGAAACTGAGAAACGGGCTGGCGGCTGATCCGATCAGCAGAAGGCAGGTAAAGGCTTTTTTGATATTCCCCACGGCGGCAATTCCTTCTTCAGTGGGCTGAGCCTGTTCAGCGTTGTGAAGGAGAGAGCGAAAGCTGTGCCGCTTTTGAAATGTCTTTGAGTTTCAATGTGTTGAGTGGATTGAGCGTGGGGCTGATACAACAGCTGTTTCATCGATGAAACAAAACACTGCCTGCGCAACCCGTTAAAGACAGTGCAAAGCTCTGGACCAAGGGTTTGCGCGCAGGTGTTTCAGTGGCGTAACAAGTCGGATGACAAAGGGATGAAGGGCCTTGAGACGGGCACTTTGCACCTGAAGGAGTGTTTCAGGAATGGACACTTTTCCCCCAAAACAGGGGGATACAGCGGGTCAAACACCCCGCAAATCGGGTCAGCCCGCGAGCAGGGTGTGCACCGCGTCGAAGGCTTGCTGCTGGCGCTCGAGCCAGTTGCCCTGAATGATCTGCAAGGGTTGGTGATGGGTTTCCAGCCAGGTTCGGGTGGCCTGATAGAACGCGAGCCGTTCGCTCAAGTCGGGCTGGCAGCGCTGACCGTCGTCCGTCCATTCGATCTGCTCCGGGGAGAGCAGCAAGTGCAGGTCGTAATGACGGGCCAGCAACTCGGTTTCCAGCCAGGGCGGGCACTCGCCGAATAACGTCTGGCTCCACAGCATGTTGCTCAGCAGATGCGTGTCGAGAATCAACAGGCGCGGCTGCTGCGCGCGTGCTGCGTCTTCCCATTGCAACTGGCCGCGCGCGATCTCGGGAATATCGGCCAGGCAGGTATCCCGAGGGTACTGCTCGATAAACCAGCGCACATATTCGTCTACCCGCAAACCGCCGAACTGCTGTTGGATTCCGGCGGCGAGCCAGCTCTTGCCCGTGGATTCGGGGCCGGTCAGGACAATCACTTTCATCGCTGCAACGCCGGATCGGCGCGCCATTCGCGCCAGCCTTGCACCGCGATCAGGGTGAACAGCGCATACAGCGCCGCCGTGAGGTACAGCCCTTTATAGAGGAACAGCCCGACGAAGATCACATCCAGCACGAACCACAGCGCCCAGCATTGCAGGCGTTTGTGGGCCATCCAGAATTGCGCGACCAGGCTGAAACCGGTCAGCGCTGCGTCGAGCCACGGTTGCGCCGCTTCGGTCCAATGGGCCATGGCCGCGCCCAGCAGCAGACTGCCGACCGCACCGATGGCCAGGCCCTGCGCAATCGAGCGATTGTCGAGCCGGCTGACTTCACGCCCGTCATGCATCGTCCCGGCCCGCGTCCATTGCCACCAGCCATAGATTTGCAGCCCGGCATACACGACCTGCAGCAGCATGTCCGAATACAGTTTCACCTCGAAGAACACCCAGGTGTAGAGCGACACCATGACCAGTCCGATCGGCCAGCACCACGGATTCTGTTTGACCGTGAGCCACACGGCGATCACGCCGAGGGCGGCGGCAAACAGTTCTAGCCCGGACATGCAGGATCCTTGGGGGAGTTGGGAAGGGAGCGGATTGTACCGAAAAACAGGTGGGAAACGAGTTCCCACCTGTTGCAGGGATCAGACGCGGAACTGGCGCAGCAGCCCGTTCAGTTGTTCGCTGAGCTGGCCGAGTTTCACACTCGCCACGCTCGACTGCTCGGCCGCCAGTGCCGTGCTGTGAGACAAGCCCGCCGCCTGGGTAACGTTCTGGTTGATGTCTTCGACCACGTGCGCCTGTTGCAGCGTTGCGCTGGCAATCGAGGCGTTCAGACCATTGAGGTTGCGCAGGGCCTGGCCGATGGCATTCAGGCTCGCACTGGCCAGGCCGGCCTGTTCGATGGTCAGCTGCGAAGCCTTGCTGCTGTCGCCGATCACCTTCACGGCGGCTTCGGAGTGGTTTTGCAGGCGTTCGATCATCGTCTGGATTTCCGCCGTGGACTTCTGCGTACGCTGTGCCAGCAAACGCACTTCGTCGGCCACCACCGCAAAACCGCGACCCTGTTCGCCGGCCCGAGCCGCTTCAATGGCGGCGTTGAGGGCCAGCAGGTTGGTCTGCTCGGCGATCGAGCGGATCACCTCCAGCACGCTGCCGATCTGCGTGCTTTCAGTCGCCAGCGTGCGGATGACTTCCACCGCTTGATCGATGGTGCCGGAGAGCTTGTCGATCTGTTGCAGGCTGCCGTCGATGTTGATCTGGCCCTGCTGGGCCTGGGCTTCGGCGTCACGCATTTCGCTGGCGGCGTGTTCGGCGTTCTTCGCCACGTCCTGTACGCCGTAGGTCACTTCGTTGACGGCAGTGGCTACCAGCTCCATCTGCTGCGACTGCTGCTGGCTGCGTTGCTGGGCCTGCGCAGCATCGTTGCCCAGCTCGCTGGATGATTGGCCCAATGCGCTGGCGGATAGCTGCAAGTCCCCGATCACCCGGCGCAGTTTGGCGGTGAAGGCATTGAAGTGATGCGCCAGCTGAGTGACTTCGTCCTGGCCGTGGGTGTCGAGGCTGCGGGTCAGATCGCTTTCGCCGCTGGCGATGTTGGCCATGGCGTTCACGGTTTCCTGCAACGGACGAACGATGCTGCGGGCAATCAGAATCACCAGCAACGCCATGATCACCGCGATGACCAGTCCGACCACGGATGCCTTGATCACCTGGTCCTGGAACTCGGCCTGCACGTCGTCGACGTACACGCCCGAACCGATGACCCAACCCCATGGCTCGAACAATTTCACGTAAGAGGTCTTGGCCACCGGTTCACTGGCACCGGGCTTGGGCCAGCGATAGTCGACCATGCCGGCGCCCTTGGCCTTGGCGATGGCGACCATTTCATTGAACACCGCAAAGCCGTCCGGGTCGCGGATCGCCGAGAGGTTCTGGCCTTCGAGCTTGGGATTGGTCGGGTGCATGACCATCACGGGCGTGAGGTCGTTGATCCAGAAATAGTCGTTCTGGTCATAGCGCAGGCCACGGATCGCGGTCAGCGCCTGTTTCTGTGCCACATCGCGGGTCAGGGTTCCTGCGGATTCGAGGCCTTGGTAGTAAGTCAGCAAACCGCTGGCGGTCTGCACCACATGCTGGGTTTTCTGGGCCTTGGCGTGGTAGAGGTCATCATGGATCTGCTTGAGCATCAACACGCCCAACGTCAACAGCATGACCACGGCCACAATCAAGATGAGCCACAAGCGTCGGCTGATCGACACACTGCGCAAGCTGTTCATAACGCTGTCACTCCGGATTCTTTTTCTTGTAATAAACCACCGCCAGCATCCAACCACGTTTCGGTGACCGGGCATACGCGACCCAAGTCGTAGAACGCGGCAGCGCTATTACGGCTTGTCTGTTAGGATTTCGGCCCCGCGCGTGAAAACCTGAATCGAAATTGATTTTTCACGGAATTTTGACTGTTTCGTGTGGATCCTGTGCGCGCGGAATCGGTACAGCTTTAACAAGCTACGCTGAACGCAGTGAACGTAAAAAATACTATCGGGGCATGCTTCTGTGCATCGCTCTCTGGGGGATTGATGGATCTTTGGACGGCCTTGCAGGCACTGATTCTAGGAGTTGTAGAGGGGCTGACGGAGTTTTTGCCCATTTCCAGTACCGGACACCAGATCATTGTTGCCGACTTGCTCGATTTCGGAGGCGAGCGGGCCATGGCGTTCAACATCATCATCCAGCTTGGTGCGATTCTCGCGGTGGTCTGGGAATTCCGACGCAAGATTCTCGACGTGGTCATTGGCCTGCCGACCCAGCCAAGTGCGCGGCGCTTCACCGCCAACCTGCTGATCGCCTTCCTGCCCGCCGTGGTGCTGGGTGTGGTCTTCGCCGACTTGATTCACCACTACCTGTTCAATCCGATCACCGTGGCCGCCGCGCTGGTGGTGGGCGGCATCGTGATGTTGTGGGCCGAGCAGCGTCAGCATGAAGTGCACGCCGAAACGGTCGACGAGATTCGCTGGACGGATGCGCTGAAGATCGGCTTCGCCCAGTGCCTGGCGATGATCCCCGGCACTTCGCGCTCCGGCTCGACCATCATCGGCGGCCTGTTGTTCGGCCTGTCGCGCAAGACCGCCACCGAGTTCTCGTTCTTCCTGGCGATGCCGACCATGGTCGGTGCGGCGGTGTATTCGGGCTACAAGTATCGCGACCTGTTCGTACCGGCGGACTTCCCGGTGTTCGCCATCGGTTTCGTCACCGCGTTTATCTTCGCCATGATCGCGGTGCGCGGCCTGCTCAAGTTCATCGGCAGCCATAGCTACGCGGCGTTTGCCTGGTACCGGATCGTCTTCGGTCTGGTGATTCTGGCAACGTGGCAGTTCGGCTGGGTCGACTGGACGGCAGCCAAGCCATGAGCGACTCCCGCGCACGCCGCCCGGATCGCGGTCCTTCCGGTGGCAATATCCAGCACTTGAAATTGAAACTGGTGGTGCTGCTGATCGTCTGCGCGTTGCCACTGTTCGGCTCATTGTCGATGTGGCTGCGCGGGATTTCCCTGGTACCGCTGACGGCCTACGGGCTGGTCAGCGTGCTGGCGTTTTTCCTGTACTGGGCGGACAAGCGCAAGGCGCGCGCCGACGCCTGGCGCACACCGGAAAACATCCTGCACGCGGTGGAACTGGCCGGTGGCTGGCCGGGCGCGTTGATCGCCCAGCAGGTCTTCCGGCACAAGACGCGCAAGGTGTCGTTTCAGGTGTTGTTCTGGATGATTGTGGCTTTGCATCAGGTGTTCTGGATCGATCAGTTGTTTCTCGGTTCGAACCTCCTGGCGTTGTTCTAAAGCAGCAGCCCGACCTGCAAGCGCTTGGGCAGCTTGCTGACCACCAGTTGGTGGGAACGCTGCAGCAAGCCTTGCAGTTCCTCGGCGCCCAGCGGGTAGGGCGGGTGCATGATGATCCATTGCGCCCGGGCCAGGTACGGCGCCGGGTGAATGCCCGGCCGGTCGCAATGACCGAGAAACAGGTCCTTGTCGACCTTGAACGCCAGCGAATCACCGCGCAGCCCCTGCAAGGCGAACATCTTGTTGCCGGCAATCGAAAACACTCGCACGCCACCCCATTTGTAGTCTTCCCTGGCACCGGGCAGGGCCAGGCAGAAGTCCGCGACATCCTGTTCGCTCATCTTTCCTTGTTTCATAACAGCCGTTCTCCACAGGCATTGAACGATTCGACCAGATGATCGATCCATGCGCGCACCGTCGGCATCACCCCGCGCCGATGCGGATACACCGCTTGCAGCCAGCCGCCGGGCAGTGACCAATCAGGCAACAACTGCACCAGCGTGCCGTTGTTCAGTTCCGTTTCGCAATACATCATCGGCAGCAGGGTGAAACCCTGGCCGGCCAGCACACAGGCCTTGCGCACGATGAAGTCGTCGATGCCCAGTCGTGCCTCCAGCGCCAAATCGCAACTCTTGCCGTGCTGATCGAGCAGGCGCACATGCACCATGCGATCGGCCTCCAGGGCGCCCAGCACCGGCAGGTTCTTCAAGTCCTGCGGATGATTGATTTCCACGCCCTGTATAAAGGAAGGGCTTGCGACCACCACCATCTGCGCCTGACGCAGGCGGCGGGTCACCAGCATCGGTTCTTCATCGCCGTGTTCGCGCACGCGCAGGGCCACGTCGATGCCTTCGGTGATCAGGTCGACCCGTCGATTGATCAGGGTGACTTCCAGCTGCACCTGAGGGTATTTGCCAAGGAAATTGCTGATCACCACTGGGAGCATTTCATGGGCCAGCCCCGTGGGACTGGAAACCCGCAAGCGTCCGCGAGGCTCGCTGGACATGCTGGCCACTGTTTCATCGGCCATTTCCGCTTCCAGCAGCATGGCCTGACAGTGACGCAGATAGCGTTCGCCGACCGCCGTCAGCTTCAATTGGCGGGTGGTGCGTTGCAGCAAACGTGCGCCGAGGCGTTCTTCAAGCTCGGCGATGCGCCGCGAGAGCCGTGACTTTGGAATGCCGAGCAAGCGGCCGGCGGCGGCGAAACCGCCAGCCTCGACCACTTTGGCGAAATAGTAGAGATCGTTGAGGTCTTGCATCTGGAAGTCCGACTGTTCTATCAGTGGGACAAACTATCGCATTGTTGCCGTCTAATCAGCTATTGGTTTCGTCGGTAGGATTGTCTCCATTCCGTCGCCACCGGCGATTCATTCCAGGAGATTCCACATGAAACTGCTGCACATCGATTCGAGCATTCTGGGCGACAACTCCGCTTCCCGTCAGCTGAGCAGTCAAGTCACTAAAGCTTGGCAGGCCGCCGAGCCAAGCGCTGTTGTGACCTACCGCGATCTGGCCGCTGATGCCATCAGCCACTTCTCGTCGACCACCCTGGTTGCCGCCGGCACCACCGCTGAACTGCGCAACGCCGCACAACAGCACGAAGCCGAACTGAGCGCCACCACCCTGGCCGAATTCATCGCCGCTGACGCCATCGTCGTCGCTGCACCGATGTACAACTTCACCGTGCCGACCCAGCTCAAAGCCTGGATCGACCGCATCGCCGTCGCCGGCCAGACCTTCCGTTACACCGAAGCCGGCCCTGAAGGCCTGTGCGGCGGCAAGAAAGTAGTGATCGTTTCCACCGCTGGCGGCATCCACGCCGGTCAAGCTTCGGGCGTGGCACACGAAGACTACCTGAAACTGGTCTTTGGCTTCCTCGGCATCACCGACATCGAAGTCGTGCGTGCCGAAGGCCTGGCCTACGGCGAAGAAGTGCGCAACAACGCCATGAGCGCCGCTCAGGCGAAGATCAGCGAGCAGCTGTTCGCCGCCGCGTAAGGCTTGCGTAAAGAACAGCTCCTGTTCAGGCAAATCTCCAAAAACTCTGTATTCTGGTTCCGCAAGGGCCAGATACGGAGTTTTTTGTTTCTGACTGTTACATGATCTGGCCCGGGTTATGCAGTCTGATGATCAACGTCTGAGTGCAACGCCGCGCCGGGTTACCGAATTTCGGAATTTCGGGCGTCGAACACAACGGATCTTTCGATTGAGTAACAACAGGGTGGGGCATCCCATGATGCGTCTTTGTGCAGCGTTACTGATTTGCCTGCTCGGCAGCCTGAATTCAGTGCACGCTGCGCCCGGGCAGCACCCGCGCTGGAGCGTCGGCTATCACGAGATGACATTCCTCGATCCGCTCGACCTGCAACCGATGCGCGCCATCGCGTTCTATCCCTCCAGCGACCGCGAACACCTGAGCCTGCTCGAAGGTTATTCGGTCGAGGCCGGCGAAGACACCAAAGTCGCCATCGGCCGTTTCCCCATGCTGATGCTCTCTCACGGCAACACCGGCACGCCGCTGGCGCTGCACGACCTCGCTACGTCACTGGCACGCAAGGGGTTCGTGGTGGTGGCGGTGATTCACCCCGGCGACAACTCCAAGGATCACAGCCGCCTCGGCACGTTGAGCAATCTCTACGGCCGGCCGATCCAGATTTCCGAAGCCATTACCGCGACCTTGGGCGACCGCATGCTCGCGCCGTACGTGAACGCCGAGCAGGTTGGCGTAATCGGCTATTCGGCGGGCGGCGAAACGGCATTGATTCTGTCCGGCGCGCAGCCGGATCTGGATCGCCTGCGCCGTTACTGCCAGGAGCGCCCGGACGACCGCGACGCCTGCAACACTCAGGGCGAATTGATTGTCGACCGCGACGATCTGCAACCGGTGGCCGATCCGCGCGTGCATGCGTTGCTGCTGATGGCGCCGCTGAGCCTGAAGTTTGGTCGTCACACTTTGGCTGATGTGCATGTGCCGGTGCTGCTCTACAGCGGTGATGGCGACAAACTGGTGGCCTTCGATAAAAACGCTGCCGCCCTGGCGCGCAAGCTGCCGACCGCACCCGACTTCAAATTGCTGGCCGGGGCAGGGCACTTCGTGTTCATGGCGCCATGCAATGAAGAGCAGATCCGGGCGATGCCGGCGCTGTGCACCGACGCGGACGGGGTCGATCGAGAAGACATCCACCGCAACCTGATTTCCGAGGCCGGACGGTTCTTCTCCCATGCCTTGGGCAGGCCGACCCGCGCGGGGATGCAGACGGCGGATCAGTGAGCGTTTACGCCATGGCCCGGCGCTTGAGCAGCAAGGTCAATCCCAGTCCGGTCACGGACAGCAGCGCCGCACTGAAGAAAATCCACGAATAGCCCAGATTCAGCGCCACCGCGCCCATCAACGGCCCGGCAATCGCCAGCGCCAGATCGAAAAACACCGCATAAGCACTCAACCCGGCGCCACGACTGGAGTTGGGCACCTGCTTGATCGCCTCGACGCCCAGCGCGGGGTATACCAGCGACAGGCCGAACCCGGCCAGACCGGCGCCGACCAAGGCATACGCGGTCGAGGGCGCCAGCCACAGCATGACCAGGCCGACAGTTTCGATGGTCATGCAGGCAATCGCCGAGGTGAATCCGCCAAAACGGCCGATGGCGGAAATGAACAGCAGCCGCGAAAGGATGAAACACACACCGAACACCGTCAGGCAATACGCAGCGCCGCTCCAGCCGCGATTGAGGTAATACAGGGTGATGAAGGTGGTCAGCGTGCCATAGCCAATCGACGCCAGGCTCAGACTGGCGCCGAACGGCGCAATCCGTCCGAACACCGCCCAGAACGGCAGGCGTTCACCGCGTACCACCGGCACCGAGGGCTTATTGCGGATCAGCAGCAAGGCGCCGGCCGCGAGTAGCGACAGCGCAATGCCAAGGCTTTCGAAGCCATAGTCGGCGACCATCACCACGCCCAACGGCGCGCCAATGGCAATCGCGCCATAGGACGCGATGCCGTTCCACGAAATCGAGCGCGCGGTGTGTTCGGCACCGACCTGGCCCATGCACCAACTGATGGTGCCGACGCCGATCAGGCCCTGGGCAATCCCCAGCAACAGGCGCCCGACAATCAGGATCGACAGGCTCAACAGCGGCAAGCTCTGCAGCAACGTCGAAACCAGCGTCAGCACACCGCTGAGCACAATCCCCGACAAACCATAAACAATCGCCCGTTTGGTGCCGATGGTGTCCGACATGCGCCCGGCCATTGGCCGGCTGAGCAGGGTAGCCAGGTATTGCGAACCGATCACCAGCCCCGCGATCACGGCACTGAAACCCAATTGTTCGTGCACGTAGCCGGGCAGCACCGCAATCGGCAGGCCGATGCAGAGGAAGGCAATAAAGGTATAGAAAACGATGGAGACGATCTGCAGGGTGATCGCCATGGAGCTTTGCGGTGGCTGTTGCTGCGCAGACATGAGGGCTCGTTCGCGGGCGGCGGTGGGAGAGTCCGCATCATGGCGTGGCGCTGGATTAAAAGGAAGCAGGCTAACGATCTTTTCCTCGACGAAAAAAAAGCCCTGTCACAAGGACAGGGCTTTCTGTTTACCGCTCGTTTCGACTCAGAACACCACGCCTTGGCTGCGCAGGTAGTCGTCGTAGGTGCCGCTGAAGTCGGTCACGCCGTTCGGGCTCAGCTCGATGATGCGCGTGGCCAGGGACGATACGAACTCACGGTCGTGGCTGACGAAAATCAACGTGCCCGGGTAGTTTTCCAGCGCCAGGTTCAGCGCCTCGATCGACTCCATGTCCAGGTGGTTGGTCGGTTCGTCCATCACCAGTACGTTCGGCTTTTGCAGGATCAGCTTGCCGAACAGCATGCGACCTTGCTCACCACCGGAAATCACCTTCACCGACTTGAGGATCTCGTCGTTGGAGAACAGCATGCGACCCAGGGTGCCACGGATCACTTGCTCGCCCTGAGTCCACTGACCCATCCAGTCGAACAGGCTGACGTCGTCTTCGAAATCGTGGGCGTGGTCCTGAGCGTAGTAGCCCAGCTCCGCGCTTTCGGTCCACTTCACGGAACCTGCGTCCGGGGTCAGTTCGCCCATCAGCGTGCGCAGCAGGGTGGTCTTGCCGATACCGTTCGGGCCGATGATGGCTACGCGCTCGCCGGCTTCAACGGTGAAACTGAAGTTCTTGAACAGGGTCTTGCCGTCGAAGCCCTTGGACATCTGCTCGATGGTCACGGCCTGGCGGTGCAGCTTCTTGGTCTGTTCGAAACGGATGAACGGGCTCACGCGGCTCGATGGCTTGACTTCGGCCAGCTGGATCTTGTCGATCTGCTTGGCGCGGGAAGTGGCCTGCTTGGCTTTCGAGGCGTTGGCCGAGAAGCGGCTGACGAACGTTTGCAGTTCGGCAATCTGGGCTTTCTTCTTGGCGTTGTCCGACAGCAGTTGCTCGCGGGACTGAGTCGCCGCGGTCATGTACTCGTCGTAGTTGCCCGGGAACAGACGCAGCTCGCCGTAGTCCAGGTCGGCCATGTGGGTGCAGACGCTGTTCAGGAAGTGACGGTCGTGGGAAATGATGATCATGGTGCTGTTACGCGCCGTCAAAATCGTTTCCAGCCAGCGGATGGTGTTGATGTCCAGGTGGTTGGTCGGTTCGTCGAGCAGCAGCACTTCCGGATCGGAGAACAGTGCCTGAGCCAACAGAACGCGGAGTTTCCAGCCCGGCGCGACTTCGGTCATCGGGCCGAAATGCTGTTCCAGCGGAATACCCAGACCCAGCAGCAGTTCACCGGCGCGGGATTCGGCCGTATAGCCGTCCATCTCGGCGAACTCGGTTTCCAGCTCGGCCACGGCCATGCCGTCTTCTTCGCTCATTTCCGGCAGCGAGTAGATGCGGTCGCGCTCGGCCTTGACCTTCCACAGCTCTTCGTGACCCATGATCACCGTGTCGATCACGGTGAATTCTTCGTAGGCGAACTGATCCTGGCGCAATTTACCCAGGCGTACATTAGGCTCCAGCATGACCTGGCCGCCGGACGGCTCGAGGTCGCCGCCGAGGATTTTCATGAAGGTCGACTTGCCGCAACCGTTGGCGCCGATCAGGCCGTAGCGGTTGCCGCCGTTGAATTTGACCGAAACGTTTTCAAACAGCGGCTTGGCGCCGAACTGCATGGTGATGTTAGCTGTAGAAATCAAAGGTTTTTCCTGCGAAGCGTGCTGAGTAGCGAGGGTGCAGCCGGAGCGCTTGGCCCGAGTCGAAGTGCGCTGAGGCGGGGCAATCCCGTCATCAACCAAGGGGGGCGCGTAAAGTTTGGCGGCGATTGTACTGGTCTGGCTCTTTAAACGATAGGGCGGTGACATTCCGATTGCCGGTTGGTGCTATCGCGAGACAGTTTTTCACAGATGAAGGTTCACTATTGGTTACAAACTGTGGCTAAAATGCCATCCATTCACCCAATGCCTTGTCCGGCATGGGCTCAAGGATGCGCCACCGGGACGTTTTTTTTGATTTCAGACCACTGCCACAGACCTTGGGCCACAGCCCGAAAGGCGCGCAGTTTGTTCACTTCTGACGTGTGACGATTTCCGTGAAACTCATCATTGCCGCTGTATATGTCATTTCCATTGCGTACGTTCACCTGCGCGGTCGCGTACGCCACAAACTCGGTCGTCAACTGAGCGATCACTCCTCGTTCCTGGCACCGATCAACTGCTTCCTTTATCTGTTCTCGAAAAAGCCCAACACGCCTTACCTTGATCCAAAGGACTTTCCCGATCTGACTCCGTTGCAGACCCACTGGGAAGAAATCCGTGAAGAAGGTCGTAACCTGCTGCGTGCCGGCGAGATCAAGCGCTCTAACCAGTACGACGACGTCGGTTTCAACTCGTTCTTCAAGACTGGCTGGAAGCGTTTCTACCTGAAGTGGTACGGCGACAGCCACCCGTCGGCGCTGCAACTGTGCCCGCGCACCACCGAACTGGTGCAGAGCATCGGCTCGATCAAGGCTGCGATGTTCGCCGAGCTGCCGCCGGGCTCGAAACTGGTGCGTCACCGCGACCCATACGCCGGTTCGTACCGCTATCACCTTGGCCTGGAAACGCCGAACGACGCCGGTTGCTACATCAACGTCGATGGCGAGAATTATCACTGGCGTGATGGCGAAGCGGTGATGTTCGACGAGACGTTCATTCATTACGCGGAAAACACCACCGACCAGAACCGCATCATCCTGTTCTGTGACATCGAGCGCCCGATGAAGTATCGCTGGGCGGCGGCGTTCAACCGCTGGTTCAGCCGCACCGTGATGTCGGCGGCCGGTGCGCCGAACGATGCGGGTGACCGCACCGGTGGCATTAACCGGTTATTTACCAAGATCTACAAGATTCGCCTGCGCGGAAAAGAGCTGAAAAAGCGCAATCGCAAACTCTACTACATGGAAAAGTGGGCGATCTTCGGCGGTCTGCTGGCGATCTTCATCCTGATCTGACGAATCGGGCGACTGTTGAAAGACAGTCGCCCGATTTCATTTTCACGACGCTTTTTTGGTCTTCTTCGCCGCTGTTGTCTTGCTGGCCGTCTTCTTCGCCGGTTTGGCCGGGGCTTTCCCGCCGAGGCTGCGCTTGAGCAGTTCGGTCAGGTCAATAACATCGGCCGATTTGCGCTCTTCTTCAGCGGAAACGGTTTCAACGTCTTCGATCTTGCCTTCATGGGCCTTCTTGTCCACCAGCGCCATGATTTTGTCTTCGAACTCGTCGTTGTAATCCTCGGGCGTCCAGTCCGCTGTCATGTCTTCCACCAACCGTTTGGCCATGTCCAGTTCGCCCTTGGCCAGTTGCGGCTTGGTCACTTCGCTGCCCAGCTCAAGTTCGTCCAGGCTGCGCACTTCCTGCGGCCAGCGCAACTTCACCAGCACCAGCGCCGACTCCAGAGGCATCAGCGCCGCCAGGTATTGGCGCGTATGTAAAACCACTCGGGCGAGGGCGACCTTCCGGGTTTTGCTCAGGGTTTCACGCAGCAAGGCATAGACCTTGCCGCCACGCTTGTCCGGCGCCAGGTAATAGGGCGTGTCGATGTTCTGCAGCGGGATCTGTTCACTGTCGACAAAGGCGAAGATATCGATGGTCTGGGTTGAAACCGGGTGTGCCGAGCGGATTTCTTCTTCGCTGAGCACCACATAGCGGCCCTTTTCGAACTGCACACCTTTGACGATGTGCTCCTTGGTGACTTCCTTGCCGGTCACCTTGTTGACCCGTTTATAGCCGACCGGGTCCATGCTGCGGCTGTCGAGCCAGTCGAAGTCGACGCCTTGGGATGACGTCGCCGAGACCAGCGCCACGGGGATGTGGACCAGACCGAAACTGATTGCGCCTTTCCAGATTGCCCGAGCCATGTGCTGTTCTCCGAGTGATGTTCGGGTGACCCGTGGCCCGGCGTAAAAGTTTCCGTTGTTTGCTGGGGGCCGCTAAACGTCAGGTCAAGCCGTGTTACATCTTGTTTAGCGGTGACGGGTTAACAAATGCGAACCCACGGCGTAGCGTGGACTCGAAGGCTCTAGTCCCTGCGCACCGAAAGAGGCCGTTCATGAACCGTTTCCTGCTTGGCATTGCGTTGCTCGCCCTCAGTGGCGGGCTGGTTCACGCCGATGGCGCAATAAGCCATACATCGCTGTTGCTGGCACAAAGTCCGACCGGCAACAGCAACAACCCCTACAACAGCCCGATCCGCCGGGCGAACCCCAACAGCATGCAGGGCACCCAGCCCGGCACTCCGCCCATTCGCGGGCCGAACACCGTTCCCGTGCCGCGTCCGCCGACCCTGGAGAATCGCGGTATCGGCAATGGCCAGCCGCTGCGCTCCGTGCCGAGCACGCCACCCACCTTCATCCCCAACCCTCCAGCCCGTGACAGCGGGAGCAACCGTTGAATGGCAGAACCGCTTCTGTCAGCCCTTCAAACGAACAAAAGGAATCGTGCATGTTGCGTAAAACCCTTCTGGCCGGCCTGTGTGCCAGTGCACTGATCGCCGCCCCGGCATTCGCTGCGGCTCCCAAAGAGCTGCAAAGCGAGCAGGGCACCCTTGAAGTCACAACGATTACCCAGGGCCTCGAGCATCCATGGGCTCTGGCCTTCCTTCCTGATCGCCAGGGCATGCTGGTGACCGAACGTCCCGGTAACCTGCGCGTGGTGGATGCCGACGGCAAGCTGTCTGCGCCGATCACCGGTGTGCCAGACGTCTGGGCCAAGGGGCAGGGCGGATTGCTCGATGTGGTGCTGTCACCGGATTTCAAACAGGATCGCCTCGTGTACCTGTCGTACGCCGAGGGCGGCGGTGCGGGTGACAAGGCCGGAACGGCGGTGGGGCGCGGGCGCCTATCGGACGACCTGAAAACCCTGAAGGACTTCAACGTGATTTTCCGTCAGGAACCGAAACTGTCGGTCGGCAATCACTTCGGCTCGCGGCTGGTGTTTGACCGGGACGGTTATCTGTTCATCACTCTGGGCGAAAACAACGACCGCCCGACCGCGCAGGACCTGGACAAGCTGCAAGGCAAGGTCGTGCGGATCTACCCCGACGGCAAGGTGCCCGATGACAATCCCTTTGTCGGCCAGTCCGGCGTGCGCCCGGAGATCTGGTCCTACGGCCACCGCAATCCCCAGGGCGCCGCACTCAATCCATGGACCGGCACCTTATGGGAAAACGAGCACGGCCCGCGCGGCGGCGATGAAGTGAACATCATCGAACGCGGCAAGAACTACGGTTGGCCGCTGGCAACCCACGGCATCAACTACTCCATGCAACCGATCCCGGAAGCCAAGGGCAAGACAGCCGAAGGCACGGTCGGGCCGCACCATGTCTGGGAAAAATCCCCGGGCGTCACCGGCATGGCTTTTTACGATGCCGATCGCTTCAAGCCGTGGCAGCACAATCTGTTCATCGGTGCGCTGGTGACGCAGGAGCTGATCCGCTTGCAGTTCGACGGCGACAAGGTGGTGCATGAAGAGCGCTTGCTGGGCGAACTGAAGCAACGGATTCGTGATGTACGCCAGGGGCCGGATGGTTACCTGTATGTGCTGACGGATGAATCCGACGGTTCGCTGTACAAGGTGGGACTCAAGTAGCCCCGTTCATGCGGGTGACCGCGCGTAGAGCACCACCGCCGCCCGCAACTTGCCACGACCAAAGCGGCACATCTTCTCGAACTCCCCATGGCTGACCGGCACGTGCTGGCAGTCCATGGGCTGGCGATGCTGGCTGTGGTCGACATCCGGGTCGTGCAGGTAGACGAAGTCTTCGTCGCAGTCGGTGACGATCACCCAGTGCGGCGACTTGGAGCGGGTGAGGCGATAGCTGCTGATCAGCACCAGGGGTTGTCCACCGTTGGCCAGCAGCGTGGGTAAATCCAGCGTTACGCCGATGACCTGATCGACATCGGTGTCGTTCAGTTGCGCCATGAACTCGTCATGGACCAGGCGCATGACGTCTTTTTTATGCGCATCGCGCACGCCGTCGAGAAACAGGGGCCCGGTCATGCTCAGTTGCAATCGCACTCTGAAACCCCGGCGCCAGGCCGTCAGTGCCAGGCCTTGCGGGCTGCAACCGCCATGGCCGGCCGTCATGAACACCGTGGTTGCCTCGCGCCACAACTGCAATTCCTCGCGCCGCTCCAGCAAACGATCGGCCTGCAACGCGCCCATGGCCATCAGCAAGCAGGCCGGGCCGCAGGTGAAATCGGTGGTTTGTCGGTAATAGGGGACTTTGATGTTGCGCGAATCGTGGTGCTGGAGAATGCGTTTCTCCAGACGCAGCGCGTCGGCGTGATCCTCGTAGTAGTCATGGATCAGTGCAAAGCGCCGGTAGCCGTTACGCTCGTACAGGGCGATGGCGGCGGGGTTGTCGGTGCGCACTTCCAGCCGCAGATAGGCGCAGTCGTGCTCAAGCGCACAGGCCTCGATCCGTTGCAGCAATTGCTTGCCCAGACCACCGCCGCGCGCCTCGGGAGCAATCGCAATGGAATACAGACGGGCCAGCGAGGTGCCGCGATGAAACAGCACCAGCGCATAACCGGCCAGTTGACCCTCGCGTTCGGCCACCCACAATTGCCCGTGGGCCCGGGTGATCATCCATTGGAAACTGCGGCGTGTGAGCCGGTCCGTGGTGAAGCAGTGCATCTCCAGCGTGAGCAACGCTGGCAAATCATCAACGACCGCCAGGCGAAAAACAGCATTCATATGACCACCGTAAAAGTTGCGTAACGAAACGGGACTTTCGAAAAACTTCGTGCTTAATAGAAAAGGTCTTGTTCTCCAACGGATCAATTTCTATGTCAGCGGTACAGGGTCATTGGCGCGAAGTATCCAGTCAAAGTTTGCCACCGGCAACTTATTTAAAACCGCAGATCAGAACGTCCAGTCAAGTGTTGATCATCGTCGAACGCAAGGAAGACTGGGCCTCGTACTTTCCAAGCGAAGACATCCTGACGGCCCAGGAATATCTCGAACAACCGCCCGACAGCGAGCCGGGAAAACGGGTGCAGGTGATCAATCTGTGCCGCAGCTACAAGTACCTGGGCCACGGCTACTATTGCTCTCTGCTGGCGGAGGCTCGAGGGCACAAGGTGATTCCGTCGGTACGCACCATCAGCGAACTGACCCGAAAATCCCTTTACGGTCTGGCGCTGGATGACCTGGATAAAACCCTGGAAAAAGCCCTCAGCCATCATCTCTACAGCGACACTGAAGGTTTTACGCTGACACTTTATTTCGGCAGAACGCATATAGAGCCGTTGCAGGATCTGGCCCGGCAATTGTTTGAAGTATTCCCGTGTCCGATTCTGTTAGTTGAGTTTCGTCGAACTAACGGCTGGCACATCGAAGGTATAAAGTCTGGCGCCTTGCACAAGTTGCGCGACGATCAGGAAGATCAGTTCGCCAATGCGCTGGACGGCTTCAGTCGCAAGATCTGGCGTGTACCGCGTTCGCCGCAAGTGGCGCGATATGACCTGGCGATCCTGCATGATCCGCAGGAAGCCTTGCCGCCATCCAACGCCCGCGCACTGGAAAACTTCGTGCGGGTCGGCAAAAGCATGGGCATCGATGTCGAGCTGATCGAACGCAAGGACTACGCAAGGCTGGCCGAGTACGACGGCCTGCTGATCCGCGAGACCACCAGCGTCGACAACCACACTTACCGATTCGCCAAGAAGGCTGAAAGCGAAGGGCTGGTGGTGATGGACGACCCGACGTCGATCCTGCGCTGCACCAACAAGGTCTACCTCACCGACCTGCTCAACAGCCATCAACTGGGCATGCCGGCCACGGAAATTCTCTACAAGGAGCGACCCGAAGACTTCGAGCGGGTCGGCGAACGCCTCGGTTTTCCGCTGGTGCTGAAGATCCCTGATGGTTGTTTCTCCCGTGGCGTGATCAAGGTCGAGAGCCAGCAGGCCTTGCTGGAAGCCACCGCCGAGCTGTTCGAGCATTCGGTGCTGTTGCTGGCCCAGGAGTTTTTCTATACCGAGTACGACTGGCGCATCGGCGTGCTCAACCGCAAACCGATCTTTGCCTGCCAGTACTTCATGTCCAAGGGCCATTGGCAGATCTACAACCACAAAGCCAAGGGCCAGGACGTCAACGGCGAATGCCGCACGCTGGCGATCCACGAAGCGCCGCGCGCGGTGGTGGAACTGGCGGTGAAGACCGCCAACCTGATCGGCGACGGCTTGTATGGCGTCGATCTGAAACAGGCCGGCGACAAAGTCGTGGTGATCGAGGTCAACGACAACCCGAACCTCGACGCGGGCATCGAAGACGCCTACCTGCAAGACGATCTGTATTCGCTGGTGCTGGAAGAATTCGTGCGCCGTCTCGAGCTCAAACGTCGTGGCCAGGCCTGGTGAGCGGCCGATGATCAACAGCTTTGCACTGAACCACGGCGGGTTGCAGCGGGTCGAGCGGCTGGACGCCGAGGTGATGCTGTTCAGCGACCCGGACGCCGCCGAGCGCGACTTGCTCCACAGTCACTTCAAACTCGATGAACACGCGCTGGCCTCGGCGCTGGATCCGGACGAGGTGTCACGGATCGAGTTTCACCCCGATCACTTGTTCCTGATCTGGAAACGCCCGGAAAACTATTCCGGAGGTGGCAGCCTGGCATTCGAGGTGTCGTCCTGCGGTTTGCTGTTTTCGCCGAGCCAGTTGCTGGTGATCGCCACCGACGACACGCCGTTGCACGGTGTCGGCACCCGCCAGCCATTGAACACGCCGCTGGATGTGCTGCTGGACCTGCTGTTCAACAATATTCATCACTACCTCGGGCATCTGAAGGTGATCAAACTGGTCGCCCGGGAGTTGCAGCAGAAATTCAACGCCTCGATGCAAAACCAGCATCTGGTGCAGATGTTCAACCTCAGCGAAAGCCTGATCTATTACATCAACGCCTTGCACAGCAACGGCGCGGTGCTCACGCGGCTGCGCAATCACGCGGAAAAACAGCACTTCGGCAGCGAAGACATCGGCCTGATCGACGACCTGATCATCGAAAACAACCAGTGCTACAAGCAGGCGGAAATCTATTCGACGGTGTTCTCCGGGCTGATCGACGCCCGAGGCAACCTGATGAACAACAGCATGAACAACCTGCTGCGCAAACTGACGCTGATCAACGTGGTATTCCTGCCGCTCAACCTGATCGCGAGCATTGGCGGCATGTCGGAATTCAGCATGATGACCGCCGGCACACCGTGGTGGGTGTCGTACCCGTTGTTCCTGGCGGCGATGCTGCTGGGGGCGGGCGGGATGCTGTTCGGGCTCAGGCGTCTTGCGAAGTGACCGGGGCCGAACGCTTGCGATCCTGCAGGCCCCGAACAACCAGGTACATCAGCGGCCCGATTGAAACAAATACCGCCGTCAGCAACAGATAAGGCACCACCGACCAGCCCGACTGCCCACGCTTGCGCGCGTCCTTGTACATCCAGACGCCCGCCAGGGTTGCCAGCAGATAGAGATCGATCACCACCTGCGCAGTGTCCGGACGCGACATCAGGCTGATGCCGAAGTCGATCAGCGACTGTTCCGCCTGAAGCATCACGGAGACGGTGTAGCCGCTGAAGGCAATCAACGCAGTGAGGGGCAGGGCGATGGACATCAGGTATTCCTTCCTTGGGCAGATGAGTCGGAATTTCAAGTTGCGCAGCTATCAGCCGTTGGCAGTTGCCAACGGCGTTGAAGCGTTCAGGGCAGCAGTGGGCGTAGAAAACTGCGCTCGTAGCTGATGATGAACTTCTTTTCGACCAGATCGGCCACCAGCGCCGTGCTTTCCGGGTCGGTCAGTGCAATGTGGCGATAACTTTCGTAATCTGCCAGCGACGGGAAACTGAACAGGCAATACGCGATATTGCTCGCGCCTTCCGAGGGCAGGAAGTAACCATGATGCGTTCCTCCCAGCCGTTCGACGATGCCGAGCCAGGTCTTGGCGTAGGCTTCGAATGCGTCCAACTGATAGGGATCAATCACGTATCTGACGTGGCAGGTAATCAAGGCTGCGGCTCCTTTGCAGATTATTCAGGTATTGCCACGCCAATCTTGTCCGAAGCCGACCAGATACGGAAACGCACTTCAACGTCCTGCGGTGCGTAAACCACGATCGGCAGCTTGCTGTTGTAGCGCACGGTAAAGCCATCGCCGATCACCGGCACGAATGCGCGTTTTTTCTGAGTGCCGGGTGGGCAGGCCATCAGGGTGCTCATCGGGCCGCTGACTTTTTCCAGGCGATAGAACGGATAGCCCCAGCCTTCGAGGTTTTTCTCTTCGAGGGTGCCGCCCAGACGCTGGCGGTTGCAATCGACTTCGAGGGTTTTGCCGGCGAGGATTTCGACTTTGAAGTTTTCTTCTTGGGCCTGTTGCGGCAGGTGGATGACCTGGCGCGTGAAGCCCGCTTCGGCCTTCGGATAAGGCGCGGTGTCTTCAAGCTTGGCGGCGTGGGCGAGGGTGAACAGGCTGGCGAGCATCAGGCCGGCCGTCGCGCGGACGGTGAAATTTCCCATTGAAGCCTCCTGGCGGGTGTACGTTGGTTGACGGGCATTCTCACTGTCGCAGGCGATGAATGCAAACCGCCAGCCGCTTGCAAATTGCAGTGCCTGCACGATCGAATCTTGCATTTTGCAACTGGCCAGTTGCCTGCGTTTTGGCCAAGTCATTGATTTGCAAGGAGGTGAATGCAACCTGATGAAAGGCACGCTTTATGCGTTGATTTGGTGCAGCGCACCGAGTTCGGGCGCCTACACTCCAATGGGCATTTCGCAGTACAGCCGCTTGTCACAACCCAAGGATTCAGCGGGGACACACCCGTGGGAACCGTGGCATCGGTCGACGTGAATACTTGATTGGCAGTCTCACAGTAAGGAGAGGTTTCGCCATGTTTCTGTCTGCCTTGGAACTCCGCAACATCATTGAAAGCAGCTTTCTACCGAAACGCTGCCAGTGCACGCTGTCCCCGGATCTGTCGATGACCGTCAAGGTGTATGGCGATCACCAGACCGATCAGGTTGAGCTGCAGGTGAGTGGCATCGATGCCAGTCATTTGAACAGCTGTCGCGAAATCAACGGCCTGATCGCCGGGTTGCGCTCGGATCTTGCGCAACAATCGACAAGCCATCATGCAATGCCGCGATCCCGAGTCGTCTAACCGACTGTTTCACCCAGTTCGACCGTCACGCGCCGGGCCTGCAAGAAGCCAAGGCCCAGCGCGAACTCGACCAGCACCGCAAGCAGAATCCCGGGGCCGGCGTGGCCGTTGAGCCATTCAGCAAACCCCAGCACCGCCAGGCCAAAACAGCCGACGATAAAGCCGTTGCTCAGCGCATTGCGCGCGATCGATACCGGCGCGTTGCGCACCAGATAAAACATCACCCCCAACGCCGCAAACAGCACCGCGCTGCGCCGTGCGACGAATCCGGCGGCTTCCGAATACTCGATGCTCCAGATCGCCAGCAACATCTGTGGTGCCAGACCCCACGCCAAGGAAAGCAGAAAACAAAGGGAGAAGGTGAGGGTCGAGAGCGTGCGGAACGACAACTGCATGGCGAATCCTTGCGGCAGTGAGGAGGGCCCCGAGCATACTCTTCGAGACCCGTGCTCGCCTACCGCAAAGCCGCAAATCAGAGCTTTCTGTCAGTTCTGGAAGCTGCAGGCGTCAGATAATTTCCGGTAACTGATTTCTTCCGGTTTACCGGTGTTGTCGAGGTACTTCATGTCGGCGGTGATGACCTTGCACTCCTGCGTCTGCGGCTCGGTCAGGGAAACCACTTTGGCGACATGCAGCGGCATGCCGTATTCATAGGGAACAGCCTTGGAGGTGTCATTGGCCTGGGCCAGCCCGGCAAACGCGGTGCAGGCGAGGGCGGTGGTGAGCAGGAACGGACGAATGTTCATGATGGACTCCGGTGCGACGGAAATGGAGTTCGGCGGATTGCCAGCCAAACCTGCCGCACTCGGCGTCAGCCAGGGCTGAGGGTGTGCGGTTCAGTAGAGTTTTTGACCGCGGCGTTAAGCGATGGTTAACCGGGCTGAACGCCGGCTGTCTGGGTGAGGATTGTTTCGCGGGGGAGACTCGGCGGATTCCTACAAGGGTGGATGCCTTGTCTGCTTTCGGGGGCTGGAGCGGGGCGGTTATGGTTTGGCGTCGCTGCAAAATCAGCGACTTAGGTTTGGTCACCTGAAAAACTCGACACATCTGTGCCATGATTCGCGCCGCGGACATTCATGTCTTCGGAGTACATTGCTGTGGCGGCTGTGTGCAGGGGCGCCTTCGGGCGAGCTGATCGGGTTTCTCAGTTGACCAAGCCTTGCATACAGTCCGCCTCCCATCGTTTGGTCACGGTGTCGGCGGGTCATTGAAGCCTATCGAGTAATGACAATGCCAATACTGAAACTAAGCTCCGCTCGCTACCTCCCGCTCAACAGCGGCGTCACTGACAGCGCACCGCTGGTCATCGACACCCAAGCCAACCCAAAAGACCTCTTCGAAGCCGCCGTGCAACGTATCCGCGCCGCAGCCGACCTGCTCGAAACCCTGCACTGCCTGTGCTTCAAACACGCCGACGTCCAGGACATTCCCCACATCACCCATGCGCTGTACCTGCTGACGCAGGATGGCAGTGATTTGCTGCAGGTTGCGCAGCAGAAAATGTTGAACTGGACTGCACCTGCCTGACATCCGTAAGGATTTAACGGGAAACAGACTGTTTTCCCGTTAAACCCCACGTTTTCACTTCAAGCCATGCTGGCAGACGTAGAAGAAGGAATTTGCGCGAGACGCACAGACTCCTGGTTCTCACGATGTTCAGCCCATCTGTCGATGTGGATTTGCAACTCTGGCAGTGAGCTGCAATCGCCATAGAGGTCCGTCATCGTGAGTTTGGTTTTGCTCAGGGTGATCACCGTTTGCAGCGTACCCTCAAGGGCTTTGAGTTCTTTTTCATTGTGTCGAATGGCCTGGCGGATGGCTGTCTGGCGATCCTGAAGGTCCGACATGGTCGAGCGACGTTGCAGCGCAGTAGCGCGATCCTGGGGCCGGCTTTCGATTGTGCCGCCCGGGAACTCGGCACTGGCTTCACGCTGCCATTTCTCCAGTTCCGTGCGATACGTCTCGATTTCCAGCTTCAGACGATTGGACTCCGTCGTACTGATGATGTAGCCGCCGGTTTGCTGTGTGTCCTGCCAGCGGCGAAGCGATGCCCAACACGCTGGAATATAGCCGTCCAGCATCTTGTGGTCGGCGCCGTTGGCCGCCTGAGTCAAAAAGTTCTTGCGGTCTGGCGTGTCGTTGTTTTTCAGCTGCTTCAGACAGCGATTCATGGCGGCTTCTTCATAGCCTTCGCATCCCGGGGTCCACAGAACGGAGGAGAGCTGTCGGCCGGGCAGTTGCAATGGCATGAAATAGCGCTGCTCGCCATGGTGCCAGTAAGGCTTACCGCCGAAGCGCCCCATACCGACCGCCATAACCACTCCGCCTGCGGCTGGCGTCAGAACGCCGGATACCGTTGCGGCGAGGCCGGTGATCCAGATCGGTTTTTTGGTGTCCATCCAGCCGGCCGGGACGCTGGGAACCGGGTCGTTCTGGTTGACGATTCGGTGGTGAGTCAACCCGCTCGCTGACTCGACAAAATCTTTGTCACCGGCGCGGGGAGAACCGAAGGTATAGAGAATGACGTCATCGGTGATCTCGCGGTGCAGCCATTCGGAGAGCAGCAACGCGATGGCACCGCCGAGGCTGTGGCCGCAGACGAGGATTTTTTGGTCGGTGCGGAAGCGAAGAACGTAACGCTCGATGAATGGACGCAACGCCATGAATGCTTCGTAGAAACCTTGGTGCGCTTTACCCGTTCCACCCTCAATCGGCACTTGTTGGGCATCGACATCACGCCAGGCGTCCCAGCCTTCCGCTGTACCTCTCACACCGATGAGAATTACCCGGTCATCGTGAGTGGCATAGGCCTGGGTGTCGGTGTTCTTCCAGTCAGTGGAGCCCTTTCTCGAATCGTTGAAAAAGTGCACGCTCATTGGCGTTTCCAGCTCTTCACCGGAAGATGGGTCGTTTTGTGGGTAAAGCTCAGGGTCGAAAGGCACTATTTCCAGGCGCTTTGAATAGGGAACATCCTCGACCAGTGGGAACGATGGTTTCTTGGAGTCCGCGTAACTTGACGGCTCTTCGAAGCAAGCAAGGCAGGTATTCAGCACATGGCCAATGGTGCCGCGCTTGGGATAGGTGAACTCGAAATCTTTTTTGGGGGCTGTGTCAGGTTTTTCTGGCGTCTGACCAAAAGCACCGTAGCTCAATGTGGCGAGCAACGATAGTTGATACAAGTTCAGCGCACTAAACTCGGGGGCCAAAGACAAAAGTGGCCTGAACGCGCGCAAGGCGCGTACTTCGAGAACGTAATGTTTCTCAGGAAGTAGGCCCACTCCAAAACTTGGAACTTTGTCTCCAGCGAAATCACGGGCGAGTTTGGCGCAACCTGCGGGCACAGGGCTGGAAAGTTTGGCGGCAGGAGGCAAATGCTTGGTGAACTCGACAAGGTCGCGGACTTCGACGTTGTGATATTCGCCTTTTTCGGCCGAGGCGCGGTAAGCGCCTGTTTTGCCTGTGCTGCCGATTGGGCGTCTAAGTGTTTGCTCAGCGGCGGCTTGAAACTCAGTTACAGGTATATTGTAATAATCGCGACCTGAAATAAACTTATAAAATTTGTCTGCGCCATTATATGTTTTGTTTAATGTGAGAATCGCTGGGCCTGCATAACTGCCTTCTATTTTTGCATACCCATCTGCATCCAGTGTCCCAGATTTTTTTTCGCCTTCGGTGTCTGAAAGCTCATAGGATAGGCCCGCATATGGCTTGCCTTCTCCAAACTCGTCTACTAAACGGAAACTGATCCAGTTCCCTCTTAAAGGGCACGAACGTCGCTGATCGCTCAGTTGTGAAGCTTCATTTTTATCCATCGATTTAATCCCTTTAATTGCAGCCCGGATAAACCGTGCATTCCTTTCCATTCAGTTTGAAGGTTCTAAACTTGTCAGTTAGTCCACCGCAAAATCCATATGGATCATCCTGTCCCTCTCCGAGGCATGGCTTCCAGCCTTCGGGAACCTTTATCCATGTGTCATTTATCGCTGGGCGCTCTTCAGCTGAGAGCCGAAATTCTATTTTTACGGTTTTATTCGCCAATTCCGCTCTCTGAATTGCGCCACCTGGTTTACGCCGTTTAGACCTATTGTCGGAGATTTCCCAGTTTTCATTGGCTGCATAGCAGGACAGAATTTTCTCGACTTGTCCTTTTGTTATTTTTGAATTGCTGATTTTAAAGAGCCAGGAACATAGTCCTCTCTGCTCGACCGTTCTTTCGTGTGCTTCTGGATTGGCTCTGGTTTTTGTAGATGTTGCCGAAATACCTCCAGCCAACTCTAAATCACTATCCAGCGACCCCGTCCCATATCTGGCGCTCACCTCGTAGCTAACGCGCGTAAGCTCCATTGAACAATCAGCAATGTGGTACTCCAACGGAATGTCTGTGGATACTGTTTGCTCGATGTCTTTGGCGTCAGTTGTATTCGAATTTTGTTGCTGGCGAGTAACATTTCCACCGAGGCCTGGGCTGTAGGTCTCGCATTTTTCACCACTTTTAGGCGAGTAGATGGCTTTGGATGTGAAACCAAATTTAGCAGGAATCGTGGCAACTAACGTGAAGTGTTCCCGGCTGTAATAGCTGGTAGCTCCTTCAACGGAGTCCTTAGCAATCTGTCCCGCAAAGCTGCATGCACCTACCAATGGCAGAGCAAGGAAGAACACGGCTTGAGGACCACATGAAAAATACTTGCTAGTCATGAACTACTCCCTGTTCAACGCAATTAGGATAGATGGTGCACTCGCGTTTATTCATTTTGAAGGTTCTGAAGTTTCTGTTGTTTTTAGTGCAGAATCCATAAGGGTCATTGAGCCCATCTCCAAGGCAAGGCTTCCAGCCTTCAGGAAATCTCAGCCAAGTATCGCCCACCGATGGATACTCTTCAGTGGATAGGCGAAAGTCGACTTTTACAGTTTTCCCAACTAATTGACTTCTTGCGAAGGAGCCACCCGGGTTACGTTTTTCGTATTTTTTCTTTGAGACTGACCAGCGTTCATCGGCGGCCTTACATGAGAGAAGCTTTTCTATTTCGTCGAGTTTTGCCTTGGACTTGCTGATCTGAAACATCCAAGCGCAGAGTCTTCTTTGTTCAATAAGATCTGGAACTGGCGTTTCAACGACGCTTGGCGGTGCTTCGCTTACTGATAGTCCCCCAGCCACTGCCAACCCGTGGTCCCAAGCGTCCGGCCCATAAGTCGCATTTACTTCATAAATAACCCCACCAAGCTCCATAGAACAATCTGCAATATGAAACTCCAGTGGTATTTTAGTGGACACTGTCTGCGCTACATTCTTTGCCACCGTGTTATTGGACATCTGTTGTTCACGAGTCACCATTCCACCCAGCCCAGGACTGTACTTTAAGCAGCTTTCACCCGCCTTCGGGTAATAGTGGGCCTTGGAGGTGAAGCCAAACTTGGCAGGCACCGTAGCAACAAGCGTGAAATGATCCCACGAGTAGTAACTCACGCTGCTTTCAGCCATCTGACGCGCGAAGCTGCAACCACCGAGTATTGGCACCGCCGCGACTGCAATCCACAGTCGAGCCCTCAAGCCGTGGCACCTGCTTTCGGATCCGCGAACACGCGTTGGCATCGGTCGAAGTGTTGTTCCGGCGTTTCCCCGGGGATGGGCTCCCAGGCAATGTCAGCGGCGCAGGGTGGCGAAAGGCGCAGGCTCAGCATCAGCTGTCGTTGCTCTTCGGTTCGCCAGCCCCACTCATCAAGCAAATCCATCTGGTCTTCCAGCCATTCACTGACCACGCGGGTTTCTGCCAGTGCAGCGGCGGCGTCGACGTGGTAAGTCAGCAACCAGCGCTTGAGGTTGTCACGCAGGATGCTTCTGGCCTGTTCGCCTGACTCGGGAGTACGGAGCCACGGCGCGGGATTCGGTACCGGATACAGATCCGGTCTGGCGTTGGCCGCGCTCTTCCACTGATCTTCATCCCAATACAGCACACTGCTGATCGGTCCGAGCAGCAGCGGCCATTCAGTTTCTTTCATGTTGGCCAGGCAACGGGCGAGTACGCGGTTGTCCTGAAAGCGGAACAGTGAGCGGTCGCCATCCTCATCGATGACCATGCGTGCGATCCAGTGCTGGGTCAGGCTGTCGAGATCGGCCTTGTCCATGCTGCCGATCCAGCCCCAGTTACGCTTTGGATCATCCAGCAGCTTGCGGAACGCTTCGTTGCCCGAGTTTTCGAGTTCAGTCAGCCATGGGCTGATGGACGCGAACTGGGCGAACTCGGTACGTCGGTAGAGTTGCACCGAGCGCTGCATTACACCGGCGCTGTACAACGGCGTGACCGGGTTCGGTTCGGCGAGGCTGTCGAGAGCGAGGATCAGGACGCGATTGAAGCGAGACTGTTCGCCCAGCCAGTTATTGAACGCATCACTCATGCCACGACTCCCAGATCACATTTGCCTTCGCGGCAGGCCTCACAGATAGGGCAGCGGGTGTCACCGGCCTTGCGCGCAGCTTTGGCCAATGCCATTTGGGCGGCAGCCGGGACGAGCAAGGCGCCAGCCTTGTCTTTGGCCGCTAGCCACGGGATAACGGGTTCGAGAATCCCGATGCCTGTTCCGACACCCGGCGCACCGCCGGTGTTGGCCTTCACTTCCGCACCGCTGATGGTCACGCCACCCGCATCGACCTTGACGAAACTGCCGCCAGCCTTGGCCGTCAGCTCCATACCACCCTCGATCACGACCTTGTCGCCGGCGTGGTAGTGAATCTCCGTGCCCGCTTCCACGAACTGCCCGGTGCCGACCTTCACATGCTGGGTCACGCCGACGGTGAGGTGATCGTTGGCGCGCATTTCGCTCTTGCGGTCCAGGTGGGTGATGCGGTGTTCCTCGACTTTGAATTCACTTAAAACATTGGCTTCGACCGTGTCATGCCGTTCGTTGCCAACGCGGATCTTCTGGTCGTGCTCGATGTTTTCGTCCCAGTCGCGCTGGGCGTGGATGTAGATCTGTTCCGCGCCTTTCTTGTCTTCGATGCGGAATTCGTTGTAGCCCTTGCCGCCGGGTGAACTCAGGGTCTTGAAGGTGCTGCGGGTCTTGTTCGCCGGCAGGTCGTAAGGGACGACGTTTTCCTTGTGGTACAGGCAGCCGGTCACCAATGGCTGGTCGGGGTCGCCTTCGAGGAAGGTCACCAGCACTTCCATGCCGATCCGTGGGATGGCGATGCCGCCGTAGGCTGCGCCGGCCCAGCCGCTGGCGACGCGCAGCCAGCAGGTGGTTTTGTCGTCGGCCTGGCCTTCTCGGTCCCAGTGGAATTGCACCTTCACGCGGCCGTACTGGTCGCAGTGGATTTCTTCGCCGGCGGGGCCGGTGACGATGGCGGTCTGGCTGCCGAGCACTTTCGGTTTCGGGTGTTCGAGGGCAGGGCGGTAGTGGGCGTCCCACGGGGTGGCCACGAAGCTGTTGCGGTAGCCCTGGTGGAAATCGCTCTTGTGGTCGGTGACGTCGCTGGTGACGTTTTCGCCCAGCACTTGCGGCTGTTTGCCTTCGTGGAAGACTTCCAGCAGCAGCCACAAGTCGTTCCACTCGGCGCGCGGGTGTTCGGCCAGGGTCATGAAGTGGCCGCTGGTCAGGGTCGGTTCGTCCCCTTTGCCTTCGGCGAGTTTGTAGTCGCTGCGATGGCGTTCCAGCGCGCGGGTCGAGAGGAACTTGCCGCGCTCACGCGTGGTGAAGCGGCCGGGGTAG